>DATMGD010000070.1:0-11031 GCA_035555855.1 Xanthobacteraceae bacterium
GTCGGCAAATTCCGTCATGAGCGTTCTACACGGTGGCGGCTGCCTGTCAGGTATTAGCGAATAGTCGAAGGCGTCGTTACCGTAAGTTTCCCTGAATTCGTCGGCTTCGGCGGCGATCCGTTCGCGGCGTCAGCGTAGCCATTTCAGCATTTATGCGCTACCCGAATCCGAGTTAAGCGCATTTTCGAATGGCTGTGGAGGGCGCCGGCGTCGCACCTTGTTCTCGTGATGTTATTGAATATAATCCTACACAAGAAAGTGCAATGGAGGTAGGAATGGAGTCCAAAACGGCGAAAAAGCATACCGATCTCGCGGTGGTGGTGGAGTGGGGTGGCTTGACGGCGGGGGCTTATGGCCCGCCGGCGGTATTTGCGCTGCTGGTGTGCTAGTCGAGTGAGAATAAAGATCTGATCTTACAACTCGCGCTGACAGCTATTCCACCATGCGTTCCGCGCAGCGTTGGTACTTGTCAATTGTTCGCGAACAATACAGATGGGCGGACCAGCCGTCTGAATGATTTGCGGTCTTTAATAAGGAGCGTTTTGCCATGAACGATAATCCCATGGCGTCTCAGCGTCTGAAAGGCACGTGAAAGATTCTCTGGTCTCATCCCCAGATAGGAAGCAAGTATCCGCTTGTCGAACGGAATTTGGATCGATCCCTTACGATGTTGCCGAATATCCTCGCGAGCTATCCAGTTCAGGACGCGGTCGGTACTGTTGCCAATACGATCGTTCTTCAACACTTGGATCACAGCCCGATAACGCGTGGCGAGTTCGCTCACGACGGCTCGCGCGAATACGGCATCCTCGCTGAAAACACTGCGAATCGTGTTGGCTTGGATCAGCAGGATGCGCGCGGGAGTGAGTGTGCGGGCGCCGTTCAGATAGAGTTCGTCGCGGACGACGGCCGCGATGATAAAGGCCGTTATCGGTTGCAGGATATCGATCGTTGCCGATTGTCCACCGCGAGTGGCGAACAGTTCGACCATGCCGTCGACCAATATATGTAGATAATCTGGTAATTCCCGTTCGCGGATCAACTCGGTATGCGCCGGGAACCATTGCAAGAGCGCGTTTTTCATCAGCCGGTCGAAGTGCCGCTGGTTCATGTCGCAAAAAAGCGGCAGCTTGCGAAGGATTTTAAGTTCGGCCCGGCGCATGGAGAATCCTATTCTTAACAATAATCAATTATTAGCATGATAAAAATCAATCAGATTCAAAGAAAAGCTATTTATTCTAGATAATTGGTGCGGTCGCAAATTATTTCTATTGCGTTGCGCCTAGTCAAATTTCCTAGAGCGATTCTACTGTTCCCTGCGGGTAGTCGGCAAATATGCCGCCAGTAGGATTTGCCTATGAACGCACGCACCGAAGCTACGCCGCGGGGCCAAGCTACTGCGCTGTGGATGTCGACGATCGCCTTCACCGTTTGCTTTGCGGTCTGGACGATCTTCGCGATCATCGGCATTCGCATCAAACAGGAAATCGGGCTTAACGAGACGCAGTTTGGTCTGCTCGTCGGGACGCCGATTCTGACCGGATCGCTGATCCGCATCGTGCTCGGCGTATGGGCCGACCAGTACGGCGGCCGCATCGTCTACGTCGCCACGATGCTCTCGGCCGCGGTCGCGACTTATCTGCTGACCTGGGCCACGACCTATCCGCAGTTCCTGCTGGCCGCGCTCGGCGTCGGCATCGCCGGCGGCTCGTTCTCGGTCGGCGTCGCTTATGTCTCGCGCTGGTTCCCGCTGCAAAAGCAGGGCATGGCGCTCGGTATTTTCGGCGCGGGCAATGTCGGTGCCGCCGTCACCAAGTTCTGCGCGCCGTTCGTGCTCGTTGCCTATGGCTGGCAGACCACCGCCAAGATCTGGGCGCTCGCGATCGCCGTGATGGCGATCGTTTTCTGGTTCACGACGAGCGACGACCCCGTGCTGAAGGCGCGCCGCGCGCGCGGCGAAAAACCGAAGAGCGTATGGCTGGAACTGGCACCGCTCAAGAACGTTCAGGTCTGGCGCTTCGCGCTATATTATTTCTTCGTCTTCGGCGCCTTCGTTGCGCTCTCGTTGTGGCTGCCGAGCTACCTAATTGGCGTCTACGGCCTCGACATCAAGTCGGCCGGTATGTTCGCCGCGGCTTATTCGATCCCGGCGAGCATCTTCCGTGCCTATGGCGGGCATCTTTCCGACCGCTATGGCGCGCGACGCGTCATGTACTGGACATTCCTCGTCTCCGTCGCGGTGACGTTTCTCCTGTCCTATCCGCCGGCCTCCTATATCGTACAGACGACGCACGGCCCGGTGACGTTCCAGTTCGCCACCGGCCTTGCCGGTTTCACTGTGCTCATATTCATCCTCGGCTTCTTCATGAGCCTCGGCAAAGCCGCGGTTTTCAAGCACATCCCGGTTTATTACCCGAACAATGTCGGCGCGGTCGGCGGCCTCGTCGGCATGATCGGCGGTCTCGGCGGCTTCGTGCTGCCGATTGCCTTCGGGATGCTGAACGACCTCACCGGCATCTGGACGAGTTGCTTCATGCTGCTGTTCCTAGTCGCCGGCGTGTCGCTCGTTTGGATGCATCTCGCAATCCGCTACATGGAGAGCAGGACACCGGCACGCGATTTGCGCGCGCTGCCGCAATTCGCCGAGCTGCAAGGCGTTCACGAGCCGAAACACGCGGCGATCCTCGGCCCGAAACTGATCGAGAAGTGGGAGCCGGAAGACCCGACATTCTGGCAGAAGACGGGTCGCGCCATCGCGCGCCGCAATCTGTGGCTTTCGATTCCGTCGCTGTTGTTGTCGTTCGCGGTCTGGATGGTGTGGTCGATCGTCGTTGCGAAGCTTCCCGCCGTCGGTTTCAAGTTCACGACCGATCAGCTGTTCTGGCTTGCTGCCCTTCCTGGTCTTTCGGGAGCGACGCTCAGAATCTTCTATTCTTTCATGCCGCCGATCTTTGGCGGTCGGCTGTGGACGACGCTCGCAACTTGGTCGCTAATGATCCCGGCGCTCGGCATCGGTTTTGCCGTCCGTAATCCCGATACACCATATTTTGTCTTTCTTGCGCTCTCGCTATTGTGCGGCTTTGGCGGCGGAAACTTCGCGTCGTCCATGGCCAATATCAGCTTCTTCTTTCCGAAATCGGAGAAGGGCAATGCGCTCGCACTTAATGCTGGCCTTGGCAATCTCGGGGTCAGCGTCGCGCAGTTCATCATCCCGATCGTGATCGCCTATGGCGTTTTTGGCTTCCTCGGTGGCGACCCGCAGACCGCGACCGAAGCAGGCAAGACGACCAAGATGTATCTGCAGAACGCGGGCTTCATCTGGGTGCCGTTCATCGCGGCCTCCGCCTTCGCTGCCTGGTTCGGTATGGATGATATAGCCTCAATGCGCGCCTCGTTCGCCGAGCAGTCGGTGATCTTCCAGCGCAAGCACAACTGGATTATGTGCTGGCTCTATACCGGCACTTTCGGCTCGTTCATCGGCTATTCGGCGGGCTTCCCGTTGCTCGCCAAGACGCAGTTTCCTAGCGTCGACGCCCTGCAACTTGCCTTCCTCGGCCCACTGGTCGGGGCGATCTCACGCTCCGCGACCGGCTGGATTTCCGATCGCTACGGCGGCGGCCGCGTGACGCTGTGGGTATTCGTGGCGATGGCACTTGGCGTGCTCGGCGTTCTCTATTTCCTGTCCGTCAAGGATCAGCCTTATGCCTTTGCCGGCTTCTTCGTGAGCTTCCTGTTCCTGTTCTTCGCAAGCGGCGTCGGCAATGCGTCCACCTTCCAGATGATCCCGGCGATCATGCGCAAGGAAATGCCGCAACTGATGCCGCGCCTGAGTGCTGGAGATCGCAACAAGCAGATAGAAATGGAGTCGGCCGCGATCATCGGCTTCACCTCCGCGATCGCCGCTTACGGAGCGTTCTTCATTCCGAAAAGCTACGGCAGCTCCATCGCGCTGACCGGTGGTGTGCAGACCGCGCTGTGGGGGTTCCTGGTCTTCTACGCGAGCTGCATCGCTGTTACCTGGTTTTTCTACACCCGCCGTGGCGGCCTTCTGTTCGATGTCGAAAGAAACGCCAAAAAAACGCTGGCACTTGCAGGAGGTTCACGATGAGTCATTTTCTAGATCGCTTGATGTTCTTCCGTCGTGTCAGCGAACCTTATGCCGACGGTCACGGCATCACGACGAGCGAGAACCGCGATTGGGAAGATGGCTATCGCAAGCGCTGGCAGCACGACAAGATCGTGCGCTCGACGCACGGCGTGAACTGCACCGGCTCCTGTTCGTGGAAGATCTACGTCAAGGGCGGCATCGTCACATGGGAGACGCAGCAGACCGACTATCCGCGCACGCGGCCGGAACTGCCGAACCACGAGCCGCGCGGCTGCTCGCGTGGCGCCAGCTATTCCTGGTATCTCTATTCGGGCAACCGTGCGAAATATCCGCTGGTGCGCTCGCGGCTTTTGAAGCTGTGGCGCGATGCGCGCCGCACGCAAACGCCGGTCGCGGCTTGGAAGTCGATCGTCGAAAACCCCGAGAAGCGCGCCGCCTATGTGCAAAAGCGCGGTCTTGGCGGTTTCGTGCGCGCGACTTGGGATGAAGTCACCGAAATCATCGGTGCCGCCAATGCCTATACCATCAAGCGTTACGGGCCGGATCGCATCATCGGCTTTTCGCCGATTCCGGCGATGTCGATGGTCTCTTATGCGGCGGGCTCGCGTTATCTCTCCCTGATCGGCGGCGTCTGCATGTCGTTCTATGATTGGTATTGCGACTTGCCGCCGTCTTCGCCGCAGACCTGGGGCGAGCAGACTGACGTGCCGGAAAGCGCCGACTGGTACAATTCGGGCTTCCTTATCCTGTGGGGATCGAACGTCCCGCAGACTCGTACGCCTGACGCGCACTTTTATACTGAAGCGCGCTATCGCGGCGCGAAAAGCGTTGTCATCTGCCCTGACTATTCCGAAGCTTCGAAATTCGCCGATCTCTGGATTTCGGTGAAGCAGGGTACCGACGCCGCGCTCGCCATGGCGATGGGCCATGTCATCCTGCGCGAATTCCACCTCGATCGGCAGGTGCCGTATTTTTCCGACTATGTGAGGCAGTATAGCGACATGCCATTCCTCGTTCGGCTCGTGAAGTCGGGCGATCATCTGGTGCCTGAGCGCCTTGCGCGTGCCTCTGATTTTGCCGGCGAATTCGGCGAAAGCAACAATCCTGAATGGAAGACGGTAGCTTACGACGAGACGACAGACAAACTTGTCGTCCCGCAGGGATCGGTCGGTTTCCGTTGGGGCGAGAAGGGCAAGTGGAACCTCGAGGAAAAGGACGCCAAGGGCCGCGACACGAAACTTCGTCTTTCGTTGTGGAGCAATAAGGACGAGTTCGCCGACGTCGCTTTTCCGTATTTCGGCAACCGCGAGCACGATCATTTTGCCGGTACCGATCATCCGAGCGTGTTGCCGCGCCGTATCCCAGTGAAGCGCCTCAGGATGAAGGATGGAGAAGTACTGGTCGCGACCGTCTTCGACCTGCTCGCGGCGAATTACGGCATCGATCGCGGCTTTGGCGGCAAGCATGTTGCAAAATCTTACGACGACAACGTTCCATATACGCCCGCCTGGGCGGAGAAGATCACCGGCGTGCCACGCGATCAGATCATCACCGTCGCGCGTGAATTCGCGCTCAACGCCGAAAAGACCAACGGTCGCTCGATGATCATCATCGGTGCCGCGATGAACCACTGGTACCACTGCGACATGAACTATCGCGGCGCCATCAACATGCTGGTGATGTGTGGTTGTGTCGGACAATCTGGCGGCGGCTGGTCGCATTACGTCGGCCAGGAAAAGCTGCGTCCGCAATCGGGTTGGCTGCCGCTCGCTTTTGCGCTCGATTGGTGCCGCCCGCCACGTCAGCAAAACTCAACGTCATTCTTTTACGCCCATACTGACCAGTGGCGCTATGAAACGCTTGGCATCGATGAGGTTATTTCGCCGACAGCACCAAAGGGCGACTGGAGCGGTACGTTTATCGATTACAACGTCCGCGCTGAACGCATGGGTTGGCTGCCGACCGCGCCGCAGCTCCGGCAAAACTCCCTCGATATCGCGTCTAAAGCGGCCGCCGCCGGCATGGAGCCGAAGGATTACGTCGCCAGGGGCCTGAAGTCGGGTGAATTGCAGATGGCCTGCGAGGATCCGGATCATCCGGATAACTGGCCCCGCAATATGTTCGTGTGGCGCTCGAATATTCTCGGTTCGTCCGGCAAGGGCCACGAATATTTCCTTAAGCATCTCCTCGGCACCACGCATGGCGTGCAGGGCAAGGATCTTGGCGAAACCGGGCATCAAAAGCCGCAGGAAGTCGCCTGGCATGATGACGCGCCAAAAGGGAAGCTCGATCTTCTCGTCACGCTGGACTTCCGCATGTCGACGACCTGCGTTTACTCCGACATCGTGCTGCCAACCGCGACCTGGTACGAGAAGAACGACCTCAATACCTCGGACATGCATCCGTTCATCCATCCGTTGTCGGCGGCAGTCGATCCGGTGTGGGAATGCAAGAGCGATTGGGAAATCTATAAAGCGATCGCCAAGCAATTCTCAAAAGTCGCGCCGGAAGTGCTCGGCGTCGAGAAGGACGTGGTGCTCAGCCCCATCCAACACGACACCGCGGGCGAGATCGCACAGGCGATCGACGTCAAGGATTGGAAGAAGGGCGAGATCGAGCCGATCCCGGGCAAGACGATGCCGGCGGTTGCCGTCGTCGAGCGCGACTATCCGAACATCTACAAGTGCTATACCGCTCTTGGCCCCTTGATGTCGAAGCTCGGCAATGCCGTGAAAGGCATGGCATGGAACACCGAGCATGAGGTCGATCTCTTGAAGCGGCTGAACGGCGAGGTGACGGATGTCGGCACCACGCAGGGCATGGCGAAGATCGATAGTGACATCGACGCCACCGAAGTGATCTTGATGCTTGCGCCGGAAACCAACGGCGAAGTCGCGGTCAAGGCATGGGAAGCGCTCTCCAAGACGACCGGCCGCGATCATACACATCTTGCGACCCCGAAGGAGGACGAGAAAATCCGCTTTCGCGATGTCGTCGCGCAGCCGCGCAAGATCATCTCGGCGCCGACCTGGTCGGGGTTGGAATCCGAGAAGGTCTGCTACAATGCCGGCTACACCAACGTCCACGAATTGATCCCGTGGCGTACGCTCACCGGGCGTCAGCAGCTTTATCAGGATCATTTGTGGATGCGCGCTTTTGGCGAAGGGCTCTGCGTCTATCGCCCACCGGTCGATCTCAAGGCCGTGAAGCCGATGATCGACCGGAAGCCCAACGGCGAGAAGCAGATCGTCCTCAACTTCATCACGCCGCATCAGAAGTGGGGCATCCACTCTACCTATACTGACAATCTCCTGATGCTGACGCTGTCGCGCGGTGGGCCGATTGTCTGGATCAGTGAGGTCGACGCGAAAAAAGTCGGCATCGAAGATAACGACTGGATCGAGGCTTACAACTCGAACGGCGCGCTTTCCGCACGCGCCGTCGTCTCGCAGCGCGTGAAGGAGGGCATGTGCCTGATGTATCACGCGCAGGAGAAGATCGTGAACGTGCCGGGCTCGGAAGTCACCGGACAGCGCGGCGGCATTCATAACTCGGTGACGCGCATCGTGGTGAAGCCGACGCACATGATCGGCGGCTACGCGCAGCTCGCCTATGGCTTCAACTATTACGGCACCATCGGCACCAATCGCGACGAATTCGTGATTGTGCGCAAGATGTCGAAAGTTGACTGGCTCGATCAGCCGAACGCCGAACAACCCGAACCGATGGCGGTTGCGCCAAAGATGGAGGCCGCAGAATGAAAGTCCGCGCACAAATCGCAATGGTGCTGAACCTCGACAAGTGCATCGGGTGTCACACCTGCTCAGTCACCTGCAAGAACGTGTGGACCAACCGCGAAGGCATGGAATACGCTTGGTTCAACAACGTCGAAACGAAACCGGGTGTCGGTTATCCGAAGGATTGGGAAAACCAGAATCGCTGGAACGGCGGCTGGAAGCGTAAGGCGAACGGCAAGATCGAACCGCGGATCGGCGCCAAGTGGCGCGTCTTGGCGAATATCTTCGCCAATCCCGATTTGCCGCAGATCGACGACTACTACGAGCCGTTCACCTTCGACTACGAGCACCTGCAGAAGGCTCCGGAAATGCCAGCCTTCCCGACGGCGCGCCCGCGTTCGCTGATCACCGGCGAGCGCATCGAAAAAATCCAGTGGGGCCCGAATTGGGAAGAGATCCTCGGCGGCGAATTTTCAAAACGCTCCGCCGACTACAATTTCGAAGGCGTGCAGAAAGATATCTACGGCCAGTTTGAAAACACCTTTATGATGTATCTGCCGCGTCTGTGCGAGCACTGCCTCAATCCGGCATGCGTCGCGGCCTGTCCGTCCGGCGCGATCTATAAGCGCGAGGAAGACGGCATCGTGCTGATCGACCAAGATAAGTGCCGCGGCTGGCGCATGTGCGTCTCCGGCTGCCCGTACAAGAAGATTTATTACAACTGGTCGAGCGGAAAATCCGAGAAGTGCATCTTCTGCTATCCGCGCATCGAATCTGGCCAGCCGACGGTCTGTTCGGAAACTTGCGTCGGCCGTATCCGCTATCTCGGCGTCATGCTTTATGACGCCGACCGCATCGAAGAGGCGGCGAGCGTTCCCGGAGAGGAGGATCTCTATGAAGCGCAGCTCGGCATCTTCCTTGACCCGAACGACCCGGCAGTGATCGCGCAGGCGCGCGCCGACGGCATCCCGGAGAACTGGCTAGAGGGCGCGCGCCGCTCGCCGGTGTGGAAAATGGCGATGCAGTGGAAGGTGGCGTTTCCGCTGCATCCGGAATACCGCACGCTGCCGATGGTCTGGTACGTGCCGCCGCTCTCGCCGATCCAGTCGGCGTCGGCCGCCGGCAAGATCGGCCATGACGGCGAGATGCCGGATGTGCGTTCGCTTCGTATCCCACTGCAATATCTCGCGAATTTGCTTACAGCCGGGAAGGAAGAGCCGGTTGCGCTCAGCCTCGAGCGGATGCTGGCGATGCGTGCCTATATGCGTGCGAAGACCATCGATGGCGTGATCGACGAAAATATTGCTCGCCGCGTCGGCCTGACGAGTCTCGCGATCGAGGAGATGTACCAGGTGATGGCGATCGCGAATTACGAAGATCGCTTCGTGATCCCGACCGCGCATCGCGAACTTGGCGAGGACGCTTACAATTTGCGCGGCTCGTGCGGGTTCTCGTTCGGTAATGGCTGCTCCGGCGGCGCGACCGAGACCAACCTGTTCGGCACGCCGAAGAAAGCGAAAACCCCGATGGAGGTTGTGTGATGGATAAGACCTTCAAGGCGCTCTCGGTGCTTCTGAATTATCCGACTGACGAGCTTGCGGCAGCAACCGGCGAGATCAGTGAAGTGCTGGAAAACGACGCACGTATTCCGGCGCCGATCAAGCAGCGGTTGCACAAGCTCGTCGCCGAACTCACCAGCGACGATCGCTACGACCTGCAGGAGCGCTACGTCCTTCTGTTCGATCGCACGCGCTCGCTATCGCTGCATCTGTTCGAGCATGTGCATGGCGAGGGCCGCAATCGCGGTCAGGCGATGATCGATCTCATGCAGATGTACGACAGGCACGGGCTCGAGATCGACGCGCGCGAACTGCCGGACTTCATCCCGATCTTCCTCGAATATGTTGCGCTGCTGCCGGAAGCCGAAGCGCGCGAGCTGCTCGCGCAGCCAGCGCACATTTTCGCGGCGCTCGCCGAGCGGCTTCGCAAGCGTAGCTCGAGGTACGAGGCGGTATTCCGCGCATTGGTGGCTCTGGCGACTGTCGAACTCGACGAAGAGGTCATTTCGACGCTGCTCGAAATGCCCGATCCCGACGCCGGCGATCTCAAGGCGCTTGATGCCGCCTGGGAAGATCAGCCGGTCGATTTCGGCCTTGGCGCGAACGGCTGCAAGGATGAAATCGTCGCCAAGGTCCGCGCCGGCCGCCGGCCAGCGCCGGGCGTCGAAACGAAGTCACACCGTCCGGTCATTACCCGTTCGTGAGGGCGTCATGCGCGAGACACTGAACTACATCGTCTTCGGCTGGTATCCGTACTTCTGCCTGACGGTTTTCCTGCTCGGCAGCTTGGTGCGTTTCGATCGTGAGCAATACACTTGGCGCAGCGGCTCGAGCCAGCTCCTGCGCAAGCGCCAGCTCAGCTGGGGCTCGAATCTCTTTCATGTCGGCATCCTCGTCATCTTCATGGGTCATTTTGTCGGTCTCCTGACGCCGATCTACGTCTTCGATACGCTCGGCATCTCTCATACCTTCAAGCAATGGATGGCGATTGTGCTCGGCGGCGTTGCCGGCATTATGTGTTTCGTCGGCATTACGTTTCTCGTGCATCGCCGGCTGTTCGATTCACGCATCCGCAAAACGTCGTCGTTCGGCGATATTGCTGTGCTGCTGTTGCTCTATGCGCAGCTCGTTCTCGGGCTTGCGACCATTCCGGTTTCGCTCGGCCACCTCGATGGCCACGAAATGGTGAAGTTCATGAACTGGGCGCAGGGCATCCTCACGCTGCAGCCCGGCGTTTCGGCGCTGATCGTAGATGTTCATCCAGTCTTCAAGGCGCATCTCTTCCTCGGCATGACGATTTTCCTCGTCTTCCCGTTCACTCGGCTCGTGCATGTGTGGAGCGCGCCGGTCTGGTACTTGGGTCGCCGCGGTTACCAAGTGGTGCGGACGAGGAAACCGCTGAGGCAGGCGGAAGCGAGCCTCTACACTTCGAAACCTTTGACGCCTGCGGAGTGAACGATGGTTCAGGTTGTCGACACTTCTTCACGCCCCCCGCTGCCGGAGCCTGCAATCGTTAGCGTCAATGGTATCGTCATTTCGCCCGAGCAAATCGCAAGTGAAATCCAGAACCATCCGGCGGCCAAACCGCAATTCGCCTGGCAGCAGGCGGCGCAGGCGCTGGTGATCC
>DATMGD010000071.1:0-307660 GCA_035555855.1 Xanthobacteraceae bacterium
CGCTCGATCGAATCGCTCGACGCGCTCTCGGCCGACATCGCCCGCCTCGTCGATCACGACGCGACGGTCGAGCTGTGGGAGCGTCATAATCGCGGCGAGAAGAATGCCTTCACCCGCCGCCTCTACACGGCGCAGGGGCAGAAGACGTTCGAGGACATCCGCCGCAAGTACCGGCGCTCGTCCGAGTTCCGCGAAACGGTCGATCGCTATATCGAGGAGTTCGAGCGTCTGCTCGATCAGGTCGGCCGTGACGATCGCGGCCAGGTGCTGACCCGCACCTACTTGGCGTCGGACACCGGCAAAGTCTACACGCTCCTCGCCCACGCTTCCGGGCGGCTCGGCTAAGCAAAGCCATTCAATAAAAAGAACGGCCGGGAAATTTCCCGGCCGTTTTTGTTTGAGCTTACTTCGACGCCAATTCGATGGCTTCGCAACCGTATTGGTATTCGGTCCCGCCGGCATTCACCGCACGCAGAAGCGCGATGCATCTTGCCATTTCAGATTTTCGTCGCCGTCCAGCGCACGATGTCGATCAGCGCAATGTTGAGCGCGTCGTTGATCGCGACCGCCGCGGCACCGCCGCCGGTCGCGGGTGCCGGCACCCGCGCGGTGAAGATCTTGGCGGCGTTGATGCGCCCGCCGCGCGTGCCGATCAGCTTCACCGAAAGCTCGACCACCGCATCCTTGCCCTGGATGCCGAAGCTGCGGATGTCGGTGACGAGCTGCGCGTCGGCGTTCACCTTGTCGCCCGCGCGCGCCACGGTGCGAATGCGCGACGAATTCTCGAATGCCTCGATCATCCGCGCCTGCAGGAGCTTCGGTAGCCGGTCGCTCCATTGGGCGTCAGAGAGATAGGTGACGACGCCGGCCTGCGGCTCGACGACGATCTTCTCGGTATCCAGAACCTGTAGCGCGTTGGGGATCGTGACCTCGATCAGCCCGCGCGCCGGGCGCATCTTGCCGAAGTCGCGCGGCGCGATGAGGTCGTAGGTCGGGACAGGTTGTGCCGGCAGGCTGCACGCCGCGGCCGCAAACATCAGCCCTGCGGCGAGCCCGATCCGGAACCCGCGCTTTCCTGTCTCACTCGACACGCCTGTCTCCCTGCCCCGCTTTAGCACGCTTTGACGCAGTCCGTGTTAACGCCCGCTGTAGCTGGGAATATTATTCCCGCCACCGCCGAACAAAAAGCCCTTGGGATCGCGGCCAATATTACGCGCCACCCGCTCGATTTCCGCCACCGCGCGCCGCGCATCCCCGGCGAGTTGCTGGTAATCCTTCAAGGTGCCCGGCGCCGTGCGGTTGAGATTATCCGCGAGCGCCCGCACCGATTTCGCCGCTTCCGAAAGGTCGGTCATGAAGCCTTCCTTGCCCCCGCCGCCGGTGAAGTTCTCGACGTTCTTCAAAATGCCGTCGAGCCGGTCGGCCTGGCCGTTGAGCTTCCTCGCAAGTTCGCTGGCATCGACCAGCATCGTGTCGATATTCCCGGAGCGCTTGTTCAGCACCGCCGTGAACGTCGAAACGTCATCGACGACCTGATTGATCTTCTTTTCGTTCGCCGCCATCAGCCGATCGACGCGCGTCACGACGTCCTCGACCTTGCCGGCGATCTTCTGCGCCGACTTGTAGAAATCCGCGGAAGCCCCCGCCTCCGACTGAATGCGCGGCAACTCGCCGGGCTGCGCGGCAAGCGCGGGTGAACTTTGCACGCCGCCCTGCAACGCGACCGAAGCGATGCCCGTGAGGCCCTGATATTCGAGCGAGGCGCGCGTATCTTCGCGCACCGGCGTCTGCGGCGAGACGCCGACTTTCGCCACCACCTTGCCCGGATCGTTGGCATCGAGCGCGAGCGACGTCACTTCGCCGACGCGAATGCCGTTGAACAGCACGGCGCTACCGGTGCGCAGCCCCGAGACGGAGCCGTCGAACACGATCTCGTAGGTGACGCGCGACGTGCCTTCCGAGGCGCGCTCGAACCACCACACGAAGCCGAACGCACCCAAGATCACCGCAAGGGTGAACAGGCCGATCAGGACGTAATTGGCGCGGGTCTCCATGCGGCGTTACTTTTTCTTCCCAAAACGGCTGTGAGCCCGCTTTCCGTGGAAATAGGCCAGCAGCCACGGGTCCTTCGATTCCAATAGCGAATCGATGGGCCCAACCGCAATGACCTTACCGCCCGAAAGCGCGGCGACCCTGTCGCAGACGGTGTGAAGGCTGTCGAGGTCATGGGTTACCATGAAAACGGTGAGTCCTAAAGTTTGCTGGAGGGCCTTGATCAGATCGTCGAAATCGCCGGCGCTGATGGGATCGAGGCCGGAAGTAGGCTCGTCCAAAAAGACAATTTCGGGGTCAAGCGCCAAAGAGCGCGCCAAAGCTGCCCTTTTGACCATGCCGCCGGAAAGTTCCGACGGCAGCCTTTCCCCTACGTCAGCCTCCAACCCCACCATTTCGAGCTTGGCGAGTGCGATCTCGTCCATCAGCCGTTGCGAGAGGTGAAGGTTCTCCCGGAGCGGGAACTGGATGTTCTGGCGCACCGTGAGCGACGAAAACAGCGCCCCGCCCTGGAACAGGACGCCCCAGCGCCGCTCCACCGCCTGGCGCTCCTCCTCGCTCATTTTATCGACATCGCGGCCGAACACCTCGATGGTTCCCGCCCGCTTCGGCAGGAGGCCGAGGATCGTGCGGGCGAGCACTGACTTGCCGCTGCCCGATGCGCCGACGAAGCCGAGAATTTCGCCGCGCTTGAGATCGAGGTTGAGATCCTTCAGCACGTCGCGATCGCCGAAGCCGACGCGCAGATTTCGTACGCTGATTACATTCTCTTGCGCCGTCGCCATTACATATCGATCCCGGCGAAGAAGATGGCGAACAGGCCGTCGAGCACGATGACGAGAAAGATCGCCTTCACAACCGACGCCGTCGTGTGCTCGCCGAGCGACTCGGCGGAGCCGGCGACGCGCAGGCCCTCGACGCAGGCGATCAAGCCGATGACGAAGGCCATGAACGGCGCCTTGATCATGCCGACCTCGAAGGTCGAGCGCGAGATCGCGTCCCGCAGCCGCTCGATGAAGACTTCCGGCGGCATGCCGCCATAGAGCCAGGTCACGAGCCCGCCGCCGAACAGGCCCGCCATGCTGCCGATGAAGGTCAGAAGCGGCATCGCGATGATGAGCGCGACGAGGCGCGGCAGGATCAGCACCTCGACCGGATCGAAGCCCATGACCCGTAGCGCGTCGATCTCCTCGCGCATTTTCATCGAGCCAAGCTCGGCGGTGTAGGCGCTGCCGGAGCGGCCCGCGATCATGATCGACACGATCAGCACGCCGACTTCGCGCAGCACGAGGATGCCGACCATGTCCACGACATAGGTTTCGGCGCCGAAGCGGCGGAAATGGAAGATGCCCTGTTGCGCCAGGATCGCGCCGATCAGGAACATGATGAGCACGATGATCGGCACGGCGCGGAAGCCGACGCGGTCGAGCTGGTTCACCACCGAAGTGAAACGAAACGTCCACGGCCGCATCAGGACGCGGCCCGCCGCGACCATGACATGGCCGAGAAACTGCACCAGCGCCTTGAGATCGACCCAGCTTTCCGCCGCGCTCTGCCCGATATAGGCGAGCGTGTCGGCGATCGGCGTCTCGCGCTTGCGCGTCTTCGGCGGCTCGCGGTTGGAGGCCGCGACTTCGTCGAGCAGCACCTTGTAGCGCGGATCGAGCCCGGTGATCGCCGCTTTCGTGCCGCCCTTCTCCCAGTTGCGCTTCAGGCGCTCGATCAGCCACGCGCCGATGGTGTCGATGCGTTTGACGGCGGAAGCGTCGATCTCGACGCGCTCGGCTTGCTGGCGCTGGTTGAGGATGTTTTCGACCTGCGGCTCGATCTCATTGGCATGCGCCGATACCCAGTCGCCCTGCGCCGACAGCACAAGCTTCTTGCCTTGCAGCTCACTCTGCAAATAGACCGGTTCAACGCCCACGGAACTCTGCTCCCATCCGCCACGGTAGCGTCTTGAGGCGCGCCTTGCCGCTCGTCATACTAGCCGCTCCTGCCCCCGTCGAGGCCCCCACAACGCTATCGGGTTGCAAAGCAAAAGAAAAATGCCTCGCTTGACCGTTCGCATCGAACGCTGGCCGATTTCGGGCAGCTTTATCATCAGCCGCGGCGCCAAAACCGAGGCAACCGTGGTGATAGCCGAGATTCGCGACGGCGAATTGAGGGGTCACGGCGAATGCGTGCCCTATGCGCGTTATGGCGAGAGCCCCGAGGGCGTCGCCGCCGCCATCGAAGCCCTCACCGGTGACGTCGCGGAAGGGCTGGACCGTGATTCGCTGCAAAAGCGCATGAAGCCGGGCGCCGCGCGAAATGCACTCGATTGCGCACTGTGGGACATAACGGCCAAGCGCGAGGGGAAGCGCGCATGGGAACTCGCCGGTCTTCCCGTGCCGCAGCCGGTCACCACCGCCTACACCATCTCGCTCGATACGCCGGAGAAAATGGCGGCGGATGCCATCGCGGTGAACTACCCGCTCCTGAAACTCAAGCTTGGCGGCGCGGGCGACCCCGAGCGCGTCGCGAAGGTACGCGCGGCGCGGCGCGATGCGCGGCTGATTGTCGACGCTAACGAAGGCTGGCGCGCCGAAGATATCAAAGACAATTTCGCCGCCTGCGCGAAGGCAAATGTCGAACTGATCGAACAGCCGCTGCCGGCCGCGGAAGACGCTGTGCTGGCGAAGATCGTGCGCCCGGTGCCGGTCTGCGCCGACGAGAGCCTGCACGACCGCAAAAGCCTTGCCGCGCTTCACGGCAAGTACGATGCCGTCAACATCAAGCTCGACAAGACCGGCGGCCTCACCGAGGCGTTGGCGCTCGCCGACGAGGCCGAGCGCGCGGGTTTCATCTTGATGCTCGGCTCGATGGTCTCGACCTCGCTCGGTGTCGCGCCCGCGCTTTTGCTCGCGGCGCGCGCGAAATTCGTCGATCTCGACGGACCCTTGCTGCTCGCGAAAGATCGTACGCCCGGCTTGCGTTACGACAACGCCCGCGTCTTTCCGCCTGCGCCGGAGCTGTGGGGCTGAAGATAGGCGGCGAGCGCAATCGCGCCGCCTATGCCGCCGAGCAGCGCATAGACGGCATAGGCCGCGACATTCCAGTGCGAATAGAGCGGGCCCGCCATGAGCGTCGCACAAGCCATGACGACGCCGAGTATCGTTGACGAGTAAGCCTGCGAGCGGCCCGAGGAATGCGCCGGCACATGAAGGCCGAGTAGCGCCATCAAGCCAAGATGCGTCGCGCCGAACGTGAAAGCGTGCAGGAGTTGCAGCACCGCGATGGTGAGCGGTGCAAGATCAAAGGCGAATGCGCCGAAACGCAGCACCGCCGCCAGGCCGCCGAGTGCGATCAGCGCAAGCGGCGCGACGCGCGCCGTCACTTGCGTGCCGAAGTAGAACAGCACGATCTCGGCGCCGGTGCCGATTGCCCACAACACACCGATGGTGCCCGGCGCCACTCCCTTCGAGTGCCAGTCGAGCGCCGAGAAGCCGTAGAACAAACCGTGGCTCGCCTGCACGCAGGCGGCCGCGAGCACGCCGAGCCACAGCGCCTTCGCCGGGCGGCCGATCCTTTGTTTGCGCTCGTGCGGCGCGGGCCGCGTCAGGAGCGGCAGCGCCCAGGCGGAGAACGCGAACAGCAAAATGCCGCCTGCGATCACCCACACGACGAGCGAAATCGGCAGCCGGTTCAGGAGATAGCCCGCCGCCACATTGGTCGCGATGAACGACACCGAGCCCCACAGCCGCACCCGCCCGTAATCGATCGCCCGCGCGGCGGCGAGCCGCAGCGCATAGGCATCGAGCAGCGGGAAGATCGGCGTCCAGAACACGGCTGCCAGCCCGATGGCGAGCATGATCGGGATGATGCCGGCGGCAAGCCCGACCAGCATGAAGCCCGCCGCCCCGCCGAACCCGAGCGCCACCAGCACCAGACGGGGGGCCGCTAGCCGGTCGGAAATGATGCCGGCAAGCGGCATGGCGGCCAGCCGAATCGCCATCGGCAGCGCCAGCGCGAGGCTGATCGCATCGGCCGAAAAGCCGCGATCGGCGAGAAACAACGGGAAAAACGGCGCCTGGATGCCGAGCGCGACGCAGGCGGCAAGATAGCCGCCCGCCGCCGAAATTGGTGCGCGGGCAGCGTTCAATGTCTTTGCCGTATTGGCCGGGGATTCATGCATCGGTAAGCTATTCATAGAAGATTCGGGCGGCCGCCTTTTACCCTGTCGCCGCCCGCTGGACCTGACCGAACGATGTCGCAGCCCGAGAAAACTGTGCTTTCCGAAGCCGATTTCGAGGCAATCGCGGCAGCCGTCAACGAAACCGAGCGCGGCCGCTGGTTTCTCGCCGAATATGCCCGCCGTAACCGCCACGCCGATACCGAGCGGGTGCTCGAGGCCGTGACCCGGCTCGAGCGTAGCCTGGCCGTCCGCAGCGACGCTTCGCCTGCCGAAACGATCCGCAGCACCATCGCCGACATGGCCGAAGCCATCGCCCGCACCAAGGCCGAGATCGCCGCGATCCGCCCGAGCGAGGACAATTTCGGCACCATCAGCAACGCCACCATCGAACTCGACGCCATCGTCAGCACGACGGAGCTTGCGACCTCCGAGATCCTCGCCAGCGCCGAGCGCGTGCAGGAAATCGCCTGGACGCTGCGCGAACAGGGACTCGATCCCTCGTTCTGCGATCAGCTTGACGGCCTGATGACGCAGACCTATCAGGCCTGCTCGTTTCAGGATCTCACCGGTCAGCGCATCCGCAAGGTTGTCAACGTCCTGCACTTCCTCGAAGAGCGCATCGAGGCGATGAACCTGATCTGGGGCGGCAAGGATACGCGCGGCCTCAAGGCCGAGACGCCTTCCATCGAGGCGTCGCTCTTGAACGGCCCGGCACTGCCCGGCGAAGGGCTCGAGCAGCTCGGCGTCGATGAAATTCTCGACCCCGAAGCTGCTGCGTCTGAACCTGTGCCTGCATCAGCAGCAACGGCATCGCCTGAGGTTTTGGCTGAAGCCAAAGCCATCGCCGATGCCGAAGCACTGATTGAAGACATCATCTGGGAAGACGCGCCGCTCGATGAAAATCCGGCCGAAGAAGCAATCGAGGCCGCGGCCAAGCTGATCGCCGACAATCTTGCCGCCACGACCGCGCCGCTCGCGCCGGAAACGCCTGAACCGGATGCCACGCCGGAGCCGCAGCCAAAGCCCGCGGCGAAAGCGTCACCGATCGCCAGCCTGACGCCCGCCGAAAAGCTCGCGCTGTTTTCTTAAGTAAAGCTCCGGCGACGAGCGTAACGCTCACGCTTCGTTCAAAATTTCCGCGAACAACTTGCCGTCGACATTGCCGCCCGAGAGCACGGCGGCAACGACCTTGCCGCGCACATCGAGCCTGCCCGCGAGCAGCGCCGCGAGCGCCACCGCGCCGCCCGGTTCGACGACGAGCTTCAGCTCGTTGAAGGCAAAGCGCATTGCTTCCTTCACTTCGTCATCAGTCGCAGCAACGCCCTCGCCGATCAGCTTCGAGGTGATCGGGAAGGTCAGTTCACCCGGCGACGGCGCGAGCAGCGCGTCGCAAATCGAACCGGTCGCCTTCGCATTGAGTTCGCGCTTGCCGCTCTTGAACGAATGCGCATGCTCGTCGAAGCCTGCCGGCTCGACGGTGAGAATGCGCGCGTTCGGGTGACGATTTTTGACGGCGAGCGCAATCCCGGCAGCGAGCCCGCCGCCGGAGGCAGGCATCAGCACGAAATCCGGCGCGAGGTTCAGCGCCGCAAGGTCTTCGCAGATTTCCCGGCCGGCCGTGCCCTGGCCTGCCATCACGAACGGATCGTCGAACGGCGGCACCAGCGTCGCGCCGCGCTCCCGGGCGATCTTCGCACCGATGGCCGCGCGATCCTCTTTCTCGCGGTCATAGAGCACGACTTCGGCGCCGTGCCCCTTGGTGCGCGCGATCTTGGCCTGCGGCGCATCGGCCGGCATCACGATCACGGCCGGCATGCCGAGGAGCTTCGCCGCGTAAGCAACGCCCTGCGCGTGGTTGCCGGAAGAAAAGGCGACGACGCCGTTCTTCCGTTCGCTTTCGGGGATACGCGAAATACGGTTATAGGCGCCGCGAAATTTGAACGAGCCGGTTCGTTGCAGCACTTCCGGCTTGAGGAAGACGCGCGCGCCGAGCCTGGCATCGAGCGTTTCGTTGCTCAGCAACGGCGTGCGCACGGCGACGCCCTTGAGCACGCGCGCGGCGTCATCGACATCGGCGGCGGTCGGCAGCTTGGGAAGATTGCGATCTTGCGTGTTCATGCCACAAGCCATAGCTCCGCATTCCGGCCTTGTCACGGCAGGGAAATCGCGCAGCAGCTCTGCAAGAACAAAAAGGCCGGCGTTGCCGCCGGCCTTCGTTTCAGCTTGAGAGAGAGCCTATTTCGCGATGATCGGCGCCGGTGCGGGGGTGGAATCGAAGTGATAACGCAGCGCCAGCGACACGATATGGTCGTAGGTCTTCGAGGTACCGACAAGCACCACACCGGCCGAGGGGAAATCCGGGTGCCCGGGAACGTAATTGATCGGCGAATTACCGAGCCATACGAAGCTGTAGCCGAGATCCATCGTCCATTTACGGTCGATCTGGTGCGTCGCGCCGAGCGAGAACCACCAGCGGTTATCGTCGGGGATCGAAACGTCGCGCACCCGGTCCGTCACCGGCGAGATTTCGTAGGCGATGCCGCCGCGCAAGGTCGTCTGGGCCGAATATTTGTATTCGAGACCGCCCGCGAAGAACCAGCCGTCACGATAATTGAACGTGATGGTGTTGGCGCCCGGAAGCGGCGGAACACCGGAGAAGACGATATTCTGCAAGACACTCCAGTTCGTCCACTCGACCGATGCGAGCGCCGTCCAGCGATCATCGATACGCTGCTTGATGCCGAGATTGACCTGATCGGGCGTCGTCGCGCCGCCCGAGACCGAATACTTGCCCGCTCCCGGAATGGGCGCCGGCAGGAAGAAGTCGCCGTCTAACGTCAGATTGACGCGCGACTTGTAACCGAGCGCGATTTCGGTTCCCGGCAAGGGCTTGTAGGTCAGGCCCGCCGACCAGCCGAAGGCAACATCGCTCAGGCTGTTGTAACCGGCGGTCGCCGCACTTGCGGGAAGCAAGGGCTCGCGATTGAACTTGCCGTTGAACGCCCACAGGATGCGCGGACCGGCCGCGATGCTGAGCTGCTCGTTGAATTTGTAGCCGATGACCGGATTGAAATCGATCGTCTTGAGCCGCGCCTCGTTGGTGTAAATCGATCCCGCCCATGGCGTGTTCGGATGCGTGCCGGAGCCGTAGGGCGCGGTGATCGAAAGACCGACATACCAGTTCGGATTGATCTTGTAGGCGAAGTACGAGGTCGGGATGTAAGCGAACTCGCCGATATTGCCTGACGAACCCGACAACGGGCCGACCGCGTTGGTATGGATCTCGGTGCTCGGGAAGAATAATGAGAGATGCGTCTCCATATCCATGCCGTTGGTCTGCGTGACCGCCGCCGGATTCCAGAACATCGCCGAGAGGCCCATGCTCGATGTGCCCTCGCCCGCGAACGACATGCCCTGACCGGATGCCGACTGCTCGCGGATCGCGATACCGCCCGCGTTTGCGGTTTGCATGCTTATGACCAGCACACCAAACGTCGCGCTCGCCAGCAGCAAGCCTTGTAATTTCTGCCTTGTCATTGCGTATCCCCCCAAGAGCACAAGCGCACGAGTCGCGTAGCTTTGCTGTTGGTGAAATCGTGCCAGCGTTTGCGAGAGCCGCAATAGATCACCGCAAAATGGGGCAGCGTCCTTGACGTTATGGAACGTTGCGGAATATTTTCCGTGACACTGGAATTACATTTCCTTTTCATCGGGCTAACATGAAACGCTAAAAATCGGCGTCCCCCGACGTGATTTCGGACCGCTTGCGATTTTCTGAAAATGTGACAACCCTACAACAGGTGACGTAACGGCAACTTCGTGGCATCACCTCGTGGAACAACATCATCCCGCATGATCTAATTACCTTCCTGCAAATCATCCAACCTTGAGGAACGCTCATGAAGTTAGTGCGCTTCGGCCCTCCCGGCCGCGAGAAACCCGGCATCATCGACAAGGATGGCCATATTCGAAATCTGTCGAAGGTCGTGCCCGACATCTCCGGCGCAACGCTTTCCGCGGCGGGCCTCGCCAAGATCAAAAAAGCCAAGATCGAGAAGCTGCCGAAGGTCCCGGGCAAGCCGCGTCTCGGCCCCTGCGTCGGCAATGTCCGTCACTTCATCGCGATCGGCCTGAACTACACCGATCACGCCGCCGAAGTCGGCATGCCGCTGCCGAAGGAGCCGATCATTTTCGCGAAAGCGCCGAACTCGATCTGCGGACCGAACGACAACGTCATCCAGCCAAAGGGTTCGATCAAGCTCGACTACGAAGTCGAGCTTTGCATCGTCATCGGCAAGCGCGCGCAATACATCAAGTCGCAGAAGGACGCGAAGAACTTCATCGCCGGCTACTGCATCTGCAACGACGTCTCCGAGCGCTCGTTCCAGATCGATCGCGGCGGCTCGCAATGGGACAAGGGCAAGGGCGCCGAGAATTTCGGTCCCGTCGGCCCGTGGCTTGTCACCCGCGACGAGGTCAAGAACGTCCAGAACCTCAAGATGTGGACGAACGTCAACGGCGAAAAGCGCCAGCACGGTTCGACCAAGACGATGATCTTCGGCGCCGAATATCTCGTCTGGTACTGCTCGCAGTTCTACGTGCTCGAGCCGGGCGATCTCATCACCACCGGCACGCCTCCCGGCGTCGCGCAGGGCATGAAGCCGCCGAAATTCCTTAAGCCCGGCGACGTCGTCACCATGGGCATCGAAGGTCTCGGCGAACAGCGCCAGAAGATCGTCAAGGCGAAGTAACAGCGCCTCGATTTCGCATCAAACGCTCGCGGTCGCTCCGGCGGCGGCGAGCGTTTCCTTTTTGGTCGCATGCAGATCGTACCAGGCGTTCGAAAGCCCGAACTTCGCCCGGCGAAGCTGTTCGTAAAGATCGGATATCCGTTTGACTTCTTCATACGGAATCCAGCGGTCGAACGGCAGATCGAGCCCGAACAATCCGCTCATATGGCCGGTGAATTGCGTCTCGAAAAAATTTCCCTCGCGAGCAGGATTAGGCGAGACGATCTCGTTGTGCAGCGCCTGATTGACGAACTGAAAACGATCGTAGCCCGCTTCGCGGAAATGATCGACGATCTTCCGGTCACTGTCCTCACACGAAACGAAAGCCGGCAATGAAGTCTGCTTGGCGAGTTGCTCGCTGAAGATCGCGTCGGCGCCTTCGATATCGCACTTAATATAATAAGGCACGCCGAGCTTCTCGAACATATCCGCGAGCGTGATCGTCGGCACCTTGATCTCGCGCGTCTCGTGCGCACCCTTCTCCGCCCATTTCTTCTGGATGCTGCTCCAGTCGTCTTTTTTGGCGTTCACATAAAAGGAAATCGACTCGCCGCTCTTGTGCCAGAGCGCCATCGAAACGATACCGAGTCTGCCCTCCTGCTCGGCCGCGAGGAGAGTCGGGTTTCTGCGGGCACGCACGATCATGCCGGGGTTGGCCTCCAGCGCGATCACCTTGAAACCCTTGTTCAGGTAATACTCGGCGTCATATCCGCGGTGCAGGCCGAGGTCATAAATCAGGTGACGATCCAATGCCGCTCCCCCTGGCCGTTTTCTTGGGTCACTTCTTTGGGCCGAATCGCACGCCAGCCGGGATGATGTTTCGGCCTTTGCGAATACCATGCAACCCGGAAGGCCGTTATCGGCCCGGCTTCTTCCAGAGCGCGTGGAAGTGATGCACCGGGCCGTGGCCCTCGCCGATTTCGATCTCGCCGGACGCTGCAATCGCCTCGCTGACATATTTCTTGCCGAGCGCCACTGCGTCATGCAGCGACATGCCGCGCGCAAGTTCCGCGGCAATGGCGGAAGAGAGCGTGCAACCGGTGCCGTGGGTATTCTTCGTCGCAATCCGCGGCGCGGCAAAACGGCGTATGCCGCCCTGCTCGATTAGAAGATCGACCGCCTCGCTGCCTTCAAAGTGTCCGCCCTTCACCAGCACCGCTTGCGCGCCGAGTTTCAGGATCGCCGCGCCTTGCCGCGCCATCGCGGCTTCGTCTTTCGCTTCCGGCTCGCCGGAAAGCGCCGCCGCTTCGGGTAGATTGGGCGTGACAAGTAGCGCCAGCGGAATGAGCTTCGCTTTCAGCGTGTCGATTGCATCGCGCTTCAGGAGAAGATCGCCGGAGGTCGCGACCATCACCGGGTCGAGCACGACATTCTTCGCCTTGTGCGTTTTCAGGCCTTCGGCCACCGCCTCGATGATGTCGGCGCGCGCCAGCATGCCGATCTTGGTCGCGTTGACTTTGAGATCCGAATAGACCGCATCCATTTGCTCGCGCACGAAAGCCGGCGCGACATCGAATATGCCGGTGACGCCCTTGGTGTTCTGCGCCGTAAGCGCCGCGATCACCGAAGCGCCATAGACCTCCAGCGCCGAGAAGGTCTTGAGGTCGGCCTGAATCCCGGCCCCGCCGCCTGAATCCGAGCCCGCAATGGTGAGCGCGATAGGTGTCGCCATGAAGACGGCTTAGAGCATTCCCCGAAAAGTGGAAACCGCTTTTCCAGAAGGATTACGCGCTGCTAAAAGACCGCCGCCTGCAATCAAGCCCGCTTCCCGCGCGCTTTGCCTACTCTTGCCTCGCCCGCGGCTTTCTGGTTGCTTGCGACAAGGTTCATTCCGAGGGTTCGATGATTCCGTTTTTCGTGCAGATCAAATGCAAGCTCGGCCAGGCATACGAGGTCGCGAACCGCATCGCCGATTCCGAAATCGCCTCGGAAATCTACTCGACCGCCGGCGATTATGATCTCCTGGTGAAGTTCTACGTCGATGAAGGCACCGACATCGGTCACTTCGTCACGCAAAAAGTGCAGACGGTGCCGGGCATCGAGCACACCCACACCATCGTCACGTTCAAAGCTTTTTAGTTCCCGAACCTCTAGAGCGCCGCGCTCGTCGGCGTTTCCGCCTCGCGCTCCCGCGTGCGGTCGATGTGCAACTTTCGCTCGCGATAGAGCACGAACAGTCCCGCAAGCACCACGATCGCGGCACCCGCCATTACGACAAGCTCCGGCACCTCGCCGAAAAAGGCGTAGCCGAGAATGATCGAGTAGATCATCGAGGTATAGGCGAAGGGCGCGACGGTACCGGCACCGGCATGGCGATAGCTTTCCGTCACGGTGATCTGGCCGATGCCGCCGAAAACGCCCGTCAGCACCAGGATCATCGCATCCCAACCTGACGGCACGACCCATCCCCAGAACATCGCAACGAGGCCGCTGAGCGTAGAGAGCACGGTGAAGGAGAACACCAGCGAAGCGGTCGTCTCCGTCGTCGCGAGCTGTCGCACCTGCGTCATCGCCGCCGAAACGAGAAACGCAGCGGAGAGCGCAAGGAGTGCGCCATAGGCGGCCACCGAATTCCACTCGCCTTTTCCCATGTGCGGCAACAACATCAGAAGGACGCCGGCGAAGCCGACAGCCACCGCAGCCCAGCGGAAACGGCGAACCTTCTCGCCGAGGAAAATCGCGGCAAGCGCAACATTAAAGAGTGGCGTCACGAAGTTGATCGCGGTCGCGTCGGCAAGCGGAATGCGCGACAGCGCGGCGAAATTGCAGAACATCGAACCGATACCGGCGATCGCCCGCGTGACGTGGCGGATCGGCTTATGGAGCCTGAAGGCCTCATGCAGTTCGCCGCGCCATTGCAGCATGAAGATCAGCGGGACCAATCCGAACAGCGAGCGCGAGAACACGATCTCGCCGAGCGGGATCCGCTCGCCGAGCGAGCGGATCAACGCGGACATCAGCGTGAAGGCAAGCGTCGAGATCAGGATGAGCGCGATACCGAGATAAACGCCTTCAACCTTCCTGCGCTTCATGATGGTCTTGCGGGGCCCTCGCCTGTTCTATGTCCGCCCGTTAGCGGCGGCGCTTGCCGGTTGCCTCTGCCGGTTTGCCGCGGGCCCGGAAACGCTCGGCGTGATCGGCGATCCAGCGGCAGACGATATAGAACACCGGTGTGAAGACGAGGCCGAAGAACGTGACGCCGATCATGCCGAAGAACACGGCAGTGCCGAGCGCCTGACGCAGCTCCGCGCCCGCGCCGGTCGCAACGACCAGCGGAAACACGCCGAGAACGAAGGCGAGCGAAGTCATCAGGATCGGCCGCAAGCGCAGATGCGCCGCTTCTTCCGCCGCCGCCCAGCGATCGCGCCCTTCGTCTTCAAGCTGCTTGGCGAACTCCACGATCAAAATGGCGTTCTTCGCCGCTAGGGCTATGAGCACGATGAATCCGACTTGCGTCAGGATGTTGTTGTCCTGCCCTCGTAACGACACGCCGACGATCGCCGCGACAAGACACATCGGCACGATCATGACGATCGCAATGGGCAGCGTCAGGCTTTCGTATTGCGCAGCCAGCACCAGGAAGACGAACACCACCGCGAGGATGAAGGCGAAGGCCGCCGTATTTCCCGCGCGGATCTGCTGGAAAGCCAACGTCGTCCACTCGTACGCAAAACCTTCGGGCAGCGTTTCCTTGGCGAGCTTCTCCATGATCTGGATCGCCTGACCCTGGGAATAGCCCGGCGCCGCGTTGCCATCGAGTTCGGACGCCGCGTAAAGATTGTAGCGCGGCACGCGATACGGGCCGGAAATATCCTGCACGGTCGTGAACGAGCCGAGCGGAACGGTCTCGCCCTGATTGTTGCGAACACGGATCCTCAGCACGTCCTCCGGTCCCATGCGATACGGGCTGTCTGCCTGCACCATGACGCGGAACGTCTTGCCGAGGAGGTTGAAGTCGTTGACGTAGGCCGAGCCGACATAAACTTGCAGCGCCGAGAACACATCAGGCACCCTGACGCCGAGCAATTGCGCCTTGGCGCGGTCGATATCGAGATAAAGCTGCGGCGTCGAATTCTCGAACAGCGAGAACACTTGCGTCACGCCCGGCGTCTGCGCGGCGCGGCCCATCATGGCGTAGGTCGCTTGCAGTAGCGCGGCCGACCCCTGCCCCTGCCGGTCCTCGATCATCATGCGGAAGCCGCCTGCGGTGCCGATACCGCGCACCGGCGGCGGCGAGACTGCAATCAGGAACGCCTCTTGAATCGAACTGAGGCGTTTGAGAATTTCCTGCTGAATGGCCGTTGCCGACTGGCCGGGATGCTTCGCGCGCTCATCATAGGGCGCGAGCACCGTGAACATCGCGCCGGCGTTCGGCGCGTTGGTGAAGGTCGCACCCGAGAAGCCGACGACGTTCACGACATGCTCGACACCGGGAATATTCAGCACGATATCGGCCGCGCGGCGCATCACGTCGTCGGTACGCGAAATCGCGGCGCCGCCCGGCAATTGGCTGACGACGATCAGGTAGCCCTGATCCATCTGCGGGATGAACCCGACCGGCGTGCGGCGGAACTCGAAGCCGCCAAGCGCCAGCACGCCGCCATAGACGCACAACATGATAACGACCATGCGCACGGCCTTGGCCGTGAAGCGGCCGTAAGCGTGCGACATCTTGTCGAAGTAATAGTTGAAGCCGTTGAAGAACCGCTTGACCGGCGCCATGAGGCCCTTGGGCTCTTCCTCTTTCTCGGTATGCGGCTTCAGCACCAGTGCGCACATCGCCGGCGAGAGTGTCAACGACACGACCAGCGAGATCACCGTCGCGCCCGCGATGGTGAGCGCGAATTGCTTGTAGAACTGGCCGGAAATGCCGGTGATGAAGGCGGACGGCACGAACACGGCGCACAGGACGAGCACGATCGCGACCAGCGCGCCGCCGACCTCGTCCATACTCTTTACCGCCGCATCGTGCGGCGACAGGCCGCGCTCGATATTGCGCTCGACGTTCTCGACCACGACGATCGCGTCATCCACCACGATGCCGATCGCGAGCACAAGACCGAATAGCGTCAGGTTGTTCAGCGTGAAGCCGAACACCGACATCACGAAGAACGTGCCGACCAGCGAGATCGGAATGGCGAGGAGCGGAATGATCGCCGCGCGCCAGGTCTGCAAGAACAGGATGACGACGAGCACGACGAGGATGATCGCCTCGATCATCGTCTCCTGCACCGCGTTCACGGATTCGCGGATGAATTGCGTCGGGTTGTAGAGGATGCCGTATTCCATATCGGCCGGAAACGACTCGGCGATCTTCTTCATCGTCTTTTCGACCGCATCGGCGGTCGCGAGCGCATTGGAGCCCGGCTGCTGGAACAGCGCGATACCGACCGAGGGGTCGCGATCGCGGTAGAAGTTCGACGAATAGTCGAGGCCGTTGATTTCGACGCGCGCGACGTCCTTCAGCCGGACGATGGCGTTCGGCGTTTCCTTGACGACAATGTTGGAGAATTCCGCGGGATCGGAAAGCCGCCCTTGCGTCTGCACGGCAATCTGGAAAGCACGCTGATCCGGCATCGGCGGCGCGTTCAGAACGCCCGAGGCGACCTGCACGTTCTGTCCCTGGAGCGCGGCCACTACATCTGCGCCGGTAAGATTGAGGGTCTGCAACCGCTGCGGATCGAGCCAGACCCACATCGCATAATCGCGGCTGCCGAACACGGTGATCGAGCCGACGCCGTTGACGCGCGCGAGCTGATCCTTGATCTGCAGCGTTGCGTAATTCGAGATGAACAGCTGATCGCGCGTCTTGTTCGGCGAAACGAGGCTGATCACCATCATCAGGTCGGGCGAGGCTTTCGCGACGACGACGCCGATATTGCGAACGTCCACCGGCAAGCGCGGTTGCGCGATCGCGACGCGGTTCTGCACCTGCACCTGCGCAATATCGAGATTGGTGCCGAGATCGAAGGTGACCGAAATCGTGAAGCGGCCGTCGGCCGTCGAGTTCGAGTACACATAAAGCATGTTCTCGACGCCGTTGATCTGGTCCTCGATCGGCGACACCACCGTTTTCGCCACAGTTTCCGCGCTCGCGCCGGGGTACTGACCGGTGACGGTGACAGTCGGCGGCGCGATTTCCGGATACTGGGCGACCGGCAGCCGCGAGAAGCTCACCGCGCCGACGATCACGAAAACGATCGAGACGACGGCGGCGAAGATCGGGCGGTCGATGAAGAAATGCGAAATGCGCATTGGTCTTACTTCTTCTCCGGTTCGGCCTTGGACGGCTCAGGCTTGGACGGCTCGGCCTTTTTCTCGGCCGGAGCTTTCATCAACTGCTCGGAAGCCTTGCTGCCGGATTCCGGCACCGCCCGGTCGTTCTGGTCTTTCTTCGGCGCCGCAGATGGCGCGGCTTTCTGCTGGCCCGGCTGACCCTGCTTCTGCTGCATCTGCTTCACCTGCTCTTCGGTGAGCGGCGTCACCTTCACGCCGGGGCGTGCGCGCATCAGGCCGTTGACGATGACGTCGTCGTTCTCGTCGATCCCTTTGACGACGCGCAACTTGCCGTGCAGTTCGCCCAGCGTGACGAACTTCTGCTTCACCGTGTGATCGGCGTCGACGACGAATACGAACTTGCGAATCTGCTCGCTGCCGATTGAGGAATCGGGCACCAGGAGCGCCTCGTATTCGCGCGAGGCCGGCACCTGAATGCGGCCGAACATGCCGGGCGTGAAGAGCGCCGTCGGATTGGCGAACACCGCGCGGCCGCGGATCGTGCCGGACGACTGGTCGATGACGTTATCGACGAAGTCGATCCGGCCTTCGTGGACGAAATCCGGCTCGTCGAGGAGCTTCAGTTTCACCGGCAGCGAATCGTAGCGGTCGCTGGCTTCGCGCGCGCTCTGTGAGATGCGCTCGTAGCGAAGATACGCGCCTTCGTCCGCCGTGAATTCGAACCGGATCGGATCGATCGAAACGATCGTCGCGAGCAGCGTAGTGTTGCCCGTCGTGCCGCCGGTGACGAGATTTCCGATCGACACGCGGCGATCGCCGATGCGGCCGGTGACCGGCGCGCGTAATTCTGTGAACTGCAAATCAAGTTCGGCCTGGCGCAACGCCGCCTCGTTCGAGGCGACCGATGCTTCCGCAATCTTCTTGGTTTGCGTGCGCTGCTCATAAACCTGTTGCGAGATCGTCTTGTCGGCCAGGAGCTTCTGGCCGCGCTCGAGATCGGCCTCGGCGAAGGCAAGGTTTGCCCTGGCCTGCGCCAGCGTGCCTTTGGCCTGATCGACGGCGTTCTGGAACGGCCGCTTGTCGATGGTGAACAGAAGGTCGCCCTTCTTCACCATCTGGCCGTCCTTGAAGTCGATGCTATCGAGATAGCCCGAAACGCGCGCGCGGATTTCAACGCTGTCGACGGCAATGAAGCGCCCGACATATTCGTCGCGATCGACGACCTTCTGCTTGACCGGTTTGGCGATCGTGACCGGCGGCGGTGGCGGCGCCGGTGGCGTCTCGCCACAGCTTGCGAGCATAAAGACGATGAAGGCGGTCGCCGTCAGGCGAAGCGAAAAGGTAATACGATTCATGGAATGCCCCGTGGGTGCGCGGTCATAGCGCATCTCTCCGGAGGAGGAAACCCGCTGACGGGCAGACTTTATACGTTCTGAGTCGGCGTATTTTGCCCCGAAGTCACGGGAGCAGCGGGTCGCAAAAGATTCTGCAACCAGTTTTTTCCCAACAACATCAAGATCAGCGTGGCATACAAAGCTGCGCCAAAAATCAGCAGCACGAGCAGCAGCATTTCCTCGCCGAAATGTGAACGCCCCGTGAAATAAGGCGAAGCGAAGCGCTGGCCTGCATAAAAAACCAGCCCGAGCACGAGGCCAATTGCGGCGAGAATCAGCACGCAGTTCAAAGTCACCGCCGGCTGCTCGAATCCGCGCCGGCGTGCCGCCCAGATCAGCAACAAAAGGTTGAGCCACGCACCGGCTGCCGTAGCGAGTGCAAGGCCGACCTGCGATAGCGAGCCGGTAAGCACGATTTTGAGAAGAATGTTCACCGCCACCGCGGTGAGCGCCGCCTTGACCGGCGTTGCCGTATCGCCGCGCGCGAGAAATGGCGCGGTGAAACTCCGCATCAGCATGAACGGGATGAGCCCGGTCGCATAAGCCGCCAGCGTCATGGCTGCTGCATGCGCGTCGGCGGCACTGAAAGCGCCACGCATGAACAGCGCGCGCATGACAAGCTCGGGAATGGCAATCGCACCCGCCGCGAATGGAATGGCGATCAGGAGCGAAAGTTCGATCGCCCGCCCCTGCGAGACGGCGGCACCCGATTCGTCGTTGGCGGCTAGGCGGCGCGACATTTCAGGCAGGAGCACGATGCCGATAGCGATGCCCGCAACACCGATCGGCAACTGATTGATGCGGTCGGCGTAATAAAGCGCCGACAAGGCACCTGCCGGCAAGAAAGTCGCGATCATGGTGTCGGCAAACAGCGCAAGCTGCACGCCGCCCGCGCCGATGATCGCGGGACCGAGCGCCTTAAGAAAGCGTTTCGTCGGCTCATCGAGCTTCGGCATCCGGAAGCGAAAGCCGAAGCCGTGCTTCTCGGCATCGCCCGCGACCAGTAACACCTCGAAGAAACCCGCAATCAGCACGCCCCACGCCGCCGCATGACCGGCGGTCGGGAAAAACGGCGTAGCGACAAGCGCAGTCACCATGCAGATGTTGAGAAAGACCGGCGCTGCCGCGGCGCTCGCGAAACGATGATTGGCGTTGAGCGTACCCGAGATCATCGCCAGCATCGCGGTGAACGCAAGATACGGAAACGTGATGCGCGTGAACGAGACGGCAAGATCGAAGCGCGTAGGATCTTCCGAAAGACCGGGCGCCAGGAGCTTCACCATCTGCGGCGTGAAAGCCCAGGCGAGCGCAAGCAGCACGAGTTGAATGAGCAGGAGCCCGGTGCCGATCTCGTTGGCGAATTCCCTAGCCCGCTCGCTGCCGTCCTGTTCGAGGCGGCGCGCATAAGCCGGCACGAAGGCGCTCGCGAATGCGCCTTCGGCGAAGATCGCGCGGAAATGATTGGGCAGCCGAAACGCAACGAGAAAGGCGTCGGCGACCGGACCTGCGCCGAGGATCGCCGCCATCACCACGTCGCGCACGAAGCCCGTGACGCGCGAAACCAGCGTCCAGCCGCCGACGGTGAAGATGTTGCGGATCATGCGGCCGCTCCGGAGCGGCGGCGGCTCAAGCGGTCAGATGCCGCTTCACCGCTTCGCAAATGCGGTCCTGCGTCGGCTCGTCGAGATAGGCGTGCATCGGCAGCGAGATCACCTCGTGCGAGAGCTTTTCGGTGACCGGCAGGCCGCCTTCGGCTTGCGGGAACCGCTTGTAGGCTTCGTGCTGATGCGGAGGCTTGGCGTAATAGATCGCGGTCGGAATGCCCTCGGCCTTCAGCGCCGCGGCAAGGCCGTCGCGCCGGCCGGGTTGCAGCCGAATCGTGTATTGCGCCCATACCGAAGTGTAGCCTTCCGGAACGTGCGGGACGATGGCGTACTGGCCGAGCTTCTCGGCATAGCGTGTTGCCACTTTATTGCGGGCGGCGATTTCAGCCGGAAAAATCCTGAGTTTTTCGATCAGGACCGCGGCCTGGATGGTATCGAGACGCCCGGTAATGCCGATATGGGAAAACTCTGGCTTGCCGGGAAGCTGGCCGTGGACGCGCAGGCCCCGGATCGTTTCGGCAAGCTGGTCGTCGTTGGTGAAGACCGCGCCGCCGTCGCCATAGCAGCCGAGCGGCTTTGCCGGGAAGAAGCTCGTCGCCGCCGCAAGGCCGATGCCGCCGATCTTCTTGCTCTTGTAGATGCCGCCAAAACCCTGCGCCGCATCGTCGAGTACGAAGAGATTGTTTTCAGCCGCGACCGCTGCGATGGCGTCGTGATCGGCCGGCAGGCCGAAGAGATCGACCGGGATCACGGCCTTCGGCTTGAGGCCGAGCTTCTTCGCGGTCGCGATCGCTTTCTTGAGGCTCGCGACGTCCATATTGAAAGTGTGCTCGTCGACATCGACGAAAACCGGCGTGCCGCCGACGAGCGCCACCGTCTCGCAAGTCGCGGCGAAGGTGAACGACGGGCAGAACACCGCATCGCCCTGCCCGATGCCTTTGGCCAGCAGCACCAGCATCAGTGCATCGGTGCCGCTCGCGCAGCTGATCGTATGTTTGACGCCGGCGAAGCTTGAGAGCTGCGCTTCGAGTTCACGCACTTCGGGCCCGAGGATGAACTGGCAGTGATTCAGAACTTTCGCGACGGCGTCGTCGATCGCCTTGCCGAGATGCTTGCGCTGGCCGGCGACGTCGATGAAGGGAATCGGCTGCACGTTATTGCTCGCTTCCGAACGGATATGCTGGTTCATCTCGTTCTCTTTGGTGAGGTTCAGCTTGCGACGGCGCGCGGGCCGCGCTTGGGCATCGCCGAGTTGCCTTCGAGACACTGGATCGCAATCTCGAGGCTCGCGACGCCCTCTTCGCCGCCGATCAGCGGCTTCTCGTCGCCGCGGATCGACTGAATGAAGTGCATGAGTTCGGCGCGCAGCGGCTCGGCATGGCCGACCGAAAGATGGCGCATCGAATAGCTGCCGTCCGGCTGGAAGCCGTAGCATTCAGTGACCTGTCGCGTCAGCAGATCGCCGATGACGTATTTGTTGCGTGTCGCGACATGCACGTTGCGCGCCTTGAACGGCGTCAGCCAGTTGGTGTTGATGTGCGCGAGCACGCCCGAGGCGGTGCGGAACTGCAGCAGCGCGATGTCCTCGCGCTGCGCGATGGCGCGCGTGAGCTGCGGCTGCACTTCAGTGATTTCGGATTCGGTGAACCAGCGGATGAGGTCGATGTCATGGACCGCGAGATCAATGACGACGCCGACATTCGACATGCGCGGTGGGAACGGGCCGACGCGCGTGATGCCGATCGAGAGAATTTCCTGATCCGAGATCGCCTGCTTGATTGCCTGCACCGTCGGATTGAAACGCTCGACATGGCCGACCATCAGCTTGACGTCTTTGCGGCGGGCGGCCGCGACAATCTCGCGGCCTTCGGCAACCGTCGGCGCAATCGGCTTTTCGACCAGCAGATTGATCCCGGCATCGATGGCATCGAGCGCGACCTGATGATGAAGATGGGTGGGCGCGGCGACGACCACCGCATCGAGCCCGAGCGCCAGCAGCGACTTGTGATCGGGGACGGCCTTGCAGCCCAGCGCGCCGGAAACCTTCGCAGCCTGCACATGGTCCGCATCCGCGATTCCGACGAGTTCAATACCGGGGAGTTCCGCCAGCACGCGCGCGTGGTTGGATCCCATGACGCCGACGCCGACGATGCCGAAACGAAGATCAGACATTTAAAAACGCCCCCTAAGCCAACAGCCAACTTCTTCAATATCTTGAGATTTGGCTACGGAGTACCATGTGGCATAATGCCGAGCGATAGCGCTTGCGGCTAATCCCTTCACAAATCATAACATTTAGTTGCAAGGCCCCAGCAACAATGCCTACTGTCGCAGGCATTTCCGATTTTCCCTTTCGACGACGTGTCCTCATTGCTCCAAATGGTAGCCAGAGATGCCGCCTGCCCGTCTGCGCGCAAAGGATGACTGCCGCCCGCTTGTCGATATCCTTCTGCCAGTACGCAACGGCGCTCCCTTTCTCGCGCAAGCGATCAAGAGCATTCAGGCGCAGACCATTACTTCCTGGCGGCTGCTGGTGCTCGACGACGGCTCGACCGATCAGACAGCGAAGATCGCCCGGAATTTCGCTGCGCGCGATTCTCGTATCCTGCTTGTGCGATATCCCGCGCGCGGACTGATCGATACGCTGAATGCCGGCCTCAAGCTGTGCCGCGCTCCGTTCGTGGCGCGTCAGGACGCCGACGACATTTCTTTTCCCGGCCGGCTGGCCAGCGAAATCGAATATCTCGAACAGCATCCGGAATGCATCGCGGTCTCCGGCGGCGGAATGAACATCGACGAAAACGGGAAACGGGTGGGCAGACCGTGGTTTCACTATCCGCATCTCGCCGATCCGTTCTGGATTCCGGCGCGCGAGCCCTATCTCTCGCATCCGTTCCTCATGGTACGGCGCGAAGTCCTGCAACGTCTGCGCTATCGCAATTTCTTCATCTGCGAAGATGCCGATCTTTGCTGGCGCCTGGAAGAGACCGGAAAGATTCACAGCATTCGAAAGCCGCTCGGCTATTACCGCGTATCGAGGAAATCGGTCTCGACACGTCGTGCGGTCGATACACGAATTCAAGCGATCGCATCGCAGCTTGCCGCGATCGCTGCGCAACGCCGACGCACCAAACGCGGCGATATTCATCCTGAGCGGCAGATTTACGCGAAGATGCTGAAGGCGAACAAGTTCGAAGCCATCCTCGAACTTTTCCGCGGCAAGTTGAGCGCGAGCGAGTTCGAATATCTGCGCGTATCGAGCATCATCAAGTTGATGGAAATTTCGACCTATCGGCCCGCCAAGATCAGCGCGCACGAGGCGCGGCTCGCCTATCGAGAGTTAAGAACCATCTCTCGCCGGAAGTGGAGCGGCCGGGATTCGATTTACTATTGTTGCGCCAACGGTCACACGAGCCTTCGGCGTCTAAAAAACCATCGAGCCGCGCGCGAACTCGCGCCCGGCCTCAGGGGATGGCTGGTCGTTGGCTTCCGCCTGTCGTGGCTATTGCCGCTGCTGCCGAGCCGATAAATTATTCCGCAGCCGTCCGCCGCACGTTGCCGGCATTGAGCGTCAGACCCGCCGCAAGCGTGTCGGCACAGAAGGCTTTGACGCCATCAAGCGCGAGGTCCTCGGCGGTCTTGGTGCCGAGCGCGGGGAGCTTCTTCAAAATATCGGCAGGCGCGGTAATGATGTGGCAACCCATGCGGTCCGCCTCGATCACGTTCCACACTTCGCGCGTCGATGCCCAGATAACCTCGACCTGTTTGGTCGCGCGCGCTTCGCGCACCGCCGTCTCGACGAGCGGCACGTAGTCGATTCCCAAATCAGCAAGGCGTCCCGCGAATACCGAGACGATGCCGCCCGGCCCCTGCGAGAGCGCGAGCGTCGCCTTCTTCGCCTGATCGATCGTCGTCACCACCGTGACATTGATCTTCACGCCCTCGCCCGAGAGCTTGCGGATCGCGTCGGTGAGCATCTCGCTTTTCGAGTTGATGATCGGCAGCTTCACATAGACGTTCTTGCCCCACTTGGTGATGAGCCGGGCTTCCGCGATCATCTGCTCGATGTCGTCGGAGATCACCTCGAAGGAAATGTGCTTGTCGGGAACCGCTTCCACCAGCTCGCGGGCGTAGGATTCGTAATCCTTGACCCCGGCCTTTTTCAGCAGCGACGGATTGGTGGTGAAGCCCGCGATATGCTTTTGCTTCGCCATTTCGACGATCTGGGCCTTTTCGGCGCCGTCGGTGAACAGCTTGATTTTGAGCGAAGCGAGCGTCACGGCCATGGCCATCTCCAGCAAAAACGGTGTCGGCTTGCATCTTAGCCGATAACGGGGCTATTCGGGCGCGCGGCCTCCGTCAAGTCCGGCACGGGTTATGACCGAAATCCTCTTTATCAAGACCTCCTCGATGGGCGATGTGCTCCATCACATGCCGGCGGTGACCGAGGCGAAGCGGCATTTTCCGGGAGCCCGCATCACCTGGGTGGTGGACGAGATGTATGCCCCGCTCGCGGCGCTTCACCCCGCGGTCGACGAAATCATCACCATCGCGCAGCGGCGCTGGAGGAAGCAGCTTTTTGCCGCGCGCTCGTGGCGCGAATTCCGCGAAGCCGTGCGCAAGCTGCGCGCGCGTAACTACGACAAGATCATCGACACGCAGGGGCTCGTGCGCACCGGGCTGATGGGCCGCCTCGCCCGCGGCGAGCATCATGGCTATGGCCGCGACAGCATTCGCGAGCCTTTTGCCGCGCGCTTTTACGACGTGAACCACAAGGTCGGTTGGGATCTGCATGTCATCGCGCGCAACCGCACGCTCACGGCGCGCGCGCTCGGATATGAAGTGCAAGGCGAGCCGGATTATGGATTCGACCGCGCGAAGGTCCAGCCAAGCCGAAGCGGAAACTACGCGATCATCTTCCACGCCACCGCCAAGGCCAAGAAAGAATGGCCGGAAGAACGCTGGATCGAAGTCGGCCGTGACCTCGCAAAGCGCGGGCTGGAAGTCTTGCTGCCGTGGGGCAACGATGCCGAGCGCGCGAGAAGCGAACGCCTCGCCGCGCAAATCCCGAATGCGGCCGTACCGGATCGCGTTCCCATTCTTGATGTCGCGAAACTGATCGCAGGCGCGAAAATTGTTTGCGGCGTCGATACCGGCTTCCTGCATATCGCCGCTGCGCTTGGCGTGCCGGTCGTCGCCGTCTTCACCATCACCAAATCGCACACCGCGAGCCCCGTAGGCCCCGGCCCGGTCGAGATGATCGGCGCCGCGAACGGTTTGCCGGAAGCTCGCGACGTGACCGCGGCGATCGATAAAATTATTTAAGCGCCTGCATCGTCGCGACGAACACTTCGTCAAGCGGGATGTCCTCGGTCGTACGGTTCTTGACGTTATTGTCGCCCGGCTCGCGCCATGGCGCTTCGATAATCGCCGAGATCGGATTGAGCGGCGCCCAGTGCCACGGGCTTGTCGGCCCGAACAAGCCGACCGTAGGCGTGCCGATGGCGGCCGCGACATGCATCAGGCCGGAGTCGTTCGAGACGGCGGCATCCGCGGCGGCAAGCTGCAAGATGCCGTTGCGCAAATCGTTGCTGGTGAGATCGCGCGCAAAACGCCCGTTCGCCGAGATCGCTTCGGCATATTGTTTCTCGCCCGGCCCGCCGACGACCCATACATCGCAGCCCTCGGCCGTCAGTTTCTTCGCAAGCTCCGCGTAGCGCAATTCCGGCCAGCGCTTGCCAGGGCCGACCGCGCCGGGACACAGCGCGACGACCTTCCGCCCGCTATCCTTCAAACCAACTCGCGCGCGCCACGCCTCGATTTCTTCCTCCGGCACGACGACTTCGGGGAGCGGCCATTCCTTCGGCAGCTTCGCGCCTTTCGGCAATGCGAGCATCGCGCACTGGTCGATCATGCGCGGCAGCTTCTTCTCGCCGTAGCGCACATCGGTCAGCACGCCGTAACGCATCTCACCAACGAAACCGATGCGCTCGGGAATGCCGGCAAGATACGACGGCAACGCCGCCTTCCACTTGCGCGACATGATGAGCGACGTGCCGTAATGCTCGGGCTTCAGCTTTTCGGCCAACACCGCATTTTCCGCGTAGGCAAGCTTGCGCCGCGGAATGTCGTGGACGATCGCTTTCCTGACACCCGGCATATAATCGGCGAGCGGCGCGCACAGGGTAGAGCTGACGATATCGACCGGCCGGTGCGGAAACCGCTCGTTCAGCACTTTCACCACCGAGTGGCAGCGCACGAAATCGCCGATCCACAGGTAAGGCACCAGTAGGATCGGCCGCTCGTCGCGAAGCTGGCTCATTTGACGCCCGGAATGTTGGCGCGCACGAAATCGAGAAGATTGCCGCCGGTGAACAGAAGCGGCGTAACCTCAGCGCCGCGCGCCGCCTGCATGTCGGAATCCTTGTCGCCGATCAGAAAACTTTTTTCGACCGTGACCGGCCAGAACTTCATCAGGTCTTCGAGCATCCCGCTGCCGGGCTTGCGCCAGTCGGAGATGCGGCGGAAATGCCGGATCGTACCCTCGGGATGAAACGGACAGTGCCGCCAGTCGTCGATACGTGCACCGGCCTTTTTGAATTCTTCCATCATATGATCGTGCAGCGCCTGCATATCGTCTTCGGTGTAAAGCCCGCGCGCGATGCCCGACTGGTTTGTCGCGACGAACGCATAGTAGCCCGCTTCGTTCACCGCCCTCACCGCGTCGATCGCGCCCGCGATCCATTCGAAATTCGCAAGGCTGGAAACATAACCGTGATCGACGTTCAAAACGCCGTCGCGATCGAAGAAAACGGCGGGACGCTCCGGTCGTTCGGTCATCGTGCTGGACTACTTGGCGAGCTCGCGCTCGACGATGCCGCAGATGATATGCGCAGCCGTGATGTGAATCTGCTGGATGACCGGCGTCTTGTCGGAAGGCGCGCGCAGCATGAGATTGCAGTGCATTGCCATCGGCCCGTCATGAGCGCCGCCGAAGCCGACCGTGAATAGCCCGAGCTTCTTTGCCGTTTCCAGCGCGCGCAACACATTCGGCGATTTGCCGGAGGTCGAAATCGCGATCAGGACGTCGCCCATTTTCCCGAGCGCCTGCACCTGCCGCTCGAACACGTGATCGAAGCCGTAGTCGTTGCCGATCGCGGTCAGTGCCGAAGTGTCGGTGGTCAGCGCGATGGCCGCGAGCGGGGGCCGGTCGCCCTCGTAGCGGCCGACGAACTCCGCCGCGATATGCTGGGCATCGGCGGCGCTGCCGCCGTTGCCGCACAGAAGCACCTTGCCGCCTTCCATCAGCGAAGCCGTGATGGCCTCGGCGATCTTGCCGATCGAAAACAGGAATTCCCCGTCCGCCTCGGCGCGCACGAGGGCTTCACGCGAGGCGGCGAGATGCTGCTGGGCATATTCCGTGGCGCTCATGCATTTCGGGTAGCACCCGGTATTAAGAGTGTCCAGACAGTGCCATTCGCGCCGGCGAGCGAAGCGAGCGGTCGGCGCGAAAACGCAAATACGGCGCTCTCTTAAGCAACGAATGAGAGCGCCGTTGCACGCGGCGCTTTCCTGCGGCAAACCAGTGCCAAACGAGCGGACAATCAGCATGATTTTGGTCACCGGCGGCGCCGGCTTCATCGGCTCCAATCTTGTCGCGAGCCTGAACGAGCGCGGCATTTCCGATGTCGTCGTGAACGACCATTTCGACGAAGCGAAGCTCAAGAATCTCAAAAAGCGAAAAGTCAGCGAACTTGTCGAGCCTGCCGATCTCCTGCGCTGGCTCGAAGGCCGCAAGTTAGAGGCCATCCTGCATATGGGCGCGATCTCCTCGACGACCGCGACCGACGAAGCCGAGGTCATGGGCAACAACTATGATCTGCCGATGCAGATCACCGAGTGGTGCACCAAAACGAAGACGCCGCTGGTCTACGCTTCTTCTGCCGCGACCTATGGCGACGGCAGCCAGGGCTTCGATGACGACAATGCGCCCGAAGCCCTCGCCAACCTCCAGCCGCTCAATCTCTATGGCCGCTCGAAAGCGCGCTTCGATCTCGATCTTGTAAAACGCGCCCGCGCAGGCGGCGCGATGCCGCCGCAATGGGTCGGGCTCAAGTTCTTCAACGTCTTCGGCCCGAACGAATATCACAAGGGCGACATGCAGAGCGTGCTCGCCAAGGTTTTCCCGCAGGCCAAGACCGGAGCACCCGTGCGCCTATTCAAGTCGGACCGGCCCGGGGTTGCCGACGGCGAACAGAGCCGCGACTTTATCTATGTGCTGGAAGCGGCGAAGATCGTGATGTGGCTCCTCGACCATCCGCAGGTAAACGGCATCTATAATGTCGGCACCGGCAAGGCGAGGAGCTTCAGGGCCATGATGACGGCGATGCTGAAGGCCATGGGCCGCGCCCCGGAAATCGAATATATCGAGATGCCGAAGCAGCTTTCCGGCAAATACCAGTATTGGACGGAAGCCCGGATGGAGCGGCTGCGGCAGGCGGGTTACGATGCCCCTTCCCCGGCGCTCGAGGCTTCGGTCGAGGATTATGTAAAGAACTATCTCGATCAGCCCGATCCCTATCGCTGAAATTGTCACCGAGAAACTTCCGATGTTCGATTACGAAAAGCGCCTCGCCGAACTCTCGCAACAGACCGTGCTGGTCGTCGGCGACTTGATGCTGGATCGCTTCGTGTACGGCGATGTCGGCCGCATCTCGCCGGAAGCACCGGCGCCCGTAATTGCCGTGAAGCGTGAGGAAACGACGCCCGGCGGCGCCGGTAACGTCGCGCTCAATATCGCGGGCCTTGGCGCGCGCTGCATTCTCGTCTCGGTGATCGGCGATGACGATGCCGGCCGCACGCTTTCGGAAACCTTTGGCCTCACCGGCGGCCAGATCGACGCGCGCCTCGTGCTCGACACGGGCCGCCCGACGACGCAAAAAGCGCGCTTCGTTTCCGAGCAGCACTCGACGCATCTCCTGCGCGCCGACTGGGAAGAGACTCACGCGCTGCCCAAACACTGCGAAGATGAAATCATCACCAACGCTCTGAAGGCGTTGCCCTCTTGCGGCGCGCTCGTCCTCTCCGATTACGGCAAGGGCGTGCTGGCGCCGCATGTCGTGGAGAAGCTCATCACCGAAGCGCGCAAACTGAAGAAGCCGGTGATCGTCGATCCCAAGAACCACGACTACACGGCTTACAAGAACGCGACGCTGATTACGCCGAACCGCGCCGAGCTCTCAAACGCCGCTCACAAGGTGCTGCGCAAGACCGACGAGATCGTCAAAGCCGCCGGCGAATTGATTGCGCGCGCGACGCTCGACGCCATTCTCGTGACACGCAGCGAAGACGGCATGACGCTGGTGCGCGCCAAAGGCGACGCCGTGCACATTCCCTCGCATCCGGTGAAAGTGCGCGATGTCTCCGGCGCGGGCGACACCGTCGTCGCAACGCTCGCTACCATGCTCGCGATGAGCACCGATCTTGAAGCCGCAACCCGCGCCGCGAACGCTGCCGCGGCTGTCGTCGTCGGCAAGCGCGGCACCGCCGCCGTCAACTTTATCGAGATGCGCGCTGTCCTGGTGCCGAGCGCGCTGCGCGCCCATGACGAGAAAATCGCCCGCGACCCGAAGGTGCTGGATGAACGGCTCGATGAGTGGCGCAAGGCTGGCCTGCGCATCGGTTTCACCAATGGCTGCTTCGATCTGATCCACCCCGGTCATCTGCGCGTGCTGGCCGGCGCCCGCGCCGCCTGCGACCGGCTTGTCGTCGGCCTCAACAGCGACGCTTCGACGCGCCGTCTGAAAGGCCCCTCGCGGCCGATCCAGGACGAGGTCGCGCGCGCCGAGGTGCTGGCTGCGCTCGAAGCCACGGATCTTGTCGTCATCTTCGAAGAAGACACGCCGCTCGAACTGATCCGGCGCGTCAAACCGCAGGTGCTGGTCAAGGGCGGCGACTACACCCGCGAACAGGTCGTCGGCCATGAGATCGTCGAAGCCGCGGGCGGCGAGATCGTCATTGTCGAGACGCTGCCTGAACGCTCCACCACACGCCTTGTCGAGCGTTCGAAAAAGCCCGCCTGAACAGCTCCGCGGCGCAATCGTTACGCTCCGTTAACCGCCCTTCAAGACGGATTGGTCACACATCCTTCGCTATAGAAGTGTGACGGGGGAGTTATGGCAGTTCTGGTCACCGGCGGCGCCGGCTATATCGGCAGCCACATGGTCCTCGCGCTGGTCGGCGCGGGCGAAAGCGTCGTCGTGCTCGACGATCTCTCGACCGGCTTCAAGGAAGCCGTGCACCCGAAAGCCAGGTTCGTTATCGGCGATGTTGCCGATGAGAAGCTCGTCGCCTCGCTGATCAAGGAATACAAAATCGACGCCGTGATCCACTTCGCGGCAAAGATCGTCGTGCCGGAATCGGTCACTGATCCTCTTGGCTACTATCTCGCCAACACCGTGAAGACGCGCGCACTGCTCGCCGCGGTCGTCGCAGGCGGCGTAAAACATTTCGTGTTTTCCTCGACCGCTGCCGTCTACGGCAACCCCGAAGAAAATCCGGTGGGCGAAGACGCCAAACTTTCGCCGATGTCGCCCTACGGCAGCTCCAAGCTGATTTCCGAGTGGATGCTGCGCGACGTGGCGAATGCTTACGATTTCCATTACGTCGCGCTCCGCTATTTCAATGTCGCCGGCGCGGATCCTGAAGGACGCACGGGCCAATCGACAAAAGGCGCGACCCATCTCATCAAAGTCGCCTGCGAAACCGCATCGGGCAAACGCAACCGCATGTCCGTCTTCGGCACCGATTATCCGACGCCGGACGGCACCTGCATGCGCGACTACATTCATGTCAGCGATCTTGTTGCCGCCCATCTCGACGCGCTTCGTTATCTCCGCGCCGGCGGCGAAAATCTCGTGCTGAACTGCGGGTATGGCCGCGGCTTCTCGGTGCTGGAAGTCATCGACACCGTGAAGCGCGTCTCCGGCAAGGATTTTCCCGTGGAGATCGTCGGCCGCCGCCCCGGCGATCCGGCCGCGATCGTCGCCCGCGCCGAAAACATCCGGAAAAAACTCGGCTGGCAGCCGCGATATGACGATCTTGCTACGATCGTCACCCATGCGCTCGCATGGGAAGACAAGCTCAAAGATCGCAGCCCCGCATAATCTCTCGATTTACCTCCGTCTAATCGCCTGCTTGCCCGATCAGGACAGGCATGCGAAACCCGCCGCGTTTTTCGAGGAATCCCCATGCGTATTGCCATGATCGGTACCGGCTATGTCGGCCTTGTTTCCGGTGCCTGCTTCGCCGATTTCGGTCACAACGTCGTCTGTGTTGATAAGGACGCCGGCAAGATCGCTTCGCTATTGCAAGGTGTGATGCCGATCTTCGAGCCGGGCCTCGACGAACTTGTCGCGCGCAACGTCAAGGAAGGCCGCCTCGAATTTACGACCGATCTTGCGAGCGCTGTGAAAAGCGCCAGCGTTGTCTTCATCGCCGTCGGCACGCCGTCGCGGCGCGGCGACGGCCACGCCGACCTCTCTTATGTGCACGGCGCGGCGCGCGAGATTGCTGCGGCGATTTCGCAATACACCGTCGTCGTCACCAAATCGACCGTGCCGGTCGGTACCGGCGACGAAGTCGAAAGCATCATCCGCGAAGCCAAGCCGAAGGCCGATTTCGCCGTCGTGTCGAATCCCGAATTCCTGCGCGAAGGCGCCGCGATCAACGATTTCAAACGCCCCGACCGTATCGTCATCGGCACCGAGGATACGCGCGCCCGCGAAGTGATGTCCGAAGTCTATCGTCCGCTCTATCTCAACGCCTCGCCGATCCTGTTCACCCAGCGCCGCACCGCCGAGATCATCAAATACGCAGCCAACGCTTTTCTCGCGACCAAGATCACCTTCATCAACGAGATTGCGGATCTTTGCGAGAAGGTCGGCGGCAACGTGCAGGATGTCGCGCGCGGCATCGGCCTCGACAACCGCATCGGCTCGAAATTTCTCCACGCCGGTCCCGGCTACGGCGGCTCGTGCTTCCCGAAGGATACCATCGCGCTGATGAAGACGGCGCGCGACGCCGGCGCTCCGGCGAAGATCGTCGAAGCTGTCGTCGCTGTGAACGACGAGCGCAAACTTGCGATGGCCGAGAAAGTCATCGCCGCACTCGGCGGCAGCGCCAAGGACAAGGCCGTTGCCATCCTCGGCCTCACCTTCAAGCCGAACACCGACGACATGCGCGAGGCTCCGAGCCTCGCCATTATTCCTGCGCTGCAGAAAGCCGGCGCGAAGGTGAAGGCGCACGATCCACAGGCGATGGAAGAGGCTGCAAGCCTCCTGCCCGGCATCGCGATGGTGAAGAATCCTTACGAAGCCGCCCAGGGAGCCGATGCGCTCGTCATCGTCACCGAATGGGATGTCTATCGCGCGCTCGATCTCAAGCGATTGAAGCAGGAAATGAAAGCGCCGGTCATCGTCGACCTTCGCAACATCTACAAGGCTGACGAGATGATCGCGAACGGCTTCCGCTATATCAGCGTTGGCCGGCCCGTCGGCGGCTGATCGGCCAACGGGCGCGCCGGCGGCTGTGCCGGCGCATTGGCGGCCGCGCTCGCTGCCGCCGCAGCAGCCGCTGCCTGCGCCGCCTTGCGGTTCGCCGCCGTGATGACCGCCGCGACGACTTCCGCCACCCGGAAATTCCACGGGCTCGCCGTATAGCCGAACACGTTGCGAAAACGCGTGCTGTCGAGTTCGCAGTTAAGCCCGCCCTTCACCGCCGCCGGATATTCCGAAAGCCTGATCTCGGTGATCTTCGGCGTTTTTCCGGTGAACACCGCTTGCCGCTGCACGATCTCGCTCGCGAACTTGAACCAGTTGGTGGCGCCGTTACCTGCAAAATGGAATGTGCCCGCGACCTTCGCTTCGCTCGCGAGCTTGCGCGCAACGACCAGCAACGCTTCGGCAAGATCGATCGTCGCCGTCGGACAGCCGGTCTGATCGCCGACCATGCGCAGCTCGTCACGCTCCGTCGCAAGCCGCATGACGTTGCGCAGGAAATTCCGGCCGTGCGGCCCGTAAATCCAGGACGTGCGCAGGATGACATGGCGCGGCGCAAGCTCGCGCACCTTCGCTTCGCCTTCCGCCTTGGTGCGGCCGAACACCGACACCGGCGAAATCTTGTCGCTCTCAACGTAAGGGCGCTTTTTATTGCCATCGAAAACCTGCTCGCACGAAAGCTGGATGAGCGGCACGTTCATGCTCGCGCAAACCGTCGCCAGCACGGCGGGCCCCGTGACATTCGCTAATGCCGCCGCCTCCGGCTCTCGCTCGGCGCGATCGACCGCGGTGTAACCTGCCGCATTTACCACCACCGCCGGCCGGTGCACGTCGAGCGTCGCTCGCACCGTCACTTCGTTGCTGATATCGGCATCCTGCCGCGACAACCCGACCACCGGCGCACCACGCACCGTGGCAAGCGTGACGAATTCCCGCCCGACCTGCCCCCGCGCCCCAAAAACGACGATCGGTTTGTTCATCTTGTCCGTTCACCCTGTTCGTGCGCGGTTCCGTGTGGGGTTTGCCAAGCCGCCCAATCCGCGACATAGAAGCGTTGAATCCTGCCTTCCGCAAGTTATGAGAGCCAGATGTCCAGAATAAGAAAAGCCATCTTTCCTGTCGCCGGTCTTGGCACCCGCTTCCTGCCCGCGACCAAGGCGATGCCGAAGGAAATGCTCACCGTCGTCGACCGGCCGCTGATCCAGTACGTCGTCGACGAGGCGCGCGAGGCGGGCATCGAGCACTTCATTTTCGTCACCGGCCGTAACAAGGGTGTGATCGAGGATCACTTCGATCGCCAGTACGAGCTGGAAATGACGCTGCGCGAGCGCAACAAGAAAGCGGAGTTGACACTGCTCGAGGAAGACCTGCCGGTCGCGGGCGCAACGAGCTTCATCCGCCAGCAGTCGCCGCTCGGTCTCGGCCATGCCGTATGGTGCGCGCGCGAGATCGCCGGCAACGAGCCTTTCGCGCTCCTCTTGCCCGACGTGCTGGTGCAGGCGGAAAAATCCTGCCTCGCGCAAATGGTCAGCGCCTACGACAGGCTCGGCAAGGCCAATCTGCTCGCCGTGGAAGAAGTGCCACAAGACCGCACCCACATGTACGGCGTCGTCGGCATGGGCGAGCGGAGCGGCAATGCCTTCAAAATTACCTCGATGGTCGAGAAGCCCGCCAAGGGCACCGCGCCCTCGAACCGCATCATCACCGGCCGCTACATCCTGCAACCGGAAATCTTCGAATTCCTCGCCAAGCAGGAGCGCGGTGCCGGCGGCGAGATCCAGATCACCGACGCGATGATCGCGCTCGCCAAAACACAGCCGTTCTATGGCTACGATTTCGAGGGCCGTACCTTCGATTGCGGCTCCAAGATCGGCTTTCTCTCCGCCAATGTTTCCTACGCGCTGGCACGGCCCGATCTCAACGATGAATTCCGTAACGAATTGAAATCGCTCCTTTAATGAGGAAGCGATTTCGGAGCGCACGGCCCATAACATTGACTTCACGGCCAAAACCGGCTCAATCCCCGCAGCCGCCATGCTAGCCGACCGCATCAAATATCGCCTGTCTGGACTCTTCGGCGAGGACGCGCGGGCCATCATCCCGCGTCTCCTGGCGAGCGAAGGCCGCCGTTACGCGTCCCGCTATTTCCTCGCGCTGATTTTCATGCTGCTGGTCGCGGGCTCGACCGCCTTCTCGGCCTATCTGATGAAGGATGTGGTCAACAAGATCTTCGTCGAGGGCCGCGAATGGGCGATCTGGGCGCTCGGCGGCACGCTGATCGCGCTCGCAGCCACCAAGGGCTTTTCCGCCTACGGCCAGGCGGTGATCCTCGGCAGGATCGGCAACCGCATCATCGCCGGCTATCAGAAGAAGCTCTACGACAACCTCCTGGCGCAAGGCGTGCCGTTCTTCTCCGAACGCCACTCCGCTGAATTTCTCAACCGCCTGAATTCGGGCGCCAACGGCGCACGCGCCATCCTCGAAATCCTCATCACGACGCTCGGCCGCGACCTCGTCACGCTGGTCGGCCTCATCATCGTGATGGTCATTCAGGATTCGCTTCTGGCTTTCATCTGCCTCGTCGCGATGCCGATCGCGGTCGTCAGCGTCCGCTCGCTGATCCGCCGCACGCGGAACATCGTCAAGCGCCAGTTCATCGGCGCCGGCAACATCCTGCAGACCATGCAGGAGACCATTCAGGGTATCCGCGTCGTCAAATCGTTCAACCTCGAAGACCTGATGAGAAAGCGCATGGGTGCGCATGTCGAGGACGTCGAGGCGGCGATGAACAAGATGGTTCGCGTAAGCTCGCGCTCGAGCCCGCTGATGGAAATGCTCGGCGGCTTCGCCGTTGCGGGCGCCGTGATGTATGCAGGCCTCGGCGTCCTGAAGGGCGGCCGCATGCCGGGCGAATTCTTCTCGGTAATCACCGCCCTCCTTCTCGCTTATGAACCCGCGAAGCGTCTTGCGCGCGTCAACATCGATCTTGCTGCGAACCTGACTTACGTGCGCTTTCTGTTCGAGGTGATCGACAGCCCGCCGGCCGAAGCGGAAGCACCGGGTCTGCCCACGCTCAAGGTCGAACGCGGTCGCATCGAATTCCGCAATGTCGATTTCGGCTACCGCTCCGGCGAGCCGGTACTACGCAGCTTCTCCTGCATCGCCGAGCCCGGCGAAACCACCGCCCTCGTCGGCCCCTCGGGTGGCGGCAAGTCGACGGTGATGGCGCTGCTCGAGCGTTTTTATGAGCCGCAATCGGGTGCGATCCTGATCGACGGTCAGGAAATCGCGAAAACCTCGCGCCGTTCGTTGCGCGATGCCATCGCCTACGTCAGCCAGGATGTCTTCCTGTTCTCCGGCACGATCCGCGAGAACATCGCTTTCGGTCACCCTGATGCGGGCGAAAGCGACATCGTCGCCGCGGCGAAAGCCGCAAACGCCCATGATTTCATTACGAGCTTCAGCGCCGGTTACGATACGCAGGTCGGCGAGCATGGCACGCAGCTTTCCGGTGGCCAGCGCGCCCGCATCGCGATCGCCCGCGCCTTCCTCAAGAACGCGCCGATTTTGCTGCTCGACGAGCCGACCGCGGCGCTCGACTCCGAATCCGAAGTCATGGTCCAGCGCGCCATCGACGCGCTCCGCGTCTCGCGCACGACGCTCGTGATCGCGCATCGCCTGCAGACCGTGCTCGCCGCCAATCGCATCCTCGTGCTCGAACACGGCAAGGTCGTCGAAAGCGGCAAGCATGACGAACTCGTCGCGCGCCGCGGCCGCTATTTCGATTTCTATCAAGTGCAGTTTAATGAGCGGCGCGCCGTAAGCGCCTGATCTTCCGAGATTGCAATGACGAAGCTTATTCACCCGGTGATCCTGTGCGGCGGCGCCGGTACCCGGCTTTGGCCGGCCTCGCGCGACAGCCGGCCAAAGCAGTTTCTGAAATTAATCGGCCCCTGCTCCACGCTGCAGGAAACGATCAAGCGCGTCTCCGATCCGGCGGTCTTCGCCGCGCCGGTGATCATTACCAATTACGATTATCGCTTCCTCGTCCGCGAGCAGCTAGAGGAAATCGGCGCGAGCGGCACAATCGTGCTCGAGCCCGCGCGCCGCGACTCCGGCCCCGCCGTTGCCGCCGCCGCGCACTTGCTGTCGCGCGACGACCCGCATGCGCTCATTCTCGTGCTTGCCGCCGACCATGTCGTCACGGCACCGGAGCGTTTCGTCGAAGCCTGCAAGGTTGCACGCGACGCCGCCGCGCAGGATCGCATCGTCACCTTCGGTTGCGTGCCGGATCGTCCCGCGACCGGTTACGGCTACATCAAGCCGGGTGCCGCGCTCGCGAACGCAAGCGGTGCGAGCGAAGTCGCGCAATTCGTCGAAAAGCCTGACGAGCCGACCGCGGCGCGCTACATCGCCGACGGCTATCTCTGGAACTCCGGCAACTTCCTGTTCAAGTCCGATGTCTTTCTGGCCGAATACGCAGCGTTCGAATCTGCGAGCGCGGCTGCCGTCGCAGACGCCGTCAGGCATGCCTCGACTGACCTCGGTTTTTTCATGCTGGATGAGCAGCATTTCAAGGCAGCAGGCCAGAAATCCATCGACTATGCCGTGATGGAAAAGACCAGGCGCGCTGCGGTCGTGCGCGCCGACTATGGCTGGTCCGATCTTGGCGGCTGGCATGCGGTCTGGAGCCATACCGAGCGCGACGGCGCCGGCAATGCACGGCGCGGCCGCGTCGTCATGCTGGATTCAGGCGACTCCTACATTGCAAGCGACAACAAACTCGTTGCCGCGCTCGGCGTGAAAAACCTCGTCGCCATCATCGAGGACGATGCCGTGCTGATCGCCGACCGCTCGCGCGCCGAGGATTTGCGCAAACTCGTGGAAGAGCTGCGAAAACAGGGGCATAGCGAAGCGAACACCCACGCCCGCGTTCATCGTCCGTGGGGCGATTATCAGAGCCTCGATCACGGCGAGCGCTATCAGGTGAAACGCATCGTCGTGAAACCCGGCGGGCGGTTGTCGCTACAAAAGCACAACCATCGCGCCGAACACTGGGTCGTCGTGCGCGGCACGGCGCACGTCACCATCGGCGATCAGGTACGCGACCTGCACGAGAACGAGTCGGTTTATGTGCCGCTCGGCTCGACCCACCGCCTCGAAAATCTCGGCGACATTCCGCTCGAACTGATCGAGGTGCAGACCGGCTCCTACTTCGGCGAGGACGACATCATCCGGCTGGAAGATGTCTATCGCCGCAAGGACAAGGAATAATCAGGCCTTCACGCGCTCGACGAATTTCGCAAAGGCCTCGAGCTGCTTGCCGAGAAATTCCTTCGTCGCAGCGTCGGTCAGCTCGCCCTTGTCGTTGAACTTGTTCTGCGCCATGCCGACGAAAATTTCCGGCGTGTTGAACACGAACGAGCCGAGAAACACGAACATCTGCCGCATGTGATATTGCATGCGCGCGCCGCCAAGCGGCCCGCCGGACGCCGACTGGATCGCAACTGGCTTCTCTTTGAACGGCTGATCCTTGAGCCGCGATACCCAGTCGATCGCATTCTTCAACGCGCCGGGAATTGTGTAATTGTATTCCGGTGAATTGATAATCACCGCATCGGCAGCCCGAATCTGGTCGGCGAAATTCGTCACCACCTCGGGGAATTTACCGTCGGCATGCAGATCTGCGTTGTAGAGCGGAAACTTGTCGATGCCGCCAAGCTCTTTCAATTTCATCCCGGCCGGCGCAACCGACGGCAACATATTCATGACCATGCGGTTATAGGAGCCCTTGCGCAGGCTTCCGCAAATCGTAATGACGTTCATCAGCAACCTCCTGTCAGTTCGCAACCTGCAAAGCCGGCGTTTCGTTCCGCCGATTACTCCAGCGGAATCTCGATGTATTTTCTGAATCCTTCGCGTTCGCGCACGCGCGCGAGCCACGCATCCAGATGAGGCGCTTCCGGCCGCGCTGTGAGGAATGGATTGCGCGACCAGCGATCGTAGAAAATCGATAGCGCAAGATCGGCCAGCGAAAACCGCTCGTCCGAAAAGAACGATCGATCCTTCAGGTGCCTGTCCATGATCGCATAGGCTTGCCCCGCCTGCTCCACCATCCTGGCAAGTTCGGCTTTGTCCTGCTTGGCTTCCGGCGTGCGGATGGTGGCGAGAAAAATCTTGCTGTCGATCGGCGACAGGATCGACAGCGACCAGTCGAGCCAGCGGTTGATGTCGGCACGCTGGCGCGCGTCGGCGGGATAGAACGCTTCGCCGCCGTACTTCTCGCAGAAATAGCGCATGACCGCGTTCGATTCCCACAGCACGAAATCGCCGTCCTCGATGGTCGGAATCCGGCCATTGGGATTAAGCGCGCGATACGCCGGCGTATCGACGACACCGAACTTGCCGCCCGCATCGACCCGCTCGATCGCGAGCTTCAACTCATCCGCAAGCCACAAAACCTTCTTGACGTTGGAGGATGTGACGCGCCCCCAAACCTTGATCGTTCCGCTCATTGCTTCTTTCCAGATTGGCGGCCGGAGAACCGCACCGGCCATTCCCAAGCCTATCTCAACAACAGGCAAGGCCCAATAGAGCGGGGTAACAACCACGCGAGTACCGCTAGTGGTGTGCGGATGGCAGCCGATCAGGAACAGGCACGCTCCGGGCGTGGAGCCGCCAGCTCAAATTCAGGCACCAGCGCCGCCGCATCATAAGCCGAGAGCACCTGCCCGATCAGCACTAGAAGCGGACCCGGAACGGCCCCCGCCTCAAGCTCGCCCGGCAAATCTTTGAGCGTCGAGGCAACGACTTGTTCGTCGCTGCGTGTCGCGCGCGATACCGCGATCGCCGGCGTTTGCGGATCGAGGCCGTGCTCGATGGCGCGCGCCGTAAATTCCGCAATGGTCCTTCCCGCCATGTAAACGACCGTCGTCGCCTTCGGATCGGCAAGGCCCACCCAGTCGAAATCGGCCGGCAGCTTGCCATCTTCGGCGTGGCCCGTGACATATTGCAGCCGCCGCGCCGCGCGGCGATGGGTGAGCGAAACTTTGAGACGCGCCGCCGCCCCTTGCGCGGCGGAAATACCCGGCACGACTTCGACCGGAATACCTTCAATACGGCAGGCCTCGATCTCCTCACCGGCGCGCCCGAACACCATCGGGTCGCCGCCCTTGAGGCGCACAACACGCTTGCCTTTTTTGGCAAGCGCAATCATCAGCGCGTTGATCTCGTCCTGCTTGCAGGACGGCCCGCGCGCGGTCTTGCCGACCATCATCTTCTTGGCTTCACGCCGCGCGAAATCGAGAATTTCCGGCGCGACAAGATCGTCAATCAGAATAACGTCGGCCGATTGGAGCGCGCGCACAGCGCGCAGTGTCAGCAATTCGGGATCGCCCGGCCCCGCGCCGACCAGCGTGACGGAGCCACGGTCGGCGTGCGCGCATTCATCAAGTGCTTGCGCAAGCAGGCTGTCGAAATCGGCGCCTTCGGGAACGCGATTGGCGTCCTTGATCGCGCGCGCCGTGAACATCTGCCAAAAGCGGCGGCGAGCGTTAAAACTAAGCCCGGAGGCTTGCACTGCGGAGCGCCAGTTCTTCGCCGCTTGCGCCCAGTGCGCATAACCGAACGGCAGGAGAGATTCGAGCTTGGCGCGGATCGCCTGGCCGAACACGGGCGCCGCGCCATCGGTCGAAACACCGAGCACCAGCGGCGAGCGGTTCACGATCGCACCGAACGCAAAGTCGCAATAGGCCGGCTTGTCGATGACATTCACCGGCACGCCTGCGGCGCGAGCAGCGGCGGCAAAGCGCGCAGCCTCCTCGTCATCACTGCAGGCGCCGATCGCGATTGCGCAGCCTTTGAAATCTTGTTCAGTCCACGCGCGGGCATGCACCGTAATCACGCCCTGCGGCGGGTCACCGGCAAGCGCCAGCAGGTCCTTCGAAGGCTTCGCCGCAAACACATGCACATGAGCGCCGGCGGCCGACAGAAGCTCGGCCTTCCACACCGCGCCTGCATTGGTGCCCGCAACGAGCGCGCGCTTGCCGTTGAGCGCATAAAAAACGGGGAGCCGCGCGAGGGGCTCCATGCGTGGCGGCTTGGCTTCAAGCGGGATGCGTTCGGTCATGCTGGCCTTCTAGATTTTGGCCCTCATTATCACAATTCACAATTTATTGCAGCACATATATATATTAAACTTTTATAATTGTGAATTATATCCGTGCTTTTCCTGCTAAATGCGGGCTTCACACTAATTCGATTTCCCCATGCCCGCACACGACCAGATCCGCAAAAACGAAGTCACCGTCGAATTTCCCGGAGCCCGGGACGGCGGCCTGATCTTCATCGGCCGCATCCACACGCCATGGCCGACGCGCTCCGACTGTCCGCGCCGCGGCAAGCCCGATGGTCCTGTCTGCCGGATCGAGATTTTCGAGCCGTGGGTTGCGGCGCTCGACGGCATCGAACGTCACGAGCAACTCGAAGTGCTCTACTGGCTGCATCAATCGCGGCGCGATCTCGTCAAGCAAAGCCCCGCCAACGACGGCAGCGTGTTCGGCACTTTCAGCTTGCGCTCGCCGGTACGTCCGAACCCGATCGGCACCCAGCGCGTCGATCTTGTGAAGGTCGAAGGCGGCAATGTTTTCGTGCGCGGCCTTGATTGCGTGGACGGCACTCCCCTGCTCGATCTCAAGCCCGATCTCTGCCGGCACACTGAGCGCAAATAACTCCGGCCCTTCCGTTTGCGGAACTTTCTTTGCTTCTCGGCGTTGAGAGGCAGGTGAAACGGAGGGCTTTTTTCATGGGACGCGGCTTAATTCTTTGGCTTCTCGGCATTCCGCTGCCGATCATCCTTCTGCTCTGGCTGTTTGGCTTTTTCCACTAGCAGCGAACAGGAGCGCGAAGATGGGTGTGCCCAAAATCAATCTGGCCTCTTTGCAATGCCCGCGTTGCGCAGGCATCACGAAACTGAACGGCGTCACGCGCGCAAACAATGCAGGCAGTGAACGTTTCTCGTTCGTATGCAGCGACTGCGGTGCGTTTGAAGTTCTGGCCATCACCGAGCCTGAAGGTGAGTTTCCCGCCGAACGTCCAGTACGGCGTGAACGCGAATTGCAGGATTTGTGGGCCTGACTCAACCGGCTTATTCTTCCGCCGCGGATCAAGGTGACGGGCGGGAATTCATGCGAACGAAGCTCAAAGTCATTCCAGCGCCCGAGCCCGGCACGCGTGCGACGATCGTTTCGGCGACCGCGCCGATCATCAAGGGCCCGGGCACCGACGATTACATCTGCGGCAACTGCGAGAAAATCCTGATTGCAGGATTTCCCGCCGGCAAAACCTTCAAGAGCACCGTGCTGAAATGCCCCGCCTGCAGCGCATTCAACGAGACACCCTGATCACCCGCGAAAGAATATCAGCGTGGCCAGAGCGAATGTCGGGATCAGCACACAGCCCGACCACAGCATATAGCCGAAGAAGCTCGGCATCTTCACACCCGATTGGCGCGCGATGGCATAAACCATGAAGTTCGGCGCGTTGCCGATATAAGTGTTCGCCCCCATGAACACCGCGCCCGCCGAAATCGCCGCGAGCGTCAGTGCGCCTTCGCGCATGAGATAATTCGGATCGCCGCCCGCCATCTGGAAGAACACGAGATATGTCGGAGCGTTGTCGAGAAACGACGACAGGCCGCCGGTAAGCCAAAAATAGGCGGCGTTGTTCGGTGCGCCATCAGGCCCGGTCACGAGCGCAATAAGCGGCGCGAACGGCCCCGCGCTACCCGCCCGCAACATCGCCAGCACCGGAATGATCGTCGCGAAAATGCCCGCGAACAAAATGGCGACCTCGCGGATCGGTCCCCATGAAAAACCGTTCGCTTTGTGATTTGTCTTCGGCGTCGCCTTCAACGAAATCACCGTGACAGCCACCATGATCGCGTCGCGCAGGAGATCCTGTAGCGTCATCGGCACGCCCAGCACCGTGATGCTGCCAAGATCGACGGTCGCGCTCATCAGGATCGCCCCGATGATGACGAAGATCAGCACGAAGTTCAGGCCGCCCTTGATACGCACCGGATTGTCCGGCGTCGGATCTTTGCGCTTCACGCCCTCGCGCCGGTAGATCAGCGTATCGAGCACGAAGAACACCGCGAGCACGATGCCGGCCGTGAACAACGTCTCGGGAAAGAGATGCTTCGTCGTCCAGAAGAAATCGACGCCGCGCAGGAAGCCGAGGAACAGCGGTGGATCGCCGAGCGGCGTCAGCGAACCGCCGATATTCGCGACGAGGAATATGAAAAAGACGACGACATGAACATTATGCCCGCGATTGTCGTTGGCGCGGATCATCGGCCGGATCATCACCATTGAAGCGCCGGTCGTGCCGATAATGCTCGCAAGACCTGTGCCGATCGCAAGCAGGAGCGTGTTCATCGCGGGCGAGCCGTGCAGATTTCCGGCAACCACAATGCCGCCCGCCACCGTGAACAGCGCGAGCAGCAGCAGGATGAACGGCATGTATTCGTGCAGCGCCGTGTGGAGAAGCGCATGCCCCGCTATGGCGGGGCCGGCGGCGAACAGCAGCATAGCCGCGACCAGCACGCTCCAGAACGCTGTGACCTTGCTGAAATGGTGCTCCCAAAAATGCGGCGCCAGCAGCGGGAAAATCGCAATCGACAAAAGAATGCCGGCGAATGGCAGCGCCCAGATCAAGCCGAGATGCGAACCATCGAGATCGGCGGCGTATGCGTTTCCCGGTAAGAGCGCGCTGCCGGTCAGCAGCGTCAACCGAAGCAGATGATCCTTCATGCACACGCCCGGCAATATTCGATAGTGCGAGATTTCATTCCGTCTTCCCTTGCCTGTTGTTTCCCCAAGACGCAGCGCGGCTTGACGCAAATATCAGTCTTTCGTTTCTGGTTTTATCGACTGCATCCTTCCTAAAATACCTCTCCTTTCGGCACTGTCATCTGACTGACAGCGAGCTGTCGTACCGCTTCCACCGTCCGCCTGGCTTTCCACACGGCCGGCAAAATCGGACGAGCGTAAAAGGGTGAAATTACTGGCGAATTGCCGTAGCGCCCTTCGTCATACTACTGTCATATTACAAAAACGGGCCCTGAGAGCCAAGGCAAGGAGGCTATCGTGAAAATTCGTACTTCATTACTGCGCTTGTCGTTCGTTGGCGCCCTGAGCGTGTTCGCTTTTGCAGCCGCAGCCCAGGGCCTCGAAGACAAGGTCACCATCGTTACGTCCTACAACAAGGACATGACCGGCCCGTTCGCGGCCGCGTTCGAGAAAAAATATCCCGGTACCAAGGTCGAAGTGCAGAACCGCAACACCGCGGCGGCCGTCACCTTCATTCAGGAAACCAAATCGAATCCGCCGGACCTCTTCTGGGCGTCGGCGCCGGATGCTTTTGAGGTTCTGAAGAAGAACGCCATGCTGGAGAAGTACACGCCGAAGGCGCAGGGCATCGCGACGAAAGCAGGCTCCTACCCGATCAACGATCCCGACGGCTACTACATCGGCTTCGCCGCATCGGGCTACGGCATCGAGTACAACACGCGCTACCTCAAGGCCAACGACCTGCCCGCGCCGAAAGAGTGGGACGATCTGAAGAAGCCGATCTATTTCGGCCATGTCGGCATCTCGGCGCCGTCGCGCTCCGGCACGACGCATCTCACCGTCGAAACTATCCTGCAGGGTGAAGGTTGGGAAAAAGGCTGGGCGACGCTGCTCGAAATCGGCGGCAACCTCGTGCAGGTTTCCGACCGCTCGTTCGGCGTGCCTGACGCGGTCAACAGCGGCCAGTACGGCCTCGGCATCGTCATCGACTTCTTCGGCCTTTCCGGCAAGGCATCGGGCTTTCCTGTCGAATTCGTTTATCCGACCGTGACCGCAATCGTGCCGGCCAATATCGGCATCATCAAAGGCGCGAAAAATAAAAAAGCGGCAGAAGCCTTCATCGAATATCTGCTTTCCGAGGAAGGCCAGCAGATCCTGTTCGATCCGAAGATTCAGCGCCTGCCCGTGCGGCTTGCGACCTACGACAAGGCACCGGCCGGCTTCCCCAATCCGTTCAAAAACGAGAAGCTCGGCGCCGGCGTGAAGTTCGACGCCGACGTCTCCGAAAAGCGCTACGAACTCGTGAACTCGCTGTTCGACCGCGTCATCACCTTCCGCTTGAAGGAGCTGAACGCGGCGTGGAAAGCGATCCACGACACCGAGAAGAAACTCGGCAGCAAGGCCGGCCCCGAGGCAAAGAAGCTCCTCGCCGAAGCGCGCCGTCTTGCCACCACCGTTCCCATTTCGGGCACGGAAGCGAACGACACGGCGATCGCCAATTCCTTCCACAAGGTGAAGAAGGGCGAAACCGCCGCCGGACGCCAGGCCGAGTTCGAACAGAAGTGGGATCAGGCCGCGCTCAAGAACTACAACGATGCTAAATCGCTCGCCGAAAAGGCGGCGAGCGCCAAATAGCACCGGTCAAGTAAACCCACCGGCTCATGGCCGATATCACAACCATCCCGGCGGCGCCGCGTGCGCCGCTGGCCGCGCGACTGGGCGCAAGCCCCGCACAGATCGCGGCGATTGCGCTCGTCGCGCTGTTTCTCCTCGCGTTCCTCGTCGTGCCGATCGTCCGCGTCATTCAGATCGCTTTCACCGGCCCCGAAGGCGGTTTCTCGCTCATTCATTTCGGCGACTTCTTCCAGACCTCGCTGCTGCGTGAATCGTTCTGGAATTCGGTCTACGCCGCCTCGATGACCGTCGTTGTCGCAAGCCTCATCGCGGTGCCGCTCGCGACGATCATCTCGCGTTTTCAATTCCGGGGTGCGGCGCTCATTCACACGCTCGGCGTCATCCCGCTGGTGATGCCGCCGTTCGTCGGCGCCGTCGCCATGCAGCTCATCTACGGCAAGAACGGCTCGATAAACCTTTTGCTGCACGACTGGTTCGGCTTCCGCATTCCGTTCATGGAAGGCCTGAACGGCGTGATCTTTGTCGAGGCCGTGCATTATTTCCCGTTCATCCTGCTCAATCTCTCGGCGGCACTCTCCAACATCGATTCCGCGATGGAAGAGTCGGCGCAAAATCTCGGCGCTTCGGGTTTCTCTCTCTTCCGCAAGATCGTCTTTCCGCTCGCGCTGCCGGGTTATGTCGCGGGCGCCGCGCTCGTCTTCGTCAAGGTATTCGACGATCTTGCGACACCGCTCCTCTTGAGCGTCACCAACATGCTCGCGCCGCAAGCTTATCTGCGCATCACTTCGGTCGGCGTTGCTGACCCGCAAGGTTACGTGATCTCGGTCATCATGATCGCCTGCGCACTCAGTACCATTGGCCTCTCGCAACTCGCGCTGCGCGGCCGCGATTTCTCGACTCAGCAGCGCGGCGGCGGCGGGCTCGCACGCCGCAGCCTCGGCAAGGGCGGCACGCTGCTTGCGACGCTCTTTGTCGTCATCACACTTTTAGTCGTGCTGTCGCCGCACATCGGCATTCTGCTGTTATCGTTCGGCACCGTGTGGTCGTACGCCGTGCTGCCGGACGGCTACACGCTCGCGCATTACGCGACCGTCGCGAACGAAGCCGGACCCTTCATCACCAATACGCTGCTCTATTGCGGCCTTGCCGGCTTCATCGACATCGTGCTCGCCTCGATCATCGCCTATACGGTGCTGCGCACGCGCCTCAAGGGCCGTCACCTCATCGAACAGATGGCGATGGCGGCCGTTGCCATCCCCGGCCTCGTGCTCGGCATCGGCTTGCTGCGCACCTATTACGACGTTCACCTGCCGAGCGGTGAATCGCTCGCGACGTTCTGGGGCATGCTGGTGATCGCCTATGCCGTGCGCCGCCTGCCCTATGCACTGGTGTCCGCCAAGGCCGCGCTCCAGCAGTTGCACGTTCATCTTGAGGAAGCCGCCGAAAGCCTCGGGGCCGGCAAGTTCACGACACTTACGAGGATCGTCGTGCCGCTGATGACCGGCGGCCTCCTCGCAGGCTTCGTCACGAGTTTCGCGACCGCCGCCGTCGAGCTTTCCGCGACCCTCATCCTCGTCACCCGCCCGCCTGACGCGCCGATTTCCTACGGCATCTACGTCTATATGCAGGCGGCGGCCGGACGCGGCCCCGGTGCAGCGCTCGGCGTCATCGCCGTTCTTGTCGTTGCGATTGCGACGTTCCTCTCCTACCGCCTCGCTGAGCGCGAGCGCGGCCTCAAATCCCGTGAAGGCGCATTCTGATGGCGACCAGCGTTTCGATTGAAAATGTCAGCTTCGGTTATGGCCGCGCACTCGTCCTCGACGATGTGAGCCTTGCGATCGAGCCCGGTGAATATTTCTGTTTCCTCGGACCGTCGGGCTCCGGCAAGACCACGCTGCTTCGCCTCGTCGCGGGCTTCGGCACGCCGTCGAAAGGCCGCATCACGATCGGCGGCAAAGATGTTACACACCTGCCGCCGTGGGAGCGCAATCTCGGCATGGTGTTCCAAAGCTATGCGCTCTGGCCGCACATGACGGTTGCGAAAAACGTCGCCTTTGGCCTCGAGCGCCGCAAGCTGCCGCGCGCCGAGATCAACCGCAAAGTCGGGGCCGCGCTGGAGCGCGTCGGCCTCTCGCATCTTGCAGATCGCCGCCCGGCGCAGCTTTCCGGCGGCCAGCAGCAGCGCGTCGCGCTCGCTCGCACGCTGGTCATCGAGCCGGCCGTGCTCCTGCTCGACGAGCCGCTCTCGAACTTGGACGCCAAGCTGCGCACCGAAATGCGCGTCGAACTGAAGCGGCTACAGCGTGAACTCGGCATCACGACGATCTACGTCACGCACGACCAGGAAGAAGCCAACGCCGCCGCCGACCGCATTGCCGTGCTCGATGGCGGCAAGATTCAGCAGATCGGCTCGCCGGTCGATATGTACGACCACCCGGCCAATCGCTTCGTCGCGGCTTTTCTCGGCACCGCCAACCTAATCGAGGGCAGGATCGAAGGCAGCCGCTTCACAGCGCCGGACGGCTTCGCCCTCGATGGCATCAGCGGCAAGACAGGCGCTGTCTGCGTTTCGATCCGCCCGCAGAACATCGCCCTCACTGCATCCGGCACCGGCCTCGCCGGTATCGTCGAAGAGCGCGAATTCCTTGGCGAGACGACGCGCTATCGCATCAAGACGGGCAATCATGCGCTGATCGTCGACGAGCCGCACCGCCGCGGTACTGAACCGCATCAGGTCGGAGCGCCGGTCAATGTTGCGATCGACACCAGGCAAGTCGCGGTCCTGCACGATTGATCTCTCGCTCGCGCAAAAAAAACGGCAGCCCGAGGGCTGCCGTGAAGTAGAGGGGATACTCACTTACTCAGGTTCTACTGAAACAATTTCATTGCATTCAGTAGGGTCAGCGTGACTCCGATCAGCAAGGGAATGCCGACGAAAGTCCATGCGAAGAAAATTCGCACCGCATTATTTCCAGTTTCCGTTTTTTCCATCGTGCCCTCCTCACGCATGTCCGCCGGCCGGCGCGGCTTTGCCGTTCGCCGGATGGTCCGCCGTCATGTGGTAGCGGCTGTTAACCGCCTTGACGAAGTAGTTGCAGATGAAGCCGATCACGAGCAGCCCCGCCATGATGTACATGGTGGTGTTGTAGGCTTGCGCCTTCGGCACGCCGTGAGTGACGTTGTACTCACGGATGTAGTTGATCAGCACCGGCCCGACGATGCCCGCCGCTGACCAGGCGGTGAGCAGGATGCCGTGGATGGCGCCGACATAGCGCGTTCCGAACATGTCCTTCAGGTATGCCGGAACGGTCGAGAAGCCGCCGCCATACATGCTGACGATGATCAGGAAGCAGAACACGAACAGCACGACATTCCCGCTGCCGCCCGCATAGGGAACGGTGCAGTAGAGAATGAAGCCGAGCGTCATGTAGACGAAGTAGGTGTTCTTCCGGCCGATGAAGTCCGAAAGCGATGCCCAGCTGAACCGGCCGCCCATGTTGAACAGGCTCATCAGTCCCACGAGGCCTGCGGCCGCGATCGGCGTGATGTGGCCCGGGAACATTTCCTGGCTCATCGCCGAAGCCTGACCGAGAACGCCGATGCCGGCGGTGGTGTTCAGGAACAGCACCGTCCAGATCAGCCAGAACTGCGGCGTCTTCACCGCGTCATAGACATAGACGTCGTTCTTGGTAATGAGCTTGGTCGCGGCTTTCGGCGCAACAAAGCCTTCGGGTTTCCAGCCGTCTGCCGGCACCCGCACGATGGTGGCGCCCACCATCATGAACACGAAGTAGACGCAGCCGAGAACAGCGAAGGTTTCCATCACGCCGATATGGCTCGCTGTGCTGAACTTGCTCAGCAGCCACACCGAGAACGGCGAAGCGATCAGTGCGCCGCCGCCGAAGCCCATGATCGCCATGCCCGTCGCCATACCGGGGCGGTCAGGAAACCATTTCATCAGCGTCGAAACCGGCGAGATGTAACCAATGCCGAGCGCCATGCCGCCGAAGAAGCCATAGCCGAGATAGATGATCCAGAGATTGTGCAGATAGACGCCGACGGCGGAAAGCAGAAAGCCGCCCGCCCATAGACAACCGGCGGTGAACATCGCTTTACGCGGTCCGCCTTCTTCGACCCAGCGGCCGAACAAGGCCGACGAGATGCCGAGCATGGCCATCGCGATCGAGAAGATCCAGCCGAGCTGGGTCAGTTTCCAGTCGCCTGCCGTTGATGCCGAGATGCCGAGTAGTTTCGTCATCGGCAGATTGAAGACGCTAAATGCGTAAGCCTGACCGATACAAAGATGTACGCAAAGTGCCGCTGGCGGCACCAGCCATCGGCTATAGCCGGGTTTGGCAATCGTATGCGATCGATCGAGGAATGGTAGCAAACTGCTCATCGAATTCCCTCCCACAGTTATTTCCCCAAATTTAGTGATGCAAACCGCTGAATTGCGTGCGGCATCACATACACGGCCGGAGTTGTCCGGTGTGTTCCTGAAATTCTCTTGTTCTATTTTTTTCGAACTCCGACGCGCGACGTTCCCCAAACGTCTCGGTCGTACTCAACAGCCACGCTTGCGAAGACGAATTCCATCCGCGCGTGAAGGTCCAACGATCGCGCGCCGTGACGATATGCGTCGCATCGCCGCCAACGACCTCGCCCGCTTCATCGACGGTTGCGGAAACGATCTCGCTTTCGAAGTCGATCGAGACGGCGGCTTCTTCACCGGAAATGTGCGCATCGACGATGTCGGCATGCTTCAGCCGAACCAGGCTGAACTCGACATGCTGATGCTGCCGTTCGCGCTCCTCGATCGAGCGCACGAACGTCTCGTAGACGTCGGCCGCGAGATATTTGCGAAGAAGCTCTCGGTTGCCGTTCGCAAAGGCGGCGACGACCGCCTCATAAACCTTGCAGCCGTTATGACGGAATTGCTCCTCATCGAGGCCGCCCTCGGCCTCCCGGATGCGCTCGAAGCAACGCTCGGCCTCGCCACTCAGGTGATGTTCGGCAACCGGCAGGCCTTCGTAGAGAGGGGCGGCAACGTCTTGCTGCGCCGGGCTTAATGGGTAAGCCGACTGGTCAATTGCCGCCTTACGGCGCAATTCCCGAAGCAGCTGACGGGCTTTCCACCACACCAAGGCGGCGATGAAAGCGACCACGCCAATTTCGTTGAAATTCAATTCCATTGGGCTCGTTCAAAGGCTCTAGACGAACGGCTGGAACGTGCCCGCTTGCTTTCAGCCGGACAAATGAATTTAATTACGTATTGATAGCAGTTTTCCTGCTATACAAATTAAGCGGTTGAAGCTTCATGGATATCGAACTCGCGCGGACTTTTCTCGAAATCGTCTCGACGCACAGCTTCATTCGTGCAGCTGAGCGGCTGAACGTGAGTCAGACGACCATCAGTGCGAGAATTAAGACTTTGGAAGAACGTCTCGGACGTCCGCTGTTCATCCGGAACAAATCCGGCGCGACTCTCACACCCGCGGGCGAACAGTTCCTTCGATTCGCGCCGACCTTCGTGCAGCTCTGGGAACGCGCTCGTCATCAGGTCGCAGTTCCATCCGGTCACAGCGCGATGCTCGCCATCGGCGGCGAGCTCAGCCTGTGGCAGCCCTTCATGCTCGACTGGCTGCTGTGGATGCGAAAGCACGAAACCGATGTCGCATTGCGCGTGCAGGTCGGCGTACCCGATCAGCTGACGACGCTCGTCTCGGAAGGCGTGCTCGATCTTGCCATCATGTACGCGCCGCAAAATCGTCCGGGCCTGAAAGTCGAACGCCTGTTCGATGAGACGCTGGTGCTCGTCACCACCGATCCCAATCAGCAGGCGGCGACGCAACCCGAATATGTCTATGTCGATTGGGGCCCGAACTTCGCGTTTCACCACGGCCTCAATTTTCCCGACGTCACCAATCCGGGTCTGTTCGTCGGCCTCGGCCCCCTCGCGTTGCATTACATCGTCGAAGCCGGCGGCTCCGGTTACTTCCGCATGGGCGCGGCAAAACCGTATCTTGCAAACGGCCGCCTGCATCTCGTCGAAGGCGCGCCGACCTTCGCCTATCCGGTCCACGCCATCTATTCGGCGAATACCGATCAGGCCCTGATCCGCAAGGCCATCGACGGGCTGAAGAAATCCATCAAGACCGAACCGCCGCTGGACAATCATGCGCCGACGGCTCGCCTTGGATTGTCGCAGCAATAAAAGTAGGATCGGCGGCGCTCAATCACATCGAAGAACAAAATGCCGTCCATCCTCGAACGAGACCAACTCAACGCCTTCACCCGGCATACGCACATCGAAGTAGCGGGTGCGCCCGACGGCCCGCTCAAAGGCCTCACCTTCGGCGTCAAGGACCTCTACGACATCGCCGGCGTGAAAACCGGCTTTGGCAATCCGACATGGCTCGAAACGCACAACGTGCCGGCAAAAACCGCGCCCATCGTTGCGGAGCTGCTCGCTGCCGGCGCCAGCATCGTCGGCAAAACGCATACGGAAGAATTCGCATGGAGCATTAACGGCATCAACGCGCATTACGGCCGCCCCATCAATGTCAAAGCCGAAGGCCGCGTCGTCGGCGGCTCATCAAGCGGCTCGGCCGCGGCCGTCGCCGGCGGGCTTTGTGATTTCGCACTCGGCAGCGACACCGGCGGCTCGATCCGCTTGCCCGCGAGCTACACCGGCCTTTACGGCTTGCGCCCCACGCACGGGCGCCTGTCGCTCGAAGGCGCCGTACCGCTTGTGCCGGAATTCGATGTCGCCGGCTGGTTCACGCGCGATGCCGAAACTTATGCCCGGATCGGCAAGGTTCTGCTGCACGGCAGCAATTGGAATGCAGCACCGCGCGAATTGCTGATCGCCGAAGATATGTTTGCGCTTCTCGGCGAGCGCGAGAAAGCGGCACTTGCGCCCGCGATTGCCCGCATCGAGAAAGTCTACGGCAAGGCCCGCCCCGTGAAGATCGGCGACCGGCCATTGCGCGAATGCTTCGAGCTTTATCGCACCATTCAGGCCGGCGCGGTCTGGAAGATTCATGGCGCGTGGGTCGAGAAATATAAGCCCACCTTCGGCCCTGGCATTCACGAGCGCATGTATGGCGCGGCGAAAACCGATCCCGCCGAAGTCGAAAAGGCGAAAGCCGCGCGCGAGGAAGTCGCCCGCTACGTCAACGACACGCTCAAGGATAACGCCATGCTCGTGCTGCCGACGGTGCCGGGCATTGCGCCGCTGATCGAGACGCCGCTTGCCGTTGCCGAAGATTATCGCGGCCGCGCCATGAGCCTCCTCAGCGTCTCGGTGCTCGCACGTACGCCGCAGATGAATCTGCCGCTCACGACGCTGGATAACTGCCCGCTCGGCATTTCGATCATGGGCGCCTGCAACACCGACGAGATGCTGATTTCCGCCGCGCAAAAGATCGCCGCATCATGAAACAGAACCTGCAGATCAATCCCGAGCGTCTGTGGGACGAGCTGATGGAAACCGCCAAAATCGGCGGCACACCAAAGGGCGGCATCAACCGCCTGACGCTGACCGATCTCGACCGGCAAGTACGCGACTGGTTCAAGGCCAAGGCCGAAAGCCTCGGCTGCACCGTGACCATCGACGATATGGGCGCGATGTTCGCGCGCCGTCCGGGCCAGCGCAACGACATCCCGCCGATCGCCATGGGCAGCCATCTCGATACGCAGCCGACCGGCGGCAAGTTCGACGGTGTGCTCGGTGTCCTCGGCGCGCTGGAAGCGCTGCGCACGCTGCATGAAGCGGGTTACGAAACCTTCGCGCCGATCGAAGTCGTGAACTGGACCAACGAGGAAGGCGCGCGCTTCGCGCCTGCGATGGTTGCCTCCGGTGTGTTCTCTGGCGCCTTCGATCATGCCTGGGCTTCTTCGCGCAAGGATCCCGAAGGCATTACGTTTGCGGAAGCACTCGAGAAGATCGGCTATCGCGGCCCGCAGAAAAGCGGTGAGCATCCGCTCTCGGGCTTTTTTGAATTGCACATCGAACAGGGTCCGCTGCTCGAAGCCGAAACAAAAGAGATCGGCATCGTCACCGGCATTCAGGGCATTCGCTGGTTCGAGATCACCATGACGGGGCGGGATTCGCACACCGGCACGACACCGATGCCACGCCGACGCAACGCCCTTCTCGGCGCGATGCAGATCGTCGAGGAAGTGAACCGGATCGCGCTCGCTCACGCGCCTTCAGGCGTCGGCACCGTCGGCTTCATGCAAGTTAAACCCAATTCGCCGAATGTTATTCCCGGCGAAGTCTTCTTCACCGTCGATTTTCGTCATCCCGAGGCTGAGGCACTGGAAAAGATGGAAGCGGCCTTGCGCGCGGCCTTGCCAGAAGCCTGCAAACCGCAAAACCTTGAAGCGAAGATCGTCAAAATTCTCGATCAGCCGCCGGTGCATTTCAACGAAACCTGCGTCGCGTGCGTACGCGAGGCGACGAAAGCTGCCGGTTACTCGATGCGCGATATGGTCTCGGGCGCCGGGCACGATGCCGGCTATGTTTCGCGCGTCACGCCCGCGAGCATGGTCTTCGTGCCATGCAAGGACGGCATCAGCCACAACGAGGCGGAATATTCGTCAAAAGAACAATGTGCCGCGGGTGCGCAGGTATTGTTGCAGGCGGTGCTCAATTACGACCGCAAACTCGCGGAACAAAACCAGCAAAAAGTCTGACGATAGCGCTGAAAGCGCTGCAACATTCTGGCGCAGCGCAGCAGCCAAATAGCGCTCGACCGTTTTGCAACTGTCATCTAGTCTTTTCCTTCGGCTGAAACGAATACAAAAAAATCGCCGCAGGAGGACCATCCCATGCTGTCTCGCCGTCTCGGCCTGTTGACATTCGCCGCGGGCCTGTTCGCATTTTCAAGCCTCACCTTCGCCGACGACACCATCAAGGTCGGCGTCACCGTCGCCCAGTCACCTCCGGGCTCTGTCTCACAGGGCACGCAGGTCAAGGACGGCATGGAAGTCGCCGCCAAGATCATCAATGATGCAGGCGGCGTCGATGGCAAGAAGATCCAGTTGATCGTCGAGGACACGCAGGGCATTCCCGAAAAAGCCCGCGCCGCGGTCGAGAAACTGATCACCCGCGATCAGGTTGTCGCCATCGTCGGCGAGCACCAGAGCTCAGCGGCGCTTGCCGGCATCGAGGTGGCGCACCGCTATCACATCCCTTACATCAACACGAACGGCTGGTCCGACGTCATTCGCGAGAAGGGTTATCCGGAAGTCTTCAATCCCGGCGTCTTCAATAGCCGCGTCGCGATCGCCGTCGCCGACACGATGAAATCGCTCGGCGCCAAGAACGTCGTCGCCTTCTGCGAAAACACCGACTACGGCGTCGGCCTCGCCAAGCTCATCGGCGCACAGATCGCTGAACGCACGCAGGGCATCAACTACAAATACGAGACGCTCGATCGCGCCTCGAAGGATTATCTGCCCGCGATCCTGCCGCTCAAGGCCAATCCGCCGGATGTCATCGTCGAGATCCTGCTGCCGCCCGGCGCCTACATCCTGCTCAACCAGTTGAACGAGCAAGGCGTCGCGCCGACCGCCAAGACGATGATCTATGACGCCTCCGGCATCGCCGATTATCCCGACTTCTGGCAGAACGTCGGCGATGCGGCGAAGAACATGCTGGTCTTCGGTCTCTATCACCCGAAGATGGCGCTGCCCGATCTCGGCAAGAAGGTTGCCGCCGACTACACTGCCAAAACCAAGTCCGATCCGAACCGCCTGCTGTTCCAGGCGGCCGACAGCCTGTTCCTCGTCGCCGAAGCCATCAAGGCGGCGAAGTCCACCAAGGCCGACGACATGATCAAGGCGCTCGAGGCCATCAAGTGGAGCGGCACGCGCGGCGAAGTCTCGTTCTCGAACGAGAAGTCGGGCTTCAAATATCATCAGTGGCTGGATGTGCCCTATGTCACCTTCCAGATCACCAAGGTGAAGCAGCCGGTCGCCGACATGAACCTCGTGCAGGATCCGGGCAAGCCGCTCGATCTCTCGCGCGTTCAGAAGACCAAGTAAGCTCTAAACCGGACCACGGGGAGGCACGAAAACGTGCCTCCCCGCTCAGTTTCGCGAGTCTGAATGCTTACCCTCGATCTCCTCATCAACGGTCTCGTCATCGGCGTGTTCTACGCGCTGATGGCGATCGGCCTCTCGCTGATCTTCGGCATCCTGAAGGTCGTGAACTTCGCCCATGGCGAGTTCTACATGGTCGGCGCTTACGCCTACACGCTCTTGGCGCTCATGGTCGGCGTCTCACCGTGGCTTGCGCTGCCCTTCGCGCTGATCGTCGGGCTTCTGCTCGGCCTTGTCGTTGAGCGGCTTCTGATGCGCCCGCTCTATAGCGGCTATACCTCATGGGGCGTGATGCGCGACGAATACGCCGTCATCGTCACCTTTGCGCTCTCGATCTTCCTCATCAACGTCGTCGACAAGGTCGTCGGCCCCTACGCCTACAAGGGTCCGCCGCTGATCGACATTTCGCGCATCACCATCGGCCCGGTCGCGATCTCCGGTCACCGGCTGATCGCCGCCATCGTTGCGGTTGCCGTGATCGTCGCCGTCGCACTGATCATACGCTACAGTTTCTGGGGCCGGCAGATTCAGGCCGTCTCGCAGAACCGCCTCGGCGCATCGCTCGCCGGCATCGACACCGCGAAGGCAAGCGCCATCGTCTTTTCGCTCGCGGGCGGTCTTGCGGCCGTTTCCGGCGCGCTGCTCGCCAATATCTTCAACCCGACACCGGATGTCGGCGTCTTCCCTGCGATCAAATCCTACGTCATCGTCGTGCTCGGCGGCATGGGCTCGGTGCCGGGCAGCGTCGTCGCCAGCATTATCCTCGGCGTGCTCGAGAGCTTCGGCGGCGTCTACATCTCCTATCAGTATCGCGACACCTTCGGACTGTTCATCCTCATTCTCTTCCTGCTGTTCCGGCCGCAAGGCCTGTTCGGCGAGAAAGCCAGAGAAGTCTGATGGCCGCGACACAACCCACCAACACCCGCCTTAAGGTCGAGTTCGCCGTCTCGCTCGTGCTGCTCGCCGTCGTGGCCGCGCTTCCTGCCGTTGTCACCAATGCCTATTGGCAGGGCGTCATCATCGTCTCGATGTATTTCGCGATGCTGTCGATCGCATGGAATTTGCTCGCCGGCGACACCGGACAGTTTTCGCTGGCGCCTGCCACCTTCGGCATGCTCGGCGCCTACACCACCGGCCTTCTCTCTTATTACTACGGCACGGGTGCCGCGATCGGCGTTCCGGCCGCGGTTATTGTCTCCGGCGGCATTGGCCTTTTGCTCGGCCGCATCGTGCTTCGCCTGCGCGGGCCTTATCTCGCGCTGACGACGCTGTCCTTCGCCGAAATCATGCGCCTCGTGATCTCGAACTCGATCGACTTCACGCGCGGCGACCTCGGCCTCAACGTGCCGGGCATCTTTCAGGGTCGCCTGCCCTATTACTACCTGTTCGTCATCGTGCTGCTCGCCACGCAGATCGGCCTGTTTTATCTGTTGCGTTCGCGCGCCGGGCTTTTCCTTCGTGCCATCCGCGACGACGAGATCGCCGCCGCAAGCCGCGGCGTACGGATCGTTTACTGGAAGACCTTCGCCTTTACGCTCAGCGCCGCGATCAGCGGCCTTGCCGGCGCGCTCTACGGCCACTTCGCGCAATTCGTCAGCCCGGAACTCGGCCTCATCTCACAGACCGGCATCGTCATCAGCATGGTCGTGATCGGCGGCCTTGGCACCATGGTCGGCCCGCTCGCCGGTGCCTTGCTGGTTTATGTCGCTTCGGAATTCCTGCGCGATTCCGGCAACTGGCAGCTCGTCATTTTCTCGCTCCTCGTCATCGTGTTTGCGCGCTTCTTCCGTCAGGGCCTGTGGGGAATTTTGCTCTCTGCCTTCAACCGTAAGCCCGCACGGCCCGCCGCACCGGCAACGGCTACGGAGTAAGCTTATGCCGTGCCTTGCCATCAAGAATGTCAGCAAAGCCTTCGGCGGCCTGAAGGCGATCGACAACGCGAGCTTCTCAATCGAAGCCGGCGAGCTTGTCGGCCTGATAGGCCCGAACGGCTCGGGCAAGACGACGCTTCTCAATATTCTTTCGGGCCACCTCTCCTGCGATTCCGGTTCGGTCGAGCTCGACGGCAAACCCATCACTGGGCTCCGCCCCGAAGTCCTCGCCCGCCACGGCGTGCTGCGCATGTTTCAGCTCACGCGCTCGTTTCCGCGCATGAGCGCCTTCGACAATCTGATGGTCACCGGCTGCGCGCTCGGCCTTTCGCAAAGCGATGCCGAAAAGCGCGCGATGAAGCTGCTCGAAGACTTGAGCCTCACCCGCATCATGGGACTGGATGCCGGTCAGCTTTCCGGCGGCCAGATGAAGCTCCTCGAGTTCGGCTCCTGCTTCATGGTGCCGCCACGCATCGCGCTGCTCGACGAGCCTTTCGCTGCCGTCCATCCGACGCTGAAGGAAATCATGAGCGGTTTCATCCGCAGCCGCCATGCCGAAGGACAAACCTTCATCGTCGTGAGCCACGACATGCCCGTCGTCGTTGAACTCTGCCCGCGAAGCGTCTGCATGAATGCCGGCCGCGTCATCGCCGATGAAACAACGCGCAAGGTACTGTCCGACAAGGTCGTAATCGAAGCCTATCTCGGCGGAGCCGCAGCATGAGCGCGCTCCTCACCCTCGAAAACGTCACCGCGGGTTACATCGAGGACATCCCGATCCTGCGCAACGTCAATGTCGAGATCGCCGAGGGTGCCATCACCGGCCTGATCGGCCTCAACGGCGCCGGCAAGTCCACCATCATGAAGACGATCTGTGGCTTCCTCGCGCCGAGCGCGGGCAAGATCCGTTTCGACGGCGAGGACATCACCGGCATCCCTGCCCATCGGGTGATCGACCGGCGGATTTGCTACATCCCGCAGGAGTCGAGCCTCTTCACTTATATGAGCGTCGAAAACAATCTGATGCTTCCGCTCGAGCATCTCGCGCGCAAGAAAATTGGACTTACCACCGCCGATCTCGCCGGGCGCCTTGAAAGCTGCTTCGAGAAATTTCCGCTCCTGCGCGAACGCAGGAACGCCAAGGCTGGTGACCTTTCTGGCGGCCAGCAAAAGATGCTGGAATTCGCCAAGGCCTATTTGCAGCAACCGCGCCTGTGCCTGATCGACGAGCCGAGCATTGGCCTTGCGCCGAAGATCGCGGAAGAAGTCTATCAATGGATCAATCTCTTCGCGGCCGAAAAAATGGCAATCCTGCTCGTTGACCATAACGTTCGGCGGGTCGTGAAGATGTCGTCTTATATTTATGTGCTCTCGCTCGGCGAAATCACCGCGCGCGGCAAACCCGAGGACTTCGCCGGCGACCTGCACGAGCAGGTCAAGGCCTGGCTCGGCATTAACTTCTAGCCGCGTATCCCCTCTTTCGCGCCTTTCGCAGACGCCGATTTCGGCCTATGACGTTACGCGATCCTCGCGTTGTCATTGTCTGCTTTTCAGGTGAGTTCATGAGCTATCCGAAATTCAAGGCCTGCGCTGCCCACGTTTCTCCCGTCTTCTTGAACGCGAAGGCAACGGCCGACAAGGCCTGCGCCTTGATCGCGGAAGCCGCCCGCAACGGCGCCAAGCTCATTGCCTTCCCCGAATCTTACATTCCCGGTTTTCCGCTCTGGGCGGGCGTCCAGGCACCGGTCAACAACCACGAGCATTTCAAGCGGCTGGTAGCCGAGTCCATTATGGTCAACGGACCAGAGATGCAGCAGTTGCGCGACGCAGCGCGCGAGCATGCCATTGTCGTCTCGATGGGCTTCAGCGAGGCGTCCCCTGCTTCAGTTGGCTGCGTGTGGAACTCGAACGTCGTGATCGGCGCCGATGGCGCGATCCTCAATCATCACCGCAAGCTGATGCCGACTTTCTACGAGAAACTCATCTGGGCGTCGGGCGACGGCGCGGGCCTGCGCGTCAGCGAAACGCCGATCGGCAAGATCGGCATGTTGATCTGCGGCGAGAATTCTAATCCGCTCGCGCGTTACACGATGATCGCGCAGGGCGAGCAGGTTCACATCTCCTCTTACCCGCCGGTGTGGCCGACACGGCCCTCGAACCAGCCCGGCCGCTACGATCTGGCGGGCGCGATCCGTATCCGCGCCGGCGCGCACTCGTTCGAAGGCAAGGTCTTCAATGTCGTCTCTTCGGCCTTCCTCGACAAATCGAACCTTGACGAGCTGACTTCGCTCGACCGCAGCGCGCGCGAAATCCTCGAACAGAGCCCGCAAGCGGTTTCGATGGTCACCGCGCCTTCAGGCGATGTGGTCAGCGACACGCTCTGCGATTCCGAAGGGCTGCTGTATCAGGAAATCGATCTCGCCCAGTGCGTCGAGCCGAAGCAATTCCACGACGTTGCGGGCTACTACAATCGCTTCGACGTCTTCGATCTCAACGTCAATCTGAAGCGTCTCTCGCCGGTTTCGTTCACGGACGGCGATACTGCCGAATAGGAAATTGCCGGAAGCGAAAAACCCCGCCCCCGGCAACCCCGCATTCGATCAGCGATAGAGCTCGAGCTCCGGCCGCGAGTCGGCAATGAACCCGTCCTTGTTGGGCATCGCCACTTTCGGCAGGGTCTTGGCGTCCATCACATCTGTCGGCTTGATGATTTTCGCTTCCGACAGGATGTAGGCGACGACCGCATAGACGTCGTTGTCGCTCAGTGAGCCGGGTGCGCTGAACGGCATCGCCCGCTTCACATAATCGAACAGCGTCGTCGAATACGGCCAGTAGCTCTCGACCGTTTTCACCGGCGTCTTGGTCGCGAGCGATCCGCGGCCGCCGATCAGCTTGTCGCCGCCGATGCCTTTGGCCGGATTACCTTCGAGTTTCTCGCCGTGACAAGCCGCGCAGTTTTCGGCGTAGATCTTTGCGCCGTCGGCTACCTTGCCGCTGCCCGGCGGCAGCGTGCGGCCGTCGGGCTGGATCGAGAAATACTTGGCAAGTTCTTCTTGTGTCACCGGCGATCCGAAGCCGTAATGCGTCGAAGCCTCCTGTGCGGTGGCCGCTCCAATCATCATGACCGAAGCAAGCAGCGCGCCGGCGAGCGATAATTTACGCGTGGACATTGGACACCTCCCCGGCAGCGCTGACGGCCCAGCTTTGAATTGCATTCAGGTGATAGATCGAGCCGAATGGCCCGTTCGATCCCCGAATCGCGATCAGCTGTTTCAGCGTGGGCTGGATGTAGCCGTTCTCGTCGGTGCAGCGGCTTTGCAGCACCGCTGGCTTACCGTCCCACATCCACGGATAGCTGAAACGCACGGTGCTAATCGGCTCGGGCGTCGAGTTAAGATGCGCCGGCTGCCAGGTCTTGCCGCCGTCGACCGAAACGTCCACGGACTGAATGCGGCCGCGGCCGCTCCAGGCCAGCCCCGTAACTTCGTAGAAACCGGGTCCGGGTAGTTTCATTTCTCCCGATGGGAAGGTGATGACGGACTTCGCATCCATCTCCAGGCTGAACTGCCGCGCTTTTCCGCTCGCGAGAAGGTCGGTGTATTTGGAAGTTTCCTCGCGCGTCATGAACGGCTTGTCGCTGACTTCAAGGCGGCGCAGCCACTTGATGTGCGTATTGCCCTCATAGCCCGGCAACACGAGGCGCAGCGGATAGCCCTGCTCGGGCCGCAATGCCTCGCCGTTCTGCCCGTACACGATCAGCGCATCGCGCAGCATCTTTTCCATCGGAACGCTGCGCGTCATCACGGCAGCATCGGCGCCTTCGGCAACCACCCAGGCGGAGCCGTCCTTGAGGCCGACTTCGCGGGCGATCGTCGAGAACTGCACGCCGGTCCACTCCGAGGTGCTGAGCAGTCCATGCGTGCCCTGCACCGTCTTCAGCGTCGGCTTGTTCCATTCGGTGAGGCCGTTGCCCGAGCACTCGATGAAATGCTTGCGCGTGACCGACGGAAACCGCTTCAGATCGGCCATGGTGAACCTCTTCGCGGTATTCACCATGCCGTGCACGACCATCGAGTGCTTCGATGGATCGATCGTCGGAATGCCGCCGTGATGGCGCTCGAAATGCAGGCCAGACGGCGTCAGGTTGCCGATCGATTTATCGAGCGGCGTCATGCTCCACGAAGTGTATTCGTTGGCGGTCGGAAACCGCCAGCGCACTTCCGTCTCGAATTGCGAACGCGAGCCATAACCGCCGTCTGCGGCAACTGCACGGCCCTGCTCTTTCGTCGGATCGGCGGGAACGTCGAAATGAACCGCGCCCGCAGGCGCTTTCTTGTCCTGTGCCTGCGCAATCGAAACCGCACCCAACGTGCTCGCGAGCGAACCTGCAGCAAAAAGGAACCCGCGCCGGCTGGCGAGGTTTCCGCGCGGAAACATTCCTTCCTTGCAATCGCAATCTTCCTCGGCGGCGCGTTCCGCGAGATGCCGTTTCTCTGCGGCGATCATCGCATCGGCCATTCGTTTTGCTTTTTCGTCGTAGTGGACGCTCTCTTCGTCTGCCATGAGCATTCTCCCCTTAAGCCGCATATCGGCCCGATGCCGCGCTCTTTCGGCGCGGCAGTTCCTCAAGGCTAACGTGGCTGGAACAGAAAGCTCTCTGATCTCTTCTATCGAATCATTGGCGCGGCCTTGCATGCCAGAGCGCGCCGAGTATCTCGCGCGCTAATCCAGCAAATACGGCCGCTATTTGTTTCGATCAGATGATTTTACCGTCGATGATCGACGATGCCGTGAAAACGAACGGACTTTGCAATAAACGCATCAAAAAAGGTAGCAAAAGAAGGTAGAAGGAGCGCCTGCGTAGAGGGGATGGGGTGGCAGGCGCTCCTTGAGATGGCGCAGGAGGGATCTTACGCCGTCTTTTTGTTTCCGGAACGCAGCTCGTCGACCTTGCGCTCCCACTTCATTTCGGTCGCGAAAGCCAGGGCTTCTTCTGGCTTCATGAAAACCGTTTCCTTCTCACCCGGATAGTTGCGGGTTTGGACGTCCTTCATGTAACGGGTGATGACGTCTTCCATGATCGGGATGAGGTCGGTGTAGATGCGCGAGTGGCGCGGCACGTGCTCTTCCCAGAGGTGGAAGAGATCCGACGAGATGATGTGCACGCCGTGCGCGCAGTTGCCTGCACCGAGGCTGATCACCGGCACCGGCAGCGTTTCCGCGAGGTATTCGGCGACTTCCGAGGTCGTCACTTCGCAAAGGATCGAGAAGCAGCCGGCATCGACCATCGCCTTGGCGTCTTCGACCATCTCTTTCGCGTGCTTCGCTGTCTTACCCTGCGCGGCGAAACCGCCGATCTGCGGCATGCGCATCGGGGTAACGCCGATGTGCCCCTGAACCGGAATACCGGCGCGGATGATCGCCTCGATATTTTTCGCGTGGTACTTGTTGCCCTCGCACTTCATCACTTCGGCGTTGGCCTCATGCACGAAGCGGCCGGCGTTCTCCACCGCCTGCGCGGGCGAAACGTGGAAGCTCCAGTACGGCATGTCGACCATGCGCAGGCCGTATTTCGACCCGCGGTCGATCGCCTGGGACATCATCATGACTTCGTCGAAGGTAACCGAGACGGTGCTTTGGTGTCCGAACAGGATCATGCCGCCGGTGTCGGAGACGCAGAGAATGTCGATGCCAAGCCGGTCCGACACAACCGCTGTGCGGTAATCATAGGCGGCAAGCTGCGTGATCGGCTCGCCCTTCTTCATCTTCGCCATCAACGACTTGATGGTAACTTTTTTTCTTGCAGGCGCTTCAGCCATCACTTTTCTCCCAGTGGAATATCAGAGGCTATGGGGCTCCCCGGGGGCGCTTTCGTCAAATACGCTTAAGCTATCTTATGTTTGCCCAGAGCTATTCGCCGCTATTCGCCCTGCCATACCGCCCGCGGCCGCAGTTTTTGCCGGTCATAGACCGGCGTATGGGCCTGCACGACGTTGCAGAAAATACCGCTCGCATCGTGCAGCGCCGCATCGGGGGGCGTTTCGGCCAGCACATAGCCAAGCCCGACGATGCCGGGCGCGCAAACGCTGCGGCAAGCCGACGTGACAGCGATCTCGCCCGGTTTCGACGGCCGCGAGAGCGAGTTCGAGGGCTGCCACGGCAGCGCCTGAAACTCGCCGGCATCGGCCGTGAACGTCACGAGCTTCATGGCCGAGCGTGCGCCATTCCCATTTGAATGAAATTTCGCGAGCCCCGCTTCGGCGGGAGAAACCGGCAGGCGGAACTCATTCGTGAACAGAACAAATCCCGCTTCGATGCGGAGCGCATCGGCGGCGATGAAGCCCGCAGGGCGCGCTGTTCCCGCAAGCAATCGCCGAAGCTTGCGGGCATATTCCTGCGCGACGATCAGCTCAAAACCTGCTTCGCCCGTGTATCCAAGCCGCCCGATACGGCACGGAATTCCCGCAATGTAACTGTCGGCAAACGAAAAATATTTCAGCGCGCGAATTTCCGAAGCCACGCCCAGAGCGCCGAGGACATCGAACGATGCCGGCCCCTGTAGTGCAATGACGGTGCTGTCGGGCGTGATATCGCTGACCCGCAGGTCTTCGCTCTGCATGCCGATAAGCGCCTCGATGTCTTGCGCCCGCCCGCTCATGACATCGAAGGAATCGGGGCCGTTGCGCCAGATCGTCAGATCGGAAAGCGCGTGGCCCTTGTCGTTGACCCGCAGCGCATAGGCGATCCGGCCGCCGGCAAGCGACGCCAGCGAGCGCGAGGCGAACTTTTCCACCGCTTTTTGCGCTCCGCTTCCGCTCACGCGCGCCGTAGCGACGAACGAAAAATCGAACAGGGCGCAATCGTTGCGGCAGGCCCTCGCCTCGCCGAGCGGATCGCCAAAATCTGTCCGAAGCTCGACGCCGTTGATGTTCACCTGGCTATTCTCCACACCGCTGTGAACAGAATGCCGCAACCGATCGCCACCAGCGCGGCCGAAACGATGCGCCGCAAGGTTTCGCGCGGCACGACATGCGCGAGCTTCGCGCCGTACCATGTGCCGATGGTCAAGGTGACGCCCAGGATCGCCGCAAGCACGAGATCGAGCGTGCCATACATCAGGTTTCCGATCGTCGCCGCGATCGCGATTGGGATTTGAATGACCTGGCTCAATCCGACCGCGGTCAGCACCGGAACGCTCGCCGCGACCAGGATCGGCACCAGCACCAGCGGCCCGCCAGTCCCCGTCACTGACGAGACGAAGCCGGTGAATGCGCCGATGCCGAACATCGCCTTGCCCGATATGGCGTGCTGCGGGGCGTTCTCGACATGCGGTTTGCGCAGGGCATTCACCCCCGACAGCAGCGTCAGAAGGCCAAGGCCGATTTCAAGCCAGCGCGGATTGACGACGCTCACCGCCCAGGCGCCGGCAAACGCCGTCGGCGCCGCCGCGAGACACAACAGGCCCGACATGTCCCAGGGGATCGATTTGTGCTTTGCAAAAACGAACGTGCCCACCATTCCTGACAGGATGTAGGCGAAGATCGCCGCCGGGATCCCGATCTGGATCGGTATGCCGCCGAGAAAAACCAGCGCAGGCACGAGAATGACGCCGCCGATGCCGATGCAACCGATCATCAGGCCCGAAACGCCGCCAAGTATGGCGACCCAGATGAGTTCGAAAACCTGATATTGCATCCCCACAGTTCCCCCAAAAATTCCGCAACGCACCAAAGATGTGATCTATTTTGTGTTCGATAGCCTTAAATCGTGCCTATTTTAGATATGGTCTATAATGGCATTCTCCGGACGAACGGTTGGGCCTCGCCATGTTTATCAGACAGTTTCGTTACCTCGTTGCTGTCGCTGAAGAGCGCCATTTCGGACGCGCTGCGCACCGCTGCAACGTCACGCAACCCAGTCTCTCGAGCGGCATCAAGCAGCTCGAACTTGAGCTCGGCGTGCCGATTTTTCTGCGCGGACGCGGGCAGCGTTTCCAGGGACTGACCGCCGAAGGCGAGCGTGTCGCAAGCTGGTCGCGCGGCGTCCTCGCCTACTGCGACGCGATGCGCAAAGAAATCGCGATGATGAAGAAGGACCTGATCGGCCATCTGCGTCTTGGCGCGATGCCGTCGATGTCGCCGGTTCTGCCGTCGGTGTTGCAGGCTTTCCGCAGCGAATATCCCGGCGTGCGCGTCGACGTTCAGTTCATCGGCAACGAAGCGATGAAACTCGGGCTGAACAATTTCGCGCTCGACGTCGCGCTGACCTATCTCGACAAGGCCGACCTTGGCCGCAAGAACACGCTGCCGATCTACACCGAGCGCATGAGCCTCCTGGTGCCGGATACGCCGCAGTTCAAGAAAAAGAAAACCATCACCTGGCGCGAGGCCGCCGACGTTCCGCTTGCGATGCTTCGTCCTTCGATGCACGAGCGGCGCTTCATCGACCGCGTGTTCAAGAGTGTCGGCTGCTCGCCGGTCCCGCATGTCGAATCGGAATCGATCCTGCATCTGATGTTCCAGACGCAATGCACCGAACTCTGCACGATCATTCCTTCCCACTTCGCTCATATGCCCGGCCTTTTCAAAGGTACGCGGGCGCTTCCGCTGGTCGATCCGATCGTCAGCCAGGAGGTCGGTCTATTCTGGGCGGAAGGTGAGATCGTGCTGCCGATGGCGAACGCCTTCGTGACGATCCTCAAGGAATTCAGCAAGTCGGGTACGCTGCAAAAGCGCATCGAAGAGGACGATGAAGTCCCCCCTTCTCTCATTGAAGCATCCAAGAAACTGAAGCGGGCATAAGATACCGATTCATGCGGTGATGAACTGCGCCGCTGCAAGGCCGGGGCTGCTTTCCTTCGCCAGCTGCGACGCGCTCAGCACTTCGGGCTTCCGCCCGCCGGCTTTCGTCGCGAAAAAGTGCGGCTCGGTCTTTTCGTCGCCGATCACAAAACCGCAGTTCGTTTCCGGCTTGCCGTTCGATTCGTAAGCAAGCGTCAACGTTTGCGGCAGCGCCAGGATCCGCGCGCCGTGGCTCGCCGATGAAAGCACGGAAGCCGCATTGCGGCACCACACCACGAGCTTCGCCAGCCCCTCGCCGCAAGCTTCGGGCGAATGATCTTCGGCATCGCCGGTCATCAGGTTCGGCATCGCGTATGGCAGTTTCTTCGAGAATTTCGAGCGGTCGATGCCCCGGTGCAGGAGCTCGACCAGCAGCCACGCTTCGACCTTGGCCGGCGAATGTTCTTCCGGGTTGAAGATGTGCGGGACAAGCCGGCCATATTCGGAGAACTGCATCTCAAGATCGGCAAGACGCAATTCGAGCGCCAGATCCTTCTCGAAGGTCTGCGTGACGAAGGCCGGATTGGCCGAGCGGAATTCCAGCACGACCCGTTCTTCCGGCATCTTGCTCGTAACATAGCTATTGGCGATCCGCGCCAGCCATTGCGCGAGATTGAGCGTTTCCACGCGCGCCAGCGCGAATTCCTTTTCGCCGGCTTCGGGGATGTCTTCCCAGACAGGAACAGCCATCGCCGGTGTCACCTTCGCATTAGCCGAACTTGTCATATCGAATACTCCCTACGGTCATTCCGCTGCCAAGCAGGGTACGGATTGCGCCGTCCACCATCGGCGGCGGTCCCGCGATGTAGGCGATGGCGTTCTCGCCGCGATCGCCAAGGCCGTTCTTCGCGACCTCGTGCACCATGCCGGCGGCGAGCTTCAGATTTGGATATTGCGCATGAACTTCGCTCACCGATTCTTCGTGCGAGAGCGCGATCGTCACTTCGAGATTGCCGTGCGAGCGCGCCACGAAATCCGCGAGCGGCGCGAGATAAAACGTGTCCTGGTGCGTCCGCACGCCGAAAAAGACCGTGCCCTTGTGGTTGCGGAAATAATCGGCATGCACGGCGTGTTCGAGAATGGACATCATGCCCGCGACGCCAGAGCCGCCCGCAATGCAAACGATGTCCTTGTCTTCGCTGGGCCTGAACACCGCCCGTCCGAGCGGCCCGAAAACGGTCACTGATTCCTCGGCCTTGCGATCGCCGAACAGCCAGGCGCTGAATTTGCCGTCGGCCTTCTGCTTCAGAACAAGCTGGATGTGATTCGAGGGCGACGTCGTGAAGTTCACCATTGAGTAAGCGCGGCCGCCTTCAAGGTCCGGCGTCTCGACGACGATGAACTGGCCGGCCTCGAACTCCATCGGCTCGGAGAGATGAAGGTCGAAATGCGCGACATCCTTCGTCAGCGGCTTGATGTTGCGGATCGTGCCGCTGCGCTTCGCCGGGCGGCCCGATTGCACGACCTTTAGCTCGGACGGCACCATCAGCGAGCAATCCGACAAGGGCCGCGTCTGGCACATCAGGATATCGCCCTTTTCGGGCTTGAGCCGCTTGCCGCCGGGCGCTTCTTTCCACAGCACCTCGTAGTCGCCGCCGACGACGCGCGCGCGGCAGGTGCCGCAGGTGCCGGTCGCGCATTCGTAGGGAAGCGTCAGCCCCTCGCGCAGGCCCGCATGCAGGATCGTTTCGCGCTCGCCGCAATCGAAGCTGTGTTCGCCGTTCTTACTCTGGACCGAGATTTTCATTCGACCACAAGCTCACTTGAAGAAATCGTCGTCGTCGCCGCCGCCCTCTTCATCGAAGTCGTAGATCAGCTCCTGATCGACATTGGCGAAGATCGCGCCGTTCTCTTCCTTCGATTCGTAAACCTTCAGGGTCTTCTCGGTTTCGGCGCCCTGCATCTCGAGCGTCTTCAGGTCCCACGCCCAAAGATGCTTCGAGCACGTCAGAGAACAACGCACGACGATTCCCGATTCTTCCAGCGGCTCTTCCATATGCGGGCAGAGCGGCGGGATGACGCGGAAGCCTTCGCCGTAGTTCACGACCAGAACATCAAAGCCGTTGACGTTGTACTTTTTGGTCGAATTGGCCGAGATTTCCGACGCGTCGCAAATTTTTGTCCAGCTCATTTTCGTTCTTTTCTGCCAGCGCGACGCTTAGATCGGCCAGTGCGAACCCTTGTCGAGCCGGCGATTCTCGAGGCGCACCTCGCGGCTGATGAATTTCGCCTTACCGTCCTTGATCTTCAGCGTATCGTTATATTTTCCGATCAGGAACAGGCGGCTTTCGCCCGCGTCGATGTGCGAATTGATGCCGTCGAGAAGGTTCTGATAGACGACGAACGAGCTCACCGCATGCGCGGTCGCATCGCCGTTCATCTCGACCGTATAAACCGAGGTATGCCGGGTCAGCGGCGAGTGATCGGTATTGTGCTTGGGGAGCAGCTTGATCAGGTTCTCGAGGCCCTTCCGGTCGAGCGCGAGATAAGTCATGTCTTTATTGATTTCAGGGCTCCATGCCCGGATCGCATAGTGAAATTCTTCGTCGCACTCGTTCAGCCACCCGTCCCAATCCTGCTTGTCGAGCGAGATGGCGGAGCGATAGATGGCGTCACGAACAAGGTTGGCCGTTTCCACGTTAATTCCCCATAGCGTTACTGCACCCGGCTCGTTGGCGGCCGGAGATTTTTACGATTGACGATAGAAGGTCCGGCCGGCGGACGAACCGCCGGCCGGCTTCTGTTTATTCTGCTGCGACCGACGCGGCCTCGGCAAATGGCTTCTCCGGATGACTCGGCATCCGGTTCATCCAGCGGCCCCACTCTTCGTAGTAGTGGCGCATGCCGTTCTCGTCGTGGATCGTCTGGTTCTCGTGGCGCCCGATCAGCAGGCGGCGCGGCTCTGAACCGGTCTGCATCGCAGTGCCCTGACCCTGCACGCCGATCAGATCCTCGTGCAGGTTGCGGCCGAACGGGCCCCAGATCGAGTTGTGGTGGTCGATGCGGGTCTGCCGCTCTTCCGGCGTATCGCGCTTCAGGCCGAGACCGCGATACTCGATCATCACCTTATCCGGCCCGAGCGGCGTCACGATATCGCAACGCAGTGCCGAACCGCGCAGGTTGAAGTTCATGCCGGGGAACAGGTCGATCATGTACCACTGGTTCGGCGGCAAGTGCGGGAACGACAACGCCGCACGGCTGTCGAAGCCTTCGTACTTCTCGTAGTTCACTTCGAAGGTGCCGACGGTGATGTGACCGTGATCGAACGCCGAGTTCTTGCGCGCGAAATACGCGTCGTTAAAGCCGGTGACGCGGTTATGGTAGTGCATGAAGTCGTGATAAAACTCGCAGTTGGTGTCGTGCCACAACTTGTAGTTCGTGTTCACGATCGCCTTGTGATAATGGAAAACTTCGAGCGGCTCGGCGTCAATCGATTTGCGCAGGCAATCGAACGCCTTCGAGCCCCAGTCTTCCAGCGAGACGGCCGGGTTGTCGTCGAGGTTGACCCAGACGAAACCGCCGAACTTCACTTCGCAGCGCAACCGGCGAAGACCGATGTCTTCCTTGCACAGACGGTCCTGGTAGCCTTCCTTTTCGCGGCTGATGTAAACGCAATTGCCCTTCATGTCGTACTGCCAGGCATGGAACATGCAGGTCATACGCTTCGGATTGCCCGAGGGCTGGCCCTCAAGGAAGCTGCCGGAAGGACGGCGCTCGATGATCATGCCGCGGTGCGGGCAAACGTTCAGAAAGGCGCGGACTTCGTTATCCGGGCCGCGGCAAACGACGATCGGCTCGCGGGCGATGGAAAACGTACGGAAATCGTAGGGCTTGGACAGCTCCGATTCGTGGCAGACCGGAATCCACGTTTTCTTGAAGATTTTTTCGAGTTCTTCCTCGAAAATTTGCGGGTCCGAGTAAATCCGGCTGTCAACCCACTCGTTCATCTCGAGATTGGGTTCGCTGGTCCATTGGCGGTGGTTTTTGGCGACCATGGGCTTTCTCCTTGGGAGCAGAACGAGGCGATCAGTTCCTTGGTTCCGACTGTCCCCATCATACCTCTGTCACGATAACCTCTGCTAGCTTGGTAGAAATCGAATTTGTTTATCTACCTATAGACTGAACGAGGGGGTCCTCTCGTACGTAATTACGGTTACCCGGAGTTGCCAGAGCCTGGAATGCCAAGGCGGCGTAAATATAGCCGAGTCCTATCTTGGAATTTGCAGGAAAGATTTACCGCCGCCCGATGTCCGCTGCATGATTTCCGGGGGGACGCTTCGCATTCACCGAAAGTGTGTTTGCACTGTCTTGAAGCAAGCAGCTGCCCGCGAAGAAAGAAAAACGGATTCAGCGAACGGCAGCGCCAAAAATTGCTGTTCGAGATCCAACGGAGAGGAAAAAAATGACCGATACAACACTCAAAGCGGGTGGGGTTTCATCGTCTAAAGCCGCACCACCACACGCCGAAATTCACATCCCGTTTAAGGAAGCGTTTCTCGTCGCGCTTGCTGCGGGCCTGGGTTATGGCTTCGACGCCTACGCAGTGAACCTGTTTGGCATGCTGGCGCCTACTCTCGCCCATGACCTTGACATCTCGATGAAGACGATCGGCCTCATCGGTTCGATCTTCTTGATCGGTTACACCATCGGCACCATCGGCTTCGGCTTCCTCGCCGACCGAATCGGGCGCCGCGACGCTCTCGGCTGGTCGATCATCATCTACGGCCTCACCACCGCGCTCGGTGGTATCTCGACCAACCTCTACATCTTCACCTTCCTGCGCTTCCTGACCGGCATCGGCGGCGCGGGCGAACTCGCGGTCGGCGCGCCCTACACCGCCGAGATGTGGCCAAAGAAAGTACGCGCCATCGGCACCGGCGGCATCATGTTCTCGCTCTACTCCGCCGGTTACATCCTGGCCGCGGCGTGCGCGCTCTACATCGTGCCGCGTTGGGGCTGGCAGTGGGCCTTCGGCTTCGCGATCGTGCCGGCCATCGGCGTGTTCCTGCTTCGCCAGATGGTTCAGGAATCGGCCCGCTACAAGCACGCGGCTGCCGAGGTCGAGCACTTCATCAAGGTCGAAGGCAAGGCGCGTCCGCGGGTCAACATCTTCTCGATCCCGGGTGCGTGGCGCCGTATCATCGTAGGCTGGCTGCTCTATATCGCCAACGCCTGCGGCTATTGGGGCATCACCGTCTTCCTCACCACCTTCATGGTGAAGAAGTTCAACGTGACGCCGACCGACGCCATCTTCTACGCGATGATGTTCTACGTCGTGCAGTTCTTCCTCGCCTATGTCGGCACGGGTCTGTCGGACCTCGTCGGCCGGCGTCCGGCGGGCATCCTCGGCGCACTCATCATGATGGGCTGCACTGTTGTTGCCTCCCGCACCGATGATTTCCACACCTTCCTTGCATTCGGCGCCATCATGATCGGCATGCTGGGCTGGCTGTGGGGCGTCGGTGACACCTATCTCAGCGAGTTCTTCCGCACGAGCCTGCGCGCAACGGGGTTCGGCATCATGGTCGGTGGCGGCCGTGTTGCTTCGATCTTCGCGCCGTATCTCGTCGGCTGGGGCATCGCCGAATACGGCGTGACGGGGCCGTTCCTCGCCACCGCCGCTCTATGGATTCTGACCATCATCGGTTATCTGATGGGACCGGAAACCGCCGGCAAAGAACTCGAAGAAGTTCAGCTCTAAGGCAAAAAGCGGGTGGCCTTTTCGAAGGCCACCCGTTCATGCATTCGAAGCCACCACCATTGAAGACATCATGACAGCAAAAATCATCGACGGAGTTGCCGTAGCCGCGAACATCCGCGCCGAATGCCGCGAGCGCGTGGCGCGCATCACAGCGGCGGGCGGCACGCCTCCAGGCCTCGCCGTCATCGTCGTCGGCTCGAACGCCGCATCCCAGGTTTATGTGCGCAACAAGATTCGCGCCTGCGAGGATGTCGGCATCCGCTCGTTCCGCCGCGATTTTCCGGAAAATATCGATCAGCAGACCGTGATCGACGAAATCGAAGAGTTGAATGCCGATCCGAATATCCACGGCATCCTCGTGCAGCTCCCGCTGCCCCCCTCGTTCGACATTGCACGCATCCTCCGCACCATTTCAGCGGACAAGGATGTCGATGGCTTTCACCTTTACAACGTCGGCGGCCTGGTCGTCGGCGGGACCGTGTTCCCGCCCTGCACGCCCTACGGCGTCCTCAAACTGCTCGAGCACGAAAAGATTCCGCTCGAGGGCAAGAATGTCGTCGTCGTCGGCGCCAGCAACATCGTCGGCAAGCCGATGGCATTGATGCTGATGCATCACGAAGCCACCGTCAGCATTTGCCACGCCAAGACCAAGGATCTCGCGCAGTTCACGATCCTCGCCGATATCCTCGTCGTCGCGGCCGGCAAGCCGAACCTCATCCTGCCGCAGATGGTGCGCACCGGCGCGGTCGTCATCGACGTCGGGATCAACCGCACGAGCGATGGCCGGCTCGTCGGCGACGTCGATTTCGAAGGTGTTTCGCGCAAGGCGTCCTACATCACGCCGGTGCCGGGCGGCGTCGGGCCGATGACCGTTTCGATGCTGCTGGTGAACACCGTCGCGTCCTGCGAGCGCTGGCAGCGCCATGAGCTGCTTGACGTCGCGGCCCACGCGCCGAAGCTCGCGGCCGTCCGCTAAAGCTTTCAGCGAAGCTGCTACGGCTTCGGACGAAACTCGAAAAAACTTTCAGCCCTTCACCGTCTCATCCGGTGAAGGGCTTTTCATTTTTACAGATGCTAACCACGGACGACCGGGCTCACCGAATAACCGAGCTTTTCCAGTAGCTTGCCGCGAACCGCCGGCCAGTCGTCATCGACAATCGAGAAATAGACATTGTCGCGATTGCGGCCGTCGGCATAGAGCATGTGCTTCCTGAATATGCCCTCCTCCGTCGCGCCGAGGCGCGCGATCGCCGCGCGCGACTTCACGTTCTCGACATCGGCCTTCAACTCGACGCGGCGGCAACCCATCACCTCGAAGGCGTACCAGAGCTGCAGGTATTTGGCTTCGGTGTTGATGTGAGAGCGCTGATACGCGCTGCCGATCCAGGTCACCCCGATCTCGAGCCGGCGATGCTCGCGCACGATGTGATGATAGCGGGTCGACCCTACGGCTTTTCCCGACCCGAGATCCACCGTCGCGAATACCACCGCCGTGCCCTCTGCAGCCGTGCGTTCGGCCGCGGCGATAAAATCCTTCATCGAACCCGGCAGATGATGCGGCGTCGGCAGCCATCGCCAGATCGCCGCATCCGCGCCTGCCGCTGCGAGATCGTCGTGGTGGCGATCTTCCAGCGGCTCGAGTGCTACGCGGCTTCCCTCAATGGCGACGCGCGCAAACCAGTCGGGCGAAACAACCTGCATGAGAAGCGCTCACGCCCTGCCGATGGCAGGTTGCCGGCTAATACAGATTTTCGGAGTGCTGGGCATCGGCAACCTCCTCGAGAAAGACAATCACTCTTTGCCGGAGATCGTTACACCGGATACGGAAGAATGCCTGACTGAGGCGGTTGATGTCGATCATGTCGCCATGCGAATGCCGGAAGCCTTCCGGCTTCTCATCGATCGCCTTGCCGCCTAAAATTACTTTCGGAACGAAAGACATGATTGCGTCTCCGCCAAAAGCGTATGCGGATCAAAAAGCCTTGTATATTGGCTGATACCTATGAATGAATATACACCGGCAATGCCAACAACGGACGGGGGCGAAATTGGACTTTGCGGCCTGGGATAAAATTCAGATGTTTGCCTTCTGGGCCTGCATCACGAGCTGCTCCGCTTTCTTCATGCAGCGGCTGCATTACCAGAACCCGGACACGCCGGAGCGGTGGCCGCGGATGCTGGCCTCGATCGCACGGATGACGATCTGGTGCCTCTACGCGAGCTGCGTCTATGTCGGCTACAAGCTCGGCTGGCTGCCGGGCACGGTCTGCGCCGCCCTCGTTTTTATCGTGCCGGTTCTCGTCACCGCGGGCCAGATGGCTCTCGTCCGCGTCTCCGCCGCGACCCTCACCATCGCCAGCGCGCCGATCTGCATCATCTCGTTTGCGCTGGCGTTATTCAGCTTGAGCAAGCTCTAGCGCTGTTCTCTGTCCGGCAAAAAAAAGACGCACGCTCATTGAGCGTGCGTCCTGCAACATTGCACTTCTATTATTTAGCTTGCGATCGCGCCGGTTTTCTTCGCCGTCCAGGTCGCGATGAAATCCATGAGCGCCGGTGACAGGCAGTCATAGGGCTCGAGCCCGGCGGATTTGAGCTGGCTCCTGATCGCTCCCATGCGATCGGGTGCGACCCCCGCCTCGATGATCGACGATACGAAGGCGGCAAAGCCCGGCGGCGCCCAGCCCGGCTTGTCGAACAGCTCGGGGTGAATGAAATCGAGCCCCTTGAACGGATGATCCTTCTCGATGGTGCCGTACATGTGCGTGCCGCATTTCGTGCAGGCATGGCGGCGGATCACCGCGCCCTCATCCACGACCTTCAGCTTGCCGCCGTTTTCGGCGACGGTGACGTTCTCGTGCGGCACCACCGCGACGACCGAAAATACCGCGCCCTTCGGCTTCCAGCATTTAGTGCAGCCGCAGGCGTGGTTGTGCGCGATCTGGCCCTTGATCTTCACTTTCACCGGCTCGCTCGTGCAATGGCACGTCAGCGTTGCCCCGTCGAAGCTCGGGCTTTCCTTGGGCATTCCGTTATCGATCGCAGGGTGAATTTTTTCCATCTGACTCTCCTCAATCGGCGGATGAACGATTCTAATAGATGACGACGCTCCGGATGCTCTCGCCGTGGTGCATCAGGTCAAAACCCTTGTTGATTTCCTCGAGCTTAAGCCGATGCGTGATCATCGGGTCGATCTCGATCTTGCCGGCCATGTACCAGTCGACGATGCGCGGCACGTCCGTGCGCCCGCGCGCGCCGCCGAAGGCCGTTCCCTTCCAGGTTCGGCCGGTGACAAGCTGAAACGGCCGCGTCGCGATCTCCTGCCCCGCGCCCGCGACACCGATGATGACGGACGTCCCCCATCCGCGGTGGGCGCATTCGAGCGCCTGGCGCATCACCGTCACGTTGCCGGTGCAATCGAAGGTGTAGTCGGCGCCGCCGATCTGATCGGCGCCGCGCTTGGTGAGGTTGACGAGATACGGAACGATATCGCCGCCCGCTTCCTTCGGGTTGACGAAATGCGTCATGCCGAAGCGCTCGCCCCATCGCTTCCTGTCGTTGTTGAGGTCAACGCCGATGATCATGTCGGCGCCCGCGAGCCGCAGGCCCTGAATGACGTTGAGGCCGATGCCGCCAAGGCCGAACACGACGGCCGTTGCGCCCTCCTCGACCTGCGCGGTGTTGATGACGGCGCCGATGCCGGTCGTCACGCCGCAGCCGATGTAACAGATGGTGTCGAACGGCGCCGCCGGATCGACCTTCGCCACCGCGATTTCCGGCAGTACCGTGAAATTCGAGAACGTCGAGCAGCCCATATAGTGATGGATCTTTTCCTTGCCGATCGAAAAGCGGCTGGTGCCGTCGGGCATTAGACCCTGCCCCTGAGTGCCGCGGATCGCGGTGCAAAGATTGGTCTTGCGCGACAGGCACGACGGGCATGTCCGGCATTCGGGCGTGTAGAGCGGAATGACATGATCGCCCTTCTTGACGCTCGTGACGCCTGCGCCGACATCCACGACGACGCCCGCACCTTCATGGCCGAGGATCGCGGGAAAAAGCCCTTCCGGGTCCGCGCCCGAACGGGTGAATTCGTCGGTGTGGCAAATGCCGGTCGCCTTGACCTCGATCAGCACTTCGCCGGCCTTCGGCCCTTCGAGATCGACTTCCATGATTTCAAGGGGTTTGCCGGCGGCAACGGCAACAGCGGCACGCGTCTTCATGCAAATAAACTCCGGAAATTCGAATTCTCGAAAGTGAGAACCCGCGGCGGCAGATACCGCCGCGGGTTATCGCAATCCGCTATAGGGAGGCCTCAGGCTCCTTGATGATGTTCTGAAGCACCTGCTTGCCGCCAATGATCTTGTAGACGGCATAGGAGCGATTGATCTGGTCGCCCCTGCTGTCGAAGTCACAGGAAGAACCGGCGCCGTCAAAGTTGATTTTCGTTCCGGCGCGGATTTTGGTCAGCGCATCGAGGACATCATTCACCGGCTCGCCCGGAGGGTTGCAGACGGCCCGGATCTCCTTGGTGAAAGCGACCGAGTCCGTGCTCTTCGCCTTTTCCATCGCCATCGCGAGCGTGCAGATCTGATCGTGCGTATTGCTCGCGAACAGGAACAGTGCGTTTTCATCCGCGCCCATCAGCTTCTGGAACTTCTTGTAGCTCGGGCTGCTGAGCGGCGGCGCCGGCTGGAAGTGCTCGATGCCTTCGGCCGCTTCCGGTCCGACAGCCTTGAGGAACTGACCTTCAGCATCGGCCATGATGGAGAGCGCCATGATCTTGCTCTTCGCATCGACGCGCGCCGTCTCGCGCACGATCGAAACGAAGTCTGTGAGCAGGCCAAGGCACATCACCGCGTCCGGTGCGGGGTTGCGGCCGAAGATGCGCTGCACTTCGGCGCGGTAGGACGGCTGATCCGGATTGTAGATCACGGTATCGATGACTTTGACGCCGGCCTTCTCGAAAACTTTCTTGGCCGGCTCGACCATCGCAATCACGAACGCATTCTGCTGCGCCAGGATGGAGACTGTCTTGTATTTCCGCTCGACCATGGCCTGGGCCATGCCCGAACCCCAGTTCGACGCCTTGGCCTGATAGCGCCAGACCAGGCCCTTCGTGTCTCCCTCGGTGATGGCGTTGGCGGCGCCCGAAACCATCATGCAGGTGTTCGCGCTGATCAGGACCGGCTTGATCGCCATCGCAATCGGGCTGCCCCAGATGCCGATGACCGAAACGCACTTGTCGATTTCAAGCAGCTTCTTGGTGCTGGCAAGACCGGCAGTCGGGCTCGACTCGTCATCCTCGAAAAACAGCTTGAATTTCCGGCCGCCCAGAATGCCGCCGGCATCATTGATTTTCTTTGCCGTGAGTTCGGCCGCCTTGCGCATATCGGGGCCGTAGGCGCCCTGCGATCCAGTGAACGGCAGCAGCACGCCGATGTTGATGTCTTCACCGGCGGCGTAGCTCGTGCCGATATAAGGAGCAGTGGCGACAAAGCCGCCCGCTGCCGCCATGCCGCGCAATACGGTCCGGCGCTTTACCGGCCGATAGATCGGATTTCCTGTCTTCGTCATTGTAGTCCTCCCCATGCTTGCTTGTGTTGTTTTAGTTGTAATTTCGTGTCATTCGGCCGCTTCCGTGGTCGCGAGCATTTCATCGTCGACCTGAAGCGCGTCATTGAAACGATTGAAAAATCCGCACAGCGCGATACGCAACGTAAGTTCGACAACCTCGGCTTCGGTAAAACGCATCCGCAAGCGGTCGAACATCGACTGCGGAACGCGCTGCGCGTTTTTCGTCACGGCGATCGTGTAGTCGACCACCAAGCGGTCGACATCGTCGAGCTCCGGGTGGATTTCCGGCAGCATCTCGATCGCCTCTTGCGAAAGCCCCTCCACCATCAGCGGCTCGGTGTGATGGCCGACGCAATAATGGCAGGCGTTCAGCTTGGAAGTGACGACGATGGCAAGCTCGATATAGCGCCAGTTGATGTTGCGCTCGCGCTTCAGCTCCATCAGCATCTGCATGATGTGCGTGGCCGCCGTCGGCACATGCGCCATGACCGCAGCCTGATTACGGAAAGGTCCGTAGCCCGATGCGTAGTCTTCGTAGATCTGCGCGGCGTGGGGCGGTAGTTCACCGGAAGGAATAAGTCGTACTCGCGCCACGAGAGCCTCCTATGTTGCCCGGGTTTTCGTCTGCACGGCGATATCGCGCTGCTTGGATTCCCTGCCTTTAATTTTCAGGCTATACTCCGCGAGACAGCCCTGCGGGCGGAAAATCAGCAGCAGGATCAGGCCAAGGCCGATCATGATGAGCCGGATCGCCGAAAGCTGCGTCGCGTCGAAAACGTTGAAGATGTCCTTGAGGTAACGCGTACCTTCGATCGCCACCATCAGCAGGACCGAGCCCAGGAGAAGCCCGCTGTTCGAGCCGCGCCCGCCCGCGATGACCGCCATGAAGACGTAGGCCGTCACGATCATCTGGAACTGGCTCGGGTCGATATAGGTCATGTAGAAGGCGTGGAACGAGCCGGCGATGCCGATGATCGCGCCGCCGAGCGCAAACACTTTCACCCGCAGCATCAAGACATTCTTGCCGAGCGTCGCGGCTACGACGTCATCCTCGCGCACGGCGCGGATCGCGCGCCCGAAGGGCGAGCGCAGCAGCATCTCGAGCGCGATAAACAAACCCAGAATGACGAGGGCCAGCAGCCCGAGGAACAGATATTCGTACTTGTCTTCCGAAACGAGTCCCCAGAATGGGCGCGGGATGCCCGGCAGACCGAGCGATCCATGCGTCAGCCATTCCTCATTGAGCACGACAAGGCGCACGACTTCGCCAAAACCGAGCGTCAGGATCGCAAGATAATCCTCGGAAAGGCGCAGCGAGACGAGCGCGACCAGCCCGCACGCCAGGCTACAGACGACCACTGCCGCGAGCGTTGCCGCAAATGTGCCCGCACCTGAAAGGCCGACGATCGCCGCCGTGTAGGCCCCGAGCGCAAAAAAGCCGGTGAGACCGAAGTTCACCATCCCGCACAGGCCCCACTGCAAATTAAGCGCGAGGCCAAGGATCGAGATGATGGCGACCAGCGTAAGAATGGTGACGAGATAAGATGCCATGGCTGCGCTCGTTACTTCTTGATCGTGGCGACGCCGAGCAGCCCTTGCGGGCGCATCAGCAACAGGAGAGCGATCACGAGAAAGCTGATCGCCTGCCGGTAATTCGGCGGAATAAACAGGGTCGATGTTTCTTCGACGATGCCGACGGCAAGCGCGCCGACGACGGCGCCGACCGGATTGCCGAGCCCGCCCAGAATTGCGGCGGCGAACGTCGATACGATGTAGTTCCAGCCCAGCATCGGATCGATCGCCCGGTCCATGCCCGCGAGCACGCCCGCGGTCGCGGTAAGACCGCCGGCGATGACCCAGGTCCAGCAGATGATATTTTCGCGCCGCACGCCGCGCACCGCAGCAAGCGACGGGTTATCGGCGATTGCGCGCATGGCGCGGCCGAGCGCCGTGTGGCGCAGGATGAAATAGATCGCAGCCATCGCTGACAGCGCGACGATCGCCGTGATGATCTGCTCGTTATTGATCTTGAGGCCCAGAAGATATTTCGGACGGGCGATGGCTATATCGAAGCTGCGCGCGGCATTGCCGAAAATGAAACGCGCGATGTTCTCGAGCACGAACGAAACGCCCATCGAGCAGACCAGGAGCGTAATCGAGTCGCGATCGCGCAGCTGACGGAAAACGGTCTGATCGATGACCACCGCGATCATCGCGAAGATGATCGTCGCAAGCGCCGCTGACCACAACAGCGACAGGCCGAAATTGACATTCAAAACCAGCGCAATGTAGGCGCCGGCCGTCATCATCGCGCCGAAAGCAAAATTCGGGAATTTCAGGATGCCGTAAACCAGCGTGAGCGCAATCGCGGGCAGCGCAAGGATCATGCCGCTGACAAAGCCGTTCCACACATATTGCGCGATCATGCATCCCTCCCCTGACGGCAATAAAACTCGAATGCTTGCCGTCTCATCACGTCACCCCAGAAACAGTTTATGTAGATCATGCGAGCCGACCTCGGCCGCCGGCACGAAAAGCCGCGGCGAGCCGTTGACGAGCACCATGACATTGTCGGCGATCCGCAGCGCTTCCTTGACGTTCTGCTCGATCATCACGACGGTCAGGCCGGTCTGGTTGACCGCCTTGATCCGGTCGAAGATCTCGGAAACGAATTTCGGCGCGAGGCCCGCGGACGGCTCGTCGAGCAGCAGCACCACGGGCGCCGCCATCATCGCGCAGGCAAAGGCCAGCATCTGCCGCTGGCCGCCGGACAAATATCCCGCTTTCAGCGTGAGCCGCGATCCGACCTCGGGAAACATCTCGAGCACGCGCGAGCGCTGCTCGTCAGTCGCCTGACGGTTTCGTTTCAGGAATTCGGTCGAGAGCCGCAGGTTCTCGTTGATCGTAAGATTGGCGAAGACGTTGTATTCCTGCGGAACGTAAGCGACGCCTTTGGCCACGCGCTCGGGCGCGGAAAGCTTGGCGATCTGCTCGTCTCCGATAGTGATGCCGCCGACGCGCGGGCGCAGCAGGCCGGCTAACACCTTGATGAAGGTGCTCTTGCCCGAGCCGTTCGGCCCGATCACGGTGAAAATCTTGCCGTCCTCGACGTCGACCGAGATGTTCGAGATGATGTCGCCGCCGCCGTAACCTGCAGCGACGTCCCTCGTCTGAAGGATGAAATCTCCTGCGCTCAATTCATCCCTCCAAGATAAGCATCAATGACGCGTCGGTCCGCGATGATATCGGAGAAGGAACCGTCGGTCAGATTGGTTCCTTCTGCGAATACATAGACGCGGTCACACAAACGCGCGATCATATCCATGTCGTGCTCGATGATGACGAAGGTGATGCCCTCGTCGCGCAGCGACTTGATCACATCCGAAATCTGCACGCGCATCGGCGGGCTCACGCCCGCGCCTGGCTCGTCGAGCAGAATGATTTTCGGCCGCAGCATCAGCGCCCGGCAAAGCTCGAGCAATTTCTTCTGGCCGCCCGACAAGGCGCGCGCAGGATTGTCGGCAAGATGCCGCAGCCCGACACGCTCGAGAACCTCGCAGGCATGCCGAATGGCTTCCGCTTCTTCATTCCGCACGCGCGGATAGAGCGCAAAATTCTTCCAGATGCTCTCCCCCGACTGATCGGGGCGTGCGAACAGAAGATTTTCGAGGACCGTAAGTCCGCCTAGTTCGCGCGAAATCTGGAAAGTGCGCACGAGCCCGCGCTGAGCGCGCTTGTGCAGCGGCAGATCGGTGATGTCGACGCCGTCAAGCACGACGCGGCCGGCATCCGGCCTGATCATGCCGCCGACCACGTATAAAAACGTGCTCTTGCCGGCACCGTTCGGCCCGATGATGCCGGTGATATGGCCAGTCGCGGCATCAAACTGCGCTTCGTGAAGCGCAGTGACACCGCCGAACGCTTTGGTTACGCCCGTGACGTTTAACAAAGTCCCCTCCCGCTTCCTCCCGTGCCAGTCATTTTTTGAGCGCTGGCTTTGGTATTTTTTCAGGCGAGTGATCGATGTCAGACTGACACTGCATTACGCGCAGCACCAGTCTGTCTTTCATTAAATTTCAGAAACGCAAATCTGATGTCCTTCTTTCGAGTTAGTTTGCGTTTTATTCGGCGGCCTGTGCCGGCATCGGTGTTTCCTGCTCGCGAACAAGATCGGCAAAAATCTTGCGAGCGCGGCGCAAAGCGAGATCCGGCTTCAGGAATACTTCGCAATAGCCTTCATCCGGATAAGCGAACATCTGATGCTGCTGTTGCAGCGCCCACTCGTCTTCGGCCGCGACCGCCGGGAACATCTCGGCAATGCGCTTTGCCGCCGACTTGTTGGGATCGCCATGCGACATGTGCTTCGCAGGCGAGCACACCATGACGCGCCAGACGTGATTGTTCTCGTCGACCGGCGTGTGCATGTGGATCAACGCATAACCGCGCTCACCATGCTGGAAGTCGAGGTTTCCCGGATACTCGTGCTCGCCGAGGCGCTCCAACGGTGTACCGGGTGGCTGATTGCGCAGAACGACGCGCGTCACCGCCGGACTCATCATGCAGTGCGTGTGATAACGGTCGACCACGGGATGGTGGAACCAGTCGACGTAATACGGCGGCTGCGTGTAATCCTTGGTCTTGCGGATGGTCATGACGTATTTGTTGCCATCCACTTCGCCTTCTTCGAGCTCGATCGGAATCGAGCTGTTGGCGAGATCGCCGATATTGCCGTCGTGCAGCGGATAGAAGTGCGTGATGTCGAGAAGGTTCTCGATCAGCAGCAGATAATTCGCCGGCACCTTCATCGGGCCGACCTGAATCGCCTCCCACTGAGGATCGTTGCACTCGGGCAGCCGCGGCGGCTTGCGGGTTTTGGAAAGCTCCATGTCGCCCGGCCAGATCCAGACCAGGCCGTCCTGTTCGATGACCGGGAAGCCAATCACCTTCGCCTGCGGCGAGATCGGCCCCGTCGGATGCGACGGGATCATCACGCATTTGCCGGAGGTGTCGTAACGCAGCCCGTGATAAGCGCATTCGAGCGTGCCGTCCGGCATCAGGCGGCCCTTCGAGAGCGGAAAGCGCTTGTGCGAGCAGCGATCGTCATAGGCGACCACTTCGCCATCCTTGGTGCGCCAGACAACCATCGGGCGCTTGGCGATCACTTGTCCCGTCAGTTTTTCCTTGGGGAAATCGGCGGAGAGCCCGGCCACATACCAGGCGTTCCGGACAACAGCGGTTGGAATCATAGCGTCTCTCCCTCTAAGCGAATTTTTGAAAACTTTTTGTCCATTTGCCGCGCCTCACGGATCCAGAACCAGCATCGGGCTCTTTGACCGCGCGCAGCAGACCATCACGTAAGTCTTGCGCTCGCCTTCGCTCAGCACCGTGTCGCGATGTTCGGGCTCGCCCTCGAGATAGCGCGTGATGCAAGTGCCGCAGTAACCGTCTTCGCACTCGGTCGCGACGTCGAAACCGTTCTCACGCAGTACTGCAACGATCGTTTTATCGGCAGGCACATCAAGGACCTGGCCGGTGCTCTTGATCTTGATTTGAAACGGCCCGCTTTCCGAAGCCGGCCGGTCTTCGGCGGCTTCAAAATATTCGCAGTGCACGTTGTAGGTCGGCCAGGCGCCGACGGCTTTCTTAGCCGCCGTCATGAAGCCTGCGGGGCCGCAATAATAAAGATGTGTCCCGATCTCGAAATTGCTGAGCGCCTTGCCGATATCGAGACCCCTGGCGGGATCGCCGTTGTCGTGATGAAGCTCGACCTTGTTCGCCGCGATATAGGGCTCGAGCCGGTCGAGAAAAGCGGTACGGTCGCGGCTGCGCGTGCAATAATGCATGTGCCACGGACGCTTTTGCGCCTCGAGCTCGGCGATCATCGCCATCATCGGCGTGACACCGATGCCGCCCGCAAGCAGCAGGTGGGAACGCGCCTCCCGCCCCGCGAGCGGGAAGCGGTTGATCGGTTCCGAAACCGTCAGCAGCGCGCCTTCAGCGATCTCGTGCATCGCCTGCGACCCGCCGCGCCCGGCGGGATCCTTCAGCACCGCAACCACGTAGCGGTCGCGCTCTTTCGGGTCGTTGCAGAGCGAATACTGGCGGCGGAGCTTGTCGGTGATGCGGATGTCGAGATGTGCGCCGGCCGTGAAGGAAGGCAGGGCATGGCCATCGGGATTGACCAGCTCGAACGAGGCAATATCAGGGGTTTCATGCCTGATTTTCCGCACGCGGAGCGTGAGGAGCCGGTTGTTCGGCAGTTCCGGTGTTTTCTCTTCCGCCATGACCTGCATCAAATTCATGCGCAAATTATTCGGGCGGGGAGGCATCAAGACAAACGATATTTCTTCACTATTCTAATTCAAAAAAATTGATGTACGATTTCCCGGCACTGCGAGGCTGCGATGAACCTGCGGCAGATCGAAACATTCTATTGGGCGGCAAAACTCGGAAGTTTTTCCGCCGCCGCCGAGCGCATGAACGCGACCCAATCGACTGTTTCCATGCGCATCCAGGAAATCGAGCGCGATTTCGGCGTCGCGCTGTTCGATCGCAGCCAGCGCACCGTCCGCCTGACGCCGAAAGGCCGCGATCTCCTGCGCTACGCCGAAGAAATTCTGCGGGTCGCGGCCGAAATGCGCCTGCGCATCGCCGACGAAAGCGCGACGCAAGGCGTCGTGCGTGTCGGCATTGTCGAAATGATCTCGGTGACCTGGCTGCCGCTGCTCGTCAAAGCGGTTCACGATCACTATCCGAAAATTTCTCTCGAGCTTGACGAAGCCCTTACGCAGGATCTCGTCGACCGGCTGAACAACGGAACGCTCGACCTTATTCTCACGCCCGGTCGCGTCACCGGCTACAACACTGCGCCGATCTCGCTCGGCACTGTCAGTTTCAGCTGGATGGCCAGCCCAAAGCTGGCTTTGCCGAAAAGAACATTAAGGCCGCGCGATCTCCACAACATTCCGATCATCGGCCTGTCGAAGGAGTCCTATCACTACAAGTCGATCGAGGACTGGTTTCATGCCGGCGAAACGAACTTCCGCCGCATCGACACCTGCAAGAGTCTCGGCGTCGCGGCGTCGCTCGCCGCAGCAGGCCTCGGCATCACCCTCCTGCCGCAACGCTATTATGCGCGCGAGATCAAATCGAAAGAGTTGCGCGTCATCGAGACGGATCCGAAGTTCAGTCCGGTGGAATTCACCGCGACCACTTCGACCGACGGCATTCATCCGGTCGCGCGCAAAATCGCCGCGCTCGCCGCCGAAGTCAGCACTTTCGAAAAGCACCCGATGCGGAAGGCAGGCTGAAGCACGCCCGCCTCCCGGCATGCTCCGCTCGATACGCAAATCGTTTGCGGAATTTGACGGGCGCACACCTGCGTAACACAGTGCTGCGCCGCTTTGCTATTTGTATCTCCCCAATAGTGCGGGCGCTCTTATTGGCGTGCTTAGTGCGGCGTTACTGCGATAATTCCGAGCGCACCCAATCCGTAAACGATTAGTTGGACAGCAACTGCAGTTAAAAGAATCCCAAATACGACCTCGGAAATGATCAAACTGACGGGATTCAAACGTTTCGACAACGTGTCAATGTTGGCAAAGACTAGGTAGTCAAATGCACCAACCAACACAACAATCCCTATTACGAGAGCCGCGCTAGCGACGGACACGACCTCGCCAGAGGCAATAATAAGTACTGTAATTCCTACCGGATTTAGCAGATATGGAATTGCGAGCGGATAAACAGCGATTTTTTTCGCCTCTTCCGGTGCTGCAGCTTCCTCCTCATTTTTTTTGGCGGGCCCGGACACCATATTGATCGCAAGTATGGCAAGAATAATTCCCCCACCGACTGCAACCGCACCACCAGTAATGTGAAGAAGACGCATAAGAAGTGCGCCGAGAGCAAACAGAACGAGCGCAGTCACCACTGCTGTCGAAACCATCTGCTTGCCTATGGACCGCTGTGTTTCAGGGTCGAAACGCTTCGTCTTTTCGAGGAAAGGCACCAATGCAATTTTAGGGCCCATGCCGATCAGCAAGAGCAAAAGCAGCTTTACAACCAGATCAATAGTGATGACGGAAAAATTCATTGTAAGATTTTCCCCTCGCTAGTGCTGTGATGCTAACCGCAAGCTTAACGTGACGGCAAGGGGAGGACCCCGTTGTGCATGTTTGCAAAATGCACGACACAAATTACCGGTATTAAGAATAAACTCATTCCTTATCTGCGTCGCTTACGCCGCTTGAGGTAGCCATTCCTACCCATAGGCAATGTGCACTGCGAAATACCCCCCTCCAATGCTACTAGGCAAATTCATGCCCGGTGTTATGCTGAAGTGAAGGCATGGGGTGAATATGAAGGCTTATGTTCTATTCGCCGCAGCAGGACTTTTTTCTTGTTAGATTCTTCCAACCCTGACGCAAGCGTGAATCGGCGCATACAAATTATCACAATCGGCAAACGATAAAATTCCCCAGACTGAATTTTGAACCAAGATAAGTCCACTTCCCGCACGGATACAGGACGTCCAATGTTCAAGATGCTGAGCAAACTGGGTCAGAGCGATGGAAGTTCTGCTGCTGTTAGCAGACGGGCCGAGTTTATCGTTTTTGCAATCATTGTCGTTTTCATCTGGCCGATCATAACCGTCGGCTTCGTTGGCGGCTACGGTTTCCTGGTGTGGATGTCCCAACTTGTTTTTGGTCCTCCCGGCCCGCCTGCGGGGTAGCTCATGAAACACGAAACCTGGAACCGGCGAGAGTTTCTGCAGGGGGCGCGAAAGCCACACAATGGCAGCGCTCTGCACATATCGAGTGCGGTGATCTCGGTTCTTCCCGCCGAGCGCGAACGCATTCTTGAGGCGCTGAAGCGCCTTCCAGATACCGAAATCCATTACAGCAACGTTTCGAAAATCGTGATCGTTCTTGAGGCGCCTGAATCCGGTTTGCTTGGCAGCCGCCTCGCTGAGATCTCCACTTGGGCCGGGGTGCTGTCGGCGAACATGGTTTTCGAACAAATCACAGAAACCGCTGATATCGGAGACTAGAGATGGCACTCTCTCGGCGTGAGCTTCTGAAATCACATGCTGCGGCGGTTGCAGCGGCGGTGGCCCAGATAAGCATCCCTGCAAACGCGCAACCGGTTGCCGGCGGCATTGGCACGTTGCAACTGAAGTGGTCGAAAGCACCCTGCCGTTTTTGCGGAACAGGTTGCGGCGTCATGGTGGGCGTGAAGGATGGCAAAGTCGTCGCGACCCATGGCGATACGCTCGCCGAGGTTAATCGCGGCCTCAACTGCATCAAGGGCTACTTCCTCTCCAAGATCATGTATGGCGGCGACAGGCTCACCGTTCCCTTGCTGCGCAAAAAGAACGGCGTCTTCGACAAAAACGGCGAATTCACCGCCGTCAGCTGGGATGAAGCCTTCGACGTCATGGCGGCACGCGCCAAGGATGTCCTGAGGAAAAAGGGCCCGACCGCGCTCGGCATGTTCGGCTCCGGGCAATGGACCGTCTATGAGGGTTATGCCGCGACCAAACTGATGCGCGCCGGGTTTCGCTCGAACAATCTCGATCCCAATGCGCGGCACTGCATGTCGTCGGCTGTCTACGCATTCATGCGCACCTTCGGCATGGATGAGCCGATGGGCTGCTATGACGATTTCGAGGCGGCGGATGCATTCGTGCTGTGGGGCTCGAACATGGCCGAGATGCATCCGATCCTCTGGACGCGCCTCACCGACCGCCGTCTCAGTCATCCCCATGTAAAGGTCGCGGTGCTCTCTACATTCACGCATCGCAGTTCGGATCTCGCCGACATTCCGATCGTGTTCAAACCCGGCACCGATCTCGCGATTCTGAACTACATCGCGAACCACATCATCACGACCGGCCGCGTGAACAAGGATTTCGTCGGCAAGCACACGGCGTTCGTGAAGGGTGCGGTCGATATCGGTTACGGATTGCGCCCCGATCACCCGCTCGAGGTGAAGGCGAAGGGCGCCGCGGCGCCAACGGCCACAACGCCGATTGATTTCGATGCCTATGCGGCCTTCGTAAAAGAATACACCCTCGATAAAGTCTCAGCACTGTCCGGTGTCGAGCGGGGATTTCTGCAAGAGCTTGCGGAACTATATGCCGATCCGAAGCGCAAGGTGATGTCGCTTTGGACCATGGGCTTCAACCAGCATGTTCGCGGCGTCTGGGCGAACCAGCTTTTGTACAATATTCATCTCCTGACGGGGAAAATCGCCGAGCCGGGCAACTCGCCCTTCTCGCTGACGGGACAGCCGTCGGCCTGTGGAACAGCACGCGAGGTCGGAACATTCGCGCACCGGCTTCCGGCGGATATGGTTGTCACCAATCCCGAACACCGAAAGCACGCGGAAGAAATCTGGCGCGTGCCGTTCGGCGTCATTCCGGAAAAACCCGGCTACCATGCAGTTCAGCAAGACCGGATGCTTCACGACGGCAAGCTCAATTTCTATTGGGTTCAGGTCAACAACAACGTTCAGGCCGCACCCAACAGTTCGCGCGAGACATATCCCGGCTACCGCAATCCCGAGAATTTTGTCGTCGTTTCCGACGCCTATCCGACCGTCACCGCGCTTTCCGCCGATCTGATTCTGCCTGCCGCGATGTGGGTTGAAAAAGAAGGCGCCTACGGAAACGCGGAGCGGCGCACGCATGTCTGGCGGCAGCTCGTCAATGCGCCCGGCGAGGCCAGATCGGACCTGTGGCAAATGATGGAATTTTCCAAGCGCTTCACGACCGATGAAGTGTGGCCGCCGGAGCTTCTTGCCGCCAACCCGAATTATCGCGGTAAAACATTGTTCGAGGTGCTTTATCGCAACGGCAAGGTCGACAAGTTTCCGGCCAGCGAAGTTCCGAGCGATTACGAAAATCACGAAGCGAAGCACTTCGGCTTCTATCCACAAAAGGGTTTGTTCGAGGAGTACGCGGAATTTGGCCGCGGTCACGGTCACGACCTCGCGCCCTTCGACGAGTATCACAAGGTTCGCGGGCTGCGCTGGCCGGTCGTTGACGGCAAGGAAACGAAGTGGCGCTACCGCGAAGGCTTCGATCCCTACGTGAAGCCCGGCAAGGGCATCGACTTCTACGGCCATAAGGACGGCCGCGCGCGAATTATCGCCGTCCCGTATGAGCCGCCCGCGGAATCGCCGGACAAGGAATTCGATACCTGGCTCGTGACGGGCCGCGTTCTCGAGCACTGGCACTCGGGCTCGATGACCATGCGCGTGCCCGAGCTATACAAGGCATTTCCCGGTGCAAGGGTGTTCATGCATGCGGAGGACGCACGCGCCCGAAAGATCAATCAAGGCGCGGAAGTGCGGGTCATTTCCCGTCGCGGCGAAATCCGCACGCGCGTTGACACCTTGGGGCGAAACCACATGCCGCGTGGCGTCGTCTTCGTTCCGTGGTTCGACGCGAGCCAGCTGATCAACAAAGTAACGCTTGATGCGACCGACCCCATTTCCAAACAGACGGATTTCAAAAAATGCGCGGTCAAAATCGTTCCGGTTTGAAGCGAGCGGCAAATTCGTTGTTCGGAGCACTGCTCGGCGGCGTGATCGTCTTCGCCGCCGGCCATATCTACGCCCAGAATGCACCCCGGACTGTGCCGCGCGTGACTGGCGCCGCAGATCCCATGGGAGACTATGCCGCACCGCCTCTCGCCCGGCCGGTCACCGATGACAAGCGGGTCATGCGTAATTATCCGGAGCAGCCTCCGGTGATTCCGCACTCAATCGATAACTATCAGCTCACGCTGAAGACTAATCGCTGCCTCGATTGTCATCGGCGGCAATTCACGGAGGGCTCAGGCGCTCCGATGATCAGCGTTACACATTTCATGGATCGAGACGGGCAGATCTTGGGCGATGTTACCCCCCGCCGCTACTTCTGCACCGAGTGCCATGTACCCCAAACGGATGCGCGGCCGCTTGTACCCAATACATTCCAAGACATGACTGCACTCAAATCCCAGAAGCCGTGAGAAAGCTATGATCGCCCGGATCAAGAATTTACTGCTCTGGTTTTGGAATATTGCAAGCAAACCAAGCACACATTTGAGCCTCGGCTTTCTCGCGCTAGGCGGCTTTATCTGCGGTGTGATGTTTTGGGGAGCATTCAATACGGCGCTCGAGATCACCAATACCGAAAAATTTTGCGTGTCCTGCCATGAGATGCGCGACAACGTTTTTCAGGAGCTGCAGCGCACCGTTCATTTCTCAAACCGATCAGGCGTTCGGGCGAGTTGTCCGGACTGTCATGTCCCGCATGATTGGACTGATAAAATCGCGCGCAAGATACAAGCATCGAAGGAAGTTTGGGGAAAGCTTTTCGGCACAATATCGACCAGGCAAAAGTTTCTAAACGCAAGACTGGAACTAGCTGAGCACGAATGGGCGAGATTGAAGGCCAATGATTCTCTCGAATGCCGCAACTGCCACTCTTCGATCGCAATGGATTTTACAAAGCAAACGCAGCGCGCGGCTGAAATTCATTCGAAGTTTTTAGTGACGGGCGAAAAAACTTGTATCGATTGTCACAAAGGGATTGCCCATGAACTCCCGGATATGACCAATATTAAACCGGGTTGGCATATATCGCCTGAGCTAAGCGACAAGCGGAGCTCATTACAAAAAATATATGAGCTACATGATTACGTCGCGACACTGCATGCGCGGTGAACGTAACCCATCCCGCTTGTTCTTGTCAGTCGTAAGCCTATGAAAGACTTGGTGGGCGCACTAGGGCTCGAACCTAGGACCTACTGATTAAGAGTCAGCTGCTCTACCAACTGAGCTATGCGCCCGTCGCCTGCACGGATTGGTTTCTGTGAGGACGCGACGATCTAGCAGGCTCATTCTGGCCTGTCCAGCCAAAGTCGCTGCATCGAGAGCAGAATCCCCCCGGTTTCACCGCAAAATCCGACGTTTTCCGCAAGGACACCCGGCCTTGTCCTTTAATGGGCCCCTCCTAAGCTTTTCGGCAAGCGCGCGGTCCTCCGGCCGTGCGCCAGTCGCCAACAAAGCAAACAGGGAGCCCTGCATGTCCGAGATGAATCGCCGAAGCTTCATCCTAACGGCAGCTGCCGCAGCGGCCTTCGCAAGACCCGTGATGGCCCAGACGCAAGCCCCTACTCCGCAAGGCCCGTTCCGGCAGCCGCCGCTGCCCTTTCAGGAATCGCAGCTCGCGCCGGTGATCGGCGCGCGTACCGTCAATCTGCATTACGGCAAGCATCACGCCGGCTACTACACCAACCTCAATACGCTCGCGAAAGAGACGCCTTACGCAGCGATGCCGCTCGAACAGGTCGTCGTCGCTGCGAACAAGGAGACCGACCGCCGCATTTTCAACAATGCAGGTCAGGCCTGGAATCATGAACAGTACTGGGAGATGCTGAAACCGGGCGGTGCGAAAGAGCCCTCCGGAAAACTGGCGCAGATGATCGACGTCTCGTTCGGTTCAGCGGATGAAATGAAGAAGAAGATCGTCGCTTCATCCGCCACCGTCTTCGGCTCGGGCTGGACATGGCTCGTGCAGGATGGCGACAAGCTCGCGATCCTCAACACCGCCGGCGGTGACGGCCCGCTGACGTCAGGCAAAACGGCGCTGATCGGCATCGATGTCTGGGAGCACGCCTACTATCTCGATTACGAGAACCGCCGCACCGATCACGTGAAAGCGGTGTTGGATAGCATCGTGAACTGGGATGTGGTGGCAGGCCGCCTCAAGGCTTGATCCAAGCGGCCGAAAAGTTTGGGGGCCGCTTTTGGCGGCCCCCTTTTTTTATTCCTTGAACGCTTCTTCGCGTTTCTTGCTGATCGAAGGGATCAGCACGATCACGAGCGCTGCGATCGCCATGATCAGCAGCACGGCGCTGATCGGGCGCTGGAAGAAGACCAGCGGATCGCCGCGCGAGAGCAGCATCGCGCGTCTTAGATATTCTTCTAGCATCTTGCCGATAACGAAACCGAGGATCATCGGCGCCGGCTCGCAGTCAAGCTTGACCAGCACGTAGCCGACGACGCCGAAGAACGCCATCGTATAGACGTCGAACGGATTGTTGCTGACGCTGTAAACGCCGATGCAGCACACCGCGATGATGCCGGGAAACAGCAAATGATACGGTACCGTGAGGAACTTCACCCACATGCCGATCATCGGCAGGTTGAGGATCAGGAGCATCACGTTGCCGACCCACATCGAGGCGATCAAGCCCCAGAACAGTTCCGGCTTTTCGGTCACGACGTTCGGGCCCGGCTGGATGCCCTGAATGATCATCGCGCCGATCATCAGCGCCATCACAGGGTTCGACGGAATACCGAGCGTGAGCATCGGGATGAAGGACGTCTGTGCGCCGGCGTTGTTGGCCGCCTCCGGCGCCGCGACGCCTTCGATCGCGCCCTTGCCGAACCGGGTCGGATCCTTGGCGATGCGCTTTTCGAGCGAATAGGCCGCGAATGACGACAGCATCGCGCCGCCGCCCGGCAGGATACCGAGCACCGTCCCGAGAGCCGAGCCGCGAAGAATCGGCTTGATCGTCGGCTTGAAGTCGCTCCAGCTCGGGAGCAGGCCCATCACCTTCTGCGCGAATACCGAGCGATCGGACTCGTCTTCGAGGTTGCGGATGATCTCGCCGATGCCGAACAGGCCCATGACCAGCGCCACGAACTCAACGCCGTCGGCAAGCTCCGTCATGCCGAAGCTGAAGCGCGGCGTGCCCGTATAAAGATCCTGACCAATGGTGCCCAGCAGAAGCCCCAGCACCACCATCGCCACCGCCTTGATGAGCGAGCCGTGGGCGAGCGCTACCGACGCGGCAAGGCCGAGAACCATCAGCGAGAAGTATTCGGCCGGGCCGAACGACAACGCGACGGCCGCGAGCGGCGGCGCGAAGCCCGCGATCAGGAAGGTCGCGATCGTGCCGGCGAAAAACGAGCCAACCGCGGCAGTGAACAGAGCAAGACCCGCCTTGCCCTGCCGTGCGAGCTTATAGCCGTCGATCGCGGTGACGACCGACGATGACTCGCCCGGCAGATTGATCAGGATCGCCGTGGTCGAGCCGCCATATTGCGCGCCGTAATAGATGCCGGCGAGCATGATGAGCGCCGACGTCGGCGGCAGCTGGAAGGTGATCGGTAGCAGCATCGCGATTGTCGCGGTCGGCCCCAGCCCCGGCAGCACGCCGACCAGCGTGCCAAGCAGCACGCCGATGAAACAGTAGAACAGGTTGCCGAGCGTAAAGGCCTGCCCGAAACCCATCGAAAGATTGGAAAAGACGTCTAATTCCACTTTAAGCCCCCGTTACGCGCTTAGTAACCGCCGACCCACGGACCCCAGACCTGAATCGGCAGGCCCAGCCCCCAGATGAAGATCGCCCATCCCGCGAACACCAGCACGGCGACGCTGAGCAACGCCGTGCGCAACTTGAAGTGCGCGCTGGCGATGCTCACGAAGAACACCGTGATGCCGAGCGAAAGGACGAAGCCGAGGCCGCGCAGCGTCGCGCCGAAAAATACCAGCGGCAGAATGATGTTGAGCAGGCCGCGCCAGGTGAACTGCGTGATCTTCTCGCCGTCGAGCACGACGCCGTTGAAGATCACGACCAGCCCCAGCGCCGCGAGCATGAAGCACAGCACCATCGGGAAGTAGCCCGGCCCCATGCGGAACGCCGTCCCGATCGGAAGCTCCAGCGTGCCATAGCCAAAAATCGCGGCAATGATGATAAACAGCAAACCCGCAAGGAAATCCTTCGGGTTCTTGATGAAACTCGGCACTCCCCCCTCCACTTATCTTAAGCGTCGGCCGGCGGCTGAGCCGCCGGCCGCGTTGTTTCAACGTATGTTAGTCGGCGTAGACGCCGGCCTTCTGAATCAACGGACGCCAGCGTTCGATTTCCGCCGCGAGCTTCTTCTTGTGCGCTTCCGGCGTCGCATCCGCCTGCGATACCGGTTCGGTGCCGAGATCGGCGAAACGCGCGATCACCTTCTCGTCGCGCAGCGCCGCCTGCAACGCGGCCGTCAGCTTCGCAATGATAGCCTTCGGCGTGCCCTTCGGCGCATAGATGCCGTGCCAGACCGCAACCTCGAAGCCCTTGAGACCGGCTTCGTCGAGCGTTGGTACATCCGGCAGGCTCTTGACGCGCGTCTTGGTCGTAACTCCATAGACCTTCACCTTGCCGCTCTTGATGTGGCTCGTGGTGTTGGTGGTCTGGTCGCACATCAGGTCGATCTGACCGCCGAGAAGGTCGGTCATCGCCGGACCCGTGCCGTTGTACGGAATCGTCGTCATCGGCACATCCATCGCGGACATCAACAGCATGCCGCAAAGATGCGAAGCCGCGCCGACGCCGGCGTTGCCGAGCGAAATTTTGTCGCGCTGCTTCTTGATGTAGGCAAGCAGTTCGCCGAAGTTCTTCGCCTCAAGGGTCGGGCGCGCGATCAGCGACATCGGCGCATCGGTCACGAGACCGATGGTCTCGAAATCGGTCAACGGATTGAACGGCAGCTTGCGATAGAGCGTCGGCGCCGTCGACATGCCGATGTGGTGCAGAAGGATGGTGTAGCCATCCGGCTCCGACTTGGCGAGCTGGCCCGAGGCGCGCGTACCGCCCGCGCCTGCAAGATTCTCGACGACAATCGTCTTGCCGAGCGTCTTTGACATCGACTCCGCAACCAGCCGGCCAACCGTGTCGGTCGGACCGCCGGCAGCGAATGGAATCATCATTGTAATATTGCGGGTGGGATAATCCTGCGCGGAGGCGGCCGAGAGGCCGCCTGCGAGCAACACCACCGAAGCTAAAAGCCATTTACGCATTTAATGTCCCTCGTTTCGTTTTGCAGCATCCCTGATAACCGGCGCCGCGAGCCGCCTAACCGAGCACTCGTGACGTACTGCGTCAAGACACCTCACCGACACTCAAGAACCCCGGCCCGCGAGGCTCTCGCACATCCGCACATCGCCGAGGATGCCTTTTGCTTACGCGAAATTTCGTCCGCGTAACCGGCCGCCTCTTTCGTTGCCTTCATTAACTGTATGTGTGCGGACGCCGGCACTCTTCTTGAGGAGCACTCGGACAACGGCAAAACCATCCCTCTGAATTGCGGGCCTATAGCCACCACTCATCCGGGCGATCGTCAAGCTCGAAGCTGCACCATCGGTGCAGTGCGGTATAATTTTATAGTACCTTGGAATGAAATTAACGCGGCCAAAAGCCGTTCGCGAACCGCACACCAGCAATTACGCCAGTTTGGCGTTTTGATTTTCAACAACTGCGTTCAAACGCATGGCGCCTGTTTTCCGAAAACGGTTTTCAGGTCGGCCGGCACCCCTCTTGATGGTTTTTCGGCAATGTTCCCGCGCACGGAAACCCGGCCGCTAGCGCGCCTTCACGAGACCATAACGCTGCAACATGCGCCGGAAGATGCCCGGCTTGCATTTGCCGTTATGAATCCATGACGCGTTGGCGGTCTCCGCTTCACACAGGCTCGCATACTGCGTCTCGACCCCGTTCGGCGCCGTTGCGCAAACACGGAAGCCGCGCCGGTTGCAATTCGATGTCGCAAGACACTTGCCGTTATGGAGAACGCGGGCCCCCTTCATCGTCGCTTCGCAAGCATTAACGTAATTGCCGCGTGTTCCCTTGTCGCTGATCGCGCAAACCGCGCCGCCCTCCGGCTTGCACTGGTCGGGGCACTTCGTGCGCGTCAGCACGACAGCACCAGCCTTCTCCGCGACACACGAATTGCTGAAGGTTTCGTTCTTGCCTTCCTTGCGCGCGCAGACCTGCAGCTCGATCGGCGGGCATTTCAGATCGTCATCGCAACGGCCCTTGAGAATGACGGCGGCGCCCGCAGAATTCGCGAGGCATTCGTTGGCAAAGGTCGTGAGCACCCCTTCGCGCGTACGCGTGCAGACCGGTTTGTATTCGCGGGTGCAGCCTTCGGCTGCTTTCGCGCGCTTCGAGAAAATCTGCGCCGACGCCGGCATGGCAAAAGCCAGCGCCGCGAACAGCACACCGATAGAACCAAGCCACCTAAGATCGCGTTTTGTCACCACAGCCCCTGCCGGTGCAAATGCACATAATCGACGCCCCGATAACCGACGCCAATGACGCCGCGATGATCCTAAAAGTCATCGGGGGCCGCAAGGGCCCCCGATCATTGCGATTAAAGCAGTCTTACCCGTAGGCCGTCTGCGGGTTCACTGACTGGCGCTTGTGCATCAGCTTGTTGAGTGCCGAGATATAGGCCTGCGCCGAGGCCACCATGGTGTCCGGGTGGGTGCCGCGGGCGGTGACGCTCTTGCCGTCCTCTTCGAGGCGCACCGAAACCTCGGCCTGCGCGTCTGTGCCTTCGGTCACTGCGTGCACCTGGTAGAGCTGGAGCTTGGCTTGATGCGGCACCAGCTGCCGGATCGAGTTGAAGGTCGCATCGACCGGACCGTTGCCGGTCGCCGTCGTCGTGTGCTGCTTGCCGTCGATGTCGAGCACCAAAGTGGCCGACTGCGGCCCCACCGTGCCGGCGACAATCTGCAACGAGACGATCTTGATGCGGTCGTGCGCCTTCGCGATCTGGTCGTCGACCAGCGCGACGATGTCCTCGTCGTAAACGTGCTTCTTCTTGTCGGCGAGATCCTTGAAACGATTGAACGCGTCGTTCAGCGCATTGTCGCCAAGATCGTAACCCAGTTCCTTCAGCTTCTCGCGGAAGGCGTGACGGCCCGAATGCTTGCCCATCACGAGCGACGTCTGCTTCACGCCGACGTCTTCGGGCTTCATGATCTCGTAGGTCTCGGTGTGCTTCAGCATGCCGTCCTGATGGATACCGGACTCGTGCGCGAACGCGTTCCGGCCGACGATCGCCTTGTTGTATTGCACCGGGAACGACGTCACCGCCGAGACGAGCTTGGAGGCGCGCGTCAGCATTTCCGCATCGACCGTGCTCCAATACGGGAAGGCATCGTTTCTCACCCGTATCGCCATCACGATTTCCTCGAGCGCGGCGTTGCCGGCCCGCTCGCCGATGCCGTTGAGCGTGCATTCAATCTGGCGCGCGCCGCCTTCGACGCCGTGCAGCGAGTTCGCCACCGCCATGCCGAGATCGTTGTGGCAATGCGTCGAAAAACGCGCCTTGCCGGCGTTCGGCACCCGCTCACGCAGCATCCGGAACAGCGCCGCATATTCCTGCGGCGTCGTATAACCAACGGTGTCGGGAATATTGATCGTCGTCGCGCCCGCCTTGATCGCGGCTTCGACGCAGCGGCACAGGAAATCGTGCTCGGTGCGCGTCGCATCTTCCGCCGACCACTCGACATCCTCGACGTGATTGCGCGCGCGCGTGACCTGCGCGACGACCATCTCAAGCACCTCATGCGGCTCCTTTTGGAGCTTGTACTTCATGTGCACGGGCGACGTGGACAGGAACGTATGAATGCGCGGACGCTTGGCGTGCTTCACAGCTTCGGCGCAGCGGTCGATATCCTTGAAAGCCGCGCGCGACAAACCGGCGATGATCGCGTTCTTCGAGCGCTTCGCAATTTCGGCGACGGATTCGAAATCGCCCTGCGAAGCGATCGGGAAACCGGCCTCGATGATGTCGACGCCCATGTCGTCGAGCAATTCCGCCACCTGCAGCTTCTCCTCGAAATTCATCGAGGCGCCGGGGCATTGCTCGCCGTCGCGCAACGTCGTGTCGAAAATCAGCACGCGATCTTTGTCGCTGCCGGGTGTCTGTCTGGTCATGTCTCTATTCCTTCTCCTCGCGCCTCTCCTTGAGGCATTTCAGGGGTTCATCCGATCGTTCCCCTGAGTGCCAAGGCGCAAGCGCCCAGCCGGCCTCAGGGGCGGCGAAGGAGAAGAAGCCCGGCGAGAACGAGAGCGCGGCCCGAAGTCGCGGCGGCGACCGGGCTGGCAGAGCAAATATGCGAAACGTTCGTCATGTCTGCGTTGGCTCTCGAATCAACCGCCAGTCTTCGGGAAACCCCTTAATGAGGGATAAAGACGGCGGCGGGCAGCTTGTAAACCGATCCTGCCGCCGGGACAAGCATGACGATGGGCTTCCGGTGCTACGGCAGTGCCCCGATCCAGCCGGTGATCTTGCCGACGACCTCGCCGTCGAGCCCGTAAAAACCGTGCTGAGAGAGCGCGTTACAGGCATCGCTTTTCGGCGGCAGGCCGCCTTCCATCCAGATTACGTCAAGCTTCCTGCCATTTTTCTCGTACCACGCCTTGAACGGCTCGACGTCCGAGGGGCGCGTATGTTCGCAGCCGTCCTTGTTGTGATGAACGATGAGCGTCGGCAGCGCGAGAGCTTCCGCCTTGTTGTGAACGAGCTTTCGCACGGTGAAACCCTTCGGCGGCGGCGGCGCAAGAAAAGCCGAAGTCAGCACTACGGCATCCGGCCGCGCCGCTTTATCCGTGATGTGAAAGAGTTCGTTCGCGACCGACAGCGAGCCGCGGCTGGTGCCGACCATCACCACCGGATTCTTGATCTTGCGCATGTACTGAACGGCGGCGGCAAGGTCCTGCGCAAAAGCAGCCGATGCCCGATAGCGCTGCACGACACCCGAAGGAGTCTTCATGTCCGGCGCGATATCCGGCACCAGCACCGCATAGCCCGCCTTGGCATAGGCCGCGCGCGTGCGCACGAGCTGGTTCTTGGCGCCCCATCCGATCCTGCCATCGGCAGAAATATCGAGCTTGCCGTGACCTCCGGCCATCAGAATGACGCTGCCGGCGGGATTTGCAGGCTGAATCAGGAGTGCGCGGAATTTCTGCCCGCGCGACTGAATTTCGACCGGCTTCTCACTCTGCGCAAAGGCGGAAAAACCGCTGCAGGCAAAAATCAAAATAGCCAGCCAAAGCCGCATTGGAGTAACCCGCGTTTTGCAATTACAATCCAATTCTGACATTGCAAGCCTAGCACTTGGCAAGCCTAGCACTTGCCTGGATCGTAGAAGTCAGTGGGGGAATACCGTCATGCAATCGAGAACCATCGCCGCCATCGCATCACTGACGATTCTGCTGGGCGGCTGCGCCGGCGGTAGCCATCAGGCGGCTCCGGTTCAGCCTGAAGTCCCGGATGGGGTCGGCAAAGTCGCGCAGCATGGGCCCGCCACGGGGCCGGCACGTTGCGCCAACGCAATCAACGAATACGAGAAGATCATCGACCGCGATGTCTCGACCGGCTATCTGAGCCAGAGCGTCTACGACAAGCTCATCGCCGACATTAATGCGGGGCCGCGCCAGTCATGCGCCGCCAACCGTGACGGCGATGCCGTCATGCAGCTCAGCCGCATCAAGACCGCGCACGGCTATCGCTGAGGCAGCGCCTCTTCGCGGAGCGCCTGACGCACGAGCTTCATCTGCTTGAGTGCGTCACCATCGACGGCTGGATATTTGAGGTCGAGCCGCTGCATGACGCGCACGATCGTCTTGGCAACGACCATTTGCGTGAACCACTTGTTGTCGGCAGGAATGACATGCCACGGCGCTTCATCGGTGCTGGTGTGGCGGATCATGTCCTCATAGGCCGCCATGTAGCGGTCCCATAACTTCCGCTCCTCGACATCGCCCATCGAAAACTTCCAGCGTTTGCCGGGCTCCTCGAGTCGCGCGAGGAAGCGCTGGCGCTGTTCTTCCTTCGAGACATGCAGGAAGAATTTGAGGATCACCGTGCCGTTGCGCGCGAGGTGCTTCTCGAAATTGCGGATATCCTTGAAGCGGTCGCGCCAGATATCGCCGTTCAGAAGCTTCAGCGGCATTTTCTGCTTGGCGAGAATTTCACCGTGCACGCGCACGACCAGCACTTCTTCATAGTGTGAGCGATTGAAGATGCCGATCCTTCCGCGCTCGGGCAATTCGCGCGCGACGCGCCATAGAAAGTTGTGATCGAGTTCTTCCTCGCTCGGCGCCTTGAACGCCGAGACCTGGCAGCCCTGCGGATTGATACCCGACATGACATGCTTGATCGTGCTGTCCTTGCCGGCCGCATCCATCGCCTGAAACACCAGCAGGATCGACCAGCGGTCCTCCGCATAGAGCCGCTCCTGCAGCTCGCTCAGCCGCTCGATATCCTTGGCGAGCGCCTTCTTGGCTTTCTTCTTGTCGATGCGCAGACCCGCGGTGTCGGCCGTGTCGTAATCGCGCAACTTGAATTTTTTCGCGTTCTCGACGCGATAACGCTTCACGAGTTGCTCGGAATTCATCGCCAGCTCCGTTTTTCAGCCGCTCCGAAAGGAGCATGCGGAATTGTCACAATCAAATGACGGCTTCTGCCGCGAAAACCTGCGATGGCCTGACAAATTCGTCCTGTGCCGCAACCAGCAAAATCTCGCGCGAACCCGCTTCCCGGGTGCGCTTCAGCATGCCGAAGACCGAGGATGCGGCGCGGGAAAGCGCTTCCGCCGTCGAGCCGGTTTTCAGGACATGAAACAGGAACAGCGCGGCGATCGCGTCGCCTGCGCCGTTGACGGCAATATCGAGGAGCGGCGTCCTGACGCGAAAGCGCCCGTCCGGCCCCGAGGCCAGAAGATCGAGCTGATCCTTCGGCGTGTCTTCGGCATGAAGGCTCGTGACCAGCACCCGCTTTGGCCCCATCGCATGCAGCGCCTCGCAGGCGCGAACCGCTTCCTGCATTGATGTGCTCGCAAGACCCGACAGAAGATCAAGCTCGAACTGGTTGGGCGTTACGATATCGGCCGCCCGTAGCGCGCGCTCGCGGATGAATTCGGGAATGCCGGGGCGCACGAAGATGCCGCGCCCGACATCGCCGATCACCGGATCGCAGCAATAGATGGCTTTCGAATTCAAAGCTTTGACGCGATCGACCGCATCGAGAATGGCCGCACCGATATCGGCCGAACCCATATAGCCGGAGAGCACGCCGTCGCACGACGGCAGCACGCCGCGCTCCTCGATGCCCTGCATCACCTCACCGATCTTTTCCGCACCGAACACTTCGCCGCGCCACTTGCCGTAACCGGTGTGGTTCGAGAACTGCACGGTATGGATCGGCCAGACCTCGACACCGAGCCGCTGCAGCGGAAACACTGCGGCGTCGTTGCCGACATGGCCGTAGGCAACATGCGACTGGATGGAAAGAATGTTCATGACGTTTTCCTTGCCATCTTCTTAGCAAAAAGGGCGCCGCTGCGGGCGCCCTTCTCATTGCGATGATCCACCGGATTATTGCGAAGCCCCCGCCTTCTCGACATAGGCGTTGGTGTAGGTCTTCGACAGATCGATATTCGCCTTGGCGATCTCCGGCACCGACAGGCTGAAGACATCGAGCACGGCCTTCGCGCCCTTCGGGTCCATCTTGCCGGTCTCCGAATACATCGGCAGCGTGTTTTTGAGCGCCGCGAGATAAAGTGTCTTGTCGGCGCCGACGAGATTGTCCGGCATCTTTGCCATGATCTCCTCGGCCGAATGCGAATGAATCCATTTCAGCGTCGCGACGAGTGCATTGGCGAGCGCCTGCGTTTCCTTCGGATGCTTCTCGATCCAGTCGGCCTTGGTGTAGAGCGCGCCGCCCGGATACTCGCCGCCGAACAGCGAAAGCGTATCCTTGGTGGTGCGCGTGTCGCTGATGATCTTGAGATCCTTGAACTTGCCCTGCAGGACCGTGATCGCGGGATCGAGCATCACCGCGGCGTCGATCGTGCCCTGCTCCATCGCCGCGACCGCCGTCGGACCAAGCCCGACGCCGATCACGGAAGCCGCATCGGATTTCATCCCGGCTTTTGTCAGGTGGTACTTGAGGAAGAAGTCGGTCGAGGAGCCCGGCGCACTGACGCCGACCTTCTTGCCGGCAAGATCCTTTACCGAATGGATGTTCGCCGTTTGCTTGGGCGAAACGACGAGGCCGAAACCGGGATAGCGGTCATAAACCACGAAGGCCTTGAGCGACTGGCCCTTGGCCGCGAGGTTGACGCAGTGATCGTAATAACCCGAGACGACATCGGCGCTGCCGCCCATCACCGCCGCGAGCGCCTGCGAGCCGCCCTTCAAATCCACGAGTTCGACATCGAGCCCGGCCTTGTCGTATTCGCCGAGCGCCTTCGCCAGCATCGTCGGCAGGTAGCAAAGGCAGGCGCCGCCGCCGACGGCGATCGTCACCTTCGATTTTGCCTGCGCCAGCGCAATGCCCGCCGACAGCGAAAGCGCGAGCACGCTGCCCGTAATGATCTTGAGCACGGATCTCATGATACCTCCCGGATGCGTTTTTGTTTGATCGAACGCTAAATCATCCGGCTGTTTGCGCAAGGTGTCCTAAATGCGCGTTTCCGTGACCGCCGGCCGCCAGACCAGAAGCCGCTTTTCGACCAGCGAAACGATGGTGTCGATCACGATCACGAAAGCCGCGAGCACCACCATACCCGCGAATACACCCGCAACATCGAACACGCCCTCGGCCTGCTGGATGAGGTAACCGAGCCCGGCCGCCGCACCGAGATATTCGCCGACGACCGCGCCGACGACCGCAAAGCCTACCGAGGTATGCAGCGACGAGAACATCCACGACAGCGCCGACGGCCAATAGACATGGCGCATCAGTTGCCGCTCGCTCATTCCGAGCATGCGGGCATTCGCGAGGATCGTCGGGCTCACTTCCTTGACGCCCTGATAGACGTTGAAGAATACGATGAAGAACACGAGCGTGACGCCGAGCGCCACCTTCGACCAGATACCAAGGCCGAGCCACAGCGTGAAGATCGGCGCGAGCACGACGCGCGGCAGCGAGTTGACCATTTTCACATACGGATCGAGCACTGCCGCGACTGTCGCCTTTCGCGCGAACCAGAAACCGACCAGCACGCCCAAGAGCGAGCCGATGACGAAAGCCAGCATCGATTCCGTCAACGTGATCGCAAGGTGATACCAGATCGTGCCTTCGCGGAACCATTTGACGACGCGCAGCGCGACATCCAGCGGATGCGAGAAGAAGAACGGATCGAGCAGATAGCGCCCGAACACCTGATAGCTCGTCAACGCGTGCCAGCAGAAGATCGCGACGACGCCGATCATCACCTGCAGAAAGAGAAGCCTGCCGCGGCTCATGGCTTTCCTCCCTGCGCACCGTAGGTCTTCACGACCTCGTCTTTGAGCTTCGCCCAGATTTCGCGATAAAGATCGCGGAATGCCGGGTCGAGCTTGATCTCGGAAATATCGCGCGGCCGCGGCAGCGAAACCTTCCAGTCGCCGATGATATGCGCCGCCGGTCCCGCCGACATGATGACGACACGATCGGAAAGCGCGATGGCCTCCTCAAGATCGTGCGTCACGAACAGCACCGCCTTGCGGTCGGTCTGCCAAAGATCGAGCAGAAGGTTGCCCATGATCTGCCGCGTCTGCGCGTCTAAGGGCCCGAACGGTTCGTCCATCAGCAAAATCTTCGGATCCCGGATTAGGACTTGCGCGAGCCCGACGCGCTTCCTCTGCCCGCCCGACAGCATGTGCGGATAGCGATCGCCAAAATAATTAAGGCCGACACGCGAAAGCCATACCTGCGCCTGCGCGCGCGCTTCAAACTCCGGCACGCCCGCGATCTCGAGCCCGATCGCGACATTCTCGAGCGCCGTCTTCCACGGAAACAGCGAGTCTGCCTGAAAGAGATAGCCCGCCCGGCGGTTCAATCCATCGAGTGCCTCGCCGAAAATTGCGGCCGTTCCCGCCGACGGCGTGCGCAATCCTGCGGCAATGTTCAGGAGCGTCGATTTCCCGCAACCGGTCGGTCCGACGATCGAGACAAACTCGCCGTCCGCGACCGCGAGCGTCGCCCGTTCGACCGCCTTGTAAGTGCCCGTGCGGGCAAGGCTGAAGACGACATCGACATCGGCGAGCGAGATCGCCGCTGCATTTTCGCTCGCCGTCATGCTTCCCATACCCGCTGATCCGGCGAAATCTTCGCATGAATTCTATGTAATGAAAGCCGCCGGGCGGATTTTTCCCATCCGCGCCCCCAATTTCCGGCGCAATTGCCAAACATCAGATGGGCAGGCAATTCTGCCAGCTGTTTTCGCAGCGCGACAAATGCATTGCGCAAACGCCTAAGAACCTTCAAAACTTGCCGAAACTTATCGAACCTGCCGCCTTCTTCCCCCAGCCGGTGACCCTGCATGAGCCTGAGCGCTTTCCTCCAGGAAATTCCTGTGTTCGTGAAGGAGCATCACACCTGGGCGCCGCTGATTGCCGGCGCGCTGGCCTTTGGTGAATCGCTCGCGATCATTTCGCTCATCATCCCCGCGACCGGCATTCTGCTCGCGGTCGGTGCGTTGATCGGCGCGAGCGATCTTCCGCTGCTGCCGATCTGGATCGGCACCGCGGTCGGCGCGGCGCTTGGCGATTGGCTGTCGTACTGGATCGGTCTCAAGCTTGAGAATTCCGCGCGCACGGTCTGGCCGCTGTCGCGCTACCCGAACATGATCGAGCAAGGTGAAGTCTTCTTCAAACGCTGGGGCGTGTGGTCGATCTTCATCGGCCGCTTCTTCGGCCCGGTCCGCGCCATCGTACCGCTCATCGCCGGCACGTTCGAGATGCCGTGGCTGTCGTTCCAGATCGCCAACTGGACCTCGGCCTTCGTCTGGGCCTTCGTGTTGCTCGCGCCCGGTTTTGCAGCCATCAGATTCCTCTCGTAAAGCGCGCCAAGGCACGCTATCCGGCTTCATGGCCGGAACGAACGCGATCGAAATCAGGGCCGTCACGAAACGCTACGGCGAGCATATCAATGTGCTCGACGGCATTTCGCTGAGCGTCGCTGAGGGCGAATTTCTCGCCATCGTCGGCCCTTCGGGCTCCGGCAAAACGACGCTCCTCCGCCTCATCAATCGCCTCACCGAACCGACAAGCGGCACTGTCCTCGTCGGCGGCAACGAAGTGCACGGCGGCGATCCGATCCGGCTGCGCCGCGAGATCGGCTACGTCTTTCAGGGGATCGGCCTCTTTCCGCACATGACGGTCGCGGAGAATATCGCGATCACGCCGCGCCTGATCGGCTGGAGTGCGGAAGAGCGCGCCGCGCGCGTCGATGAATTGCTACAACTCGTGCGGCTCGATGCCGGAAAATATCGCGCGCGTTTTCCGGCCGAGCTTTCGGGCGGCGAGCGGCAGCGCGTCGGCGTCGCCCGCGCCCTCGCCGCAAAACCGAAGATTGTGCTGATGGACGAGCCATTCGGCGCGCTCGATGCACTGACGCGCGATGCCCTCACCCGTGACTATCGCGAACTGCATGACGAGCTTGGCCTGACCACGGTGATGATCACCCACGATCTCACGGAAGCCGCGCTTCTCGCCGACCGCATCGCCGTCATTCATCGTGGCCGCATCGTCGAGGAAGGCACGCCGCGCGATCTTCTGGCCTCACCCAAAGATGCCTATGTCCGCGAACTGGTCGAAACACCAAAGCAACAGGCGGAACGGCTTGCGGCACTCCTGCGGGGCGAGCCGTGAATTTCGACCCGCGCGTTCAGGAGGCATTCGCCCGGCTCCCCGATTATCTCGGCAGCCATGTGCTGGTGAGCGTGACGGCGCTATTGTTGGGGCTTGCGATCAGCCTGCCGCTTGCGGTTTTCGCCACCCATTGCCGTTACTTGCGCAATGTCGCGCTCGGTTTTGCGAGCATCGTGCAGACCATTCCGGGCCTTGCGCTGCTCGCGCTGTTCTATCCGCTGCTACTCGCCATCTCGGCGCTCACGGAAAAACTGTTCGGTGTCGGCTTTTCCGCGCTCGGTTTTTTGCCTTCGGTGCTGGCGCTCGCGCTTTATTCGATGCTGCCGGTGTTGCGCAACACGATTACCGGCATCCTCGGCATCGACCCCGCGATCAAGGAGGCAACGCTCGGTGTCGGTATGACCAAGCGCCAGGCGCTGACGATGGTGGAGCTGCCGCTCGCGCTACCGATCATCATGGCCGGCATCCGTACCGCCGCCGTCTGGGTCATCGGCACGGCGACGCTCGCAACCCCGGTCGGCCAGACGAGCCTCGGCAATTACATCTTCACCGGTTTGCAGACGCAGAATTGGATCTTTGTCATTTTCGGCTGCGTTGCCTCGGCCGTGCTGGCGCTCGCCGTCGATCAACTGTTGGCGCTGATGGAAAGCGGCGTCTCGGCCCGCAAGCGCGGGCGTATCCTGCTCGGCGGCGCCGGCATCGCCGCCATCGTTATCGCGGCGCTGATGCCGGTGTTCGCGCGGCCCGCTGCTGCTTATGTCATCGGCGCGAAAACTTTCACCGAGCAGTACATTCTGGGATCCTTGATCGAGCAGCGCCTGCGCGCGGTGGGGCTTTCCGCGCGCCATCGCGACGGCCTCGGCTCGACGGTGATTTTCGATGCGCTAAAATCCGGCGAGATCGACGTCTATGTCGAATATTCCGGCACGCTATGGGCGAACCAGATGCAACGCAGCGATACAAAATCGCGCGCCGAGGTGCTCGCCGATGTCAAAGCGTGGCTCGCGGAGAAATACAGCATCCGCCTCCTCGGCGAACTCGGCTTCGAGAATGCCTATGCGCTGGCGATGTCGCGCAAGCGCGCCGAAGAACTCGGCATCAAGTCGATTGCCGATCTTGCGCGCTACGCGCCAAGGCTTTCGATCGCCGGCGATTACGAGTTTTTCGCCCGCCCCGTCTGGCAATCGCTGGTGCAGGCTTATGGCCTCTCGTTCCGCGAGCGGCGAAATATCCAGCCCGAATTCATGTATCCCGCCGCGGCTGACGGCGAAGTCGATGTCATCTCCGCCTTCACCAGCGAAGGCAAGATCAAGCAGTTCGATCTCGTCGTGCTCGACGATCCAAAGCAAGCGATCCCGCCCTATGACGCCATCGTACTGTTGTCGCCACAGCGCGCCAACGACGAAAAGCTCATCGCCGCGCTGAAGCCGCTGCTCGGCGCGATCCCGCCCGCTTTGATGCGCGAAGCCAATGCCCGCGCCGATGGCCAGGGCGGCGACAGCTCGCCGGATAAAATCGCGGGCTGGCTGTGGGAAGAGATCGAGAAGACGAAAAAATAAATGCCCGGATGCATCTCTGCATCCGGGCATGATTTTTTGCGAGAAAAGAGCTTAGTTCTTTTCTTTGTCGACCAGGGCTTTTGCCTTGATCCACGGCATCATGCCGCGCAGCTTCTCGCCGACCTGCTCGATCTGATGCTGCGCAAGCTTGGCGCGCGTCGCCTTGAACGAGGTCTGGTTGACCTTGTTCTCGAGCATCCAGTTGCGGGTGAAGATGCCGTTCTGAATGTCCTCGAGCACCTTCTTCATCTCCGCCTTGGTCTTCGGCGTAATGATGCGCGGACCCGAAACATACTCGCCGTATTCGGCGGTGTTCGAGATCGAGTAGTTCATGTTGGCGATGCCGCCTTCGTAGATGAGATCGACGATCAGCTTCACTTCGTGCAGGCATTCGAAATACGCCATCTCCGGCGCGTAACCGGCTTCCACCAGTGTCTCGAAGCCGCCCTTGATGAGCTCGACGAGGCCGCCGCAAAGCACGACCTGCTCGCCGAACAAATCGGTTTCGCACTCTTCCTTGAACGTCGTCTCGATGATACCGGCGCGGCCGCCGCCGATGGCGGAAGCATACGAGAGGCCGAGGTCATGAGCGTTGCCCGACGAGTCTTTGTTGATCGCGATCAGGCACGGCACGCCGCCGCCCTTGAGATATTCGCCGCGCACGGTGTGGCCCGGACCCTTCGGCGCGACCATCAGCACGTCGAGATCGGCGCGCGGCTCGATGAGGTTGAAGTGCACGTTGAGGCCGTGCGCGAACAAAAGCGCAGCGCCGTTCTTCATGTTGGCGTGCAGGTGATCGCGATAGATGTCACCCTGCAATTCGTCCGGCGTCAGCATCATCATGACGTCAGCCCACTTGGCGGCTTCGGCGACTTCCATCACCTTGAACTTCTCGCCTTCGGCCTTCTTGGCCGAGCCGGAGCCCTTGCGAAGTGCAACGGCAACGTCCTTCACGCCCGAGTCCCGCAGGTTCAGCGCATGCGCATGCCCCTGGCTGCCATAGCCGATGACGGCGACCTTCTTGCCCTTGATGAGGTTCAGATCGGCATCGCGATCGTAGTAAACGCGCATTGTTTCACGCCCCTTCGTTCAGTGTCCGTTCAAATGATGGAAAACCCGCAGGGCATGTAGCACATCGGCGCCAGCCGATCACCCACCAATAAGCGCCTGACGGGATTGGGTTTATCGAAAGCTTACATCTCCTCCGGCCCGCGCGCGATGGCGCAGATGCCGGTCCGGGAGACTTCGACCAGCCCGAGCGGCGTCATCAGCACGATGAACTGGTCGATCTTGTCGGGCTTGCCGGTCAGCTCGAATACGAAGCTTTCGGTCGAAGCGTCGATCACCCGCGCGCGGAAGGCGTCGGCAAGCCGCAGCGCCTCGACGCGATTGTCTCCCTTGCCGCGCACCTTTACGAGCGCAAGCTCGCGCTCGACGGCACGGCCCGTTTCGGTGAGGTCTATCACGCGGTGCACCGGCACCAGCCGCTCCAGCTGATGCTTGATCTGTTGGATCACCATCGGCGTACCGGTGGTGGCGATGGTGATGCGCGAGAGATGCTTCTCGTGCTCGGTCTCCGACACCGTGAGCGAGTCGATATTGTAGCCGCGACCCGAGAACAGGCCGATGACGCGCGCGAGCACGCCCGGCTCGTTATCGACGACGACCGACAGCGTGCGGCGCACGATCTCTTCCTTCACGGCAGCCGCCGGATAGTGCGAGGTCGAATTCGATTGCGTACTCACACCATCACCTTTCCTTCTTCGGTGATCGCCTCATCCAGGCTCTCGGCAGCGTCACCCAAAATCATTTCGTTATGCGCGCGGCCCGACGGAATCATCGGGAAGCAGTTCTCGGTCTTGTCGACGATGCAGTCGAACAGCACCGGCCGCTTGACGTTGATCATCTCTTTGATCGCGCCGTCGAGATCGCCCGGCTTCTCGCAGCGGATGCCGACGCCCTTATAGGCTTCGGCGAGCTTCACGAAATCCGGCAGCGCCTCGGAATACGAATGCGAATAGCGCCCGCCATGCAGCAGCTCCTGCCATTGGCGCACCATGCCCATGTATTCGTTGTTGAGGATGAAGATCTTGATCGGCAGATCGTACTGCACCGCCGTCGACATCTCCTGCATCGTCATCTGCACCGAGGCTTCGCCGGCGATGTCGATGACGAGCGAATTTGGGTGCGCCATCTGCACGCCGACCGCGGCCGGCAGGCCATAGCCCATCGTGCCGAGGCCGCCGGAGGTCATCCAGCGCCGCGGCTCCTGGAAATGATAGAACTGCGCGGCCCACATCTGATGCTGGCCGACTTCCGTCGTGATGTAGGTGTCTTTATCCTTGGTCAGTTCGTAAAGCCGTTCGATGGCGTATTGCGGCTTGATGACCGACGACGAGCCTTTGTAGGCGAGCGATTTGCGCGCGCGCCACTTGTTGATCTGCGCCCACCAGTCGGCGAGTGCTTTCTTGTCGGGCTGCACCGAGGAAGCGCGCCACAGCCGCACCATGTCCTCGAGCACATGCGCGCAGTCGCCGATGATCGGCACATCGACACGCACGTTCTTGTTGATCGACGAGGGATCAATGTCGACGTGGATTTTCTTCGAATTCGGCGCGAAGGCATCGAGGCGGCCGGTGATGCGGTCGTCGAAGCGCGCGCCGACACAGATCATCACGTCGCAATCGTGCATCGCCCAGTTGGCTTCCCAAGTGCCATGCATGCCGAGCATGCCAAGCCACTGCGGGTTCGCCGCCGGGAAGGCGCCGAGGCCCATCAGCGTCGAAGTGATCGGAAAGCCGGTGAGCTTCACGAGTTCGCGCAGGAGCTGCGAGGCTTCGTTGCCTGAATTGATGATACCGCCGCCGGTGTAGAACACCGGCTTCTTGGCGTTGCGCATCAGTTCGATCGCTTCCTTGATCTTCGGGAGATCGCCCTTGACCTTCGGCTGATACGACTTGTGCGCCATCCCGCGCGACGGCTGGTACATGCCCTTAGCGAACTGCACGTCCTTCGGGATGTCGACCACGACCGGGCCCGGCCGGCCGCTGCCGGCGATGTAGAACGCCTCGTGCAAAATGCGCGCGAGATCGTTCACGTCGCGCACGAGATAATTATGCTTGGTGCAAGGGCGCGTGATGCCGACGGTGTCGCATTCCTGAAAGGCATCATTGCCGATCAGATGCGTCGGCACTTGTCCCGTGATGACGACCATCGGGATCGAATCCATCAGCGCATCGGTGAGGCCCGTCACGGCATTGGTCGCGCCGGGGCCCGAGGTCACCAGCACACAGCCGACCTTGCCGGTCGAGCGCGCATAGCCTTCGGCGGCGTGCGTCGCGCCCTGCTCGTGGCGAACGAGGATGTGCTTCAGCTTGTTCTGCTGGAACAGCGCATCATAGATCGGTAGCACCGCGCCGCCGGGATAGCCGAAGATGTGCTCGATACCCTGATCGTTCAGCGCCTGGATCACCATTTCCGCGCCGGTCATTTCCCTTTGCATCGTCCGCTCCGTACTGCTTTCCGCTCACACTGCACACAAACAAAAAGGGGCCTCGTCGGAGACCCCTTGCGCGCCATCAGACAATGAACAGCCACAAGGCCATTCGCCGCTAGGCGCGCCCTCCTACTACGAGAATTAGCGTAAGAAACTTGCTCATTTGAGGCAGCTTTCGTTCAAATCGTGCGGGGAACCTATAACTCTCGTCCCCAAGGGTCAAGCGTATTCCGCGCCGCACCTAATGTTCACTTAATAAGGGCCACAGCCTCGCGGAACCGGGGGTGGCTAGCGGTCGCCAGCCACTCGAACACCACCATTTCAGTGGTGACGATCTCGGCGCCGTGCCGCTCCATCCGGCGGATCGCCGTTTCCTTATTCTCCGGATGGCGCGCGCCGAGCGCATCGCGCACCAGATAAACCTTCCGCCCGGCATCAAGGAGCCCGAGCACTGTCTGCTGGACGCAGACATGCGCTTCGCAACCTGCGACGACGATGTTGGGCCGCTTCTGCAAGCGCGCGAGAAAATCCGGCTCGCGGCAGGCATCGAAATACATCTTGTGCGCGAGGATAGAATTATCCGGCGCGATTTCCGCGACCGTCGGACCGAGACCCTTGGCGTTCTGCTCGGTGAACAGCGTTGGCACTTCGAGGAGCTTCGCCGCCTCGATCAGGCGCTTCGCGTTCGCGACCGCCCGCTCGCCCTCATGGATCGCCGGCATCAATTTCGACTGAAAATCGACGATCAGGAGATGCGAGCTTTCGCGGTCGATGGTGAGCATCTCAGCGCCCCTTCAGTTGTGCGATACGATCATCGACATAGCGCGCCATCAGATCGCGCGCCGAAGCGCCGAACATGCGGATGCGGCCGGTGTGGGCAAGGAGAAGAAGTCCCGCCGCATGCGCGAAGGTATCGACAGTGAGCATGCGCGCGTCTTCTTTCTTCGCGCCGAGATCTTCGGCGGCATCTGAAATGGATTGCAGCGCGGAAGCTAACGCGGCGTTCAATTGCTGGTCGCGCTCCTTGCCAAGGCCATGCGGTTTCATGCCGCCGCGAAACAGATAAAAGCCGAGATCGAGATCGCGCGGATTGTCGGCATAGAACGAGAAGAACGCCATCGCCGCCGCGCGCAGCTTCTCGACCGGCGAGCGCGTCTTGGCGACCGCCTTCTCGACATCTTCCTGCAATCGCGCGATCGAGGCACGAAGCACTTCGGCGTAAATCGCTTCCTTCGAGTCGAAATGGAAATACAAGGCCGCCGGTGTGTAGCCTGCTGCCGCCGCAATGGCGCGCAGCGAAGCGCCGTCCAGCCCCTCGTCCTCGAACACTTTACGCGCGGCGTCCAAAATCAGCGCGCGCTTGTGCTCGCTCACCGCCTGCCTGCGACCGATCCTTTGCGCCCCTGCCATATTCCCTCGTTCATATTCTTTTTGCTTGACTCAAATCTAACATTGTTCAAAATTTAGAACAAGCTCAAAGTAGGCTCGAGTCCTGGAGAAACGCCATGCTGATGACCGCCGCCGACTTTCGCGAGTCGCTTCGCCGCTATAAGCCCCGCGTCTTCGTAAATGGCGACCGGATCGAGAGCGTCGCCGACGAGCCGCGGCTCGCGCCCGGTATCAACGCCATCGGCGTCGCCTACGACTTCGCCCACCGGAAAGAACATGAAGTGCTGATGACGGCGCGCCAGGGCACGTCCGGCAAGATCGTCAACCGTATGCTGCACATCGACGAGACTTCGACCGACCTCCTCTACAAACTGGAGGCCGTGCGTCTCGTGTGCCGCACCTCGGGCTGCGCGCAACGCTATCTCTGCCACGACGCTTTCGGCGGCATCTATCAGGCGACGAAGCGCGCCGACGCCGCGCACGGCACCGACTATCACCAGCGATTTCTCAATTATCTGCACAAGTTTCAGGACGAAGACCTCACCGTCGGCATCGCCATGACCGATGCAAAAGGCGACCGCTCGAAACGCGCGGGCCAGCAGGAAAACCCCGACGTCTATGTTCACATCAAGGAGCGCCGCAAGGACGGCATCGTCATTTCGGGCACCAAGGCCATCGTGACGAGCGCGGCTTACGTTCACGAATTCATGGTCATGCCCTGCCGCACGCACACGAAGGAAGACGCCGATTTTGCCGTCTGCTGCGCCGTGCCGTGCGATGCCGAAGGCGTCACCATCGTCGCGCGCCCTGCCGGCCGCCCCGGCGAGAACGCCGCGAAGTTCTCCGCGAAATACGGGCAGAGCACCGGCGTCGTCATCTTCGACAACGTCTTCGTGCCGCATGATCGCGTCTTCATGGCGGGCGAAGTCGAGGAAGCCGGCTTCCTCACGACCTCCTACGCCACCCACCACCGCCATTCCTGCATTGGCGCGCGCGCCGGCTTCGGCGACCTCCTGATTGGAGCGGGCGCGCTGATGATCGAGGCGAACGGCCTTGACCCCGACCGCCACGGCCATATCCGCGATGCGATGGTCGAACTCATCACCATCACCGAGAGCTTCTACGCCTGCGGCGTCGCGTCATCCGTCTACGGCCTGAAGGACCCGTCGGGGAACATCATGCCCGATGCCGTCTTCTCCAACATCGGCAAGCTGCTGCTCGCGACCAAAATCTACGACATGCACAAGCTCGCCCATTACGTTTCGGGCGGATTGATCGTCGCGCTCCCCGGCCCGGACGAAGATCACAACCCCGAAACGAAAGCCTCGCTCGCCGCCGTGCTCGGCGGCCGTGCCGACATTCCGGCCGAGCAGCGCCTCGAAGTTTCGCGGCTCATCGAAGACCTCACGATTTCGCATCAGGGCGGCTGGTATTCGGTGATTTCGCTGCATGGCGGCGGCTCCCCGGAAGCCATGAAGCGCGAGATCTGGCGCAACTATCCGGTCGGCGAAAAAGTGCAACTCGTGGAGGAGCTTCTGGACCGCGGCGTGCTCGCCGATGGCCGCCGTGTCTCGAAACAGCCAGGCCGCTGCTGCACCACCGGCTGCGAAGTGCCGAGCCTGCCTGAAGCCGCCGAATAATTATGAGGAGATTTCAATGACTGTACGGCTCGATTACGCGAAGGTCATTCCCGACGCCATGAAGGCGCTCGGCACCGTCCATTCCTATGTCGCCAAGTCCGGCCTGTCGCGCGAACTGATCGACCTCGTTTACCTGCGCGTCTCGCTCATCAACGGCTGCGCCTACTGCATCGACATGCACACCCGCGACCTTCTGAAGGCCGGCGTAAAGCAGGAAAAGGTCGCGCTCGTCCCAGTCTATTGGGAAGCGCAATCGTACTTCACCGAGCAGGAGCGCGCGGCGCTCGCCTGGGCGGAGTCGCTGACGCTCGTTTCGCAAACGAAAGCGCCGGACGATGTCTATGCCGAAGCCGCGCGCCAGTTCGACGAGAAGCAGCTTGGCGATCTCACCGTCGCGATAGGCCTGATGAACACCTACAATCGCATCGCCATCGGTTTCCGGCGCGAACCGGGGCACTGATTTTTGAGCATGATCCCGAAACCCGGTTCGCGCCTTTCGGGATCATGCTCTAGCCTAATTTCGAAATCAGATGTTCCAGCGCCGCCTCCGGCGCGAGCCACGGCCAGTCCTTCATCTGATGCCTGAACCAGGTTTCCTGCCGCTTGGCGTAGTGGCGCGTGTCAGTTTTGCCCGAGGTTGAAGCTTCTTCGCGTGAAATCTCACCTGAAAGATAGCGGGCAAGTGCGGGCGCACCGTGCGCCTTCAAGGCCGGCTGCGCAGGATCGAGCTTGCGCGCCATCACCGCCCGCACTTCGTCGAGCGCGCCCTCCTCAAGCATTTTGTCAAAGCGCGTGTCGATCTTCTCGCGCAATATCTGGCGCTCGACGGTAAGAAACACCGGCAGAACTTTTCCGGATTCCAGCAACGGGTTGCGCGGCATCTGTTGCCATTCTGCAAGAGATCGCCCGGTCGCCTCGAACACTTCAAGCGCCCGGATCACCCGCTGGCGGTCCGAAGGCCGCAGCACCGACGCCATGCGAAGGTCGCGCTCGGCAAGCTTTGCGTGCAGTTCAGGTGCCGTGCGGCCCTCGGCTTCGGCACGAACCCTCGCCCGCACGTCGGCAGGAACCTGCGGCATCTCGGAAAGCCCCTCTACGAGCGATCTGAAATAAAGCCCCGTGCCGCCAACGAAAATCGGAAGTCGCCCCGCTGCTTCAACCTCTGCCAGAACTTGAGCGGCATCCGCCGTCCAGCGCCCGACCGAATAATTCTCTGCGGCATCGACATGGCCGTAAAGGAGATGCGGCACCCGCGCCTCCTCCTCCGGCGTCGGCCGCGCCGTCAGCACGCGAAAATCCCGGTAAACCTGCATGGAGTCGGTATTGATGACGGTGCCGCCGAAGCGCTCGGCCAGCGCCAGCGCGAGCGCGGACTTGCCGCTCGCCGTCGGACCTGCAATGAGCACCGCCTGAACCATGTCGCCTTCCCGGAATCTCTCATAGCATGTCGCACATCGCGGTCCTGATCTCGAATCCCGAAACGCCCGCGGTGACGCCGGATGCCGTGCGTGCGGCCCGCGCCCTGCTGTCCGCGCCGGGCGAGCCTGTCATGCTCGATGGCGACATCGCCTCCGAAATTCCGTTCGTCCTTCCCGCTGGCGCCGATGCCAGGGCGCTGACCGAAACGCTGCGCGCAAAACTTCCGGCCGCCGATATTGCGATCCTGCCCGCCGCAAACCGCCGCAAGCGGCTGTTCGTCGCCGACATGGATTCCACCATGATCCGGCAGGAGTGCATCGACGAACTCGCGGCCTTCGCCGGCCTCAAGGAGCATGTCGCAAAGATCACCGAGCGCGCGATGCGCGGCGAGATCGAATTCGCCCCGGCGCTGCGCGAGCGCGTCGCGCTCTTGAAAAACCTGCCGGCCACGATTGTCGATGAAGTACTGCAAAAGACCATCCGCCTGATGCCCGGCGGCCGTTCGCTCGTCATGACGATGAAGAAGCACGGGGCCTATACCTGCCTCGTCTCCGGCGGCTTCACCGTGTTCACCTCGAAGATCGCGGCGCAGATCGGCTTCGACGAGAACCGCGGCAACCGTCTTGTTGTCGAAGATGGAAGATTCTCCGGCAAGGTCGAAGAACCGATCCTTGGCAGCGAGGCGAAGCTCGCGAGCCTCAGGGAACTCGCCGCCGGTCAGGATATCGGCCTTGAAGATTCGCTCGCCGTCGGCGACGGCGCGAACGACCTGCCGATGCTGCAAGCCGCCGGCCTCGGCGTCGCCTATTACGCCAAGCCCGCGGTCGCGGCTGCGGCCGCCATAAGAATAGAGCGCGGTGATCTCACCGCGCTCCTTTATTTGCAGGGCTATCGCCGCGAGGAATTCGCGGCCTGAACGCTTACGGCACCGGCACCGGCACGAAGCGCTGCTCGTCGCCGCGCATCACCAGCATCAGCGCGGTTTTCTTGCCCTCCTTCTTAAGGGCATCGAGCTGCTTCTGAACGTCGGCCGGATTCATCAACGGGTGGCGCTGAAGCTCGACGATGACGTCGCCCGGGCGGATGCCGCGGTCGGCAATCGGCGAATTCTGGTCGATCGAGGTGACGACAACACCCTTCACGCCGTCCTTCACCTTATAGCGATTGCGCACCTCGTCGGTGATCGCGGAGAGCCCAAGGCCGAGCGAATTCTTCGGCGCAGCCTTGGCCGGCTCTTCCTTGCTGATCGAAGCCTGCTTCGGCTTCTCGCTGTCTTCGAGGCGATCCGGCGTGATCTTGACCGTCACTTCCTTGCCGTCACGCAGCACCACCATATCGACCGCCTTGCCGATCGGCGTATCCGCAACGATCTTGGGGAGATCCTTCATCTCCTTGATTTCGTGGCCGCCGAATTTCGCGACGACGTCGCCGGTCTTGACGCCGGCCTTCGCCGCCGGGCTGCCGTCGGTGACGCCGGCGATCAGCGCGCCCCGCGCCTTGCCGATGCCGAGGCTTTCGGCGATCGCATCGTCGATCTGCTGGATGCGAACGCCGATCCAGCCGCGCCGCGTTTCGCCGAACTCGCGGAGCTGCGCGACGATCGGCTGCACACTCTGCGAGGGGATCGCAAAGCCGATGCCGATCGAGCCGCCCGAAGGCGAGATGATCGCGGTGTTGATGCCGATGACCTCGCCGTCCATGTTGAACAGCGGGCCGCCCGAATTGCCGCGATTGATCGCGGCATCGGTCTGAATGAAGTTGTCGTAAGGTCCGGCATTGATGTCGCGGTTACGCGCCGAGACGACGCCGACCGTCACCGTGCCGCCGAGGCCGAACGGATTGCCAATCGCCATCACCCAGTCGCCGACGCGCAGCTTGTCGGAATTGCCGAACGAAACCGCCTTGATCGGCTTTTCTGGCTTCACGCGCAGCACCGCGATGTCGCTCTTGGTGTCGCGGCCGACGACTTCGGCTTTCAGCTTCGTGCCGTCGGTGAAGTTGGCGTAAATTTCATCGGCGTCGGCGATTACGTGGTTGTTGGTGATGATGATGCCGGAGGCGTCGATCACGAAACCGGAACCGAGCGACGATACCTTGCGCGCCCGGCCGCCTTCCTTGCCGTTCTTCTTGAAGAACTCATCGAAGAATTCCTCGAACGGCGATCCCGGCGGGAGCTGCGGAACCTGCACGCCCTTCTGCGCTTCGACCGTCTGCGAGGTGGAGATGTTCACCACCGCGTCGGTGACGCGCTCGGCGATATCGGCGACCGAATCCGGCCCCTTGCCGGAAGCGGCGGAAGTCGCCGTCGCGAGCAGCGCGCTGCACCCTGCCGCGAACAGCAGGGCCGCCATCGAGCGGCGAAGCGAAAATCGGGGAGAGAAAAGTGTGAAAGCCATAAGCATCCTCGTGAGCATTCTCGAAATGCGTTTTCGCTGATCTTCTTTCGAACAAACTGCGACGGAAATCGTCAGCCGACAAGACACCGGCAGCACAATGGCAAAACGGCGCGATCACATCATCCGGCACGGTGATTTCGGCGGAAAAGCGGCCAACGCGCCCTTACGGGCTGTTTTCAGATCGGCATTCCGCGCATGAACCACAAAAGCAGAATGCCGACCACCGCCGCGCCGATTCCCATCAGCCGCAGCGGCCCTTCCGGCGCGCCGGCGACCTCCTCGGCCGCACGCTTCGCGGCCCCCGGAAACGCTGCGAAGGTTAGCCCTTCGATTGCGAGCAGCAGACCGAGGGCGGCGACGAAATCGTGCATGAACCGATCCGTTACCGTGCGGCGGGAGGCGTTTTACCGGCAGCGTCGTTGAAATACCGCATGAAGTCGGAATCGGGCGTGATGAACAGGCTGGTGTCGCCCTTTTTCATCACCTGCTCGTAGGCCTGCATCGAGCGGTAGAAGGAGAAGAAGTCGCGATCCTGATTATACGCATCGGCGTAAATCTTGTTTCGCGTCGCATCGCCTTCACCGCGGATCTGCTCGCCGCGCGACTGTGCTTCGGCGACCGTGACCGTCACCTCGCGGTCCGCCTTGGCGCGGATCGTCTGGGCGATCTGGTTGCCGCCCGCGCGGATTTCAGCGGCTTCCCGCTGAATCTGCGTCTGCATGCGCTGGAACACGGCCTGGCTGTTCGCCTCCGGCAAATCGGCGCGGCGGATGCGGACGTCGACCACGGCGATGCCGAAGCTCTGACCCTCGCGCGTGATCTGCTCGCGGATACGGCCCATCAGCGTCTCGCGTTCGTCACGCACGATCTGGATGAAGGTGGATTCACCGAGCACGCGGCGCAGCGCCGAGTTCAACAATGTTGCGAGCTGTGAATTGGCGCGCTCGACCGAGCCGAGCGTCTGGTAAAAACGCAGCGGATCGGAAACCTTGTAGCGCGCGAAGGCATCGACCACGAGGCGCTTCTGATCGGAAGCGATGACTTCCTGCGCCGGGTTTTCGAGATCGAGGATGCGCTTGTCGATATAGACGACGCTGTCCATCACCGGCACCTTATACTGCAGGCCCGGATCGGTGATGATGCGGATCGGCTCGCCGAACCGAAGCACGATCGCCTGCTGGTTCTGGTTAACCGTGAACAGCGCGCTGTAGACCACGATCAGCACGATCGCGGCGAGGACGGCGAATGCGCCGGTGAAAATCTTGTTCATCGGCTGCCTCCCTGGCCCTGCGCAGGCGCAGGTGCCGGCGTGCGCACGACGCTGCCGTTGCTGCCGAGCGGCAGATACGGCACGACGCCGCTCTTCGACAGGTTCGGATCGATCACCGTCTTGTTCACGCCGCTCATCACGTGTTCCATCGTTTCAAGATACATGCGGCGGCGCGTCACTTCCGGCGCCTTCTTGTATTCTTCATAGATCTTGGTGAAGCGCGATGCGGCGCCCTTGGCTTCGGCGACGATCTGCTCGCGATAGGCTTCGGCCGCCTGCTGGATCTGCGCGGCACGCCCGCGCGCTTCCGGCACAACGCGGTTGGTGTAAGTCTGCGCTTCGTTCTGCACGCGCTCGGCGTCGGCACGCGCTGCCTGCACGTCGCGGAAGGCGTCGATGACCTGGCTGGGCGGATCGACCTTGGCGAGCTGCACCTGCGTGACGAGGATGCCGGCGCCGTAGGAATCGAGTGTCTTCTGGATCAGTTCATGCACGCCCTGCTCGATGGTCTGGCGCGCGCCGGTCAGGATCGGCTGGATGTTCGAGCGGCCGATGACCTCGCGCATCGCGCTCTCGGCGACCGCCTTGATGGTGCTTTCGGGATTCTGCACGTTGAACAGGAAGTCGGCGGCGTCCTTGATCTTCCACAGCACGGTGAAATCGACATCGACGATGTTTTCGTCGCCGGTCAGCATCAGGCTTTCTTCCGGCACGTCGCGCACGGACGATCCGCGCCGCGGATCGTCGATCAGGCGCATGCCGATATCGAGACGGCGGCTGCTCGTGACTTTCGGCACGATCACGGTCTCGATCGGATAGGGCAAGTGATAGTTGAGGCCCGGCTGGCGCTCGCCGACATATTTGCCGAAGCGCATCACGACGCCGAGCTCGTCGGTCTGCACGCGGTAGAAGCCCGAGAGCATCCAGAGCGCAATCGCGCCGACGACGATCAGGAGGCTGCCCCAGCCGCCGAACGAGCCGCCCGGCAGCATGCTTTTCAGTTTATCCTGGCTGCGCCGGACGAGGTCCTCGAGATCCGGAGGCGTCGGACCGCCACCCGGTTGTGGACCCGAGCCCCAAGGGCCGCGCGGACCACCGCCGCCACCGCCACCCCAGGGACCGCCGCTCTGATTTTTCCAGGACATGAATTACCTCCGCCCGCGATTTGCGGACGCGCCGTTATACGGGAGTAGCAGGGTAGGTTCAACGCGCGAGGAACCCGCGCAACATGCCCTGCTGCGCGGGTTGCAACATTAAATTGCGGTAACGTCAGGCGACTGCGCGCGGCGCCCGGAAGTGGTCGAGCACATAAAGGCGGATCGCCGACGACAGGTTGCCCTGATTGCGCAGGGCGTCGATATTGGCGACGACTTCCGAGAGCGTGACGTCGCGCGTCGAGGCGATTTCCTTCAGTGCGTCCCAAAAGGCATCTTCGAGGCTGACGCTGGTCTTGTGACCCGCGATCACAATCGAACGTTTGACGACCGGACTCTTGATCATGTGTCCTCTCCGGATTCGATGCGCAGACCGTCGAGGCCGCGCTCCCGTTTCAGTTCGACCGCTTTTTCGCTTCGCTTGGCTGCCAGGGTCCGGCCGAACCGGACCCGGTTTTCGGCGGCAAGCGAAACTTGCTTCTTCTTCGCTTCCGCCTTGCGCCGGCGCCTCAGGTTGATGATCTCAGCCATATCGAGATGCCACCCTGCCCGGTCTTGGATCAGCCACGAAACAAACAGCGATCGGCCACACGAAAGACAACCGCGAGAACGCCAACGGGGGAATCAAAGTCTCAAAAACATATGACCGCAGTATATTACCGCAAGCCGGTTTTCGACGTCCCCGCGCGGGCCCCGCTCTGAAAGAGCGATTGTTCCCCGTGCACCTGCTTCCTAGAATACCGTTACTTGACGGTAATGGGCTGCGACACGTTGTCCCAAAGTTGTAGGTCGAGCAGCCCCCAACCGGGAGCCCCAAGGGCCAGGAAGCCTTATTTTCCGGGATTTCCGCCTGCGTGATAAAACCCCACCTGATCCGATCCAAGAACTAGATCCAAGAACAAGGTAGCCATGACCGCCACGAAGCCCGCCGCCCACCGCACCGAAACCGACACCTTTGGCCCGATCGAGGTGCCGGGTGACCGTTATTGGGGGGCACAGACCCAGCGCTCGCTCCAGAACTTCAAGATCGGCGGCGAGCGGATGCCCACGCCCATCGTGCGCGCGCTCGGCATCGTCAAGATGGCGGCTGCCCAGGTGAACAAGGAACTCGGCGTGCTCGATCCGAAGATTGCCGACGCGATCTCGGAGGCCGCGCGCGAGGTCGTTCACGGCAAGCTCGACGATCACTTCCCGCTCGTCGTCTGGCAGACCGGCTCCGGCACCCAGTCGAACATGAATACCAATGAAGTGATCAGCAACCGCGCGATCGAAATGCTCGGCGGCACGATGGGTTCGAAGAAGCCGATCCACCCCAACGATCACGTCAACATGGGCCAGTCGTCGAACGACTCCTTCCCGACCGCCATGCACATCGCGGCCGCCGAGGAGATCGTGCACAAGCTGATCCCCGCGCTCGAGCACATGCACAAGGCGCTTGGCGCCAAGGTCAAGGAATTCGACAAGATCATCAAGATCGGCCGCACCCACACGCAGGATGCGACGCCGCTGACGCTCGGTCAGGAATTTTCCGGCTACGCCGCGCAGGTCGACTCCAGCATCAAGCGCATGAAGGTCGTGCTGAACGAGTTGTGGCCGCTCGCGCAAGGCGGCACCGCCGTCGGCACCGGCCTCAACGCCAAGAAAGGTTTTGCCGAAGCCTTCGCGAAGAAGGTCGCCGACATCACCGGGCTGCCCTTCATCACCGCGCCCAACAAGTTCGAGGTGCTCGCAGCACACGACGCCTATGTATCAGTGCACGGCGCGCTCGCGGCCTGCGGCACGGCGCTGTTCAAGATTGCCAACGATATTCGCCTCCTGGGTTCTGGCCCGCGCTCGGGCCTTGGCGAATTGTCGCTGCCGGAAAACGAGCCGGGCTCCTCGATCATGCCGGGCAAGGTCAACCCGACGCAGAGCGAGGCCCTGACGATGGCGTGCTGCCAGGTGTTCGGCAATCAGACCGCCGTCACCATCGCCGGCAGCCAGGGTCACTTTGAGCTCAACGTCTACAATCCGGTGCTCGCCTATGCGCTGCTGCAATCGGTGAAGTTGCTCGCCGACGCCGCCGTCTCGTTCACCGACAACTGCGTCGTCGGCATCAAGGCGAACGAGAAGCGCATCGCCGACCTGATGGAAAAATCGCTGATGCTGGTGACGGCGCTCGCGCCGAAGATAGGCTACGACAACGCCGCCAAAATCGCCAAGACCGCACACAAAAATGGAACGACGCTGCGCGACGAAGCGGTCGGCGGCGGTTATGTCACTAACGAAGAGTTCGACGCGCTGGTGCGGCCCGAGAAGATGGTCGGGCCGGACTGATCGCCGCAGCAAATTACAAAACTATCACGTAACCTACCGAACTAAAGCCGCAATGGCGAGTTCAGCTTTGCCAATGCGGGCGCGCTACCGCGCGCCTTCTCGTCAGGAGGCTTTATTTTATGAAAAAATCCGTGCTTGCCTTGACCACTGCCGCCATCCTCGCCGGTTCCGCCGCGACCTATGCCGTCGCCCAGCAGCAACCCGCACCCGATAAAACCGCCGCCGAGGATCAATGGAAGCCGTCCACGGCTGATCGCACAGCCTTTGTCGCTGCGCGCGTCGCCGCACTGCATGCCCGGCTCGCGCTTACACCCGAGCAGGAAAAGCTCTGGCCGCCGGTCGAGAGCGTACTCAAGGACATTGCGCAGAAACGCGAAGCGCGCTGGGAGCAGCACCGTGAAGAACGCCGTGCCATGCGCGAGAACAAGGACGCGCCGAAGCCCGACGCGATGGCACGGCTCCGCAAGGGCGCCGAGTTCATGACCGAGACCGGCAATGACCTGAAGCGCCTCGCCGACGCGGCACAGCCACTCTATGCGACCCTCGATGATTCCCAGAAACGCCGCCTCGAGAAACTCGTCCGTCATGGCATGCACGAGCGGATGGGCCAGCACATGCGCGAGCGCGCCATGGAGCGCTTTTCCGAATGGCGCGATCGTCACCACTGGCGCGACGGCGATTACGGCCCGCGCTCCGGAATGCGTGACCGCCGCGACCGTCAGGGTAATAACGGCACCAACGATTACGATGATTATGACAGTTACGAAGGCGAGCAGCTCTGAAGTTCGCGCATTCTGAAATGCAGATGCCCGGCCGAAAGGCCGGGCATTATCTTTTCCGAAGAGTGCCGGATCGAAATTTAGAGCTTGCGCGTTTCTTCGGTTTCGCCCGCAGGCATGCCCTCGCCTTTCAGGATGCCGCGCAAGCTCGCGTCGGGCCAGCGGATCTCGTCGATCCGCCAGCCTTGCGGCAGCTTCCGAAGGTCGAGTTCGACAACCTGCTTCTCGCCCATGTTGGAGAAGCTCGCGAGACCGAGCGCCTTGTCCGGTCCGACATCCTTCACCGTCACGCTGACATCCTTGATGTCCCAGTCCTGCGCGCCGACGAACGGATCGCCGTCGAGCGCGGGCACCTCGTCGTTCTTCTGCGCCTGATCGGCATCGGCGGCGATCAAGGCGGCAAGCTCCGGCGTGAAGTAGTTGAACAGCACGTCATTGCTGCCGAGCGCGACGCCCGGCGTATTCTGTCCGACATATTGCTTGTAGATCGCTTCCAGGAATTTCTGCGCTTCGGCGTCGGCGCGCGCAGGCGCCGGCTGCATCGCAAGACCTATCAGCAGGAACGCACTGAGCAGCCCGTGAACGAACTTCATCTGCGAATCTCCTGTCCAGATATCCACCCCAGGCCACGACCGGCGGCGCAACGCTTCAAACGGCGATGTCGGCCTTGATCGGTGCATCGGCAACGTAATTCTCGATGGCGATGTCCTCGTAACGGAAGGCGAACAGGTCATTTACGGCAGGATTGAGTTTCAATTGCGGTAGGGGGTGCGGCTTGCGGGTGAGCTGTAGCCGCGCCTGCGCCAGGTGATTGCGATATAAATGCGCGTCTCCCAGCGTATGTACGAAGTCGCCCGGCTGAAGGCCCGTGACATGTGCGACCATATGCGTCAGCAGCGCATAGGAGGCGATGTTGAACGGCACGCCGAGAAACACATCGGCCGAGCGTTGATAGAGCTGGCAGGAAAGCCGGCCGTTCGCGACATAGAACTGAAACAAAGCGTGGCATGGCGCGAGCGCCATCTTCGGCAGATCGGCCGGGTTCCACGCGCTGACGATCAGCCGCCGCGAGTCCGGGTTGCGCTTGATGTCCTCGACGACGCCGCGCATCTGGTCGATGACGCTGCCATCGGGTGCCGCCCACGAGCGCCACTGCCTGCCATAGACCGGGCCGAGTTCACCGCGCTCATCCGCCCACTCGTCCCAGATGGTGACGCCGTGGTCGCGCAGATATTTCACATTGGTCTCGCCGGCGAGGAACCACAAAAGTTCGTGCACAATCGAGCGGGTGTGCAGCTTCTTGGTGGTGACGAGCGGAAAGCCCTCCGCGAGATCGAAACGCATCTGATGGCCGAACACCGAGAGCGTGCCGGTGCCGGTGCGGTCTTCCTTGCGGGCACCGGTATCCAGAATGCGCTTCAGGAGGTCGAGATATTGATGCATGAGCCGCTGCCTGATTCCTGGCCGCAGGCTATACGGCAAGAACCCCCGGCTGCCAGAGGGGGCCCCTGCGCTAAATCAGGGGATAAATCGCGCCGAGGATGAGGCCGAGAAAGACCGATGCCGCGAGCAGCATGGTTTGATCCGTGCTCTGCCGTGTGGTTTGCCGCATGACTTGCCACATGACGGTTCCTCCGGCCCGTACCCGGAGGACCTAACGCGAACCGGCCTTGCCGGTTCCCTGCTCGCGATCGTTCAGAGCGTCTAGTTGCAATCACCGTCGGCAGGCATATCGGCGATCAGCTCGACTTCGTCGATCGCCTGCAACTGCAGGCAGCTGAGTGCTGGCGGAACCGTCATATCCGCCAATGCTTCAGCGGTTGCCGGCGCGTTGATTCGCAGCAGCGCCGGGTTGCCCGGCCCCGGCAAAACCGCAGCGCCTGAGGCCACGCTGCCGGTCACGTCCGGGACATTTTGAGAGATCGCATGCAAGGCCGCATGCTCGTCGGCATTCAAGTCGGCATCGCCCACGGCTTGCGTCAGGGCGATCAGCCCCACCACCGCAGGCAGCAACAGGAGCGGGTTCATAACGACGGCCATGATCATATTCCTTGTCTTCGTATTCGCGTCGCTGGCGCCGGATCACGAATGATCTTCATCAAGCAAGGCATGCAGGCATTCGTTCCGCCGCTCACCGACGTTTGAACCGTGCCGACAGTTTCTTGCGAGGAACGTGCCAACTCTTGTGCGTGGCACAAATTTAGTCAGCTATTAGAATTCCAAATCTAGAATGCAGAATTTAATAAAAAGTGAAAATCAAAACACCGGGCGCGAAAACCAAAAATCGAAAATCAATCGAATATTAGAATCTTGGCCTCACAGTCGGTGGCGTAACGAAAGTGCCGATTTGATTGCGCATTTGCAATTGGAACCCATGCACTAATTTCCGGAGGCCCGGATGGGACGCCCCGCCCGCTTCACCGACCACGATCTGATCGCCGCCACGACGCGCGTCGCGGCCCGCCTCGGCCCTGCCCAGACAACGCTCGCCTTGATCGCCAAAGAGGCACGGGCGCCGGTCGGCTCGGTCTATCACCGCTACCCCTCGAAGGGTGCGCTCTTGGCCGAAGCCTGGATCGAAAGCGCGGCCGCCTTTGGCCTTCGCTTCCGCGCCGTCCTCGCACAGGCCAAGACGATCGATCAGGCGTTGCAGGCCGCGCTCGTCACGCCGCAGTTCGCCCGCGACAACCACGCCGGCGGCGTCATCCTGTTCACCCATCGCCGCGACGATTTCCTGGACGACGCGCCGGAAGAAAGCCGCAACCGGGCCGCGCAGCAAACTTCCGAAGTTCTCCATGAAGTTGCCGATGCCGCGAAGCGCCTTCTATCCACAGATCCGCGCGGCCGCGACAAGCTGAGCCTTGCGTTGATTGGCCTTCCCTATGGCGCTGTCCGCATGTTTCTTCCGCATGTGGTGCCGCCCGCCGATCTCGAGAGCGTCATCGCCGAGGCGGCACGTGCAGCGGTAGCTTCCTGTATCCACTGATTGCCCATTGAATCTGCGCGCCGAAAGGTCCAGATTGCCCCTGTTCCGAGGGGTGCCCGGCTGTCGGCCCGGGCTGAGATACCGAGAGTGGTGACCCTCCGAACCTGATCCGGGTCATGCCGGCGAAGGGACAGGGACATGCAAGGCTCGATTTTTTTGGCACGTTTGATCGGCCCCGTTTTGATTACGGTCGGCATTGCGCTCATTTTTAACTCCGACACATACCGCTATATGGCGGAACAATTTCTGGTCAGCTACGCGCTGATTTACGTCGCAGGCGTCATCGCCCTCTTCTCGGGCCTTGCCATCGTCAATCTGCACAACATCTGGCAGTGGAAATGGCCGGTGATTATCACCGTGCTCGGCTGGCTCTCGGTGGTTGGCGGCGCAATCCGCATCCTTGTTCCGCAGGAAGGCCAGATCATGGGCACGGCGATCGTCGGCCTCGATATCTGGCCGGGCATCCCTGGCCTCATCATGCTCGGTTTCGGCCTGTGGCTTTTCTACGAAGGCTACCTCGCCAACACGCTTCGTGCCCGCCGCGCGGCGGCCGCGAAACATTCCGCTCCCAAGCAAAGCGCCCCAAAACGCAAAAGGTGAACTATGAACGTCCATAATCGCGAGATCGCCACCCCGAAAGTCACCACGGGACCGGTCGTCGGCTCGAAAAAGATTTACTCGACGCCGGAGGCGGCTGCGGACGTTCGCGTGCCTTTGAAAGAGATCGCGCTGGATCCGTCGGCGAAAGAAGAGCCGGTTCGTGTTTATGACACCTCCGGGCCCTATACCGAGGAAAACGCCAAGATCGACGTCGAAAAGGGCCTGCCCCGCGCGCGCGCCGCGTGGGTGAAGGAGCGCGGCGGCATTGAGGAATACGACGGCCGCCCGATCCAGCCGGTCGATAACGGCAACGCGACCGGCAAGTATCTCGCCCGCGCGTTTCCCAACACGCCGAAGCCGATGCGCGCTTTGGACGGCAAGCCGATCACGCAATATGAATTCGCCAAGGCCGGCATCGTCACCAAGGAAATGATCTACGTCGCCGAGCGCGAAAACCTCGGCCGCAAGAAGATGCTCGATCGCGCCGAGGCCGCGATTGCCGACGGCGAAAGCTTCGGCGCGGATATTCCCGCCTTCATCACGCCGGAATTCGTCCGCGACGAGATCGCCAAGGGCCGCGCGATTATTCCGAGCAACATCAATCATAACGAGCTCGAGCCGATGATTATCGGCCGCAACTTCCTCGTCAAAATCAACGCCAACATCGGCAACTCGGCCGTGACTTCTTCCGTCGAGGAAGAAATCGAGAAGATGGTGTGGGCGATCCGCTGGGGCGCCGACACCGTGATGGATCTCTCGACCGGCCGCAACATCCACAACACGCGCGAATGGATCCTGCGCAACTCGCCCGTCCCCATCGGCACCGTGCCGATCTATCAGGCGCTCGAGAAGGTCAACGGCGATCCCGTCAAGCTCGATTGGGAATGCTACAAGGACACACTGATCGAGCAGTGCGAACAGGGCGTCGACTACTTCACGATCCACGCCGGCGTACGCCTCGCTTACGTGCCGCTCACGGCCAACCGCGTCACCGGCATCGTCTCGCGTGGCGGCTCGATCATGGCGAAGTGGTGCCTGTCGCGACACAAGGAAAGCTTCCTCTACGAACGCTTCGACGAAATCTGCGACATCATGCGCAAGTATGACGTCTCGTTCTCGCTCGGTGACGGCCTGCGTCCAGGCTCGATCGCCGACGCCAACGACCGCGCGCAGTTCGCGGAACTCGAGACGCTTGGCGAGCTGACGCAGATCGCCTGGAAGAAGGGCTGTCAGGTCATGATCGAAGGCCCCGGCCATGTGCCGATGCACAAGATCAAGATCAACATGGACAAGCAGCTCAAGGAGTGCGGCGAAGCGCCGTTCTACACGCTCGGGCCGCTGACGACCGACATCGCGCCGGGCTACGACCACATCACGTCCGGCATCGGGGCGGCGATGATCGGCTGGTTCGGCTGCGCGATGCTCTGCTACGTCACGCCGAAGGAGCACCTCGGCCTGCCGAACCGAGACGACGTCAAGGAAGGCGTCATCACCTACAAGATCGCGGCGCATGCCGCCGACCTCGCCAAGGGTCACCCGGCGGCACAGCTTCGCGACGATGCGCTGTCGCGCGCGCGTTTCGATTTCCGCTGGGAAGACCAGTTCAACCTCGGTCTTGACCCGGACACGGCGCGCGCCTTCCACGACGAGACGCTGCCGAAGGAAGCCCACAAGGTCGCGCATTTCTGCTCGATGTGCGGACCGAAATTCTGCTCGATGAAAATCACGCAGGATGTGCGCGATTACGCTGCATCGCTCGGCGACAACGAGAAGGCGGCGCTTTATCCGGAGGCTGCACAAAAAGGCATGGCCGAGATGAGCGAGAAATTCAAAAAGCTCGGCAATGAAGTGTATGTGGATGCGGACGCGGTGAAGGCGAGTAATAAGGCGTTTTAATAGAAATAGATTTTCTGCTCATCTAAACGGGGCGCCTTGTGCGCCCCGTTTGCTTAACTGCTAAACAGCAAGCCGTGCAATTATCCTCCGCTTCGGTGCGAAACCGCAAAATCGGGGCTATCATTATGAATTCTCTTTCTTCGCTCACTCCGAACGCCACCCGCATCGCAGCGTTTGCCGCCCTCACCGCCCTCGCCCTCGCCCCCCACGCATTCGCCCGCGATGTCGGCGCGGAAGCTGCCAAGCCCACCGCGCCTTCAACGCCGCCCGCACAAACCGGCGGCTATCCGGCCGTGCCCCTGCTCTCGACCAGCAAGACCATCGTCGGCGAAACGATCCGCTATCCCCGCACCGGCGAAGCGCATGTGACGGCGGCGATCTTCACGCTGGAGCCCGGCGGCAAGTCGATCCTGCACAAGCACGGCGTGCCGCTGTTCGCCTATATCCTCGAGGGCGAGCTCACCGTCGATTACGGCAAGCACGGCACGCGCACCTACAAGAAGGGTGACTCGCTGATGGAGGCGATGAACGTCGCCCATTTCAGCGTCAACAACGGCGCCGAACCGGTGCGGTTGCTCGCGGTCTATATGGGCGCCAAGGGCGCGAAGGATGTCGTGCCGGTGAAGTGAGGGACAACCGTCCCGGAACGGCACAAGGTTCACGTCTGTTCTCAAAAGAACGAATCGGGCCCGCGGATTTTTCCCGAATCGAATCTGAAGAGAGTGTTACTTTGCGCGGCAATCGCCACGATTGCGGAAAAATTTTCGCCTGACGGAGACGCCAGCAGATGTCCGGCAACCCCGATCTCGATCACTGGGAAGCGCGCTTCGCTTCGGAGGAGTATCGCTTCGGCAAGGAGCCGAACGAATTTCTCGTACGCTGCAAACCGCTTTTGCCGCGCACGGGAAAGGTGCTCGCGGTCGCCGATGGCGAAGGGCGAAACGGCGTCTGGCTCGCGCAGCAGGGGCTTGAAGTCACGTCGACCGATTTCTCGCCGTCAGCACAAGCCAAGGCGAGAAAGCTCGCCACCGAGCGCAACGTCAGCGTCAACTTCATCGAGGCCGACGCACACGAATGGAATTATCCCGAGGAAGCCTTCGACGTCGTCGTCGAGATCTTCACGCAGTTCAGCACGCCGGATAAGCGTCCAAAGAAATGGGCCGGCATGCGGCGCGCGCTCAAGCGCGACGGCCTGCTGATCATCCAGGGCTACACGCCGAAGCAGCTCGAATACGGCACCGGCGGCCCGAGGAATGTCGAACAACTCTATACACGCGAAATGCTCGAGTGCGCCTGGGGCGATTTCACTGAGATGAATATCGTCGAGGAGGAACGCGAATTGCAGGAAGGCCCCGGCCATTCCGGCATATCTGCGACCATCGGGTTGACAGCGCGGAAGCCGTGACGCGAAGATAGCATCATGAGCAGCCAGTACGTCACCCTGCCCGAACTCGACAAGCAGATCGCGATCGTGCGCGACAACATCCGCCAGATCACCGAACAGGCGGCGGCGCAATCGGGTGCCGGCGACGAAGATCGCAACGCCGACCGGATCGCGCAGCAGCAGGAAGAACTCGACCGGCTTCTGAAGCTGCGCGAAGAATTGACCGCGAAAAAATAGCGGCCGCCCTTATTCGAAAATCGCCGAGCCTTTGGCAGGGCAAGATCGCTATCCCGATCAACGGCTTCCGGCCTGATCGGTGTTTGGCGCGTTGGCGCTGTTCAGCCCGCAGGGACAGGCATAGGATCGCCCGGCCGGAGCCGATACCCGGCCACCCGAAGCTTACCGTTCGCCTGACAAGTTCACCTAGCAAATTCACCTGCCAAGGAGGACAAGATGCAACGGAAATTCGTCGATTGCCGTGCTTTCCCGAGCGAGAAGAAGTGCACGGTCGCAATCAGTGCCGACACCGAGGACGAACTGCTCGAAGTTGCCGTACAGCATGCCGTGTCCGTTCATGGACACAAAGACACGCCCGAGCTGCGCAACATGGTCCGCAGCATCATGCAAAACGGCATGCCGCCGGCTGAAGCGCCGCACGCCGCGTAAGCGGCCAGCCAATACAAAAAAGCGGGAAGCTTTCGCTTCCCGCTTTCTCTTTCGAGAACCGCTACGCCGCCGTCAATACGGCGCCTTGGTCTTCTTGAATTTGCCCGTCACATCGCCCGCCAGCGAAATGCTGTCCGGATCGAGCATCATCACCGGCGCGCCGGACTTCAGGTTGAACTTGGTGAGATCGGCCCACACGAGACTCGGCGCGTTCGAGAGTTCGAAGAAATACCAGCGTTTACCGAGATCGATCGCCGTCCGGTACTCGGTGTTGTAGATGCCGAAGCCCTTATAGGGCGCGCCGAACGGCACCGAGACGTTACGCGCGATCGCGAGCACGCCCGCCACCGCCTCTCGATCGTTCTTCGGTTCCGGTAGCATAGCCGAATAGTAAGTGGCGCGCTGGAAACGATCCTCGGGATTCACATTGCCCGGCAGCGGCATCGTGCTCGAAGGCTTCGAGAAATCCTGTTTCTTCAGGAGCGCGAGCTGATCGTCGTATTTCGGATCGTTCGTCATGATGGTGTATTGGCGGCCGTGATGGATCAGCGGCTTGCCGTCGATATATTCGACGATCGCGGAATCGCCGCTCGCGTCTTCCATCGCGAGATGCACGTTCGCCTTATGGCCGCGCGCCTCGACCGGAACGATCTGCACTTTTTCGAGAACCTTCAGTGCTTCTTCCACGCTTGCGGCGTTGTCGAGCACATATTGCCCCCACAGCCCCGCATGCAGGCCGGGCTTCTTCGCATCGCGCGGGCCGAAATCCGTGGCATTCAGATAGAGAAGATGGATGCCGAGGCCCTTCTCGTTCACGCCATCCACCGCGCCGAGGCCGTAGATCGTCGTGACGATGCTGCCGTATTTCGCCGTCCACTTGGCAGGGTTTTCCTTTACTGCCCGCTCGGGCCCCTGCCCGACCAGGCCGCCGTCATGTTTCGTGCCGCGTGGAAAGACCGTTAGTTTCGGTTCAGTGCTTTCCGGCCAGTCCATCGTGCGGCTGACCAGAACCGAGAGCTTGTTGTTATTCCAAAGAATACGCGTGCAAGCGTCGGAGGTCTGCACGAGAGCAAACAAGGCTGCAGCGCCTGCGACCACAGGCAGTATTCGGCTTTTCATAAAGCATCCTTTCCATGGGACAGCGATAAGAAGCCAACGATATGCAACCAAACTGTATTATCCAAATGATTGGCTGGAACAAAATGAATCAAATGCAACCGCGCAATCGCTCCACTCAATAAAAAAAGCGGGAAGCTTTCGCTTCCCGCTTGTTGTTTTCGAGATCGTCTGGCGCGTTAGCGCAGCGAAATCGCCATGCCGGAGAGATCGGCATTGATCTGCGCACCGACCTGCTTGCCCGAAAGGCGCAGCGTCGCGCCCTTCTCGTTCCGGAGCACGATCACCTGCGCGCCGGGACCGAACGCACCGCCCGCACCGACCGCACCGTACACGCCCGCGACATCCGACGGACGATAGACGTTCGAAACCGTGCCGCGGAACCAGGTCTTCGAGCCGCCGAACACGAGGCCGGCGGAAATGCCGCCGATGGTGATCGGATAGCTACGGCCGCGGCAGTTCATGGTGCCGCTACCGCCCGAACCGCCGATGAACCAACCCGCCTTGAACACGCTGAAACGGATGTTGCAGGTGTCGGCATGAGCTGCCGGCGCCGTCGCAAAGCCGACGCCCGCAACCGCGGCAAGCGCGAACAACGAGGTGCGAATACGGGATGAAACCTTCATGAGAACCCTCTCCTTTGTGAAACCCATCAATGGCGAATGCCGGTGTTGCCTGCATAAAACCGCCTTATAGGCGGCTGGTTCCATGTCGAAAATTTGGCAATTGTGGCAGCCGTCACCTAATTTAGCCCAAACCCCAAGGAATTTCACGGCTTTGCAGCCGGAGGCCCCAATCGGCACGAATTACAACCGGGCAGGTATGGCAAACGGGCGGTAAACCTACTTTCAGTCATGCTGGAACTGATGCCGCCGGTGGCCGTTGCCGACGCAAATACCCGCCTCAACCGATCAAGGTGCTTCATGGCCCATGTCATCTATCGCGTCGTCCGCCACGATGAGGGCTGGGCCTATACGGCAAACGGTACGTTTTCCGAACGCTTCAACTCGCACAAGGAAGCGCTGGAAGCTGCCCATCGAGCCGCGCGCGAGCAGCGCATGCCGGGCAATACGCACGTCATCGAATACGAGGATGCGGCCGGAAAGTGGCACAGCGAAACGGCATCAGGATCCGATCGGCCGGAAACCGGCGTCGAGGATAGCCCTTCGTCTGCTTGACTCCGCGCGTAACCGCACTAGCTTTGAACGATGGTTCCGAACGCTGATCGCATTTCTATTCGCGCGGGCCGCCTGCACGCAGGCGGTTAACCGGCCGGCTGCACGCCGTCCGGAACGATTTCGTTCATCCTCCATTTCACATTTCGCAAAGTAGCCAGGAAGGATTCCGCGAGGAAACCATGCCCCAATCATTATTTCCCGTGGTGCAGATCGAGCGTCAGGACCACCTGCGCCTGAAAGAACTCGCCCGCACGGCCGAGCGTGAGGGGCATCCGACCGCGCCATTCCTGCTTTCGGAAATCCGCCGCGCCAAGATTTTCGACAACGCGCTTGTTGAGGAAACGGTTGGGCTGAACAAACAGGTGAGCTTCCGCATCGATTTCGGCCCGACGCGGCGGCGGCTGTTTGTGTTGCCCGATCACTATTCGAACAGCGAACTCGAGGTGTCGGTGCTTTCGCCCGTCGGCGCCGCCATGCTGGGCCTGCGTAAAGGCGACCGCATGCCGTACCGCGACATTTTCGGTGCGTTGCATTTCGTCACCATCATGGATGTCGAACCTCTGACGCCGAATTTTATTGCCAGTACCGGTCCGCAGGATCCGCCGGATCCCGGCCCGCAAGCCGCCTGAACGGAGAAATGAAATGAAACAATTACCGCCGATCACTCTCATTCCGGCCGACCGCGAGCGCCTGGAAGCACTGGCGCAGGCGAGCCTCGATCGTCATCCGCAGACCGCGGGCTATCTCGCGCGCGAGATCGAGCGCGCGCGCGTGCTCGACGGCACGAATGGCGGCGATTTCGTCCGCATGGGTTCGACCGTTTCCTTCCGTGACGATTCGTCAGGGCAAGTGCGCGAAGTAACGCTCACTTATCCCGATCGCGCCGATATCGCGGCAAGCCGCGTCTCGGTGCTGACCCCGATCGGCGCGGCGCTCATCGGCCTCTCGAAAGGCCAGACCATCGACTGGCAGAACCCCGCCGGCGAGTGGCGCACGCTCACCGTGCTTGAGGTGAAGGAGCCTGTGGAAGAACCGCAGCCGGCCTGACCTTTAAACGTCTCCCCGAGTTGTAGCGGACGCATGGCCTCCATGCGCCCGCTACATTGCATCATCGGTTCCGCAGGCCCACATAGGGCATGCGAGCGGCGCAATCTCCGAAAACGCAAAGCCACATTCTGAAACTAACAAGCGACCCCTCGCCTGAGGATCGATTCATGTCCCTTCGTCCGGTAAAGGAAATCATCCGTCCGCAACCCACCCTCGAAGGCGCGGGCGTCAAGCTGCAGCGCGGTTTCGGCTTCGGCAAGACCGAACAGTTCGATCCGTTCCTGCTGTTCGACGACTTCCGCAATGACAATCCCGAGGACTACAAAGCCGGCTTTCCCTGGCATCCGCATCGCGGCATCGAGACCATTACCTATGTTCTGGCGGGCACCGTCGATCATGGCGATAGTCTCGGCAACCGCGGCGCGCTGGGCGCTGGCGACGTGCAATGGATGACCGCGGGCAGCGGCATCATGCATCAGGAGATGCCGAAGGGTGATGCCAAGGGCCAGATGCACGGCTTCCAGCTCTGGGCGAATTTGCCCTCGCATCTGAAAATGACCGCGCCGCGCTATCAGGACGTCCCTTCTTCGGCGATCCCAGAAGTGATCGACGACGACGGCACGAAGGTGCGCGTCATCACCGGCGATTTCTGGGGCAAGAAAGGCCCGGTTGAAGGCGTCGCCGCCGATCCGCGCTATCTCGATGTCTCGGTCGCGCCCGGCAAGAAGAAGACGCTGAAGGTCGAGGTGGATCGTCACGCCTTCGCCTATGTCTTCGCAGGCTCCGGCAGTTTCGGCTATGCGTCGAATCCCTTCGGCGTGCTGCGCGAAGAAGAAGGCCCGAACGGCGAGGAAATTCTCGTCCGCGAAGATGCAGGCGATCGCTCGCTCGTCGTGTTCGACCGCGGCGACGAGGTCACCGTGCAAGCCGGCGATCAGGGTGTACGTTTCCTGCTCGTCTCCGGCAAGCCGATCGAAGAGCCTGTCGCCTGGTACGGGCCCATCGTGATGAACACCCGCGAGCAACTCACGCAAGCCGTGCAGGAGTTGCAGGACGGAACGTTCATCAAGCAGCGTTGATTTGCAGTGCGACGTAAAATGAAAGGCGGCGCCTAAAGCGCCGCCTTTTTATTTCCGAGCGCGCTTCGTCTTGACAGGCTTCCCGAACTTCCGCGCCAGATAAATCGCGCTCGCAAGTGCGCCGAGGCCCGCCGTGATGCAGGGCTCGATCGGTGCAGGAATGCGCACAGGTGTGAAGTAATGCAAAAGCGCGACACCGATAGCGAAATTAAACCAGCCCCACACCACGTTCACCCAGGGCGCTGATTGCTTCTCGCCGCGCCAGAGCGCGATCGGTGTTTCGAACTTTTCGCCGCAGATGCCTTTGACGAAATGCGGCACGCCGTTCGCGAGCAGCGTGCCCGCCAGAAAATAGGCCATGTAGTGCAGAAAAGTGATCGACTGATTCCCGAAAGCCATCATGTGCAATCTCCCTATCCGCTGCAGCCATTTCAGCAGGATATGGCGAAAGCCGCTATGACGGCCGTCACATTTTCAGTCGCGTCCAGGCAAAGCCCGCGACACAGCCTGCAAGAAAACCAAGCGGGCCGATAATGAAGATGCTGAGGAGCGGCGCCTGACTGACGGCCGGCGTGAAGACCATCGGTTCAAAATAGCCGGCAACGAATGAGACGAGGCCGATTCCGCTGCCGATTATCAGCGTCCACACCATGCGTAACCGCTCATGCGGAATGTCGGCGAACAGCACAAACCATCCGAGGAAAGCCGCGATGAGCCCGGCCACCACGCCAATGCCGAGCCCGATCGCGTCGAAGCGTTGAAATACGACGCCGAAATAAATCAGCGACCAGTAGGCGAAGAAGGCGCCGGCGAGCCCTGCGACGATCCGCGCGAGCAGCATCAGCGCCTCCGCTTCACTGTTTGCCGCCTTCGTTCTTGTCGATCGCTTCGTAGATCGCATCGCCAAGTTGCTGCAGCATCTCCGCGCTGATCTGGAAGTCGAATTCTTCGCTCTTGGTCTTGATGTAAAGCTCGTAAGTGCCAGGCTGCTGGCCGTTACCGACCGAGAATTTCACTACGTTGTCGTCGTACTTCTGCTCTTCAGCCATCGAGAACTCCCCTGTTGCGCGGCCAGTATTCGGCAGGCCGTGTGCTTTGTATAGCGAGCGACGATTTGCCATGAACAAGACGGTGCGAATGTGCCGGCCGTCACATCCCGCAAGCAGCGCTTTTCGCGAAACAGCGCCGCCAAAACGAGACGGGTTCAAAATCTGGAATCAGTTAGATTTCTTGCCGGCAGGTTTCGGCTTGCTTTCGGTCTCCACCGCGCGGAATTTGCGCCAGGGATCGTTGCTTTCCTGGCCGTCCGGCAATCGCTGCAGCGTGTTGCGATACCGCTGATCGATCGCGCGGTTTTCCGGCAACATGTCCGGGTCGATCGTGGCGTTTGCCTGCGCGAACGCCGACGCCGTCAGCAGCAAATAAGCCGCTCCTGCAAACAAAACCCTCATGCGAATTCTCCCATCCGCCCACCAAACCCGGCGATTTTGCTTTTTTCCGGGCAGCGCCCAGTAGGCGATTTCTAGCCAAAACTGGACACTGTCCGCAAGCTACCCCGCGCGACCGGAGAAGCGGCTACTTCCTACTTCTTCCGCGATTTCCTGGGTGACTTCTTGCGCGATTTCCTGCGCTTTTTCGGCACCTTATCGCCTTTCTTGCGCGCCTTCGAAAGCCCGATAGCAATCGCCTGCTTGCGACTCTTTACCTTGCCGCCTTTGCCTCCCTTGCCGCTTTTCGCCTTCCCCTTCTTGTAGCGCCGCATCTCGCGCTCGACCTCTTTGCCGGCTGATTTGGAATATCGACGAGCCATATGTGCATCTCCAAATGATTGAGACAGGTAAAATGCCGCAAAGCCGTCACGGTTCCTTCACGCATCACCGGAGCGTGTTGTCGCATCACAAGGTTTTCATCCCGCACCGCTTCAGCGAATTCGTTCATGCCTTGCGAAAATTTAATCTTGCCGCCCGGCAGGTTGCGGCGCTGCGCCGCGCCGAGGGGACACCTTCGTGACGCAAAGCGCCGACATGGTGAACGAACGGGACCGGATGCGTCACACGCCTGTTATGGGCGACCGTTATCCGGACGGCGTCAACGCTCAGAAATAAACGGAGCTGCGTCATGTCAAAAACGAAAGCCGAGCGCTTCCGGATCATGGCCGCCGAATGCGAGCGGCAGGCCGAACTCGCGACCGAAGAGGCCGAGTTTCGCGAAATGCAGATGCGTCTTGCGAACTCGTTTCATGCGCTCGCGGAAAATGAGGATTGGCTCGACGGCCGCGCTGAAGCCGGCAGCGCCGAGACAGCACTACTTGCCGCTTCGGTCTACGAAGCCGCCTAGTAGCCTTCAGCTGCCGAACCCGCGACACGCGGGTCGGCAACGCCCTGCAAATCTTTATCCGTGATCAGGATCGAGTGCGCGGCGCCCCACGGGCCGCCGGGCACTACCTTGTTGCCGCGCCGCTCCAGGAGCCACACCATATCCGGCGGCACGTCCGGCTCGACCCGCGCCTCGTCCGGCATCCACTGATGATGGATGCGGGGCGCCGCGACGGCGTTCGCGAGCGACATCTTGTAGTCGATGAAATTGATGATGACGTTCGCGACCGTCGTGATGATGCGGCTGCCGCCGGGCGAACCGGTGACAAGCACAAGCTTGCCACCCTTCAGCACAAAGGTCGGCGCCATCGAGGATAGCGGCCGCTTGCCCGGACCCGGTGCGTTCGCTGCGCCGCCGACAAGACCGAAAGCATTCGGCGCACCTTTCTTGGCGGCGAAATCGTCGAGCTCGTTGTTGAGCAGCACACCCGTTCCCTCGGCGACAAGGCCAATGCCGTAGCGCAGATTGAGCGTGTAGGTGTTGGCGACCGCGTTGCCGTCCTTGTCGACGATCGAGTAGTGCGTGGTGTGGTCGCTCTCGAACGGCACCGGATTGCCCGGCTTGATGTCTTTCGAGGCACGCGCCCGCTCCGGGTCGATCTGCTTGCGCAGCGAGCCCGCGTACTCCTTCGAGATCAGGCCATCGACCGGAATTTTCGTGTAGTCGGGATCGCCGAGATATTCGGCGCGGTCGGCATAGGCGAGCTTCATCGCCTCGACGCGGATATGCGCGGCCTGCCCTGACGCAGGCCCGAGCGGTGCGAGATCGAAGCCGTCGAGAATGTTCAGGATCTGGATGAGATGGACACCGCCCGACGACGGCGGCGGCATCGAGACGATGTCGTACTCATGATAGGTGCCGCGCAGCGGCTTGCGTTCCACCGCTTCGTATTGCGCGAGATCCTCGGTCGTCATCAAGCCGCCGGCAGCGTTCACCGCGCGCGCGATCTTCTCGGCAACCGGCCCGTGATAGAAACCGCGCGGTCCTTGGCGGGCGATCGTCTCGAGCGTTTTGGCAAGATCTTTCTGGACTAATTTTTCGCCCGCTTTCGGTGCGCTGCCATCGGGAGCGAAGAAGATCGGCTTCGTCGAAGGCCAGCGCGCAAGCGTATTGCGCGATTGCTCGATCGACTCCGCGAGCGGCTCGCCTACCGCAAAACCATCGCGCGCGAGCTTGATCGCGGGCTGCACGAGATCGGCGAGCGTGAATTTGCCCGAGCCGTATTTTTCGAGCGCGAGCGAAAGCCCCGCCACGGTCCCCGGTACGCCGACCGCGAGTCCCTCCTCGCGGGACTTCTTCGGATCGGCTTCGCCCCATGCATTGAGGAAAGCGGTCTTCGTCATGGCGAACGGCGCGGTCTCGCGATAGTCGATCGCGACGATGCGGCCATCCGCAAGCCTCACCATCATGAAACCGCCGCCACCGAGATTGCCGGCATTGGGGAACGTCACCGCAAGCGCAAAGCCGACCGCGACCGCTGCATCGACCGCATTGCCGCCCGCCCGCAGCACCTCGACGCCGACATGGGTGGCAAGTGCTTCGTCCGTCACCACCATGCCGTTCTGCGCGATGACGGTTGTAGCCTTGAGGCGCGTCGTCGAAGGCGGCACGGCCTTCGTTTGCGCGAGTGCGGGCACGCAGAGCAACGCCAACGCGCAAAGCACGAGGACAAAACCATTTCCGAAACGATGAAAGCGGCTGTCTTTGCGGATGATTCTCTCCCGTTGAGTCGGCCCTTTTTTTGCCGGAGGAAAATGCCTATATTCGTTCTGCTGGCGCAAGCCAGCTATGGCAATAAACGCGCGCCGCAATAAACCATTCGGACCCGGGGGCAGTACCCGGCGCCTCCACCAAAATCCGCTTCCAGAAATGGGAATCGAATTTCGGCGGGGGCGAACCAGGATCGACGAGGGCGTAAAGGGCGAGGCTTTTGCTCGGGATGGTTCCGTCGTTATCGGGCCATGCATAGTTGCCAACGACAACTACGCTCCGGTTGCTCAGGCCGCGTAAGCGGTTTGAAATACCGAAACTCAAGCCCTGAGGGTTTGCACCTTTAGGCGGGGTCCGGGGGCACCTGGCAACAGAAGCCCCCACTTTCGTTGCGCGCGTCCTTCTCATCACGGCTGGAATCGGCTTGAGTGCAGATATGGCTGACTTGATCCGCTACGATTTGCTCGCTCAGGACGCGCTACGCGGCGTTGTCCGCAAGGTTTTGTCGGATGCCGCGAAGAACGGCTTGCCCGGCGATCACCATTTTTTTATCGAGTTCAATTTCGACGCGCCCGGCGTGAAAATTTCCGAGCGTCTGCGGCAATCGCAACTCAGGAAGTCGCCCGACAGTCACTTCATGACGATCGTGCTGCAACACCAGTTCTGGGATCTCGTCGTCACCGACAAGCAGTTCGAGATCGGCCTCTCGTTCGGCGGCGTGCCTGAAAAGCTCGTCGTTCCGTTCGACGCGATCAAGGGCTTTTACGACCCGTCGGTGCAGTTCGGCTTGCAGTTCGAGATCGCGACCGATGCGCAGGCCATGACCGGCAGTGCCGCAAACGAAGCCGACGGCGAAGTGCCCGCCATAGAGCGCCGTCCCTCACCGCGCGGTGCTGCTTCGGAGCCCGAAGAAATGCCGAAGGCTTCCGCCCGCACGAAGAAAAAAGACGCCGACAGCCCGGCCAAAAAATCCGGCAGGGACGGCGTGAAGGACGGCACAAAAGAAGAGGCCGATGCGCAGCCGAGCGCGCAGGTTGTCAGCCTCGACAAATTCCGCAAGAAGTAAGCATGAAAAAACTCGTTCTGGTCGTGGCCGTCGCCGAGAACGGCGTCATTGGCAAAGACGGCCAGTTGCCGTGGAAAATTCCCGGCGACCTCAAGCATTTCCAGAAACTCACGATCAACAAGCCGATCGTCATGGGTCGCTTGACCTACGAGTCGATGGGCGGACCGTTGAAAGACCGGCTCAACATCGTCATCAGCTCAAACCCGAACTACAAGGCCGCGGGTGCGGTGACCGTCACCAATCTGCAAGACGCGCTGGCGCTCGCTTCGAAGGACGCCGACGCACGCGGCATCGACGAGATCGCCATCATCGGCGGCAGCGTCGTGTTCGCTGAAACGCTGCCGATCGCGGCCCGGCTCGAAATCACCGAAGTGCACGGCTCGCCCGAAGGCGATACCGTCTTTCCGCCGTTCGACAAGAACGAGTGGAACGTGACGCTGCGCGACGGACCGCATCAGGGCGAGCGCGATTCCTTGCCCTACACGTTCGTCACTTACGAACGCACCAAATAACTTTTAGTGAATCGGATCGAGCTTTAGCTGCCGGTTGTTTTGCGGCGGCACGGGTTTCGGCCGCGGCGGCGGCGAAACCGTTTTCGGCTTCGGAGGCGGCGGCGTTTCGGTGGCAAACGGCGGAACGGGTTGCATGTTGACCGGCAGCGTTCCATTAGGCGTCCCTGGAAGCATCCTGCCCTGCTCGTTGATCCTGCGCATCTCGCCGTCCATCGCCTGCAGCGATAGCGCCGCCATCAGCGGTGCAATCTCAATATTTTTCGCGGGCGCCGCCACCGGTCCGCGCCACGCGACCGTGATGGCGGGCTTGGCGTTCGTACCCTTCGGGGCCGGATTTTCAAACGTCACGTTTGCGTCGAGATAGAACCGGTTCAGGTCAAACGCGACATTCGACACCGTGTCGGCATTGCCGACTTTCGTCACCGCCCGGCCGGCGCGGATCACGCCGTTCGCGGCGACGATCGGGCCTTCCAGCTTGGCAATCTTGAGCGGCGCATCGTCGAGCGCCTTCGCGAGCTGCATCCGCACATTCGCTTCATCGGGCAGGCTCTTGCCGGCCGCCGCAAACACCTTGGCGAGCGCGGCGGGCGAAAGCTTTTCGACCTCGACATTGGCAAGCGTGAACTTGCCGCGGCCCGCAATATTACCGACGAGCTGCGCAAGCGATGCGCCCTGTCCCGCAAGTTCGAGCGAAATATCGCCGTTGCCGTGAAGATTTGATCGCCAGTCGGCGGGCGAAATCAGCCGCGAGACATCGGCACCTTCGAGCGAGAGTTTGCCGTCAAAGGCAATCAGATCGGGGCGCGAAATCCGCGCCTGTCCCGCGAGCTTGCCGCCTGCGAGATCGCAGGACAGATCCTCAATCGCGAACTGAGTGCCGCTAAAGCGCAGTTTCATGCGCGCGCCGGTAGCGGTCATATTGCCGAACAAGCCGAGCGCCGCACTTTGGATGGCAAGCTCGCCGCTCGCGCCCGCAAGCGGCGGCGCCCCGAGCGGCGCATCCGACCACAGCACGCCTGCGTTACCGGTCTGGTCAACACGCCCGATCCCGAGCGCCAGCAATGTCATCAGATCGCTGCGATTGAGCGTGAGATCGCCCGAGAGCACCGGCTGTTCGACGCCCTTGAGCGTCATCCTGCCGCGCACCCGCGTGTCGCCAAAATCGATCGCAAGATCCTCGAGCGCCACGCCGCCCTCGCCGCGGATCAGGCGCGCGGTGCCACTCGCCGGCACGACAGTGTCGCTGATGCGCGCCGCGGCTATCGAGAGCGCGCGGAAATCCGTTGCTTCAAGCTTGAGGTTGACGCGCGGTTCGATTTTCTCGGAAAAGCGCAAGGCGCCGTCCGCCGAAAGATCGATGCCGGGAAACAGGAGCTGCGCTTTCAACGGCGCCGCACCTTTGTCTCTCTTGCCGATGACGATTTCGAAATGGCCTTGACCCGCGAGCGGCTCGGGCATCGGCAGGCCGAGAAGTGCGACGAGATTGGCGGCATCCGGCGCGTCGAGTTCGAGCTTGGTGTCGTCAATCGTGAAATTCAGCAGCTCGCCGCGCGATGTAAGCTTGAGTTGCGCATTCCTGGCTTTGCCGCTCGCTTCGATCGTCACCGCAGGACTCTTGCCGTCGCCGATGATAGTGCCGGCAAGTTGCAAAGGCGCTGCCGCCGCCGTCACGCGGCGAAGATAAGCGGCAAAATCCGGATCGCTCAGAGCACCGGCAAGGCCATCGAGACCCGTGGCATTCGCAGCATCGAGACTGAAATCGACCTTGCCCTTGGGCTTGTCGGCATAAGAAGCGATCTCGCCCTTGGCGGTGAGGTTGACGCCCGCCATGTCCTCGATCGCGAGCCGGTCGAGCGCGACCGTATCGCCGTTCCGCGACAAGGACGCACTCAAACGGCGCGCCGGTTGGCTGAAGATGCGCGGCGACTGAATATCGAGCGTGGCATGGATCGCGAGCGGATTATCCTTCGCGAAGGTCTTGCGCGCGAGCGGTTGCAGCAGCGCGAGATCGACGGCGCTGCCGTTGAGCCGCGCATCGAGACGCGCGTTCCGGCCATCGGCCTGCCAGCCATAGACGAGATCGCCGCCAAGCTTCGTCGGGCCCATCGTCAGCAGGAAAGGATCGAGCGTGAGCTTCTGGTCGGAAACCAGCAGGCCCCCGTCGATCTTGAAGCTGCCCTCGCCCATCACGTCAGGCGGCAGAACGCCGCTCCATTCGGCAAGCGCCGCAGGCTCTTCAGCCGATACCGCCCAGCGGCCCTTGAAACTTCCATCCGAAAGCGAAGCACCGCTAAGGTGAATGGTGCCGCGGCCCGGCAGCCGCGCGTTCAACCGCTCCGGCAGCGGCGCACCGTCGCGCCAGGCCAACACGCTTTCGACATCGCGCACCGTGCCGCCGGCAGCAACGAGCTGCGCGATCGTGAGCTTCATTTTTCCCGACAGCGGATCGCCGCGGAAGCCCGCCAGCATGTCGCGCAACTGCGCGATCACCGCCGCGGCATTCTTGTTCTGCGTGCCGAGCGCCTTGTCGAGATCGACGAACTTGGCCGAAAGCTCGGCGTCGAACACGCCACGTTGCAAGGAACTTACCTGTGCTTCGCCGGAGAATTCGGCGGGTGCATCCGCCGCCCCAAATGAGATTTCGAGCCCGTCGAGTTTTAACGTGTTGTGATTGGCTGTGGCATTCGCCGCGAGCTTCCACGGCAAGGCACCGGGCTGCGCGAGATTGATCTTGCCCTCGAAGCGCGGCTGCGCCTTTTCGAGTGAAAGCGCACCATCGGCATCGAACGAAAGCCCGTCTGCGCGCGTCAGCGAAAACCGCGTCTTGCCGCTCGTATCATTGAACTGTCCGCTCGAAGCGCGCAGCTTCCAGGCATTGTTGCGCGGCTTGCCGTCTTGCGTGAAGGAAGCCTCGAGCTTCAGTGGCCCGGCACGCGACTGCAATTCGCCGGCTGCCGCAACGTCGTTGAACCGATACTGCCGCTTGTTGGCGTGGTCATCGAGAACAAGCGTGCCGCCTTCGATGGTGAAGCGCGAGACCGAAAACGGCCCCGGCTCGCCCGGCGTTTTCTTGACCGCCACACGGCCATCGGCACCGAGTGTGAGGCGCAGCATCGGCTTGGTGAAGACGATTTCTTCCGCCTCCACTGCGCCGCGAAACAGCGCCCCCAATGAGAGAATGCCGCGGATCTGCCCGGCGCTGACGCCGGTCCCCTGCGCCGCGTCGCCCACCGTGACATCGCGCAGCACGAAAGCCGGCGTCGGCAGGATCGAGGCCTCGATCGGCCCCTTGATCGTGACCGGCGTGCCCACGAGCGCGCTCGCGCGCTGCTCGAACTCAGGCCGCCAGGCGTTCCAATCGACAAATAAAGGTGCTCCGAGCGCCGCGACAATCGCCGCGATCAGCGCGAGACCCAGAGCCAATAAACCGTGTTGCAATCAGGCGCTCCTATCCGTCTGAAATTGCGTCAGGAAACGTCGCGCGTCGAGTAAAAAACATGCGCGCGAACAGGGCTTTGTGGAGCGGAATACGGCGGGAAAATGTCAGCGCGATCTACTAGAACGCGAATATCTTGCCGGGGTTCATGATGTTATCGGGGTCGAGCGCGTGCTTCACCCCGCGCATCGCGGCAAGACCGACCGCGCCATGCTCGGCCTCGAGATACTTGATCTTGCCTTCGCCGACGCCGTGCTCGCCCGTGCAGGTGCCGTCCATCGACAGCGAGCGCGCGATCAGCGCCTCGTTGAATTTCTTGGCGCGCGCCACCTCTTCGGCGTCGCTCATGTCGAGCAACACCGCGACATGAAAGTTTCCATCTCCGACATGGCCGACGATCGGCGCGATGAGATCGAACTTCTTGATGTCCTCCTGGGTCGCCGCCACGCATTCGGCAAGCCTTGATATCGGCACGCAGACGTCGGTCGCGAAGGCCTGGCAGCCCTTGCGCATGTTGATGACCGCCCAATAGGCATCGTGCCGCGCTTGCCAAAGCCGTGTGCGGTCTTCGGCTCGCGTCGCCCAGTCGAACGGCCCGCCGCCGAACTCGGCGGCGATCTCGCCGAAGCGCTCGGCCTGCTCGGCAACCCCTGCATCGGAGCCGTGGAATTCGACGAACAGGGTCGGTGTCTCTTTCAGGTCGAGTTTCGAATAGGCGTTGCAAGCTCTCACTTGCAGCGCATCCAAAAGCTCGATGCGCGCGACCGGAATGCCCGACTGGATCGTCGCGATCGTCGTCTTGCAGGCGGCCTCCACCGACGGAAACGCGCAGACACCCGCCGACACCGCCTCGGGAATACCGGCGAGCTTCAATGTAAGCTCGGTGATCACGCCGAGCGTGCCTTCGGAGCCGACAAAGAGCCGCGTGAGGTCATAGCCGGCCGAGGACTTCTTCGCTCGCCGCGCCGTCGTCAGCACCTCGCCGTCCGCGAGCACCGCTTTCAGCGAAAGCACATTGTCCTTCATGGTGCCGTAGCGCACGGCATTGGTGCCCGAAGCCCGCGTTGCGGCCATGCCGCCGAGCGAAGCGTCGGCGCCGGGGTCGATGGGGAAGAACAGGCCCTGATCGCGCAGGTGCTCGTTCAGCCGCTTCCTCGTCACCCCCGGCTCGATCACGCAGTCGAGGTCTTCGGGATGGACGGCGCGGATCGCATTCATTTCCGAGAGGTCGATCGACACCCCGCCGAACGGCGCGTTGATATGGCCCTCGAGCGACGTCCCCGTGCCGAAGGGAATGACCGGCACCCTGTGTTCGGCGCAAAGCCGCACCACCGCCTGCACATCTTCAGTGGAAGCCGCATAAACCACCGCATCGGGGGCCTCGTTGGCGAGCCAGGTGGTGGTGTTGGCGTGTTGCTGGCGAACGGCCTCGGCGGTCGAGAGCTTGTTGCCGAAACGGGCGGCGAGCGCCGATTTGACCCGCTCGACTGCCCCGGCGGCCGGGCGCTGCTGGATAGGGCTCATAGGGCTTTATTCATCGTGTGGTTCGATTGGGCGGTTTTCTTGCCGCAGCCTAGCAGAATCCTGCCGGGAGCAGAGCCCATACCATTGCGCGAAAGCCTGCGGCATTGCATCATTGCCAACGGGAGACAAAGAAACGCCACCCGATGCCAGCCCGCATTGACTTCGAGCCGGTCTTTTTCGCGCCGTTCGTATCGTCCGTCATGACCGTCGATCCGTCATGGATCGACTACAACGGCCACCTCAACATGGCCTACTACAACGTGCTGGTCGACCGCGCGGTCGATGAGGCGTTCTTTCTCGTCGGCCTCGGCCCCGATTATGCGCGCGAGCGCGGCGCTTCGTTCTTCACCGCCGAGGCGCATGTCCGCTATCTGCGCGAGCTGACCGCGCATACGCCGGTGCGCGCCGCAATCCGGCTGATCGACTACGATCAGAAGCGGCTGCATCTCTACGCCGAATTGCATCACGCCACCGAAGATTGGGTGTCGGCAACCTCCGAGCAGCTCGCGCTCCATGTCGATATGAAAGCGAAGAAGGCCGCGCCCTTCCCCGACGACGTGCTCGAACGCCTTGCGATGATGAAGTCGGCGCACCGCACATTGCCGCGCCCATCCGAGATCGGCCGCGCCATCGGTATGCCGCCGCGCAATTAGCCGGCTTCTTTAACGCATTGTGAAGGCGCCATGCGGCCGCCGCGCAGGTGGCATGCAGCTGCGTCGATTCACTTCCCGGCCGGAAAGCCTATGTTTTGCGTGTCTAGAGAAACGCCATCTTGGGGGTGTCCAGTCAAAGGAGACACCAATGAACGTTCTGATTTACGCGCTGATCCGCCTCTACAACAGCTTCGTCGAGACCCGCATGAAGCAGGTCGAAGCTTCTCTCCGCAATCACAAATACATTCAGTAACGCTGCGGCTTCTTTGCCCGCCTGAAAGTCAGCGTCGTCCAGCCGTCCATGGTCCGGCGCGACTTCAGCGTGAGGCCCTGCGCGCGCCAGATCGTAGCCGCCGCATTGGCCTGCGACGGCAGCAGCCCCGAGAGCACGACCGTCGCGCCCGGCGCGAGCAAGGGCCGCACTGGTTTTGCAAGCTGCTTCAGGACCGGCAGCAGGATATTGGCGAGCACGAAATCGTAGCGCGCATGGTTGCGAATAAGCGGGGCGTTCGTACCGGCCGCCTTCACGAAACGAATGAAATTACCCGCCCGGTTCTGCCGGGCGTTTTGTTTTGCGGTCGTAACCGCAACTGGATCGAAGTCGCTGGCGATCACCGGCCGGCGGCAGCGGCGCGCAACGGCAATCGCCAGCACGCCCGTACCTGTGCCGAGATCGAGCGTACGCTTCGGCCGCCCGCGCCGCGCAAATTCCTCGACTGCTGCAAGACAACCTTGCGTCGTACCGTGATGGCCGGTGCCGAAGGCAAGCGCCGCCTCGATCTCGATGCCGATTTCCTGCGCGCCGACCTTGGCCCGGTCATGCGCGCCATGCACGACGAACGGCCCGATGCGCACAGGCTTCAATCCTTCGAGGCTCAAAGCCACCCAGTCTTTTTTGGCGACCGTCTCGAACAGGGCATCCGCCGGATCGACATCCGCCGCTCGCAATAAATCTTCGACGGCCGCACGGTTTGGCGCCTGCGCGAAATGAATTTCTGCGCTCCAGCCCTCAGTGGTTTCGAAAGCGGATGCCGCCACCTCCTCGGGGTCGAAGGTTTCCGCGAACAGATTGGCAATGCGCTTGGCGACAGCCTCGCTGGCTGCGAAGCGGACGATATGGGTTAGATCCTGCGCTTCCACGGGAGCTAGGCCCGTTCGAGGAAGTTTTCGACGACGCGCTTTTCGCCGGCCTTCTCGAAATCGACGGTGAGCTTGTTGCCTTCGACTTCCGTCACGCGGCCGTAGCCGAACTTCTGGTGGAAGACGCGCTCGCCAAGCCGGAACGAGCCGCCGCCTGCCGGGGCTGTCCGGTCCACCGCCTTGGCATTGATCGTGACCGGCCCGCGCTTGAAGTTGCGCTGGCCTTCCGAGAAACCACCTTCGCTCTTTTGGTTTTTTTGAGCGCGGCCGCGTTGCCAGCCCGGCGTGCCGTAGCTCGAGGAAAACGGCTCGACGCGATCGAAGCGGCTCACCGGCTGACCCCAGCCGCCCTTCGCTTCGGTTACTTCGACGCTCTTTTCCGGCAGTTCATCCAGAAAGCGGCTCGGTACCGTCGAATTCCACATGCCGTGGATGCGCCGATTCGAGGTGAAATAAACTTTCGCGCGCTTTCTTGCCCGCGTAAGCCCGACATGCGCGAGCCGCCGCTCTTCTTCCAGACCCGCGCGGCCCTGATCGTCCAATGATCGCTGGTGCGGCAAGAGCCCCTCTTCCCAGCCCGGCAGGAATACCGTGTCGAACTCAAGGCCCTTCGCGGAGTGGAGCGTCATGATACTGACCGCGTCCTGCCCCGCGCCGCTCTCGGCATCCATCACCAGCGAAATATGCTCGAGAAAGCCCGCCATATTCTCGAACTGCTCCATCGAGCGCACGAGCTCCTTGAGGTTTTCGAGGCGGCCCGCGGCTTCCGCCGTGCGCTCCTTCTGCCACATGTCGGTGTAACCGGATTCCTCCAGCACGATCTCGGCAAGCTCGGTGTGCGGCAGGGACTCCAGCTGATTTCGCCAGCGGTCGAACGAAGCGACAAGCTCGCGCAACGAGCCGCGTTGCTTCGGCTTCATCTCTTCGGTGAGCGACATCGCGCGCGCGGCATCTAAGAGCGGCACGTTATTGGCGCGGCCATAGTCGTGCAGCATCTGCACGCTGGAATCGCCAAGGCCGCGCTTCGGCACGTTGACGATGCGTTCGAACGCGAGGTCGTCCGCCGATTGCACGATCACCCGGAAATAAGCGAGCGCATCGCGAATTTCCTGCCGCTCATAAAAACGCGGGCCGCCGATCACGCGATACGGCAGGCCAAGCGTGACAAAACGATCTTCGAATTCGCGCATCTGGAACGATGCGCGCACGAGAATGGCGATCTCCGAGAGCCGATGGCCCTTGCGATGAAGTTGCTCGATCTCCTCGCCGACATCGCGGGCTTCCTCTTCCGAATCCCACGCGCCGGTGACGTTGACCTTCTCGCCATCGACATCCTCGGTATGCAGCGTCTTGCCGAGGCGGCTTTCGTTATGCGCGATGAGGTGCGAGGCCGCCGACAGAATATGCCCGGTCGAGCGATAGTTGCGCTCGAGCCGGATGACCTTGGCGCCGGGAAAATCCTTCTCGAAGCGCAGGATGTTGTCGACTTCCGCGCCGCGCCAGCCATAGATCGACTGATCGTCGTCGCCAACGCAACAGAGATTCCGCGTGCCCTGCGCGAGCAAGCGCAGCCAGAGATACTGCGCGACGTTCGTATCCTGATATTCGTCCACCAGCATGTAGCGGAAGCGCTTCTGGTACTGCTCGAGCACATCCGGCTGCTCCTGGAACAACCGGATATTCTCGAGCAGGAGATCGCCGAAATCGGTGGCATTCAGCGTCTTCAGCCGTTCCTGATAGGCAGCGTAAAGCTCGCGCCCGCGGCCATCGGCGAATTGCGCACCGCCATCGCCCGCCGAAACCCGTTGCGGCGTCAGGCCGCGATTCTTCCAGCCGTCAATGATCCCGGCGAGCAGCCGTGCCGGCCAGCGCTTGTCGTCGATGTCGGCGGCGGAAAGAATTTGCTTCAGGAGCCTGATCTGGTCGTCGGTGTCCAAAATGGTGAAATTCGATTTGAGGCCGACAAGTTCGGCATGCCGCCGCAAAATCTTGGCGCCGATCGAATGGAAAGTGCCGAGCCACGGCATCCCCTCCACCGTCTCGCCGACCATCTTGCCGACGCGCTCCTTCATCTCGCGCGCCGCGCGATTGGTGAAGGTGACGGACAAAATCTGCGACGGCCATGCCCGCCCCGTCGCCAGAATATGCGCGACGCGCGTGGTCAAAACTCGCGTCTTGCCGGTTCCGGCGCCCGCAAGCACCAGCACCGGGCCGTCGAGCGACTCGACGGCCTCGCGCTGTTCGGGATTGAGCCCTTCGAGATAGCCGGCATTGCCCGTCGCGGCCGCGCGGGCGCGCGCAGCAATTCCGCCCGGCCGCGGCGCGGGCGGCGCGAAATCGTCGATATCTTTCAACGGGTCGGCCACAACGAATCCTTTGAGAACAAAATGGCACCAAGGGCAACACTTTACGAGGCCGATCTGGCGGTACCGTGATGCGCGCCCCAATGGGCCAAGAAGAGCGAAGCTGAACGAAGATGGACGAAAAAGCCGCGCGGCCTTAGAAGGCGCTTATGTTCGAGGCCAAATTCCAGTCCTTCAGCGAGAAAACCGACCCATCCAAGGGCAAGGAGCGCCTGGCGGCGCTGCGCGCGGAACTTTCGAAGCGCAAGCTCGACGGCTTCATCATCCCGCGCACCGATCAGCACCAGAACGAATATGTGCCTGCCTGTGAGGAACGGCTAGCCTGGCTCACCGGTTTTGCCGGCTCGGCGGGCGTCGCGGTCGTGCTCGCCGACAAGGCGGCGCTGTTTGTCGATGGCCGCTACACGCTGGAAGCCAAGGCGCAGGTCGACACCTCGGCTTTTACGATCGAGCATCTGGCCGAGACGCCGCCGAGCGAGTGGATCGCCAAAAACCTCAAGGGCGGCAATTTCGGCTACGACCCGCTGCGCACGACAATCGGCGGCGTCGAGCATCTGAAGAAGGCCTGCGAGCGCGCGGGTGCAACGCTGGTGCCGCTGCCGGAAAACCCGGTCGATGCGATCTGGAGCGACCGGCCCGCGCCGCCGCTCTCCCCCGTCGTGCTGCACGACCTGCGCTTCGCCGGCGAAAGCACTGATAGCAAGATCAGGCGGCTGCAAGACGAACTCGGCAAGGCGAAGCTCGACGCAACCGTGCTTTCCGACCCGGCTTCTGTTGCGTGGGTATTCAACATCCGCGGCGCAGACGTAACGCACACGCCGCTGCCGCTTTCCTGGGCGCTGGTGCCGCGCGACGGCAAACCGTCGCTGTTCGTCGATGGCCGCAAGCTCTCGAACGAAGTGCGCGTCGCGCTCTCGAAAGTCGCAGACGTCCAAGAGCCTACAGCCTTCGATCAGGCGCTCGCCGCCGCTGCCAAGAACAAGACGATCCGCCTCGATCAGGCAACCGCGCCGAAGCATCTCGCCGACGTGATCGAACAGTCCGGCGGCACCGTTGCGAAAGGCGCCGATCCCGTCACGCGCATGAAAGCGGCCAAGAACGAGGCCGAGATCGCAGGCACGCGCGCCGCGCATAAGCGCGACGGCGCCGCGCTCGTCAATTTCCTCGCCTGGTTCGACCGCGAGGCACCAAGCGGCAAGCTGACCGAGATCGATGCCGTCGCAGCACTGGAGAGCTTCCGGCGCAAGACCGGCAAGCTCAAGGATGTGTCGTTTCCGACCATCGCCGGTGCCGGCCCGCATGGCGCGATCGTGCATTATCGCGTGACGCAAAAGACCAACCGCCGCATTTCACCGGGCGAATTGTTCCTGATCGACTCCGGCGCGCAATACGAGGACGGCACCACTGACGTCACGCGCACGCTTTCCGTCGGCGATCCCACACACGAAATGCGCGAGCGCTTCACGCTGGTGTTGAAGGGCCATATCGCCATTGCGCGCGCCGTTTTCCCCGAAGGCACGACCGGCGCGCAGTTGGACGGCTTTGCCCGCGCGCCGCTGTGGCGCGCCGGGCTCGATTTCGACCACGGCACCGGCCACGGCGTCGGCAGCTATCTCTCGGTGCACGAAGGCCCGGCCCGCATTTCCAAAATGGGCAATGCCAAACTTGAGCCCGGCATGATCCTCTCGAACGAGCCCGGCTATTACAAAACCGACGCCTACGGCATCCGCATCGAGAACCTTGAACTGATCGTGCCCCACAAGGCTCCGAGCGGCGCCGAGAAGAAGCTCTTGTCGTTCGAGGCGCTGACGCTCGCCCCGATCAATCGCCGCCTCGTGCTGCCGAGCGCACTGTCGCTGGAAGAACTCGACTGGTTAGATACCTATCACGCCCGCGTTCGCGCCGAGATTGCGTCGCTCGTCGATAGTGAGGCGCGCGACTGGCTGATCCAGGCGACCGAGCCGCTGATGAATATTGCTTTAAGGTAGACTCGCTTAACCGACGAGCTTGAACCACTCGTCTTCCGAGATCACTTGCACGCCGTGCTTCTTGGCCTCAGCTAGCTTCGAGCCCGCGCCGGGCCCTGCGACGACAAGATCGGTCTTCTTCGACACGGAGCCTGAGACTTTCGCACCGAGGCGCTCGGCCATCGCTTTGGCCTCGTCGCGGGTGATCTTCTCGAGCGCGCCGGTGAACACCACCGTCTTGCCCGCAACCTTGCTGTCGGTGCGCGGCTTTTCGGCGTCGAGGATTGTCACTTCTTTCGTGAGCCGCTCGACGATGCCGCGATTATGGCTCTCGCCGAAATACGTCTTTACCGCTTCGATCACCGTGTCGCCGATCTGATCGAGCGCATCCATATCGGCAACGGCTTCCTCGTCGCCCTTTGCCACTTTCAGCGCGGCGTCGTGAAACGCTTTCCACGAGCCGTAGCCGCGCGCAAGCGCAAGCGCCGTCGTATCGCCAACATGGCGAATACCGAGCGCGTAAATGAAGCGATCAAGCGCAATCTCGCGCCGGCTGCGGATCGAGCCGAACAGGTTGCGAACGGAAGTCTCGCCAAAACCTTCCTCGCTCTCCAGCTTGATCTTCTTGTTGCGCGCTTCGAGCGTGAAGATGTCGCCGGGTTCTTTCACCCAGCCATTCTCGAAAAAGAGTTCAATCTGCTTCTCGCCAAGCCCGTCGATATCGAAGGCGCGGCGCGAAACGAACAGCTTCAGATGCTCGATCTTCTGGAACGGGCACGCGAATTCGCCTGAGCAGCGGGCGCGTGCGCCCTCCTCGCCGGTCGCCGTCGTCTCGCGCACGATATCGGTGTGAAGCGGGCACGGGCACTTCTTCGGGAACTGATAGCGCTTCGCGGATTTCGGCCGCTTGTCCATTACGACATCGACGACCTGCGGGATGACGTCGCCCGCGCGCTGAATGATGACGGTATCGCCGATGCGGATATCGCGGCCATCGCGGATCGGCTCGCCGTCGCCGCCGATGCCCTTGATGTAATCCTCGTTGTGTAGCGTCGCGTTCTGCACCACGACGCCGCCGACGGTGACCGGCTCGAGTTGCGCCGTCGGTGTCAGCGTGCCGGTGCGGCCGACGGTGATCGTCACGCCCTTGACGACCGTGATCGCGCGCTCGGCCGGGAATTTGTGCGCGATCGCCCAGCGCGGATCGCGGCCGACGAAGCCGAGCCGCTGCTGCCAGTCGATGCGGTCGATTTTGTAAACGACGCCGTCGATGTCGTAATCGAGCTTGGCGCGCCGTTCCTCAATGCCGGCATGAAACTTGATGAGTTCTTCGACCGAACGGCAAAGTTTCGTCAGCGGGTTGGTATCGAAGCCGCATTTTTCGAACCACTCGATCATGCCCGATTGCGTTTTCGCCGGCATGTCGGAAATCTCGCCCCAGCCATAAGCGAAAAAGCCGAGCGGGCGTGACGCGGTAATCTTCGGATCCTTCTGCCGCAGCGAGCCCGCCGCCGAATTGCGCGGATTGGCGAAAACCTTGTCGCTGCCTAGTTTTTTCTGCTGCTCATTGAGCTTCAAAAAATCGGTCTTGGTCATATAGACCTCGCCGCGCACCTCGCAGACAGCAGGAATGTGCTTGCCCTTGAGTTCCTGCGGCACGGCTTTCAGCGTGCGGATATTGGCCGTGACGTCCTCGCCGACGCCGCCATCGCCGCGCGTTGCGGCGGTAACCAGCTTGCCCTTCTCGTAGCGCAGCGACATCGAGAGGCCGTCGATCTTCGGTTCTGCCGAGAAGGCCACCGGCTCGTCTGCGGAGAGCTTCAGGAAACGCCGGATGCGGCCCACGAAATCGCGCACGTCGTCGTCGCTGAAGGCGTTGGCGAGCGAGAGCATCGGCACCGAATGCCGGACTTTCGCGAACTTGCCGGTCGGGGCCGCGCCGACCTGCATCGACAGGCTGGTCAGCGTCTTGAGATCGGGAAAACGCTTCTCGAGCGCGCTGTAACGCTGCCGAAGCGCGTCGTACTCGGCGTCGGAAACTTCCGGCGCATCTTTTTGATAGTAAAGCTGGTCGTGGCGGGAGATTTCCGTCTCGAGGCGGGCGTGCTCGGCCTTGGCTTCCTTCTCGCTCAAGTCCTCGACCGCTTTGGGCGCGCCGCTTGCGCGCTTCTTCATCGCCCTGCTCCCGCGATCAGCTTCTCCGCCGCCGCGCGCGCTTCCTCGGTGACTTCCGCGCCGGCCAGCATGCGGGCGATTTCCTCGCGCTTCTGCTTCGTCTCCAGCGCCCGCACTCGCGTGACAACTTTCTTCGAACTTGCCGGTTCCTTGCTGACGAGGAAGTGGTTCGAGGCGCGCGCCGCAACTTGCGGCGCATGCGACACCGAAAACACCTGCACTTTTTCGCCGAGGCGCGCGAGCCGCGCACCGATTGCATCGGACACCGCGCCGCCCACCGCCGTGTCGATCTCGTCGAACACCAATGTCGGCGCCGAGCCCTTGTCGGCGAGTACCACCTTCAGCGCCAGCAGAAAGCGCGCAAGTTCGCCGCCCGAAGCGACCTTCATCATCGGCCCCGGCTTCGAACCCGGATTGGTGCGCACCCAGAACTCGACGCGGTCGATGCCGGAAGGCCCGGCCCCTGACGCATCGCTCTCGATCTCGACGATGAATTCGGCGCGATCGAGTTTCAGCGGCGCAAGCTCGCGGTTCACTGCCTTGCCGAGCGCCACGCCTGCTTTCTTGCGGGCGGCGGAAAGCTTTTCGGCGCTCGCGCGGTAAGCCGCCTCGGTTTCCTTCGCAGCCGCTTCTAGCTTGATGAGATTCTTCGAGCCGCGGTCGATCGCCTCCAAGTCAGCGGCAAAGCGTGCCGCCACCTCCGGCAGTTGATCCACCGTGGTGCGGTACTTGCGCGCCGCGGCGCGCAGCGCGAACAGCCGCTCCTCGATGCGCTCCAATTCCTGCGGATCGAAGTCGGCAGCGCGCAGCGCGCGCTCCAAGCCATCGCGCGCTTCTTCAAGCGCGTTGATTGCGGTCTCCAGCGCCTTCACTGGTCCGCTCACGAGATCGGGTGCGTCGTTCGTCCGCCGCTCAAGGCGACGCAGCGACGCCGACAAAGACGGCACCGGGCTGGCCGAGCCCGACACTGTCTCATGCGCATCGCGCAAATCCTCGGAAATCTTCTCGGCGCCCATCATCCGGGCGCGGCGCTCGGCAAGCTCGTTCTCCTCGCCGGGCTGCGGGACAAGCGCCGTCATTTCCTCGACCGCATGGCGGATGTAATCGGCCTCGGCATTGGCCTTCTCGACGCGCGCGCGCTCTTCTTCGGCTTTCGTTACTGCCTCGCGCCAGCCGTTCCACAACTCTTCGACGCTGTCGGCCTGATCGAGATGGCCGCCGAAGGCATCGAGCAAACTGCGATGTGTCGCGGAGTCGATCAGCGCCCGTTCGTCGTGCTGGCCGTGAATTTCGACAAGCCTCTTGCCGACCTCGCGCAGCACCTGCACCGACACCGGCTGGTCGTTGATGAAGGCGCGCGTTCGCCCGTCGGCAAGCTGTACGCGGCGCAGGATCAGCTCATCGCCATCGATGCCGTTTTCGGCGAGCACCTTGCGCGCCGGATGATTCCTGCCGACCTCGAAAGCCGCGCTCACCTGCCCCTGTTCGGCCCCGGCCCGCACCAGCGCGGCGTCGCCCCGCGCGCCGAGCGCGAGGCTGAAGGAGTCGAGCACGATCGATTTGCCGGCGCCCGTTTCACCGGTCAGCACCGAAAGTTTCGGCGCGAAATCGAGATCGAGTTTATCGATCAGGACGATGTCGCGTATGGAGAGATGAACGAGCATGAATCGCTCGAGTCTATCTCAAGAGCCGCCGTTTCTAGCAAGCCGCGTGGCGGGCCTGCCTAGGCGTCCTTGCCGGTCTTCTCGCCCTTGAAGAGCTTGGATATCCACGAATCTTTGTTTTCGCGCGGCTCGCTGCCGCCCGACACCACCAGCTTGTAGGCGTCCTGGTACCACGGGCTGTTCGGGAAGTTGTGGCCGAGCACGGCGGCGGCCGTCTGCGCTTCGCCGGTGATGCCGAGCGCCATATAGCACTCGGTGAGCCGCATCAGGGCTTCCTCGACATGGCGTGTTGTCTGGTACTGCGTCACGACCGTCTTGAACCGGTTGATCGCGCCGATGAAGTTCCGCTTCTCCATGTAGTAGCGGCCGATCGTCATTTCCTTGCCGGCGAGATTGTCGCGCGCGACCTGGATCTTTTGCTTGGCGCTCTCGGCGTATTCGGTGTCGGGGAACTTGCGAATGACTTCCTGCAGCGCATCGACCGCCTTGCGGGTGCGCGCCTGGTCGCGGTTGACGTCGGGGATCTGGTCGAAATAGGCCGAGGCCATCAGGTATTGCGCATAGGCCGTGTCCTGATTGCCCGGATGCAGCGAAATGTAGCGCTTGGCGGCGATGATCGCCTCGTCGAACTGGCCGCCGGCGTAATAGGTGTAGGTCATCATCAGCAGCGATTTGCGCCCCCATTCCGAATAGGGATGCTGGCGATCGACCTCGGCGAACTTCTTCGCGGCGTCGGCATATTCGTTTTTGTTGAGCAGCGTCAGGCCCTGATTGTAGAGGACGTCAGCGGGCTCGTCGGCGGGAATGGCGTTCTTGTCGACGGTCGAGCACGCCGCAAGCCAGCCCGCGGCCAGAACCAGCGCGAACAAGCGGACGATCCGCCCCCGGCCAAAGCTACGATTGTCAGATCCCATCGAACGCAACACCCGTCTCCGCGTTGGCCGCACTGAAGCGGCGGCGCTTTCCATACCTGTAATGCGAAGACCCCGCCACCCGCGTAGCGGGGGATTCGGACCCGATTGTGGCGTCTAGATTAACGTAAACCCGGAGAAATCAGGATTCGGCGCGATAGGCCGGCAGTGCCACCGGCACGCCCAGTTCGGCCTGGCCGCGGGCGCGAACCTTCGGCGCTTCCACCACCGTCCAGGCGGAACGGTCGGCGGTGAGTGCCGCGACGACGGCAGCGTTCAGCTTGTGGCCGCCGCAAACCGAATGGTAGCGGCCAAGGATCGGCAGGCCCGCAAGCGCGAGGTCGCCGACCGCGTCGAGCGCCTTGTGGCGCACGAATTCATCGGAGAAGCGCAGGCCGCCCGGATTGAGGACGCGGTCTTCGCCGAGGCAAACGGTGTTTTCGAGCGAGGCGCCGAGCGCGTAGCCCGCGCTCCAGAGTTTAGCGACATCGCTCATGAAACCGAAGGTGCGCGCCGGCGCGAGATCCTGCCGGAAGGTGTCCGGCGAAAGAGTCGCGGCATAGCGCTGGTGGCCGATCAGCGTGTGGTTGAAATCGATTTCGATCTCAACGCGGAAACCGGCATCGTAGGGAAGCAATTCGCCGCTGGCGCGGCCCTGGGCGACGCGAATCGGCTTCAGAATCTTGAGGTAACGGCGCGGCGCTTCCTGGTGCTCGACGCCCACTGCCTCGATCGCCTCGATGAAAGCGAGCGCGCTGCCGTCGAAAATGGGAACCTCGCCGCCTTCGACTTCGACCACGACGTTATCGATGCCGAGGCCGACGAAGGTGGCCAGAAGATGCTCGACCGTCGAGCAAAGCGTGCCGTTCTCGTCGCCGAGTACGGTCGCAAAATCGGTGTTACGGACGGCTTCGGGAGAAAGCTTGATACGCTGGCTTCGAACCGCGCCCGCCTTCACGAAGACAATGCCGGTGTTGGGCTCGGCGGGCAGCAGCGAGACGCGCGATTCGGCACCGCCATGGACACCGCGGCCCATCAGGTCGATACGCTCAGCCAGAGTGGTCTGGAAGTTCGCCCGCATTCCCCACCGTCTTGAAAACCATCGGCCCGTCGCCGGTGGTTCGCCCCAAGGCTTGCCCAAGGGGCACCCAGCCCCAGAAGCTGGAATGCACGATAAACCTCGATCCTTCAGCGGCAAGTCACGGTTTTTTACCATTTGTTACCCGCTTTTGGCGGGTTGCTGCCGGGTTCTTGCCATCATTGGAAAGCCCCGAAACACGGGCGAAATATGAATTTCGACGGCCCGTGCGGGAAGCACCCGTTATCCACAAACGAAAACGCCCGGAGTGTTTCCGGGCGTCTTGAGAGACTTTAGTTAGCTGATTGATTCGGCGAGCTAATTTGCCTGGCGGCGCAGGAAGGCCGGAATTTCCAGCTCGTCTTCCTCGCTCCGCGTCGGCGCCGGGCGCGTCGTGGCGTCAGCCACCGGAGCCCGCGTCGATGCCGGACGCTTGAAGTATTCCGATACCTCTTCTGTCGACCTGCGGTCGTTCGACTTCACGGCAGATTTTTCCTGCGACGACGTATCGCGGGATTTCAGGAAAGACGGCAGCTCGCCGCCCTTCTCGCTCTTTGCGGCCGGTGCCTTGTCTTCGGCCTGGGCCTTCACGCCCATGCCGATATTGGCGAGGCGCTGCAGGAGCGTCATGCGCTTGGTTTCGAGCGCGGCGTTCTCGGCCGGCGCTTCGCCCCGGTGCACCCGCATCTCGTTCTGGGCCGGCATCGGGAATTCATCGATCCGCGGCATGCGCGGCGAACGCACGGGGCGTTCCGGGCGCTCGGCCTGCGGCGGAATGAAGGGCTTGAGCGGCTCATCGGCCGGCTCCTCGGCCCGCGCTTCTTCCTGCTGGATCGGCTGGAACAGCGACGGACGCGGCGCGAGCGGCCGGAAGGTCACTTCGTCGATCACGGCTTCAGGCTGGAGGGTCGCTTCCTGCTCGTCTTCCACCGGCTCGGTGGTGATGTGCGGGATGGTCTCGCGGGTCATCGGGCGAACCGGATCGCGCTCGCCCGCCTCGATCGCCCGCATGCGGGCGGCGAAATTACGCTCGGCGGCATTCGAGAGCGCGGTCGGGGTCGGGATCGGCTCGATGCCGGTCGCGACGACCGAGACGCGCACCAGGCCTTCGAGGCTCTGGTCGAAGGTCGCGCCCAGGATGATGTTGGCGTCGGGATCGACTTCCTCGCGGATGCGGGTCGCCGCCTCGTCCACTTCGTACAGCGTCAGGTCCTTGCCGCCGGTGATCGAGATCAGGAGGCCGCGCGCGCCGCGCATGGAGACTTCGTCGAGCAGCGGGTTGGAGATCGCCGCCTCGGCCGCAGTAACCGCCCGGCGCTCGCCGGAAGCCTCGCCTGTGCCCATCATCGCCTTGCCCATCTCGCGCATCACGGCGCGGACGTCGGCGAAGTCGAGGTTGATCAGGCCTTCCTTGACCATCAGGTCGGTGATGCAGGCGACACCCGAATAGAGCACCTGATCGGCCATCGCGAAGGCGTCGGCGAAGGTGGTCTTTTCGTTAGCGACCCGGAACAGGTTCTGGTTCGGGATAACGATCAGCGTATCGACGTGCTTCGAAAGCTCCTCGATGCCCGATTCGGCGAGCCGCATCCGGCGCTGACCCTCGAACTGGAACGGCTTGGTGACGACGCCGACCGTGAGAAGGCCCATTTCCTTGGAAACGCGGGCAATGACCGGGGCTGCCCCGGTGCCGGTGCCACCGCCCATGCCGGCGGTGATGAAGGCCATATGCGCGCCCGAGAGATGGTCGCGCAGTTCGTCGATCGCCTCTTCGGCGGCTGCCTTGCCCACCTCGGGGTGCGAACCGGCGCCAAGTCCTTGAGTTGATTCGATTCCGAGTTGGATGACCCGCTTCGCCTTGCTTGAAGCCAGCGCCTGCGCGTCGGTATTGGCGACCACGAAGTCGCAGCCCGACAGGCCCGACGTGATCATGTTGTTGACGGCGTTGCCGCCTGCGCCGCCCACTCCGAAGACCGCGATATGAGGCTTCAGTTCGCGGATATCGGGCATCTGCAGATTGATCGTCATGTCGTCACCCCTTGGGCGATGTCGCCCCTTGATTACGCCCACTGATGCCGACTCACATCAGTGTTGTTTGAATCACAATTCGCGAACATTCAAAAGCTTTCTCTTAGCCATCGGCCCATTTGAATGAAGTACCCGCCTGGCTCGCCGGCCCGTCTTCGGCGCGGCTCGAAATGTTCACGGTCGGCATATTGTGGATAAACCAGGAGGCCCGCCGCGACCGCGAAGCCGGGGCCGGCATCCCAATCCTTCAGTCCCGAGACTCCGAACGGCCGTCCGATGCGGGCGGTGCGCCCGAACATGCGGCTGACCAGATCGGCAAGGCCCGTAAGCTCGGCGCCCGCGCCGGTCAGTACGATCTGACGGCTCGGCTCGCCGAACACGCCGGCCTCCTTCATGCGCTCCCGCAGAAGCTCGAGAATTTCTTCGGCGCGCGGCCGCGTCACCGCGACGATGCGCGAACGCGCCACCGCGTCGGGCGCTTCGATATTGCCTTCGAACGCGGGCACCGAAATCATGTCGTGGTCGTCGGAGGTGTAACCGATGACGCTGCCGTGCAGAATTTTCAGCCGCTCGGCATCGGAAAGGCGCAGCGAAAGTCCGCGCGCAAGATCCGTGGTGATGTGCTGGCCGCCGAGCGCGATGCCGTCGACATGCACGCAATGCCCGCCGACGAACGCCGCAAGCGTCGTCGTACCGGCGCCGAATTCGATTACCGTCGCGCCGAGTTCAACCTCATCGCCGGTGAGCACGGAGAGGCCCGCGGCATAAGGCGCGGCAACAACGCCCTCGACGGTGAGATGGCAACGCTCGACGCACAGAACGAGATTGCGCAGCGCCGGCAGATCGGCGGTGACGACATGAAGATCGACGGCAAGATCGTTCGCCAGCATGCCGCGCGGCTCGCGAATACCGCGATTGCCGTCGAGCGCGTAATTGACGGGTAGCGAATGCAGCACAGCGCGGCCGTCGCGGATCGAATGCAGGCTCGCGGCGTCAAGCACCTGCGCGATGTCGTGCTGTTCGACCGAAGGGCCGTTCAATTGCACGGACGCCGAATAAGATTCGCCGCCGATGCGTCCGCCCGAAAGCGCGAGCACGACAGAAGCAATCTCGACGCCCGCCATTTGTTCGGCGAGCGAAACCGCCTGGCGCACGCTCTCTTCGGCGCGCGCAAGATCGGCGACAGCGCCGGCCTTGATGCCGTTCGCGCGCACCTGGCCGAGGCCGAGGACGTCGATCGAATGGCTGCGGCCGTCGATCGCCTCGCCGCGCAACGGCTTCAACCGGGCGATGGCGCAAGTCACCTTGCGGCTGCCGATGTCGAGAACGGCAATCGTCGCCGAACGTTTCGGCGACAACGGATTCATGCGAGGCGCAAGGCCGCGAGATAGCGCGCTCATGTGTCCTTGCCCTTTTTCTTCTTCATGTCCTTGAACGCCGCATCGCGCGCGGCTTTCGCTTCATCAGAGAGCCGCACGGTGACGCGGTCGGCTTCGCGCAAATCAATCACGGTGATGTCGCGCGTCAGAATCTTGTCTTCGCGATCGAGCGCGACGAGACGAAGAAGCGCGACATCGGCATTCTCGTCGGGCAGCCGGATATCGAGCCCGCTTTTCAGCCGAAGATTCCAGCGCCGCTCGCCGACCATCACGGCCGCGGCGACCTCGGATTTGATCGTGGGAAAGCGCGCAAGCAGCGCATAAAGCTCGGCGGCCTTCTTCTCGGCGCCCGCACCGACGACGAACGGCATCTTGGAATTACGAATGTCTTTCGGCGCGATCTGATCGATCACCGTGCCGTCCTTGGCGATGACCGAAAACTCGCCCTTGTTCTGCCAGATGGCGTAAGCCTTCTTCTCCTCGATCTTGATCTCGAGGCGATCGGGATAAAGCTTCCTGACTTCCGCTTCCGCGATCCACGGATTTTCCAAAAGCGCGGCGCGCGCTTTGGCGGCGTCGATCAGAAACAGCGTCGATTTTTCGGTGATACCGGCCGCGCGCATTACGTCCGCGCGCTTCAGGCGCTTCGCGCCGGTCACGATCACTTGCGCGGTCTCAAGCCCCACCGTCTGCGCCGCCTGATCGGCGGCGTTGTGAAGCGAGACATAAAACTGATCGAGATGCCCGCCCTTGATCGCGCCGTAACCGCCGGCGACGGCAAGGATCGCGATCACCGAAACGATGCCGGCGCCGCGCAAAAAATGAAACTGTTTGGCGCGCACCGAGGCGCGGCGAAGAAAGAGCGAGAAACGGCTGGGTGGAGCGACGTCGAAGCCTTCCTCCGGCGCTTGCCGGGGGTCTAACGATTCAGCGAAGCGTCCTCGACGATCCATGTCACCAACTCACCGAACGAGTGGCCGGCATAAGCGGCCATTTCGGGCACCAGCGACGTTTCGGTCATGCCTGGCTGGGTGTTGACCTCGAGACAGATGAGGTCCCCCGAGCCGTCGGGTTGGTTATCAAAGCGGAAATCCGCCCGGCTAATTCCCCGGCATCCGAGGGCGTGGTGCGCCTTCAGAGCCAGCTTCTGCGCCAATTGGTAAACATTTAGTAAAATTCTCGCCGGGAGAATGTGGCGGGAGCCGCCGGGGGCATATTTCGACTCGTAATCGTAGAAACGGGTCGTCGGTTCGATCTCGATGACGCCCAAAGCTTTGTCGCCCATCACCGCGCAGGTGAGTTCCAGCCCCGGCACATACTGTTCCACCATCAGGATTTCGCCGTGCGGCCAGTCGGCGCGCGAAAGTTCCTGCGGCGGATGCTTGTGTTCCTTGGTGACGATATAGACGCCGACGCTCGAGCCTTCGGCAGGCGGCTTGATGACGTAAGGCGGCTCCATCACATGCGCTTTTGCCGCTTCCGCGCGCGTAACCGTCAGGCCCTTCGCGACCGGCACGCCGGCGGCCGCGAGCACGATCTTGGCCTGCGGCTTGTCCATGGCGAGCGCGGACGCAAGCACACCCGAATGCGTGTACGGGATTTGCAGCACTTCGAGGATGCCCTGCATGGTGCCGTCCTCGCCGGGGCAGCCGTGCAGTACGTTGAAGGCGACATCGGGCTTGAGCTTGGCCAGCACCTCGGCGACGTCGCGCTTCACATCGACGAACGTGACGCGATAGCCCGCCTGCTCCAGCGCATTGCCGCAGGCCTTGCCGGAGCGCAGCGAAACCTCGCGCTCCGCCGACCAGCCGCCCATCAACACCGCGACATGCTTCTTGCTCATGCTGCTTTTCCCAGGCGCACGATTTCCCATTCTAGCTGAATGCCGGAATTTTCCTTCACGCGGCGGCGCACTTCCTCACCGAGATTTTCGATGTCGGCGCCGGTCGCATTGCCGCGGTTGATGAGGAAGTTGCAGTGCAATTCGGAAACCTGCGCGTCACCCACGACAAGGCCGCGGCAACCGGCAGCGTCAATGAGCTGCCATGACTTGTTGCCGGGCGGGTTCTTAAAGGTTGAGCCGCCGGTGCGGCTCTTGATCGGCTGCGTCGATTCGCGCCGCTCGGTGATCTGCTCCATCTCGTCATGGATCGCTTTCGGATCGCCCGGCGTGCCCTGATAGATCGCCTGCGTGAAAATGAAATCGTTCGGCGCTTCGCTGTGACGATAAGTGTAGCCGAAGTCGGCATTCTTCAGGATGTGCAACTTGCCTGCGCGGTCGATGGCGCGCGCTTCGAGAAGCGCATCCTTGGTTTCGCGGCCATAAGCGCCGGCGTTCATACGAAGCGCACCACCGATTGCGCCGGGCACGCCGCGATAGAACGCGAGCCCTGCGAGCCCGGCATCGGCCGCGGCGCGCGCAACCTTCACATCGGGCACCGCCGTACCGGTCTTCACGAGATTGCCTTCGACCGTGACCTCGTTGAAACCGCGCGCGAGACGAATGACGACGCCTTCGACGCCACCGTCGCGCACCAGCAAATTCGAGCCGAGGCTCATCACCGTCACCGGAATTTGCGGTGAAAGATTCGCGAGAAAATACGCAAGGTCCTCTTCATCGGCCGGCGTGAACAGCACCTGCGCCGGACCGCCGACACGAAACCACGTGATGTCGGCAAGTTTCTGGTTGGCGATCATCCGCCCGCGCAGCTTCGGCATCGCGCTCGCAAGTTGCGAAGTAATGTCGGGAAAATCGCTCACGCCAACGCTCCATCAAACCATGCTTGAAACACTTTGCGCCCCGCTTCTGCCGTGCGCGCGCCAAGCTCCGCAGTTTGCTTGCGGATCTCGCGCGGGTCGATCTTCGCTTTACCCAACTCGACCGTGTGACCGATCAGCCATTGCTCGATCCTGGCCGGGTTCGCCTCGATGTGAAACTGGAGGCCAAGCGCATGCTTGCCGATGCGAAACGCCTGGTGCGGACAAACGCGCGTCCTGGCGAGATTTTCCGCACCTTCCGCGAGGCCGAAATTATCGCCGTGCCAGTGCAGCACCGGCACATTCTGAAGCGGCGAAAGCACCGATTGCTTGCCGGTTTCCGTGAGTTCCACCGGCGCCCAGCCGATCTCTTTCTCGGGGCCCGGCTTCACTTCAGCGCCAAGCGCATAAGCCATCAGTTGCGCGCCGAGACAGATGCCGACGATGGGCTTCTTCGCGTCGAGCCGCGCGCGCACCGCGGCGATCTCGCCGTGCAGGAACGGATACTGGTCTTGTTCATAGACGCCGATCGGCCCGCCGAGCACGATGACGAGATCGGCGGAGAGCAGCGTGTCGCGCTCGATCGTCTCAACTCCTGCTTCGAGATAGCGCAGCGTAAAGCCACGCTCTTTCAAGAGATCGGCGAGCAGCCCCGCGTCCTCGAATGCGACATGACGAACGGCAAGACACTCGCGCATTTACTTCCCCGCGAGTTCGCCCGGCAGCGCGTAGGCCCATTGCGTGATGTTGCCCGCGCCGAGGAAGACGACGTAATCGCCGGGCTTCGCCATTTTCTTGACGAGCGAAGACAACGCTTCCGGGCCCTGAAGCGGCTGCGCGTCGCGATGGCCGCGCGCGCGGATGCCGGCAACCAGCGCATCGCGGTCAATACCGTGGATCGGCGCTTCGCCCGCCGGATAAACCGGCGCGATAAAAACGTGATCGGCATCATTGAAGCAGGCCGAGAACTGATCGAACAGATCGCGGAGCCGCGTGTAGCGATGCGGTTGCATGATCGCGATGACATGGCCCTTGGTGGAAGCGCGCGCTGCTTTCAGCACCGCGCCGATCTCGACCGGATGATGTCCGTAGTCGTCGAAGATCGTGACGCCGTTCCACTCGCCGGTCTTGGTGAAGCGCCGCTTGACGCCGCCGAACTTGCCGAGCGCATCGCGGATCTTTTCGGCGGGCACGCCAAGTTCGAGCGCAACCGCGATCGCCGCCGTCGCGTTGAGCGCGTTGTGATGACCCGGCATCGGCAGCACGAGATCCTTGATCTCGGTTGCCTTGCCGCCGTCGCGGCTGCGAATAAGTATGTTGAAGCGGCAGACGCCGCCGCCGAGCTGCACGTCGATCAGGCGAATATCCGCCTGCGGGTTGGTGCCATAGGTGATGACCTTGCGATCCTCGATCCGGCCGACGAGGCTCTGCACCACCGGATGATCGAGACACATCACCGCGAAGCCGTAGAACGGCACGTTGCCGACGAAGGAGACGAACGCCTCCTTCACCGCATCGAACGTCTTGAAGTGATCGAGATGCTCGGGATCGACATTGGTGACGATCGCGACATCGGCGGGCAACTTCAGAAATGTGCCGTCGCTCTCGTCGGCTTCGACCACCATCCACTCGCCGGCACCCAATCGCGCATTGGTGCCGTAAGCGTTGATGATGCCGCCATTGATGACCGTCGGGTCCATGCCGCCGGCGTCTAACAGCGCCGCCACCATTGAAGTGGTCGTCGTCTTGCCATGCGTGCCGGCAATCGCGACACAGGATTTGAGCCGCATCAGCTCCGCCAGCATTTCGGCGCGGCGAACGACCGGCACGCGCTTCGCGCGCGCCGCCATCAATTCGGGATTGTCGCGCTGTACCGCCGACGAGACGACGAGAACGCCCGCGCCCTCGACGTTCTTTGCGTCATGGCCGACGAAAACCTCGACGCCCAATCCGCGCAGCCGCTTGACGTTAGCGCCGTCGGCCTGATCGGAGCCGCGCACCTTGTAGCCGAGATTGACCAGCACTTCGGCGATGCCGCTCATGCCGATCCCGCCGATGCCGACGAAATGGATGGGGCCGAGTTCGTGGGGAAGCTTCATGCGGCAGGGTTTTGGCGCATTTAGGCGAGGCGGGCAACGCGCAAAACGAGATCGGCCAAACGCTCGGCAGCATCGGCGTTTCCGGTGCGTCTGGCGCTCGATGCCATCGCAGCTAGCTGCGCCGGATCGCCGAAAAGCTGCGTCAGCTCCTGCGCGAGTCGCTCCGAGGTGAAGTCGGCCTGGCGCACCAGCATCGCGCCGCCCGCGGCCGCGAGCGCCGTTGCATTGGCAAGCTGATCGTTGTCGAGCGCATGCGGCAACGGCACGAGGATCGCCGGACGGCCGATGGCCGCCAACTCAGCGACGGTCGATGCGCCGGAGCGCGCAATCACGAGCTGGCTCAAAGCCATCTTGGCCGGCAGATCGTTGAAGAAGGTCGCGACCTCCGCCTTCAATCCAAGCCGGGCATAGACCGCCTTCACCTCCGCGACATCCTCCGCGCGGCATTGCTGCACGACCTCGAAGCGCGAGCGCAGCGCGGGCATGCAGCGTTCGATCGCGCCCGGCACGATCTCGCTCATGATGCGCGCGCCCTGGCTGCCGCCGAACACCAGAAGCCGCGCCGGATTGTTTCCGTGCGGCACTTCATACGGGATCGCCGCCGCCTCGCGCACCGCGCCGCGCACCGGGTTGCCGGTATGCGTTGCTTTCGCCGCAAGATCCGGCCGCGCCGTGAAGATGTTGGGATAGCCGGTCGCAATTGCGCTTGCGCGCGAAGCGAGCGCGCGGTTGGCGCGGCCCATCACCGCGTTCTGCTCGTGCACGATGCGCGGCGTGCGCGTGAGCCATGCCGCGATCAGCGGTGGAAATGTCGGATAGCCGCCGAAGCCGACAACGGCGTCAGGCCGCAGGCGCAGAAGAAGAAAGAACGCCTTGATGATGCCGACGCCGAGAACGAGAAGCGTCCACAGCAACCGAAACGGATTGCCGCCGCGAACGGTGTCGGCGGGAATGACGTGAATGCTGCGCGCCGGGAAATGGCCTGCATAAGCGGCGGCCCGATTGTCGGTCGCAAGATCGACGGTGATGCCGCGCGCCTGCAAGACATGCGCAAGTGCTTCCGCCGGGAACAGATGACCGCCTGTTCCTCCCGCCGCGAGCAGAACCAGCGGCGCGTGCTTGCTCATCGAGCGAGGCTCTCGGCGTAGAAACCGGTACTGCTTTCACGCTCGGCTTCGGCGCGCGCCTGCGGGCGGCTGCGCGTCAGCGCAATCAGCATGCCCATGCCGAGCGCGAGCGAAATCAAGGATGAGCCGCCGTAGGAAACGAACGGCAGCGTCATGCCTTTCGCCGGCATCAGGTTCAGGTTGACGGCCATGGCGATCGCCGACTGGAGGCCGAACAAGATCGCGAGCCCCGCGATGGCAAGCCGCGTAAACGGATCCTGCTCGCGCAGCGCATGGCGCAGGCAGCGCAGCACGATGAACGAGAACAGCGCGAGAATGATGAGACAGAGAATGAGCCCGAACTCCTCCGCCGCGACGGCAAAGATGAAGTCGGTGTGGCCGTCCGGCAGGATGCGCTTCACCGTACCCTCGCCCGGCCCGCGGCCGAACCAGCCGCCGCGCATGAACGACTCGAGCGAAGTGTCGATCTGGAAGGTGTCGCCCGATGCCGGATCGAGAAATCGCTGCAAGCGGCTCGTGACGTGCGGGATGAATTTATAGGCGCCGAACACGCCGACCGCCGCGGCGCCCGCGAAGCCCGCCGTCCACGCCCAGCGCAGCCCGGCGAAGAAGAACAGCGCGCCCCAGGTGAGACAGAGCAGCATCGTCTGGCCGAAGTCCGGTTGCAAAATCAGAAGCGGCACCGACGACAGGAGAAGCGCGAAGGCGAGCATCGTCGCCGGCATTTCCGGGCGGCGGCCGCTCTCGGAGAATGCCCAGGCGGCAAGCACGACGAACGCCGGCTTCATGAATTCGGACGGTTGTATCGAAACGCCGAGGAACGACAGCCAGCGCCGCGCGCCCTTGATCTCGGGTCCGATGGCAAGCGTCGCGGCAACGAGCACGAGGCTCACCAGAAACATCGCGAGCGCGAGCCGCCGCACCGCGCGCGGCGAAAGCATCGAGGTGCCGAGCATGACGACGATCGCCGGCACCAGGAACATCGCCTGCTTGTGCACGAAGTGAAACGGGTCGATGCCGAGCCGGATCGCGACCGGCGGCGAAGCGGCCAGCAAGAGCACGATGCCGATCAGCATTAGCGTCAGGATCGCGCCGAGCAGAAGCCGGTCGACGGTCCACCACCATTCGCTGAGCGGCGTGCGCTGGGCGCGCGAAATCATGCGGTCTTCCCTATCCCTTGGAAGCCAGAGATAGCCCGGACTAGTTCACGAAACCTTTCGCCCCGGATTTCGAAATTCCGGAACTGGTCGAATGAGGCGCAGGCTGGCGAGAGCAGCACGACCGGCTGATTTTGCTTGGCTTTTTCGGCATCGGCCGCGGCTTTTTCGGTCGCGACCTCGAGCGTGCCGCAGCGGGTATAGGGAACCTCGCCTTCCAGCGTCGCCGCGAAGGCGTCCGACGATTCGCCAATGAGGTAGGCATGGGCGATGCGCGGAAAGAAGGGCTTGAGCGGCGCAATGCCGCCCTCCTTCGGCTTGCCGCCGACAATCCAGTAGATGCCGTCCTCGAATGACGAGAGCGCCTTTTCCGTGGAATCGGCGTTGGTCGCTTTCGAGTCGTTGACGAACAGCACCTTGCCTTTGCGGCCAAGTTCCTCGAGCCGGTGCGCGAGGCCGGGGAAAGTCGCGAGCCCGGTGCGGATTTGTTCTGGCGTCAGCCCGAGTGTCAGCGCCGCCGCGATCACTGCCGCCGCGTTCTGCGCATTGTGGCGGCCGCGCAGGCTGCCGATGCCGTCGAGATCGGCAATCGGTTCGGCATCGTTCTCGGTCGCGCGCACGATCGTCGTGCCGTCGAGAAAAATCCCCGGCGAGACGAATTCCTGCGACGAGATGCGGATGACTTTGTGGCCGCGCTGCTCGAGCCGCTCGGCAATCGCGCGGGTATATTCGTCCTCGACCGCAATCACTGCCGTGTCGGAACGCGCGACGAGGCGTTCCTTCACCGCAGCGTAATGTTCCATCGTGCCGTGGCGATCGAGATGATCGGGCGTGAGATTGAGCAAAATGCCGACAGTCGGATCGAGCGAAGGCGAGAGATCGATCTGATAGGACGAGCACTCGATGACATGCGTGCGATTTTTCGCCGGCGGGTCGAGTGCGAGGATCGGCGTGCCGAGATTGCCGCCGACCTGCGCTTCACGTCCGCTGCTTGCGACGACGTGAGCGAGAAGCGCCGTCGTCGTCGATTTGCCGTTGGTGCCGGTAATCGCCGCGAAGGGCGAGCGCGGCGCATGCGCGCGCCGCTCGCGGCAAAAGAGTTCGATATCACCGATAACTTCGATGCCTGCCGATTGCGCGAGTTTCACCGTCCAGTGAGGCTCGGGATGCGTCAGCGGCACGCCGGGCGCAAGCACAAGCGCGGCAATCGTATTCCAGTCGATGTCGTGAAGGTCGCGAACCTCGAAGCCTTTTTTTGTCGCAGCCTCGCGGCCTCCTGCCTGATCGTCATAGGCGATCACCTGTGCGCCGCCGGCTTTCAGCGCCGCGCAGCACGCAAGGCCCGAGCCGCCAAGCCCGAACACCGCGACCTGTTTTCCCGAAAAGACGCTGACGGGAGTCATCGCGCCGTATCTCGCTCTAACGCAGCTTCAGCGAGGAGAGGCCGATCAGCGCGAGCACGATCGCGATGATCCAGAAGCGGATCACGACCTGCGCCTCGGTCCAGCCCTTCTGCTCGAAGTGATGATGGATCGGCGCCATCTTGAAAATACGCTTTCCCGTGAGCTTGAATGAAATCACCTGCACGATGACCGAAACCGCCTCTAACACGAACAACCCGCCGATCACGGCAAAGACGATCTCGTGCTTGGTCGCGACCGCGACGGTGCCGAGCAAGCCGCCCAATGCAAGCGAGCCGGTATCGCCCATGAAGATCGAGGCGGGCGGCGCGTTGAACCACAAAAAGCCGAGACTCGCGCCCATTACCGCGCCGCAGACGACGGCAAGCTCGCCGACGCGCGAGACGTGGCGAAGCTGGAGATATTCGGCGAACACGATGTTGCCGGCGAGATACGCGATCAGCGCCAGAGAAAGCGCTGCGATCATCACCGGCACGATGGCAAGGCCATCGAGGCCGTCGGTGAGGTTCACCGCATTGCCCGCACCGACGATGACGAAAGCGCCAAGCGCGAGGAAGAAGTAGCCAAGATCGAAGACGTAAAGCTTGATGAGCGGGAACGCGATCGAGGTCGAGAGCGGCGGCCGCCCGACGCGCACCATCACCATCACCGCAACCAGCGCGATGAAGAATTCGATCAGGAGCCGCGAGCGGCCCGACAAGCCGTTATGCGTCTGCTTGGTGACCTTGAGATAGTCGTCATAAAAACCGATCGCGCCGAAGCCGAGCGTGACCAGCAGCACCACCCAGACATAAGGGTTGGCGAGATTCGCCCACAGCAGCGTCGAGACGATGAGGCCCGAGAGGATCATCAGGCCGCCCATCGTCGGCGTGCCTTGCTTGGCGAGGATGTGCGACGGCGGCCCGTCGGCGCGGATCGGCTGGCCCTTGCCTTGGGTGAGCCGCAGCTTCTCGATGATCATCGGCCCGAACAGGAAGACAAAGACGAGCGCCGTCAGCACCGCGCCGCCGGCGCGGAAAGTGATGTAGCGGAAGACGTTGAGCGCGCTGAAGCTGTCGGAAAAACTGGAAAGCCAGTAAAGCACCCGGGACCCCCTTAGGCCGCGCTGCCTGCGTCGCGCGCGGAGAATTTCTGCATCATCGTTGCGGCAATGGCGTGCATCCGGCTCGCATTCGAGCCCTTGATCATGACGGCATCGCCCGGTTTCAGCACGGCAAGAACCTCCGGCTCGATTCGCTCGCCGCTTTCGGCATAGCCCCCGCGCCGCGCCGGAGGCAAGGCGTCGTAAAGCGCCCGCATCAAAGGCCCGGCACAGAAGACTTTATCCACCTTGGCAGCGGCAAGATCGGCGGCAAGCCCGGCATGGAGCGTTTCGGCGCTCGCCCCGAGTTCCAGCATCTCGCCGAGCACGGCGATCCTTCGGCCGCCCGCGCCGACCGGCGCGCGGCCCAGAACATCGATCGCGGCGCGCATCGAGGCGGGGTTGGCGTTGTAGCTCTCGTCGAGGAGGAGCGCCTTGCCGCCGTTGACGGTGAGCACAAAACGCTGGCCGCGGCCTTTGGGCTGCATCAATCCCGCGAGCGAATGCGCCGCTTTCGCAAGATCGGCGCCCGCAAGCTTCACGCAGGCGAGTACGCCGAGGCTGTTCTGCACGACATGGCGTCCGGGCGCGCTGAGCGAATAGAAAATTTCTTCGCCGAGAATGCTCGCGCGCACACTCGATCCTTCGGCGCCGAGCTGAACGTCGATCAGGCGCGCGCCTGCTTCGCTGCTTTCGCCGAAACCCGCGATTTCTTTCACGCCATGCGAGCGTGCGGCTTCAGCAAGCCGCGCGAAGTGCGCGTTGTCGCGGTTCAGCACCGCCGCGCCGCCCGCGACGAGGCCGGCGAAGATTTCCGCTTTCGCGTCGGCAATCGCCTCGATGCCGGAAAAAAATTCGATATGCACCGGCTCGATGGTGGTGATGAGCGCAATATGCGGCTGCACCATTTGCGAGAGCGGCGTCAGCTCGCCCGCGTGGTTCATGCCAAGCTCGAACACGCCGTAGCGCGCGCTTTGCGGCAGCCGCGCGAGCGAGAGCGGCACGCCCCAGTGATTGTTGTAGGACGCAGCGGACGCATGCGTCTCGCCGCTTCGCGAAAGCGTGAGCCGCAGCATTTCCTTGCTCGATGTTTTGCCGACCGAGCCGGTGACCGCGACGATCTTCGCGCTTGAACGCGCCCGTGCCGCGCGCGCAAGCCGCCGCAGGGCTTCGAGCACATCATCGACGACAATGAGCGGCGCATCCTGCGGCATATCGCCAAGCCGCGCTTCGGCAACGACGGAAACACCCGCTCCGCCGGCATGGGCCTTCGCGACATAATCATGCCCGTCGACGCGATCGCCCTTGATGGCGAAGAAAGCCTCGCCCGCTTTGATCGTGCGGCTGTCGATCGAAACGCCGGTAATCGCCTGCGCGGGTGTCCCGCGCACGCGGCCCTGCACGGCGGCGGCAAGTGCATCCAGCGTCCAGAGCGGCGTGTCGTTCATTCGTGAATTCCGAGCGCGGCGCGCGCCGCTGCCTGATCCGAGAAGGGCAATGTCCGATCACCGACAATCTGGCCCGTTTCATGGCCCTTGCCGGCGATCAGCAATACATCGCCAGCCGCAAGCTCGGCAATCGCCAGGGCAATCGCTTCGCCGCGATCGCCGATCTCATGAGCGCCCGGCGTCGCGGCCATGATCGCGGCGCGGATGGTCGCCGGATCTTCGCTGCGCGGATTGTCGTCGGTGACATAAATTTTGTCGGCGTGCTCGAGCGCCGCCGCGCCCATCAAGACGCGCTTGCCCGGATCGCGGTCGCCGCCCGCGCCGAACACGACGGCAAGCCGCCCGCGCACATAAGGCCGCAGCGCCTCCAGCGCATTCTCCAGCGCGTCGGGCGTATGCGCGTAATCGACGAACACCGGCGCGCCCTGCTTGTCGCCAACAAGCTCCAGCCGCCCGCTCGCGCCCTTGAGTGAAGCGAGCGCCGCAAGCGCATCGGCAGCTTTTGCGCCAGTGACGACCGCGAGTCCCGCCGCGACCAGCGCATTCGCCACCTGAAAGTCACCGACCAGCGGCAGCTTCACGCTGTGCTTTTTGCCGCCTGCTTCAACGGCAAGCGTCTGCGAAAAGCCCTCGCGTTGTACGTCAACGAGCTTGAGGTCATGCCCGGCGCGGCCGACGCTGAAAAACTTCAGCCCGCGCTGTTTTGCGACATTCGCAACCGGCCCGGCATCGGGCTGATCGGCATCGACGACGGCGCTCGCGCCTTCCGGCAGCAGCGTATCGAACAGCCGGAGCTTTGCCGCAAGATACGCTTCCATCGTGCGGTGATAATCGAGATGATCGCGCGTCAAATTGGTAAACGCGCCCGCCGCAAGCCGCACGCCGTCGAGCCGGCGCTGATCCAATCCATGCGACGACGCTTCCATCGCAAGATGGGTAACGCCCTCGCCAGCTAATTGATCGAGCAGTTGATGCAGCGCGACCGGATCGGGCGTCGTCAAACTTCCTTTGATCTCGCCCTTCGGCGATGTGACGCCGACCGTGCCGACGCTCGCCGCCGGAAAACCAAGCGCCGTCCAGATCTGCCGCGTGAACGACGCGACGGAGGTTTTGCCGTTGGTGCCGGTGACGGCCACGATCGTTTTCGGCTGGCGCGCATAAAACCGCGCGGCGGCCCGCGCGAGCGCAAGCCGCGCGCTTTCTACTCGCACGAACGGCACGCTTAAGCCCTCTGGCTTCGCACCGTCGCTGACGATGGCGCTCGCGCCCTTCTGCGCGGCATCGAGAATGAACTGCCGCCCGTCGGCGCGGCTCCCGGGAAGCGCGAAGAACACGTCGCCCGGCCGCACCTTGCGGCTGTCGGTGGCGATGCCGCTCGCGCTAACGCCCGCAGGCGCAGCCGCCTCCGGTCCGAGCAGCTCGCGAAGGTCAAGGCTCGTCGGCATTCCAGAAAATCCCTCGCGGGCGTCAGTTCGCCGCGCGCTGCGAGACGGTCAGCAGCAACTGGTCGGCCTTCGGCAAATCGAACTTCGGCTCGACACCCAGTAACGGCCCGATCCGGGCAATGATTTGGCCGGTCGTCGGCGCCGCGTTCAGGCCCGCCGTCGAATGGCCGGTATTCTTCGGCTCGTCCACCATCACCAGCACGATGTATTTCGGATCGTAGCACGGGAAGACGCCGGTGAAGACGGTCAAGAGCTTGTCGTGCGAATAGCGGCCGCGCACGACCTTTTCCGAAGTGCCGGTCTTGCCGCCGACATAATAGCCTTCGATCTCGGCGCGCCGGGCGCTGCCCTTCTCGACATTGAGGCGGAAAAGATAGCGCATCTTGTCGCTCGTCTCCGGCCGCAGCACGCGCTTGGCGATCTTCTTGGCTTCTTCCGGCGTGCGCTTGAGGAAGGTCGGCGGAATGAGCAGCCCGCCGTTGACGAGCGCCGCCGTCGCCATCACCGCCTGCAACGGCGCGACGGCAAGGCCGTGGCCGAAGGCGATCGTCGCGGTGTTGATCTCGCCCCAGTTCTTCGGCACGAGCGGCATGGCGCTTTCCGGAAGCTCCGTGCGCAACCGATCCAGCTGGCCCATCTTTCTCAAGAACGCCTTGTGCTGATCGACGCCCATCGACATCGCGATCTTCGCAGCACCGATGTTCGACGAGTAAGTGAATATTTCCGGCACGGTCAGCACGCGGCGCTGCGCGTGATAGTCGGTGATGGTGAAGCGGCCGAAATGCAGCGGCGCCGAGGCGTCATAACGCGAGGCCAGCGTCGCCTTGCCGGCATCGAGCGCCATCGCGAGGGTGAGCGCCTTGAAGGTCGAGCCCATCTCGTAGACGCCGGTGGTGAGCCGGTTGAGGCGCGAGAGGTCGGTCGGCTTGCCCGGCTTGTTCGGATCGTAATCGGGCAGCGAGACCATCGCGACGATCTCGCCGGTGCGCACATCGAGCACCATGCCGGAGGTCGATTTCGCCTGATAGTTCGCCTGCGCCTTCATCAGCTCGTCGCGCATCGCGTGCTGGACGGCAAGATCGACCGAAAGCTGCACGGGCTTGAGCGAGCGCCCGGTTGCGAAGCCCGCCATGTGCAGGTCGGCGAGGCCGCCGCTATCGACCCACTTCTCGAGGCCGGCGATGCCGACGCTGTCGACATTGACGCCGCCGAGCACATGCGAAAGCTCGGACCCCGCCGGATAGACGCGCTTGCTCTCATCGAGGAAGCCGACATGCGGGATGCCGAGCTTTCTCACCTCATGCTGCTGCCGCTCGCTGATCTCGCGCTTGAGCCGGACGAAGCCTTTCTTGGAGGAGAGCTTGTCGCGCAGTTCGCGCTCGTCGAGATCGGGGAATACCGTGCGAAGCTGATCGACCGCATCGTCGACATAGCCGACGCCCTTGCGCGGCTCGGCATAAAGCATCGCCGACTGTACGTCGGTCGCGAGCTGCCGCCCTTCGCGATCCAGAATGTCGGGCCGCGTCGACGCAAGAAGATCCGGGTTGCTGACGCGGCGCGCGACCTGCGGATCGGACTTGATGCCGATCAGCGCGAGGCGGCCCGCGATCACGACATGGACGGAGGCGAACAACAGCACCACGATGGCGATGCGCCGGCGCGATACGCCCCCCTCAGTGAAGCGCAGCCAGCCGGACAAACCGGCGAGCAATTGCGAAAGCCGGCTCACTGGCTGCCCTCCGTCTGCTCGCCTTCCGGCGCGGCATCGGTTTCCGGTACGGCTTCGGGCGCATCGCCCGGCGTATCGCCGAGCGTGCCCGTCGGCTCGGGCAATTCCGTTTCCCCAACCGAGCCCGTCGTCTCCGGCTCGTCGCTTGTGCCGACGGTCGCCGTCGTTTCGGGCTCGCTCTTGGGCGCGGCGTGTTCCGCCGATTCCAGCTTCTCGATGATCGTGCCGATCGGATCGCGCGCGCCGCCGTTATGATCGAGCGAGTTGATGATGTCGCCGATCGGATCGGCGCTCGTATAGAGGCGTTCGGGCAGCGACGAGAAATTGCCGATCTGCGTCACCGGCAGCGCCTTCATGTTGAGATATTTCGAGGCGAGCCGCTGGATGCGGTCGGGCGAGGACAGCGTGCTCCACTCGGCCTTGAGAGTCGCGATCTTCTCGCGCTCCTTGGCGATCTCGCTGTTGAGGCGAGCCACCTTCTGCGCTTCGTAAGTCGCGCTGTATTTGACGTCATAGACGACGGCTGCCGCCGCGATCAGCCCGCCGACCGCGATGATGTTGAGCCCGCGCAGCATCTCAAACTCCCATGCGCGGCAACCGCGCGGTGAGCGATGCGAGCGGATCGTCGTCGCGGGCGATAGCCGTGGTGCGCTCGGCGGCGCGCAGCTTTGCCGATCGCGCGCGCGGATTACCGGCCGTCTCGTCTTCCGCCGCAGTGAGCGGCTTTTTGGTGAGCAGCGAAAACGTCGCGGGTTCGACCTGCGCTGCCGGTGCGTGGCGGGACACCGCGGGCGCAGTCGAGCGCGCGGCCATGAACGTCTTCACCAGACGATCTTCGAGCGAATGGAAGGACACGACGACGAGACGGCCATCAGGCGCGAGGATGCGCTCGGCGGCCATCAACGCCTCGGCAAGTTCGAACAGCTCGTCGTTCACATAGATGCGGAGCGCCTGGAAGGTGCGCGTCGCAGGATCAATATCGCCAGGCTTGCCGTGCACCACCGCCCGCACGATTTCGGCCAGCCTGCCGGTCGTCGCGATCGGCGTTTCCTTGCGTGCATCACATATCGCCTGCGCGACCTTGCGCGCGAATTTCTCCTCGCCGAGCATCGCGATGATGCGGGCAAGTTCCCGCTCGTCAGTCTTGTTCACGACGTCGGCGGCGCTCTGCCCGCGCGTTTCCATCCGCATGTCGAGCGGCCCGTCGCCGCGGAACGAAAAGCCGCGCGCCGACTGATCGAGCTGCATCGAGGAAACGCCGACATCGAGCACGACGCCGTTGACCTGCCGATAGCCGAGCGCGTGCGCCACTTCATCGAGATTGGAAAAGCGATCTTCGACGAGCGTCAGCCGGCCGGCGAATTCCTCGACCATCGCTGCCCCCGCCGCCACCGCGCTCTGGTCGCGGTCGATGGCGATCACCTTGCAGTTCGCGGCTTCCAGAATGGCGCGCGTATAACCGCCGGCGCCGAAGGTGCCGTCGATATAGGTCGCGCCGTCCTTGGGATTTAACCGCGAGAGAACCTCGCGGAGCATGACAGGTACATGGCGAGCCAGTCCGCCAGCGGCCGCCGGTTGCCCGGGACCGCGGCCCGCCGTCATCCTGATGCCCCGGAAGGTTCCCCCGCGCCCGATGAGCCGAGCGTCTTCTTCAGCGCGCGAATTTTCTCGTTGGCCTCTGCGAGATGCGCGCGTAGCCGCTCCGGCTCCCAAATCTGAAACTTGTGTCCGAGCCCCACGAAGCTCGCCGCGTCCTTGACGCCCGCATGCGACTTCAGGTGCTCCGACAGAATGATCCGCCCTTCCGAATCCGGCTTCAGCGTCTCGCTTCGGCCGTAGAGCGCCGCCGCGAACTGCTCGCGCTCCTCCGAATACGGCGGATAGCGTTCGATCAGCGTCTCGATCTCCGAAAGGAGCGCATTGCCGCCCGCATCGAGCGCGGGCCGGTCGAGTGCCGGGTGACAATAAAGTCCCTCGAAGCCGTCCCGCGCGAGCACCGCACGGAAACTGGCTGGAATCGAGATTCTGCCCTTGGCGTCGAGGCGCATGGTGAAGGTCGAAACAAAGCGGTTCATGGGGCCGCCCGACGCGTGAACTAAGGTCTTCCCGATACGCCGACGCTGGGAGAAACCTACACCGGAACGGGATATCTTGGGATATCATGGGTAATTATGGTCCGTCAACGAAACCGGTGTATTTGTCCACGGGCGATGCGCGCGAAGCAGCGCCCCGAAGCACTCCTCGTGTGAATCCGGATTAACGCCCTGTGAAGCTTAAGATTCTGTTGCTGCGGCAGCGGCCCGGGAGCCAAAGCCTGAGTTAAAGTGAGGCGTTAGGCTTGAGAGTTAGGATCAGGGATAAAGAGGCAAAACCAATCCCGATGCCCAGACCGTTTCGCCCCGACAGCCGCCATGTGCAGGAAGTCCGCCCCTCGCCCAATTACGGCGCGCGGCGCGGCGTCAAAAGACCCGATCTTTTGATCCTTCACTACACCGGAATGCAGGACTGCGAGTCGGCGCTGCGCCGCCTCACCGAAAAATCCTCCGAGGTTTCAGCGCATTATCTCGTCTTCGAGGACGGCCGCATTGTGCAGTTGGTGCCCGAAAAGTTTCGGGCATGGCACGCCGGCCTCTCCTCCTGGCAAGCAGAGCGCGACATCAATTCGCACTCGATCGGCATCGAGGTGTGTAATGCGGGGCACGACTTTGGCTACCCGAAGTTTCCGCGGCACCAGATGCAAGTCGTGATCGCGCTCTGCAAGGATATCGTGAAGCGCAACAAAATCCTGCCCGAGCATGTACTTGCCCATTCCGACATTGCGCCGGCGCGCAAGCAGGACCCCGGAGAGAAGTTTCCCTGGCACCAACTGCATATGGCGGGCATCGGGCATTTCGTGCGGCCCGCGAAAATCACCCGTGGCAGGAAATTCCGGCGCGGCGACAAGGGCGCGGAAATTCTCGAAGCGCAGCGGCAGCTTGCCGAATACGGCTACGGCATAACGCCAAACGGCAAATTCGACGCCGCAACGGAAGAAGTCGTCATCGCCTTTCAGCGTCACTTCCGACCGAAGCGCATCGACGGCGTACTCGATGCATCGACGCGCGCGACACTCGCTAAACTTTTGTCGAAGCGCCCTTCGCGGCGAATTTAGATTTGATCGCCACGCGCCTGCCGCATTCGAAACAATGTTCTTCGCGCGCCGAAACGCGCGAACGATGATTCCGCCGCGCATGAGAAATTCGCCCGATCCGTGCGCGAATAATCCGCTCCCTGCCTGACTGCGGACTCATTTAGCCGCGACTTCTCCGCCCTCACCCCAACGGAGAGGTTTTACGGAAAAATGCGGCTCTCGCTTCGCGCGCTCGTGTGCACGATGGTCATATCGTGCGGCGCGCTCACCTCGCTTCATGCTCGTGAACTCAGCACAAATCCCGATCGCGCCCCGCGCACCCAAGGCGTCGAACCCGACACGCAAACGCGCCGTGAGCTTTCCGCCATCGTCGATCGTCACGCCGCGGCAGCGAATATCCCCGCCGATTTCGTCCGCGCCGTCATTCGCATCGAGAGCGACTGGGACGTCAATCTCACCGGCCACGCCGGCGAAGTCGGCCTGATGCAGATCAAGCCCTCGACCGCGCGCGCCATCGGCTACACCGGCAGCGACGAAACGCTTTACGAACCCGACACCAACATCCGCTGGGGCGTCAAATATCTCGCCGCCGCCTATCAGCTCGCCGGCGGCGATCTCTGCCGCACCGTTCTCAAATATCAGGCCGGTCACCAGGCCATCAAAATGACCGATGCCGCGAACGCCTATTGCGGCCGCGTCCGCACCATCATGGCTTCGTTGAACTGATCCGATCAGTGCGTGCGTAGGGTTAGGTGCTGCGTAACGGGGCTGGCGCAACAGAGCGTTAGCCCCGTTTTTCTTTGCGCCTTGACCTCCTGCCCGTAAGCCCGCACATCTCCCCCATCAGTCGGCCGGGCAGCCGCTGCCCTAACGGGTGGAGGAAAGTCCGGGCTCCACGGAGACACGGTGCCGGATAACGTCCGGCGGGGGCGACCCCAGGGAAAGTGCAACAGAGAGCAGACCGCTCGAACTTCGGTTCGAGTAAGGGTGAAAGGGTGGAGTAAGAGCCCACCGCGTGGCTGGCAACAGCCACGGCACGGCAAACCCCACCGGGAGCAAAGCCAAATAGGAGTGACACCGGGAGCAATCCCGAGATCCGCCTCCGGATCCGTCATTCGGGTTGGCTGCTTGAGGCGGCGAGCAATCGCCGTCCCAGAGGAATGGCTGCCGCGCGGGGAGCAATCCTCGCCTTACAGAACCCGGCTTACAGGCCGGCTGATGATTGAGTGAGAGGGCTCGGCGGAATCCCCGCCGGGCCCTCGCCAATTGTGGCGGCTGATTCTTCGCCGGTAAGATCCAACCCTCAATCGGCGCAATAAAATTACTTCCGCACAAATAATCTTGCTTTTTTTGCTGCACAGCAAAAAGGCAGGCGTTGTTATCAAACAGTATTCCAGTCGGGCGCAGCCATCGGTTGCGCTTGCCGCCGCGCCGGGCTCTTGCGGCACCAACCTGACGGACTAGGTTTGAACCAAGGCTAACCATACGGGAGGCAGACTTTGGATACCGCCCGCAGCTTCAATGCCCTCGCGATCTGTGCCGTGTTTGCGTTTTTAGGCGCGGTCCTGCTGGGAATGATCTGAATATTTCCAAAGAATAGAAACGCCGGGGATTTTCCCCGGCGTTTTTCTTTTGAGCGTTTTTCTTCTGCGCGTTCTGTTTTTGCTTACGCAACTTCGCGCGGCGTATCCGCCATCAATCTGCGCCGGTCGCGCCCGAGCCAAAGCGAAACGGTGAGCCCCTCTTTCGTCCTGCCTTCGGGCTCGAGCGCCCGATGCGAGATGAATTCGAGTCCCGCCGCCTTCATCCATTGCGCAATGGTTTCTTCGGTGAAGCCGAGACGGCGATGCGCATGCTGCTCGCGCAAGAACTCAAGCTCATGCGGCGCAAAATCAATGACGAGCAATCGTCCGCCGGGCCGCAGCGCCCGCGCCGCTTCGCGGATCGCGCGCGCGCCGTCGTCGAGGAAGTGCAACACCTGATGAACGATCGCGACGTCGAACTGATCGCGCCCGAGCGCGAGATTGTAGATGTCGCCCTTCCTGACAGTGCAGTGCTTGAGGCCCGCTTTGTCGAGATTGGCGCGCGCGATCGACAGCATCTCCGGGTTCATGTCGATGCCGACGCCGCGGTCGATCTCCGGCCCGAACATCTCAAGCATTCTTCCGGTGCCGGTGCCAAGATCCAGGAGGCTTTCGATCCGCATACCCGCGAACGATTCACGGATCGCCGCTTCCACCGCGCTCTCGGAAATATGCAGCTTGCGCAATTCGTCCCAGTGCCGCGCGTGCTTGCGGAAATAAGCCTGCGCCGCCGCCTGCCGCTGCGCGCGCACTTGCGCGAGCCGTTCGCGGTCGCGCGTCAGTACCGGATCGGCAGGATCGGCCAGCTCCAGCAGCGCCCGGCCGAGCGCCGCACCCTTGCCGTGCGAGACGCAGCGATGGAAGGCCCAGCTTCCTTCGCGAAAGCGTTCGATCAACCCGGCATCGGACAGGAGCTTCAAGTGCCGCGAGATGCGTGGCTGCGACTGGCGAAGAATGTCGGTGAGATCGGAAACGGTCAGCTCTTCTTCGGCGAGCAGCGCGAGGAGCCGGAAGCGCGTGTCTTCCGCCGAAGCCTTGAGGCCGGCGAGCAGCGCCTGAAATCCAAGAAGGTTCTGCTCGTGCAGGTTCTGCTGGTGTTGCTCGTGCTTGTGCTTGTCGTGGCCTGCGGCCATGCCGTTTTCCTTCGATGCGAGGGTTTCGCATACATCGCCAGCCGCCACGGGGCGAGTGGGCGGATTGGCGGACGGCAAAAGGTTAATTCCCGCCACGCCTAATGAGTGAATTTAATACTAATAATAACTAGAAGTTGAATTACCTCTATACGCAACTAAGCTCCACTCCAGATGCGGTCAGTCTAGTGGAGTCATCTCATGAAACGCATGTTCCTCGCAGCTTCAGTCATCGCCATGCTCGCGACCCCGGCCTTCGCCGGCGGCAAGCAGTCGCTGAACGTCAATATCGGCGTCGCGACCGGCAAAGGGGGCCTCGTCGGCGCGCTGCTCGGCACGGTGCGCGGCCAGAACGGCCTCATCACCAATGTGAACGCCACGACCGGCAAGGGCGGCATTCTCGGCCTCGTGCTCGGCGGCGGCAGCCGCGGTCACGGCGGCTGCGGCTGCGGTCACTAGTTTCGCGATTCTGCTCCGCCCTTCCCCACCCCCCAGGCCGAGCAGCAACTAGCGGGCGGAGCTTCCGGCTTCCGCCCGCTTTTTGTCGCCGAAGCGCTGGGTGAGCGATGCGATCACGGCAATGCCCTCGACATTCGGCCCGGCGATCGGCTGCATCTCGCTTCGGGTAAGCTCAAGTCCCGCACTCAGCTTGTCGGAAATATCGTGGCTGAATTGCAGGCCGTAGCTTTTGGTGATCTGCCGGAACGGCGAGTCGAGATAACGCTTCTCGATCCAGCGTCCGAAGACGGCGAGCGAATTCTTTTCGTTCAGCTTGCACGCAATCTTGCCGGCATAGGCCGTATCGATGGTGATCGGCGAGATCGGAAACGTCGTCTCCTCCGCCGTGCGCTTTGCCGAAAGCTCGAAGCCGAACGGCTCGCCGTTGTAACTTAGCGCGATGTCGTAAAGCGTTTCGCGCACGTCGCTGAAATCGACGTCGTGCCAGTCGCCATAGAGCCGCGACAGCGACGCGAACAGCGAGAAGCGATCCTTGCTGTAGCGCAGGAACAGAAACGGCTCGATCCGCTCGTTGTCCCGGCGAAAACCGAAATAATCGAGTTCGTCCCGGTAGCGCGTCACGGACAGATTGACCGAAGCCCCCACTTCCCATTCGCCGCGCTTTACGGCAACGCCGGGAATGATCGTGCCGCGCAGGAAGACTTCCGGCTGCGGCAGAAATTCATTGAGCAGGATATTGCTCTCGTTCAGCTCCGAGTAGCGCAGCTCCGCGGTGACGAACGGCTGCACATCGCCGCTCGTCATGCGCAGCTTCAGCCGCTCGATCGCATCCAGCGATTTGGTGTTGTAGTTCTCGAACGACGTGACCGAGGTTGTCGATTTCAGCGAGGCTTCACTTTCGTCCTTGGTGGCAAAATCGAAGGCGGCGCGGTAGCGCGCGAGCGGTGCGTCCACCGTCTCGCGATAGCGCGTATAGCTTGCCTCGCCCGTCACCGCCCCGACGTAGCGCTCGGTCGAGCGCCCCGCCACGACCACCGCATTGATGCCGCCGAGCGCGGTACCGGCCGGCGTAAAGGAAAAATCGGGGTTCGTGTCGTAGCCGCCGCGCAGCTGGAGCGAGCCGAGGAACTCGTCTTCTGCCCGCACCTGGCCGGTAAGCAGCACCAAAAGGCTCAAAGCTATAGTGCCGTTATAATAATACCTCCATCCCATAGAACCTTATGGGCCGCCCATGCTTAACTTCTGCTTAAAAACGCCCCAAAGCCCATCCACAGCCGCGCGCGAAAGAGCCCTGCATTTTGCCGGCCGCGCGATGTTCGCGGATCGCATCCGTCTATATTCTGGTTGCGGCTCAACCTGCGCCGAAAGCGACAATGCCCCCGATTGCCCCCGGCACCCGCGATCTCCGCCTCGACTTCTTCCGCGGCCTGTCGCTGTGGTTCATCTTCATCGATCACGTGCCGGGCAACATCATGACCTGGCTGACCGTGCGCAATTACGGTTTCTCCGACGCCTCCGAAATCTTCGTCTTCATCTCCGGTTACACCGCCGCCTTCGTCTATGGCCGCGTCATGAAAGAACGCGGCTTCATTGTCGGCGCGGCCCGTGTCCTCAAGCGCGCCTGGCAGATCTATGTCGCCTTCGTCTTCCTGTTCGTCTTTTACGTCGCGGAGATTTCCTATCTTGCGACGCGCTTCCAGAACCCGCTCTACACGGAAGAGTCGGGCTTCTTCGAGCTTCTGCAAAAACCGGAGATCGTCATCATCGAGGCGCTGAAGCTGCGCTTCCTGCCGGCCAACGTCGATGTGCTGCCGCTTTATATCGTGCTGATGGCGTGCTTCCCGCTCATCCTGTGGGGGCTGCTGCGCCGCCCCAACCTGACGCTCGCCGCCTCCGCGATCTTCTACGCGGTCGCGCGTTATCTCGACTGGAACATCTCGCTTTACCCGTGGGACCGCTACTGGTTCTTCAATCCGTTCTGCTGGCAATTCCTGTTCGTCATCGGCGGCTGGTGTGCGCTCGGCGGCATCGACAAGATCGGCCGCGTTCTGCGCTCGCGCGCGTTCCTCGCGCTCTGCATTCTGTTTCTCGTCTATGCCGCCGTCCTCCAGCTCAGCTGGCTGATCCCCGGCGTCACCCGCAAATTCCCGAGCTGGATGCATATACTGCCGCTCAACAAGAGCGATCTCTCGTTGTTCCGGCTCGCGCACTTCCTGGCGCTCGCCAATGTCGTCGTCCGCTTCGTGCCGATCGACGCTACTTTCCTGCGCTCCATCTGGGCGCGGCCGGCGATCATCTGCGGTCAGAACTCGCTCGAGATCTTTTGCCTCGGCGTCTTCCTGTCGTTCTCCGGCCACTTCGTCATCACCGAAATCTCGTCGCGCAAATACGCCCACTTCCTCATCAGCCTCGCCGGCGTCCTGATCATGATCGCCGTCGCCGCACTGATGAGCTGGTACAAGGGACTGAACCGGCGCGTGGAAAAGGCGCCCCCGCCGCCCGCGGGACAGAAGAACCTCGAGGAGAAGGTCGCATGAGGTTGCTCGCCGCCGCGATCGCATTGCTGCTGGCCGGGATCGCTCCCGGCCATGCGCAGAACTGCACCGTCAACCCTGAGCTTGTCGAAGCGCCGTCTTTTCTCCCGCGCGTCAACGCCGCGGTGACGAAAGAGGGCAAGCTCGCGATCCTCGTCATCTCGGCAGCGCCAAGCCAGGTCGGCCAGGCGAGCGGCCTGAAAAGCTATCCTTCGTTTCTGGAGACGACGCTGAAAGAGAAGCTCAAGGAAACCAATGTCAGCGTCTTCGCTTTCGCCGTGCCGCGCGAACCGATCGGCAAGGTGCTGAAGGCGCTGCCGGGCGCGCTACAGGAGCACAAGCCCGATCTCGTCATCTGGCAGACCGGCACCATCGAGGCGATCCGGGCGATGGACCCCGACGTTTTCGGCGACAAGCTGCTGGAGGGCGTAAGCCTCATCAAGGCCGACAAGATCGACGTCATCCTGATGAACCAGCAATACAGCCCTCGGACCGACTTCATGTTCGACGGCACGCCCTATACGGACAACATGCGCTGGGTCGCCCAAAGCAAGGATATTTCGCTGTTTAACCGCTACGAGATCATGAAATACTGGGCAGATAATGGGGTTTTTGACCTGAACGCCATGAAGAGTGACGGAACCTACGAAAAGTTGCATAGATGCCTTGGGGGATTGCTGGCTGATTTCGTTCTTCGCGGGGCATCGCTGCCGGGAAGCCCGGATAATCACCGGAAATGAACCAAGTTTGAGAGGAACCTAGAAGGATCGCGCTTGCGTTTTTTTCGCCTCGCTGTTGCTGCCGCCTTGCTGGCCGCGTCTGCGGCGGATAGCGCACGCGCCGATCAGCCGACCCCCTTTCAAGGCGACTGCAAGGCGAAAGCCGAAAGCGGCGAACTCGCCGGCGCCGGTCTTGCGCGGTTAGCCACGCGCATCGCGCAGCGTCAGGCGATCACCGTCATCGCCTTCGGCTCGTCCTCGACCGAAGGCGCCGGTGCAAGCAGCCAGATCAACACTTATCCCGCTCGCCTCGAAGCGGAACTGAAGCAGCAATTCCCCGGCGTCAATGTGCGGGTCATCAATCGCGGCATCGGCGGCGAAGATGTCGCCGAAATGCTGAAGCGCTTCGACCGCGACATCATCGCGGCGAAACCCGACCTCGTCGTCTGGCAGCTCGGTACCAACGCGATCCTGCGCGACGACGGCATCGCTCCCGAGCAGCCGCTGATGCTGCGCGGCATCCACCAGTTCAAGAAGGCCGACATCGACGTCGTGCTGATGAACCCGCAATTCGCCCCGAAGGTAATGCGCGATCCCGACGCAATCCCGATGATCGAAATGATCGCCGAGATCGCCCGCACGACCAACGTGCCGGTGTTCCGCCGCTTCGAGATGATGCGGCACTGGCACGAAGATCTTGCGATGCCTTACGAGAAGTTCCTGTCGTCCGACCTCCTGCACATGAACGACTACAGCTATGGCTGCGTTGCGCGCTATCTCGGCGCGGCGATCGCCGAAGACGTCAAGCAGCAGCAACGGCTCGTCGGCGGCATCGCCACCGCTTCGCAGCCTGCCGCCAACCAGCGCTGATCCTCAGAACTTGAAGCTCGCATAGGCCCGCACGTTGCGGCCCGGCAACTCGACGTCGTCCTTGCGGAACGACACGCTGTTCCTGACCGACTCGTTCAAGAGATTGTCGCCGACAATGCCGACGGTGAGCACGACCGGCACCCCGCCATAGGTGACGATCTTCTGCTTATAATTGATCTCGGCCTTCAGCAGATTATAGCCGCCGGTTGTCGTCTCATGCGGCGCGATGTCGTTGTGGCCGAAGGCGTGCAGTAAACCAACGCGCGCGAACCAGTTCGGATCGCTCCAATAAACGCCGCCGCCGACACGCTGCGGCGGAATGCGCGGCACATAAGTGCCGTCGTCAAACTTCGCATGGATATAATCGTATTGCGCGTCCAGGCCCCAGGTGCCGCGCCCGAGCTGCGCGACATCGTACTGCGCGGCGAATTCGCCGCCGTAGAACGTCGCATTGGCCTGCGAATATATGACCTGCTGGAAGATTTCTTCGCCCGGCGTGAGATTGCCGCAGCTCGCAAAATCCTCGTTGCACTGAACACCGGTCAGCCGTTTGTAAATAAAGTTGTCGAACTTCGTGTAATAGAGACTGCCGTCGAAACGGAAACGCCCCGTAGGCCGCCGCAGGCTGAATTCCACCGTCTTCGCCTTCTCGATCTTGAGGTCCGGATTGCCGATTTCGAACGTGCCCGGTGCATCATGCGCGCCTTTCGAGAACAACTCGGGCGCGCGCGGCGCGCGCTCGACATAGGAGCCGGTAAGGCTCGCGACGAGATTGCCCGGCAGTTCTTTGCGCAATCCAAGACTCACGCTTTTCGGCGCAAAATCGCGCTCCGTCTTGTTGCCCGCCATGTAGCCCGGCGAGGTGCCAAGATAGTCGGACGGGAAAATATCCGGCGTGCCGTTCACCGCCGCATATTCGATGCGGCCCGCGAGCAACCCCTTCAGTGTATCGGTGAACTGCAATTCGTTGAACACGAAAGCGGCGGCACTGGTCGCTTCGGCCGGCGCGAGCAATCCACCCGCCTCGCCCGAGGTGGCGATATTCTGATGACCGAATTGCAGGCCGAATGCCGTGGTGAGCGCGCCGAACGGCGTCTTGCGCGGCGTGAGCTGCGTCTCGATGCGCGCTTCCTGCTCGGTATTCCTGAACGTGGCGGCGATGCCGTCATCGTCGTTGATTTCGTTGTGCTTGTATTTCGTAGCCCCGAACCAGTAGCGCACGGCCTCGACGCCGGCAGCATCGGGGCGATATTCGCCCTTCGAGGTGAACTTCAGCTGGTCCATATCGATGCGCGTATTGTTCGACGCACCGTCCTCGCCGGGGATGTGATAGACGCTCGCAAAATGCGCGACGTTGAAACCGAAGAAACCTTGTAGGCCGATGGCGGAAGCGCCGAGCGACTGGCCTTGCGAGTTGACGCCCGAATTGGCCTGCCGCCCGTTCGGGATTGAGTAGTCGCCGCCGTATCGCTTGTAGATGTCGGCATGGATTGCGCCACCGTAACCCGCGGCATTCAGCGAGCCCATATCGAACAGCGTTGAAGCCTCGTAACCGCGGTCGGCCGACGACACCGCGCCTTTCGCCTCCATCGAGAAGCCGTTTTCGGGCACGCGGTCGGGAATGCGGTTGTTGCTTACACTCACGACACCGCCGATTGCCTGCGAGCCCCAGCGCAGGGTTGACGGTCCGCGCAGCACCTCGATCTGTTGCGCCGCCAGGGGATCGATCGGCACGCCGTGATCCTCGCCAAGGTCGGCGACGTCATGCGTGCCGATGCCGTTCTCCTGCGTGCGGATGCGGAAGCTGTCGAGGCCGCGGATCACCGGGCGGCTCGCGCCCGCCGGCGCGAAGGTCGTCGCCGAAATGCCCGGCTTGTCGAACAGAAGCTGGCCGAGCGTGCCGCCTGCCGTGCGCTCGATCTCGTTCTGTTTCATCACGATCATCGAATTGAAAGTGTCGGCGACAAACGACGGCAGCCACGGATTACTCTCGGCCGGCGCGAGTTGCGCCCGCTCTCCTGCATTGCCTTCCGAATCCGCCGCGCGCCGCGACGCGCGCTGCTGGATCGGGCTCGGCGCGGTGACGACGACTTGCGGTAGCGTTATTTCCTGCGCGGCTGCCGCTTGCGCCATAAGCGTAACGGCGGCAACAACCGATGAAAACGCGACACGATGTGATGGCATGGCAACCCCCGAACAATGTTTCGGGAGTTTTGATACAATATATCTATTAGATGATACAATATATCATTACCAAAAAAGCAGCCGCTACCTGATGAAACCCGGATTTCAGTGTTGCAACGGTGCCATGACAGTGAAAAAAATTTCGACGCAGTGCGGCAAGCGCTAGAGAAGACACGCGTTTCCGCTGTTCCATCATGTGACGCAGCTGTGGATAACACCGCCGTTTCGGCAACCGGATTTGCGCGTTCCAAGCGACAATGCCGGTCTAAGGGGGCCGTATCAATGCAAGTACAAATTCGTAACCCGATCGCGGTTGAAGTCGACGCCGCGGACGACAAGGGTTCTGTGTCTTTCCATTTCTTCACCGCCGCCGAGCATCAGGCGGTTGTCACCATCGGGCGAGATCTCCTGCCCGACCTGATCGAGCAGCTCGAGGAAATTGTTTCCGCCGAAGCGAGACCGCAGGCGGTAAAACAACCTGCGCCCGAGGCCGAGACCAAGCAGCTCGCCCCGCAGCCGGTCGCGCAAGCGCCCGCACAAGCACCTGCGCAGACGGTTAAGCAGCCGATCAAGCAGCCCGCGAGCCGGGACTTCGCGATGTTCGAGCGCACCATGCCGCTCGCCAAGCCGAAAGAGCCCGCACGCGATCACCAGCCGGCGCATCAGCCGATCCTGCGCGCCCTGCTCCAGGCCTGACACGGAACATAACCGGCGGGCGCCACGCGCCCGCCGCATTCCGCGCCGAACGCTCCGGCCCGGACACGCTCCGGTCACGAAAGCGTGCGCAAAGGGTTGCTTTGGCAGCGTCATGCGAACCTGCTAGGCAGAGGCGATGTTGTCGATCCGCAAACTTCTTCCCGGCATCGCCGCGATTGTCATGTTGCTTGGCGCCACAGCCGCGCCGCCATTTGCCGGCGCGCAGACGGCGGGCGACGGCGATCCGCTGACCCGCGAGCGCGTGCTGCGCGATCCCGACATTCCCGCCGCCGGCAATCCGAACGGCGACATCACCATCGTCGAGTTCTTCGACTACCAGTGCCCCTATTGCCGCACGATCCATCCCGAATTGAAGAAGGCGGTCGAAGCCGACGGCAAGGTGCGCGTCGTTTACAAGAACTGGCCGATCTTCGGCGGCGTCTCGACCTTCGCCGCGCGTCTCGCGCTCGCGGCCAAGTACCAGAACAAATACGCCGAAGCGCATGAGGCGCTGATCACCACCACGAGCAAGCTCGACGAATTGCGCGTGCTCGATCTGCTCGAACATGCCGGCATCGACGTCAAGCGCGCGCAGGACGATCTCGAAAAGAACGCCAAGGCGATCGACGCCGCGCTCGCCCGCAATCACGATCAGGCGCTCGCCTTCGGCTTTCAGGGCACGCCCTCGTTCATCTTCAACACCTTCCGTTATGCCGGCATGCTCGACTCCGAAGGCTTCAAGGCAGCCTTCACCGATGCGCGCAAGGCACGCGACAAGACGCGCAACAAAGCCAATAAATCGAAATAACGCCGTTTTGCCCGGAAAGAGCGCCTGTATGCGCGCCGCCGGTCTATCGCCGACCGCTACTTCGAGCCGAGATAGCGGAACGAGACTTCTTTCCACCAATCGCTTTGCGTCGCGCTCAAAAGCGCCACCGTCGCCGGCTTCCGAAGCGGACTGCCGTTCGGCAGCACCAGCGCATAGCTCTGCGGATCGAACATCACATCGAGCATCTCAAGCGACGACGAGTAGTTCTCGCGAATACTCCACGCGAGCAGCGCCTTGTCGAACACGAAGGCATCGATCTTCCCGCCGCGGATCGCCTTGAGGCCGTCGGTCGCCGTCGCATAGCCGCGATGCTTGATGCGCATCTTGCGCAGCGTTTCCTCCGCCGCCGTGCCGCTGACCGAGCCGACACGTACCGAGCGCAGATCGTTGACCCCGTGCACGAGCCCCTGCAACTGCTTCGTCGTGAGCAGCGAGGTGATGCCGGCGGTGAACACCGCGATCGCGATGATCGAGGCGATCATCCAGATGATGCCGACGATGCGGCCCGCGACAGTGCTCGGCCCGGTGTCGGCGCGCGTGCGCTGGGTCATGGCGAGCGTCGACCACCACACGCTCGAAGTCAGCCCCCTGCCGAGACCGCCGCTGAAATTTTCATTGTGACGCCGCTCGAGGAGCCACATCAGAAAGCCGGCGAACAGCGCGAGCCCGAGAAGGCCGAGCACCGCTTGCAGAAAGCCGAACGAGGTCATGGCGCGCACCACCGGCACCCAGCTCATGCTGCTTACATGCGGCACGGCGATGCCAAGGCCCGTGGTATAGAACGATTGGGTGAAATCGACGCGCTGCTCGCGTTCGGCGGTGACGGTGATGGCACCGACACCGATATCGAATTTGGCCTTCTCCGCGCCTTCCAGAAGATCGGCCACCGTCCGCGCTTCGACGTAGCGGTATGGCTGCTTCAGTTCGCTCGCGATGCGTTCCCACAATTCGACGGAAAGACCCGTCCAGGTGCCGTCCGCGCTCTTCATGGTGAAGGGCGGCGCTTCCTTGACGCCGACCACGAGTTCGCGCGGCGCTTCCGCCTGCTGCGCGAAGGCCGGTGCCGCCAGCCACACGAGACCGATAAAAAGCAGGATAAATTTTCTCAAGCCCGATCGCATCGCACCCCCGCAATCGCCCGCGAATATGACCTAAACCTCGCTGCAACAAAAGTATCAGCGCAATAGCCAGCGAAATGCCCGCTCAAGCACAGTGGTGCCGCCCCGTTCGAACCAGCGGCCATGCGCGACGATGATGCGCTCGGGCGCCCAGCCCAGCATCCGTTCGACCGCGGCCCGCAATGTCTGCCGCTCATAGGTCAGCCGCATGTCGCGCGGCATCGAGCCGCTGGCGCCGCCGAGCCACATTATCAGACGGGCGATGAAGCCGAGTTTGCGGGGCTCGAAATTCTCGATGAGATCGGTGAGCACCAGCGTCCGGCTTGCCCGGTGAAAGAACACGACCTCGGTCATGAACTTGCCGGCGACGGGCAGCGTCGCGATCGCCTGATCCCACGGATAGCCCCGCTCCTCGCGCAGCTCATGCGCGGGAAAATCGATCCGGCCCTTGGACTGCGTGAGGATTTTCGGCGCGAGATAAACCTCGGCCTCCGGGTAAGCCGCGTGCCATTCGGGAATCCACCAGTAATGGATCCGGTTCGGCCCGACGATCCACCGCACGCTGCCGAGCGCATCGACTTCCGCCCGCAATGACGGCGTGAGCGGCGTCGGCGAATGTATGAGCAAATCCTGCCCGATGCGGATGATCGTCATCCGCGTCGGAAACTGCACGCCAAAACGGATCAGCGGCCCGTCCACGATCCAGACGTCGGGCGCAACAGGCTTCAGTGTATCAAGCGGCGGATAAGTCGGATCAACCATGCCGGCGATTATGCCGGGAACGCCCCCGCCCGCAAAATCCGCGGCGACGCGCTAGCAGCGAATATCGAGCGCCGGAAAGCGGAACTGGTCGCGCATGCACTGGTTATGGCCCGCATTGGTGCGCGGGTAATAGCCCTGCGAATAGGAATCGTAATGGTAGCGTTTCTTCTTTTTCTTTTTGGCGGCATCGGCGCCGGTCGTGCCGATCGATACGGCGAAGGCGACGGCGGCGAGGAGTGCGACGATCTTGAGCGGGCGTTTATGCATCTCGGTCTCCCTTGCAGGCCCGGAATAACGAACGGACTGGCGCGGCGTTCCACGAGTGTAGCCCACGAATGCGGCGGGAGAAAAACCCCGGCTTTGCGCCGGGGTTTTTGCAATTCAGCCTGCGCGCTGCATCGCCTTGACGTCGGCGGCGGTCAGGCCTTTGCCGCCGATACCCCATTCGCCGCTGGCGACTTCATGTACGCGAACCCAGGTGACGCCGCGCATGGCTTCACCTTCGATCTTGACCATCGCGTCGGTGACCTTCGCGATCATTTCCTGCTTCTGTCGGGCGTCGAAAACACCTTCGATCAGTTCGATATCAACGAGTGGCATGGGAGCTACCTTCCTTCTGGTGAGTACGGACACAAGCCCGCTATGGCGCGAAAAGCCACGGAAAGACGCTGTCCGGCCAGTTCAGGAACTGAACTCAACCGCTACAGATTCTGTACTGGCGGGCTTCTTTACGCCGGCGTAGCCTCCCGCCACCCTCGGCAGCCAGAGACATCCCATGACGGAAAGCGGTTACAACCAGTTCTGTCCGGTCGCGATGGCGTCGGAAATTCTTTGCACGCGCTGGACTCTGATCGTGCTGCGCGAGCTCGCGATGGGCTCGGCGCGCTTCAACGAATTGCGCCGCGGCATGCCCCGCATGTCGCCCGCTTTGCTTTCAAAACGATTGAAGGAGCTGGAAACCGCTGGCGTCATCTCGCGTACAGCGGTGCACGGCTCGCCTGACATTGCCGAATATCGCCTCACCCAGGCCGGCCGCGATCTCCGGCCGATCATCGAAGCGGTCGGCATCTGGGGTCACAAGTGGATCGAAACAGAAGCATCGCTTCGCAATCTCGACCCCGACTTGTTGATGTGGGACATCCGCCGCAACGTCGACCCAGCGCCGATGCCGCGGCGGCGCAGCGTCATCCAGATCATCTTCAGCGATCTCGACGTGGCATGCAAAAACTGGTGGCTGATCGTCGAATCCGGCCATGACGTCGATTTGTGCAAGATCGATCCCGGCTTCGAGGTCGATCTCTATCTTTCGACGACGCTGCGCACGCTGACCGAGGCATGGATGGGCTACAAGCCGATTGCCGATCTTAAGGAAGAAAAGAGCCTCGTCTTCACCGGCCCGAAGGATTTAGAAATCGCCTTCATCGCTTCGCTGAAACTCAGTCTCTTTGCCAAGGTCGAGCGCTTGGTGGCGTGAGGCATGCGTATGCAGCATTGCGCGTGACGCATGGCACGAGCGGTTTTGCTTGACACGCGTGCGAGCACGCCTTAATCCGCGCGCATGGGGAAATTGCGATCTCCCCATGAGGCGACATGCCAAAGCATCGCGTCCCGTTTCGGAGGACGCCCATGCCGCCAGCCAGAAGAATTGCCGTGCTCAAATACGCTTCCCTCCTTTATCTCCTCTCGCTCGTATCCTCGTGGTGGCGCAATCGCGACCGCTGTGAGGCAGCCATCGCCGTTCTTTCCGAGGAGGAAAGCTACGGGTTGAGCCCGGCCGGACGCCGGATCTGGCGCGAGGAGCGCCGCAACCGCCGAATGCCGCAGGCCGGTGCGCCGCGCTTGACTCAAAATCGGAAGCTGCATTCTAATAAGCCATGGGGAATTGCGATCTCCCCACGAGGCGACATGCCGAAGCATCGCGTCCCGCACGACACAGGACGCTTATCATGTCAGCCATCAACAAAATCTCCTGCGAGAAACTCGCGCGTCTGATCGGCACGCCGAAAAGCCCTGCCCTAATCGACGTCCGTACCGACGAAGACTTCGCCGCCAATCCGCGGCTGGTGCCGGGCTCGATCCGCCGTCCCTTCGCGGATGTCAGCCTATGGGCCCGCGAATTTTCCGGCGGCAGCGCGATCGCGATCTGCGACAAAGGCCTGAAACTCAGCGAGGGCGTCGCCGCCTGGCTGCGCCATGAGGGCACCGCCGCCGAAATTCTCGATGGCGGCATCAGCGCATGGAAGAAAGCCGGCCTGCCGCTCGCCGATCCCGCCAAGCTGCCGCCGCGCGACAACGCGGGCCGCACCGTCTGGGTGACGCGCTCGCGCCCGAAAATCGACCGCATCGCCTGTCCGTGGCTGATCCGGCGATTTCTCGATCCGCACGCCGTCTTCCTGTTCGTGACGCCCGCCGAGGTGAAATCCGTCGCCAGCCGCTTCGACGGCGTTCCGTTCGATATCGAGGATACGTTCTGGAGCCACCGCGGCGAGCTTTGCACCTTCGATGTGCTGATCGAGGAATTCGGTATCGGCACCGAGCCGCTGCTGCGTCTCGCGAAAATCGTGCGCGGCGCCGACACCGGCCGCCCCGATCTCGCGCCTGAGGCCGCGGGCCTGCTTGCCGCTTCGCTTGGCCTCTCGCGCATGTATGCCGACGATCTCGAGCAACTCGAAGCCGGCATGAGCCTTTACGATGCGCTCTACCGCTGGTGTCGCGACGCCACGGAAGAAACGCACGGTTGGGCGCAGCACAAGGCCAGCGTCTGACGATGAAGTGAAGGATTTTCCACAACACCTTGTTGCCGCGAAGAATGTCATTGGGCTGGCGCGAAGCGCAGCCCGATGACAGGCTCCGCATCGCCTCCTACGGAGAAAAAATGAATCGCCCCTTTCCTTCTTTTACCGAAGCGACCTGGGTTTGGCTGAAAGTCGCCGCACTCTCCTTTGGCGGACCCGCCGGCCAGATCGCCGTCATGCACAGGATCCTCGTCGAGGAAAAACGCTGGATCTCGGAGAGCCGTTTTCTGCACGCGCTCAACTACTGCATGCTGCTGCCGGGCCCCGAGGCGCAGCAGCTTGCGACCTATATCGGCTGGCTGATGCACAAAACGAAAGGCGGCATCGTCGCCGGCGGCCTGTTCATCGTGCCCGGCATTGTCTCGATCATGGCGCTGAGCTGGGTCTATGCGCTCTACGGCAAGCTCGGCTGGGTTACGGCATTGTTCTTCGGGCTGAAGGCTGCGGTGCTCGCGATCGTCGTCGAGGCCGTCGTGCGGATCGGCAAGCGCGCGCTGCGCGCGAGCGCCATGCAATGGCTCGCTGCCGCGGCTTTCGTGCTGATCTTTTTTTTCGCCGTGCCCTTCCCGCTGATCGTCTTTGGCGCGGCGGTGATCGGCTTCATCGCGGCGAAATACAATCATCCCGCCTTCGCCGGCGGCGGCCACGGCGCGAACGGCAAAAGCGACGACGGCGATTACCTGCTCGCCGAGCAGCTACCTGCTCATGCTCACCCGACGCTCAAGCACACGCTGCTCGCCGCTACCGTGTGGCTCGTGCTGTGGCTAACGCCGGTCGTGCTGCTCGTCGCCATGCTCGGCAGCGGCAATGTCTTCAGCCAGATCGCACTGTTCTTCAGCAAGATGGCGATGGTGACGTTCGGCGGCGCCTACGCCGCTCTCGCTTACGTCGCCCAACAGGCGGTGTCGCATTATCAGTGGCTGACGGCGGGCGAAATGTTGGACGGTCTCGGCATGGCCGAGACGACGCCGGGGCCGCTCATCATGGTGTTGCAGTTCGTCGGCTTCATCGGCGCATTCCGCGATCCGGGTTCGCTGTCGCCGCTTCTGGCCGGCACGCTCGGCGGATTGCTCGCCACCTGGGTGACGTTCACGCCCTGCTTCCTGTGGATCTTTCTCGGCGCGCCGTTCATCGAGAAGCTGCGCGGCAACCGGCTGCTCTCGGGCGCGCTCTCGGCGATAACCGCCGCCGTCGTCGGCGTCATTCTCAATCTTGCGGTGTGGTTCGCGGTTCACACGATCTTCCGCGCGACTTTTCGCATCGAACGCTTCGGGCTCGCCTTCGACGCGCCGGCGCTTTCAAGCGTCAATTTTGCGGCACTTTTTCTCTCGCTCGCCGCCGCGATTGCGATCTTCCGCTTCAAGGCCGGAATGATCGTAACGCTTGCAGCCTGCTCGGTGGCTGGCGTTCTGCTTTATTTTGCCGGTGCGCCGCTCTAGGTGGGTTCAAATATTGATGCCGAGACGCGGCAACAGCCAGATCGTCAGGCTGTAAAGCACCATCGTCAGCACGCAGCACGCTGCGAGCGAAAGCCAGAAGCCGAAGCCATGCCGCAGCATTGCCGGAAAAACCAAAAACATCGGCAATGACGGCAGGACGAACCAGAAGGTCGATTCCGCATGCGCCGCGATGCGCTCGATATCGCTGGTGTCGCGCCAGAGCCAGATGATACCGAGCACCGAAACGAGCGGCAGCGAGGCGATCAGCCCGCCGATGCCGGGACTGCGGCGCGCGACTTCCGAAATGATCATGACCAGAACGCCTGAGAGCGCCGCCTTGATGATGAGATAGGTCATGTGTCGCTTCCTGATCTGGCCGTTGCACGGGCATGATCTTCACCCTCACGCCGTTTAACAAGCTCGTCCAAACTGCGGAATGATCACGGCTGCCTGCGCTATTCCGCCGCAACGATCCGCGGCGCGATAACGATCCGGTAAGAAATCTGAACACCCGTTCAGCATCCTGATTTTACGGGTGTTTTTGCTCCCCGGATCGCGGCAAAACGTGACTCGGGTCACAGCCGCATCGAGTGCTCAGGCGTTATAAGAGCAGCAAGAATGATCGAGGTACGAAATCATTCTCACTTGTTTCGTGCCCCGATAATTGAACCGAAGCAACACGAGAATTAGCTTACGACCGATTCGGGTCGCCGCTTTCGAGCTTCATCTCAGGAGAACTACCATGAAGAAGGCATTCCTCACCCTCGCAGCGCTGGCGGCGATTGCCGCCGGCACGCTCGCGACCACCGGCCCGGCCGACGCGCGCTGCGGCTGGAACTGCGGCGCGGCCATCGGCGCCGGCGCCATTATCGGCGGCGCCATCATCGGCAACGCGCTCGCCGGCCCGCCGCCGCCCGCTTACGCCTATCCGCAATACGCGCCGGTCGACGGCTACGCCTACTATGACGGCTACGGCGTGCGTGCGCCGGTTGGCTGCCCCGGTGGCTACTGGGCCCGCCGCCCGCTCATGGACCGTTGGGGCAATCAGGTCGGCTGGAGCCGCCCGCGCTTCTTCTGCCCGTACTAATTTCAGCGACACTAAAAACAAACCGGCGGGAGCAATCCCGCCGGTTTTGTTTTGGGCTATCGCCGCTGCATATGCCGCAGCACTTCCGGCGTCGGCCAGCAATCGAGCTTGAGGCGGCTTTGCTTCTGATACTGACCGAGCGCGGCGCGCGTCTGCATCCCGGCCTTGCCGTCGATCTTGTCGCGGTAGATGCCTTTTTCGGTCAGCACCTTCTGCATCGTCTCGACATCCTTGGTTTTCATCAGCGGGATTTTCGCCCAAGCGCCGTGGAACGGCCCGCCCCCGCCGATCTTGTCGGCGAGATGCCCGACGAACAAAACGTAGAGATCGGAGAAGTTATATTCCTTGATGACGTAGTAGTTCTTCGGCGTGAGAAATGACGGCCCGTAAATTCCTTCCGGCTGCAAGAGCGAAGCCTCCTGCGCAAGCTCATGCGGCGATAATTTCTGATACGGCTTGAAGCCCGCCGCCACCCAGTCGCGGATCGGCCGCTTCACTTCAGGGACGCCGATCGAGCAGTCGGCACTCGCAGGCGCCTGCACTTCATAGGCCCAGCGCTCGCCCGTCACCCAGCCTTTTGCTTTGAGTTGCCCGGCAGCGGCAGCCAATGCGTCCGGCACCGAATTCCAGATGTCGCGCTTGCCGTCGCCGTCGAAATCGACGGCATATTTGTAGAACTCCGACGGCAGGAATTGCGTGAGGCCCATCGCGCCAGCCCACGAGCTGCGCATGTCGGCAAGCTTCACATGGCCTTCCTGCAAAATGCGCAGCGCCAGCAGAAATTCCTCGCGGAATTTTTCCTTGCGCTTGCCGATATAGGCCTGCGTCGCGAGCACCCGGATGGCGTTATGCGGCAGCTTGTAGCGGCCGAAATCCGTCTCGCGGCCCCAGATCGCAAGCAGCACATTGCGCGAAACGCCATAGTGCTGCTCGATCGCAGCAAGCGGCGCGTTGTATTGCGCCGAGAGTTGACGCGCATAATTGGCGAGCCGGTCGATGCTCTTTTCGGAGACATAGACGGCGGGCGACTGGACGAATTCGGGCTGCTCGGGCGGCTTCGCGCCGGGAATATCGAGATCGGGCAGCGAGAGATCGGGCTCTAGCCCGCGCGTCGCGTTGTCGAACGTCGCCTTTGAGACGCCCATCTGCCGCGCCCGCGGCCACAGGTCCTGGATGAACTTGTCGAAGGCAGGATCGGCGAGTGCCGAAGACGGCACAAACCACGCCGCGAAAATCAGGATCAAACCAATCTTCGCGGCGCGGCGTTTCATCAAAGCTCCCTATCTCGTGAACTTTTTATATTTGATTCGGTGCGGAATTTCGGCAGCCGCACCCAGGCGGCGCTTTTTATCCGCCTCGTAATCCTGGAAGTTGCCTTCGAACCATTCGACATGACTGTCGCCCTCGAAGGCCAGCATGTGGGTCGCGATGCGGTCGAGGAAGAAGCGATCGTGGCTGATGATAACGGCGCAGCCGGCGAAATCCTCGAGCGCCTCTTCGAGCGCGCGCAGCGTATCGACGTCGAGATCGTTGGTCGGTTCGTCGAGCAGGATGACGTTCGCACCCGAGCGCAGCATCTTGGCGAGATGCACGCGGTTGCGCTCGCCGCCCGAGAGCGAGCCGACCTTTTTCTGCTGGTCGCCGCCTTTGAAGTTGAACGCCGCGACGTAGGCCCGGCTCTGCACGTCTTTCTTGCCGAGCGTGATGATGTCGTTGCCGCCGGAGATTTCCTCCCACACGGTCTTTGAGCCGTCGAGCGAATCGCGGCTTTGATCGACATAGCCGAGGCTCACCGTCTCGCCGACCTTGATCGTGCCGCTGTCGGGCTGCTCTTGCCCGGTGATCATGCGGAACAATGTCGTCTTGCCGGCGCCGTTCGCGCCGATGACGCCGACGATGCCGCCCGGCGGTAGCTTGAACGACAGCCCGTCGAACAGCAGGTTGTCGCCGTAAGCCTTGGCGAGTTCTTCGGCCTCGATGACATTACTGCCGAGCCGCTCGGCGACCGGAATAATGATCTGCGCGGTTTGCGGCGCCTTCTCGCTGCTTTTCTTGACGAGATCTTCGTAACGCTGGAAGCGCGCCTTGTTCTTTGCCTGGCGCGCCTTGGGGGATGCCGAAATCCATTCGCGCTCGCGCTCGATGGCGCGCTGGCGTGCTTCTTCTTCGCGGCCTTCCTGCTCGAGGCGCTTCTGCTTCTGCTCGAGCCACGACGAATAGTTGCCCTGATAGGGAATGCCGCGGCCGCGGTCGAGCTCCAGAATCCAGCCGGTGACGTTGTCGAGGAAGTAGCGATCGTGGGTCACGATCAGCACCGCGCCGGGATATTCCTTGAGGTGATTTTCGAGCCACGACACCGTCTCTGCGTCAAGATGGTTGGTCGGCTCGTCGAGCAGCAACAAATCCGGCTGATCGAGCAGCAGGCGGCAAAGCGCGACACGACGGCGCTCGCCGCCCGAGAGCTTCGAGACCTCGGCGTCATCCGGCGGGCAGCGCAGCGCATCCATCGCCTGATCGACCTTGGAGTCGAGATCCCACAGCCCCTTGGCCTCGATCTCGTCCTGCAACTTCGCCATCTCGTCGGCGGTCTCTTCCGAATAGTTGGCGGCGATCTCGTTGTAGCGGTCGAGCAGCGCCTGCTTGCCGGCGACGCCTTCCATGACGTTCTCGCGCACGGTCTTGTTCGGATCGAGCTGCGGCTCCTGCGACAGATATCCGACGCGCGCGCCGTTCGCCACGAAAGCCTCGCCGGTGAACTCCTTGTCCATGCCGGCCATGATCCGCATCAAGGTCGATTTACCGGCGCCGTTGACGCCGAGGATGCCGATCTTGGCGTCGGGGTAGAAAGAGAGATGAATGCCATCCAGCACCTTCCGGCCGCCCGGATAGGTCTTGGAGAGCCCATTCATCTGATAAATATATTGCCAGGACGCCATGGCGAACCGCACGCTCCGTTCTGTTTTGAAAGCGCGGGTTTAGTAGCGGGCCGGCCCCGCTTGGGCAAGTTAAACCGGCAAATCCGGCGTCAAACCCGCCGAAACGGCTCCGGATCCATGGCAAGATCCGGGGCCGCTTTGATCAACTGGCGTCGTGGTTGACGTAAATCTGCGGTGTAAGCCCCGCACCCGTGCCGTTGATCCGGCCGATCTCGTTCGGCGCGGGCTTCTTCAGCAGCCGGCGATAAAGCTTGACGTAATCGCGCGCCATGCGCGCCGCCGTGAAGCGTTCGTCGAACACCGCCCGGATACGCTTGCGGTCGAGCGCAAGCGTTTGTGGCAGCACCTCGATCGCCTGCTCCACCGTATCGACGATATGGCCGGTGACGCCCTCGTCGATCACTTCCGGCACCGAGCCGTTGCGGAAGGCGAGCACCGGCGTGCCGCAAGCCATCGCCTCGATCATCACGAGGCCAAACGGCTCCGGCCAGTCGATCGGGAATAGAAGCGCGCGCGCATTGCCGAGGAAGTCCTGTTTCTCGCGCTCGTTGACTTCGCCGATGAATTCGACGCCCGGGCCATTGTCCATCATCGGTTTGATCTTCTCGCGGTAATAGGCCTCGTCGAGCGAGTCGATCTTTGCTGCGATTTTGAGCGGGATGCCCGCCGCGCGAGCGATCTCGATCGCGCGGTCCGGCCGCTTGTCGAGTGCGATACGGCCGAGAAAGGCAAGGTAATCGCCCTTCGGTTTGAGATTGGCCTTGAACAAATTCGCCGGCAGGCCGTGGTGGATGACATTGGTGACATTCGCCATCGGGATTGCACTCGCCTGCGAGCGAGAGATCGCCGCGAGCGGCATGCGGTTGTAAGCCTTGTAAAGAAGGCCGTAGTCGTGGAAGTCCTGCCGGCTGTGCAGCGTCGTCAGCGTACGGTCGCCGATCTGACGAAAAAACGGCAAATGGAAGAATTCGACGTGAAAATGCACGATGTCGAATTCATGCGCACAGCTTCGCACCGTATCCAGCATCATCATCAGATGCGGATAGGTATCCTTGCAGCGCGGATCGAGCCGAAGCGCCTGCTCGGAGCAGGGAATTAGCTCGGCCTCGGTAATGGAGTCGCCGCTGGCGAAGAGTGTGACGTCGTGCCCCTGTTTGACCAGTTCCTCGGTCAACCACGACACCACCCGCTCGGTACCGCCATATTTTTTCGGCGGCACGCTTTCGATCAGCGGACTGATTTGTGCAATACGCATGTCTTTCCTTGCTCCCGTCTTTGATCCACCCGAAGCCTTCCCCCAGCCGCCCCGTGCAAACTCCGAGCCAATCAGAAAGTTCATTCCGCCATGCGTTTTTTGCAGGGATATGTCTGCCAAAGCGGCACTATGATATTTTTTTGACCTGTGCCACAGAGATGCCCTGATTAAACTCCGGAGCGCCCAATCGGCGCCCAATTCCCCTCCCGACCTTCCGAAACTGCAAGGCTTATCATGACGATCGCGACCGTTTCCGACCTGCGCCCGCTTGCCAAGCGCCGCCTGCCCAAATTCGTATTCGATTATCTCGATGGCGCGGCCGGTGACGAAAAGGGCATGGCCCGGAATATCGATGCGTTCGACAATTATCTGCTCAAGCCGCGCATGCTGATGAATGTCGAGGAACGTGACCTTTCAACGACCCTGATGGGCCGCAAGTGGTCGCTGCCCTTCGGTTGCGCACCGATCGGCTTTTGCAACCTGATGTGCCCGGACGGCGAGCGCGCCGTCGCCCATGCCGCCAAGGCCGCGAACATCCCCTGCACGCTTTCGACCTCCGGCACCACGGCGATGGAAAAGTATCACGGCTACGCGCCGGAAAACGCTTGGTACCAGCTTTACGTCTCGCGCGTGCGGGAGATCGCCGACGATCTCGTCAAGCGCGCCGATGAGAGCGGCTACGAGACGCTCGTCGTCACCGTCGATATCCCGGTGGCCGCGCGCCGCACCCGCGACATCCGCAACAATTTTAGCGTCGCGCTGAAAATATCGCCGAAATTCGTCTGGGAACTGGTGAGCCACCCGACCTGGTCGCTCGCGACGTTAAAGAACGGCATTCCGCGCTTCGAAAACATGGAGCGCTACACCAAGCAGACCGGCGCAAAACCCGTCGCGGGCTTCGTCTCCTCACAAATCAGCGGCCGCTTCAACTGGGATGAACTCAAGAAGTTGCGCGATCGCTGGAAGCGCAAGCTCGTCGTGAAGGGCCTCTTGTCCGCCGAAGACGCCGTGAAGGCCCGCGATATGGGCATCGACTCCGTCGTGATTTCCAATCACGGCGGCCGGCAGATCGAGTCTCTCCCCGCACCGATCGACGTCATCAGCGAAGTGCGTGCCGCCGTCGGCCCGAGCTATCCTCTGATCCTCGATAGCGGCATCCGTTCGGGCGAGCACATCCTGAAGGCGCTCGCCGCCGGCGCCGATTTCGTGCTGCTCGGCCGCGCCATGATGTTCGGCATCGCCGGCCTCGGCCCCGACGGCGCCAAGATCGTCATCGACATGCTGCGCGATGAAACGAGCCGCGCCATGGCGCAGCTTGGTTACACCGACATCGCAAGCTGGAAGGCGGCCGCGCCGATCATCCATCACCGCTAAATACTAGCGGCGGCGAGCCTTGCTTTTGCGCTTGGCTGAAACCTTGCGAGTAGCCTTGCCAGGAGCTTTGCGCGTCTTGGCCTTGGCTTTTTTCGCCGGAGACTTTGCCTTGGCTTGAGGCTTCGCTTCGGCTTGAGGCTTCGACTTGGCCTTGATCTTAATCTTGGTCGTGGTTTTGGTCTTCGCCGCCGGTACGGGGGAAAATGGCGGGCGCTTGATCGAGGCAAAGGCGCGCGCGAGCATCGCGAGCGAACGCTGCCAGGCGATCTTGGCGCTGCGCAACTCGTAACTCGGACGATCTTCGTTGGCGAAAGCATGCCCCGCGCCCGGATATGTGAAGACCTCGCATTCCGGCCGCTTCTGGCGAATGACTTCGACATCGCTCATCGGAATGTGGCCGTCTTCCTCGCCAAAATGCATCTGCACCGGGCATTTCGGTTTCTGCTCGACCTTGCGAATGATCCCGCCGCCGTAGAAGCAAACCGCCGCGGTCAAGCCGCCGAAGCGCGTCGCCGCCTCGAAGGCGACGGTGCCGCCGAGGCAAAAACCCATGATCGCCACCGGCCCCTCGCGCTTCAGCGCGTCGAACGCCGCCGCCGCATCCAAAATCAGTTTGGCGCTATCGAGTTTGCCGGCGAGTTCGCGCGCCGCCGTCACTTCCGGCACGGTGTAACCGGATTCGAAATTCGGCTCGACGCGATCGAACAGCTGCGGCGCGATCGCCCGATAGCCGGTATCCGCGAGCTTGTCGCAAACCGAACGGATATTGTGATTGACGCCGAAGATTTCCTGGATGACGACGATGCCGCCGCGCACATTCGGCCCCGGCGGATCCGCGCGATAAGCACCTAACCTGAAGCCATCGGCAGCGGTCAGCGTGAGCTTCGTACCCATCGGTTTCCCCAGCCTGATTAACTCGGGCAAGGTTAGCTAAAACGGGAGGAAAAGTGAATGAACGCTGCCGCGCGGCTTTTTCGCGCGTTCTGTCGCGGGTTATTCGGCAGCCGCGGCCAGTGGGCGGTAGACTTCCGGGCGCGGGCGTTTGAACGTCTCCCGGCCCGCTTTTAATCCGAATAAAGGCTGCGCCAGTTCGGCCAGAGCGCCGGCCGGCGTCTCGTGATCGAGCACGACGAGATCGGCGGAGTTGCCGACCTGCACGCCATAACCCTTGAGATTGAGAAGCTCCGCCGACTTCGACGATACCATGTCGAAGCAAAGCGCCATCTCGTCGGCTTTGCCGATCTGCAGAACATTCGCGTAAAGGTTCGCCATCCGCAGCAGCGAGCAATCGCCGAACGGCGTGAATGGGTTCATCACGTTGTTGGTCGAGATGCTGCACTTGACGCCCTGCTGTACGAGGCGATGCGCAGGCGCAACGCCGCGCGGCACGAGATGCGTCTCGCCCTGCCCCATCAGGAAAAGATCGGTCGAGGGCAGCACGGTGACGGCAACGCCGGAGTCGCGAAGCATCTTCGCGATGTCCTGTAACTGTTCGGGCGCCACCGCTGAAAGTTTTGAGACATGCCCGACGGTGACGCGCCCGCCGCGGCGATGCGCTTTCGCCTGCCGGCAGACCTCATAGAGATCCATGCTTTCCGGCTTGAGATCGAAATCGAGATGGAAGTCGACATCGACGTCATACCGGTCCGCTAGCTCGAAGATGCGGGCGATCTGTCCGTTTGGATTGCTGTCCGTATAAGGGCAGCCGCCGATGACGTCGGCGCCGCGCTCGAGCGCCTGCACCAGCATCTCGTCGGTGCCGGGATCGTTGAGCAATCCTTCTTGCGGGAAGACGCAGATTTCGAGATCGATCGCCCAGGCATAATCTTTCTTGAGCTGGGAGATCGCTTCAAACGACCGCAAGCCGGCGCGCGGATCGGCTTCGACATGGGTGCGCATGCGCGTCGTGCCCTGCACGAGCGCCTTCTCAATCACCTGGCGTCCGCGCGCATAGACATCTTCCTGCGTGAATTCTTTCTTCAGCGAAGCAACTTTTGCGATCGCCTGCGAGAGTGATTCCGAATGGCCGCAGCGTCCGAGAATGCAGGCCTTGTCGAGATGAATATGTGTCTCGACAAAGCCGCCGAATACGAGCCGCCCGCCGAGATCAATTTCGCGCGCATCGGCCGAGATCGCCGGAGCGATCTCGGCGATCTTGCCGCCGCGAATCCCGATGTCGAGCGCATGATCGCGTCCGCCATTGTGGACGCGCCCCTTGCGGAGCACGAGATCGAGCGAGCCCTTCGTCATGCAAGCTTCCTCTTCGGCTCGCTGCGCACCTTGTCGTTGCCGAGATAGGCGGCTTCGAGCGCGGGATCACCGCGCAACGCTTCCGCCGTATCGGCGCGCACGACCTGGCCCTGTTCGAGTACATAACCGCGATCGGCGACCGCAAGCGTCAAGGCCGCCATCTGATCGACGAGCAGGATCGTGATGCCCTCGTCGCGCAGATCCGCGAGCACCGAGAACAATTCCTCGATCATCGCCGGCGCGAGGCCGAGCGACGGCTCGTCGAGCAGCAGGATTTTCGGCTTCGCCATCAGCCCGCGCGCGACGGCAAGCATCTGTTGCTCGCCGCCCGAGAGAAGCCCGGCGCGAAGATGCAACCGCTCGCGCAGCCGCGGGAAGCGCTTCAGGATCGCTTCAACCTCGGCCGAGTAGTCGCCCTTGCCGCGGCGATAGGCGCCGATCTGGATGTTGTCGAGCACAGTGAGTTCCGGGAAAACCTGGCGGCCTTCCGGCACCAGCGCGAGCCCGCGCCGCGCGATCTCGTGGGCGGGCAGCCGCTCGATCTGCTCTTTATCGAGCGCGATCGCACCGATGCAGGGCCGCAGGAGGCCGCTCAGCGCGCGCATCGTCGTCGACTTGCCCGCGCCGTTCGCGCCGAGCAGCGCAACCATCTCGCCGGTGCCGACATCGATGCCGACCGATTTCAGAACACCTACGGAGCCGTAACCGGCATCGAGTGCCTTGACCGCGAGCACCTGCTCGCCCGAGCCGGTCCAGCCGGCCGGGCGCGGCTTCGCCTTCAGTTCGCCCGAGCCGAGATAGGCCGCGATCACCGCCGGATCGCTGCGCACCTTGGCGGGTTCGCCCGAGGAAATCGGCTTGCCAGCGTCAAGCACGAGGATTTCGTCCGAGATACCCATGACGAGCGCCATGTCGTGCTCGACCAGCACGACGGCGATGCCGAGATCGGCGATCTGGCGCAGAAGTTTCGAGAGCGCGATCTTCTCGCCTTGCACGAGGCCTGCCGCCGGCTCGTCCAGCAGCAGCACTTCAGGCTTGAGCGCGAGCGAGCGCGCGATCTCAACGAGCCGTCGATCGACATGCGGCAAATCCGCCGCCGGGCAATCGCGCGAGCCTTCATAACCGACGAGCTTCAAAAGCCCTTCGGCCAGTGCCACGTCTTTGCTCTGCGCCAGCGCGCCGATCGGGTTGCCCATCCGTCCGCGGCGCAGGCCGATCAGGACGTTGTCCATCACGCTCAGCGACGGGAACAGCTTCGTCGTCTGGTAGGTGCGCGAGATGCCCGTGCGCGCGGCGACCGTCGCCGACTGGCCGGCGAGTTCCACGTCGCCAAGCCGGATCGAGCCCGAACCCGGACGGTAGAAGCAGCCGATCATGTTGAGCACGGTCGTTTTGCCCGCGCCGTTCGGCCCGATGATGCTGGTGACGCGGCCCGGCAACGCCTTGAGGCTCACGCCGCTCGCGGCGCGAATGCCGCCGAAGGTGATGCCGATATCCGCGACCGCAAGGCCGGTAGCCGACTTTTCACGGCGCAGGAATTCAGCGACCGGCGCATCCGCCGCTTCTTCCTTGCGCGCACTACCGCCGAACTTCGGCACGAAGCGGGCAAGCGCGCCGACAATGCCGGACGGCGCCAGCAGCAACACGGCAAGCAGCAGCACGCCGAAAAACAGCAAACGATATTCCGCGAAGCTCGAAAGCAGCTCCGGCAGCATGACCGTGACGAGCGCGCCAAATACCGGCCCGAGCGTCCAGCCGACACCGCCGACGATCACCGCGAACAGGAAGATGATCGACTGCGAGAACATAAACGAGCTTGGCGCGATATAGCCCATCAGCGGTGCATAGAGCCCGCCTGCAAGCCCGGTGAGCGCCGCCGAGATGGCGAATGCCGCGACCTTCACGGAAAGCGGATGCAGCGCCACCGAGCGCGCCGCGATTTCGGCATCGCGCACAGCGATCATGGCGCGGCCCCAGCCGCTCTTTGCCAATCGGTCGAAGAACCAGAGCGACAATCCGGCAAGCACAATGGCAAGCAGCGCCATTTCGCGCTCGGTGAACACGAAGCCGCCGATGCTCGGGCCGGTAAAGCCCATCAAGCCGTTCTGGCCGCCGGTAAGATCCCGAAGCTCGATCAGGCTGTGCTCGACGATCAGGCCGAACGCAATCGTCACCATCGCAAGATACGGACCCGTGACGCGCATCGCCGGCAGCGCGAGAAGCGCACCGACCGCGCCCGCAATCACCCCGCCCGCAATAAAGGCGATCCAAAAATTGACGCCGGCAAGATTCAGAATGCCGACGGCATAGGCGCCGATCGCGAAGAAGCCGACATGGCCGAGCGAGATTTGTCCCGTCAGGCCAACGAGCACGTTGAGGCCGACGCCCACGATCGTCGTCAGCGCAACGATGGCGATGACGAAGGTGAAATAACTGCCGCCGGTCAGCACGAAGCCGATGCCGCTCGCGACGATCAGAAGGATCGCGGCAAGCATCGCGGGGCTCGATGAAGTGTTGTTCTGCATCATCCCCTCCTCAGACCTTGTTCACTGCGGCACGGCCCAGGAGGCCGTTCGGCCGCAACGCCAGCGCGAGAATGATGACGGTGAAGACGACGATTTGCGTGTAGCTCGAGCCGATATAGGCCGTCACCAGCGCTTCGACCACGCCGTAGAGCAGGCCCGCGATCATCACGCCCGACGCCGAGGTGATGCCGCCCAGAATGGCAACGGCGAACGCCTTGAGGCCGAACAGCGTGCCCATGTCGGAATAGACCGAAAACAGCGGCGCGATCAGAAGACCGGCAAGGCCCGCGAGCGCGGTCGAGATCGCGAAGGCGGAAGCAACGACGACCTTGGCATTGATGCCCATGAGACGCGCGGCGTCACGGTTCTGCACGACGGCGAGCAGCGCCTTGCCGAGATGCGTGCGGCGGAAAATGATCTGGAGCGCGACCGCCACGCACAGCCCTACCACCGGAATGATGAGTTGCAGCGGATAAACACCGGTGCCGAGAAATTCGATGCTGTTGGTGGCGAGCGGCGACGGCAGGCTGCGCGGCTCCTTGCCGAAAGTGAACAGCACGACGTTATCGACGATGATGCCGCCCGCGACGGTGGCCATGAGCCAGGCGTCGGAATTGCGCTCGACGAACGGGCGCACAAGAACGCGCTCGACGATCAGGCCGAAAACAGCGCAGCCCGCGAGCGCGAGCGGCGCCGCGATCCAGAACGGCAGGCCGAATGTGATCATCAGCGTGAAGCCAAGAACCGAACCCACCATCATCGCGCTCCCCTGCGCGAAGTTCACGGTGTTCGAAACCGTGTAGGTGATGTGGAAGCCGAGCGCGATAAGCCCGTACATCGCGCCGAGCCCCAGGCCGGTGATTACCGCCGAAGTGAAAAGCATGAATCATCCCCTCGTAGATATCCGCAAAGCCGCGGAAAAAAATTGGCGGACGGCATGAGCCGCCCGCCAATCCGTCTGCGATTACTGGGTGAGCGGAAGGATTTCGCCCTTCACGAAGTGCGCGAAGATGTAGTCCTTCGGACCGAGCGCATCGTGGTTTTCTGCGGTAAACGGCTTCTCGTAGGTCTTGATCAGGCCGTTATACTTGTCGATCGACAAGAGCGCGTCACGAACCGCCTTGCCGTCGGTCGAGCCGGCTTTCTTGAGCGCAAGGCCCACGAGATGCATGGCATCGTAGGCATTGGCGATACCGACCGCCGGCGTCACGTCCGCGAGCGTCTTGATCGCGGGATATTTCGCCTTGAGCTTGGCAAGCACATCGTTCGCCTTGGCCGTCTGCTTGTCCGAGAACAGGAAGGTCTGGATGAAGTGCACGTCCGCGCTGCGCGGGCCCGCGAGTTCGGTGAAGCGGCCGCCGGCCGGGCCCCAGTGCGAGACGATCGGCACATTCCAGCCCATGCGCTCGAGCGACTTCACGACCTGCGAGGAAGGCGCGACGTTCGCGACGAGAAATAGCGTGTCGGCGCCGGCCTGCTTCAGGCGCGTGAGCTGCGGCACGACGTCAACGTCGGCGTCCTGAAACTTCTCGACGCCCGCCGCCGTCATGTTGTGCTTCTTGAGCGCATCATGGAGCGCATGCTCGTTCGACTCGCCCCATGGATTGTTGATGAGGATCATGCCCGGCTTCTTGGAGCCATGCTTGATCGCATAATCGACCAGCGCTTCGCCGACATAGGCGTCGACCGCCGAAACGCGGAAGACATAGTTGTCGGGCGCCTTGTTGCGGGTGATACCGGTACCCGCCGCCCACACGCCGACGAACGGAATTTTGCTCTGGTTGGCGAACGGCACGATGGCGAGCGACACCGGGGTGTCCAGGCCGCCGAACAATGCGGCTACTTTCTCGCGCTGAACGAGTTCGCGCGCCGCCAGAAGGCCCTTGCCCGGATTGCTTTCGTCGTCGCGCGAGATCAGCTCAATCTTGCGGCCATTGATGCCGCCCGCAGCGTTGATTTCGTCGATCGCAACCGAAAGGCCGCGGGTAATCGCTTCACCTGATTTCGCCGACTGTCCCGACAGCGCGGCAACCAGCCCGACCTTGATCGGTTCCTGCGCTGACGCCGTTCCGAACGGCGCGGCAGCGGCAAGTCCAATGGCAAAAGCACCACTCAAGAAAGTGCGGCGGCGTAAAACTGACTTCAGAATTCTCATTTCGATTTCCTCCTGATATCGCGTTTCCTTGGGGGTGATGGTGTTCTTGTTCGGCGAACCGGCGTTCTTACGCATGCACCATTGCCGCTTTTATGTATGCAATTAGTGCATGCAATTTTTTTGTTGTCCAGCTACAATATTCAGCATCGTGCTAAAAAAACCGGCCTCGCCCTGGCCCGGCTCCGGGCTATGAAGCCTGACGGAGCCGAAAACCTTGTGAACCCAGTCTGGAGGAAGCCTGACATGTCCGCCCCCGTTGCGAAACCCAAAACGAACGCCCCGGACCCCAAAAAGGATGCGGAAACCGTACGCTTGTTTCTGGAAGCACACATGGTGCCAGATCCGGTCACGGCCGCGAAATATGTCGGCCCCAATTTCAGCCTGACCTTTCCCGGCGGCCGCCACTACGACCACCCCAGCGGCGCGAGCGCCTTCAACAAGCACCGCTACAAGCTCGTCAAAAAGCGCATGGATATTTTCGATGTCGTGCCGGGCGAGGATCAAACCATCGTTTACAGCATCGGCACGCTTTACGGCGAATGGCCCGACGGCACGCCGTTCGAAGGCAACCGCTACATCGATCGCTTCATCGTACGCGACGGTCTCATCGTGCAGCAGGAAGTCTGGAACGAAAGCGCCGAACGGCTGCTCGCGAAAAACAATCTGGATATCTGATCCGAAGTAATTTAACGCGCGCGGTGCTTGCCGGCACCCGCGCGTTTTGCTTTGCCGTTGGCTTTGCGCGGTAGTGCTGCGTGGCCATTTGCATGATTGCCATTCGCCGCATCGGCATAGGGCGAAAGCATATCCATCAGATTGGGCGACTGCACTTCCACCGGCGAAATCAGCGCACGGTTTGCAACACTCTCCAGGTGATGCTCCATCAACTGGATCGCGGTGTCGGCATCGCCCTTCACCAGCGCGTCAATGATGGAGATGTGCTCGTTGATGGCGCAATCGGACGAGTGCGGCCGTGCATAAAGCGTGAGCGTTAGCCCGCAACGACGGCAGATTTCCTGCACATAGCGGCTGATGACCGGGCTGCCGGTCATTTCGGCAAGGATTGTGTGAAACTCGGTCGCAAGCCGCACCGAGATCACTTCGCGCGTATTGCTCGCTGCCTGTTCCTTGGCGACGTGACGTTTCAGAAATTTGACTTGCTCCGGCTTTAAATTGCCGGCCAGCCGCCGCACCACGACGCGCTCAAGACCAAGGCGAAGATCGAAAAGATCCCTCGCCTCCTCCCAACTCGGTGTTGCGACTTCCGCGCCGCGATTGCGCTTGTGCTCGACGAGCCCCTCGGCCACGAGCTGCGCCAGCGCCTGACGCGCAATGGTGCGGCTGACGCCGAAGCGCTCCCCGAGCGTGTCTTCCGGCAACTTCATGCCGGGCTTCAAAGCCTGTTCGATGATGGCCTGTCGCAGCGCCTCGCAAATGGCGCCGATGCGATCGGTTTCGCTCACCTTGCTGAATTGCGCTGCCATGGGTCCGTTGCCCGTCGCTTACGCCGCACGGCAAAACCGCCGGCACCTTGCGTTGTATTCAATCTCGAGCCGGGATTGCAACAATCTCAGTGGGAGGAAACCGGGATTTGGTAACCGGAAACAGCGCGAAGTGCCGAGACCATGCCCGCCAGGCCATCCCAGGACGAGGTGTGGCTTTCTTCAGAAATCGCTTTGATTCCAATAGACAAGCCATCACGCGAGCCGCTGAGAAGCGAGCCAAGGAGGTGATGTTGCGCTTCGGCAAGACGGCCAGCCGCTGCACACGAAAGATGTGCGGCGCTGATAGCATGGGTACGGTGCGGGAGCTGAGGCGCTATCCTCTCCCATACCTTATGCGGCAGAGCACCCCCGCCGATTGCATACAATCCGAGGAGGCTCCCTGCCAGAAAATCGTCGCCGGAAGGCGTCAGCCCCGGCCCGGCACCGATCAGTTCATCGATACCTGCCGCCGCTTCCGGCGGACAACCGGCCTTCAGCCACTGCAAATAACGCTCTACCGGTGCGGTCAGCGCGCGAGCCACCATTCCCTTTGGCGCGGGATTCATGGACGCAAAGCAACCGAGACCCTCTGCCGGCGGCAGAAAATCGCCGAGCAGATCCTCGAGCGCCGCAAGCCCGGCAGCGAGCGTTGCAGGCGACCAATCGGGAAACGGTGCCGGTGTCCAGATACGCGCACGGCCAATATCAATCGGCGGAAGATCGCCAAGCCGCAAGGCGTCATGCTCAACCGTAACCGGCTGACCTGGTGCTAGCAGCGATCGCCAGTCTTCAGGGCCTGCCGTGAAAAGAAAATTGAGCGGACCACGGCCGATCTCGGCTGCGCCGCCGCAGGCCATACCTTCCGCTGTTTGCACATAGAACGAGCGGCGAAAAACCGCCGCGATCTCTCCGCGACCCGGCGCAAGCACCCGGCGCGCATCGATGCCAATTACATCGATGCCGATCGCATCGGCGGAAGCGAAGGTCGCGGGCGCGTTCATCCTGCCACGATATGCGTGCCGGTCTTGCCAAGGATTGCCGGTAGCGCATGGTCGAGATGACTGATGATCGCGCGCTTGCCGCCACCTTCGATGAAACGGATCGCTGCATCGACCTTCGGCCCCATGCTGCCCGGCGGGAAATGACCTTCCTTGTGGTAGGCTTTAATTTCCTCAAGCGAGACTTCCGCGAGATCCTTCTGGTTCGGCTTGCCGAAATTGATCGCGACGCGCGGCACCGCCGTCAGGATCAGCAGCTCCTCAATGCCGAGCACGTTACCCATGTGCGCCGAAGTGAGATCCTTGTCGATCACCGCAGGCACACCAGTACGAACACCTTTCGCATCGCGCACCACCGGGATGCCGCCGCCACCGCCGGCGATCACGATCGTGCCGCGCTTCAGGAGTGCTTCGACCAGCGAAATATCGCAAATGTGCTTGGGCTTGGGCGACGGCACGACATGGCGCCAGCCGCGGCCGGAATCTTCGCGCATCAACCAGTCGAGTTCGGCCGCGATCTTCTTCGCCTGCTCTTCCTTGAAGAACGGACCAACGAACTTGGTCGGATTCTTGAACGCGGGGTCATCGCGATCGACCTCAACCTGCGTCAGCAAGCTTGCGACGTGACGCGGATTGCCTTTCTCACGCAGCGCATTCTCGATCGCCTGCATCAGCAGATAACCGATACCGCCCTGACTATGTGCGACGCAGATATCCAGTGACATCGGCGGAATGCGATCCATCGTCAGCATCTGCCGCATCATGATCTTGCCGACGACCGGCCCGTTGCCATGCGTGATGACGAGCTCGTTATCAAGCTCGGCAAGCGGCAAAAGCGCCTGTGCCGTCTGGTCGGCGACGTTCTTCTGCTCATCCGACGTGCCGGCGATATCTTCCGGGTGCACCGCGTTGCCGCCGATGGCGATAACAAGACGGTGCGGAACCTCATTCAGCGTTCGCATAGCCGTTTCCTATCCGCTGGTGACAAGCGCCAGAGCGAGCTTGCAGGCATCCGCGTTCGAAGGCGCGACCAGAATGCCGGCGTCCTGCAGACGGCGCGCTTGCGCCGAACGGATTTGCGGATCCTGTTCGGTACCGCAGACAGAACCCACGATCAGCGGCGCATCGCTGCCGCGCTTCTCGACGATCTGGACAAGATGCCCGGCAGGATCACCGTGCGCGCCATACCCGATCACGACATCGACAAGGATCACGGCAATCGACGGATCCTTGAGCGCGGCACGCAAGGCGTCATCGCGCACCGACGGATCGATCATCGGATGCGGCCGGCCCTTGGTGTATTCGTCCGAACCAAGGTCGATAATACGTTCGCGGCCGTTGGCTTCGGGCGCAGAGAGATCGGGCACATCCGGAATCGCTGCATTCGAAGCGACCTTGCGGCCGCCGCCAGCGAGAATGACCTGAGCCTCGGCGCACAACGTGCCGCCCGAATAAAGCCCCTCGATCTTGCTCGCGCCCTTGCGCCTGGCATGACGCTTGGCTTCCGCAGCAGGGTCGTAACCCTTGCTGATCGGGCGGCCATCGAGCGCAAGCTCCGACGCCTGCTTGAGGGTTGCCGCAAAGCGCGCATTCGGCGGCAGCTCCGCCGATTTCGCACCGATGAAACAAACAACGTAAGGCTTCGGGCTTTTCGCGATTCGCGCCAGCACTGTCTTGGCGACGTCGGGATGCGGCGGCTTCGAGATCAGCACTACCCGCTCGGTCGCAGGGTCAGCATCCAGCGCGTCGATCGCCATCAGTGTTGTGATGCCGCCGATATCTTTCTTGAGATCGCGGCCACCGACGCCGATCGCGTGCGAGATGCCGCCGCCCGCTTCAGAAATCAGACAGGTAACTTCCTGGGTGCCGGTTCCCGATGCGCCGATAACGCCGATACCGCCGCGCTTGACGTTATTGGCGAAGGCAAGCGGCGCACCGTTGATGATCGCGGTTCCGCAATCCGGCCCCATCATCAACAATCCGCGTTCACGTGCGAGTTCTTTCAGCGAGCGCTCGTCCTCGATCGAGACGTTGTCGCTGAACATCATGACATGCAGATCACGGCTGAGCGCCTTCCGCGCTTCGGCCGCGGCAAAATCGCCCGGCACCGAAATCAGCGCGAGATTGAGCCCGTCGATACTTTTGACCGCCGCGGCGATGCTGCGCGGCCGCCAGGCTTCGGCTCCTTCGCCTTGTGTCTTCGGCTTGTCGAGCGCCTTTTCAGCCGCCGCCAGCGCGTCGCGACCCGCCGCTTCGCTTTCGGCACGCACCGCAAGAATGAGATCGTTGCCCTGCGCTTCGGTCTTGCCGTCCTTCAAAAGGCCGGCGTTCTTCATGATTGCGATATTGGCGGGCGTTCCCATCATCAACGCCGCTTCGGCAACGCCAGGCGATGCCGCCACTTCACGCGAGATCCGCATCAGGGCTACGGAGTCGAGATAAAATCCCTTGCGGATTTCGTTGAGAATAACGTTGCTCATGACACACCCAATTCTTTTGCGATGGCGCGCACCGCCTGCGTGAAGCAGCCCATCGGCGCTTTGACGACGCCTGCGCCGACCTGCCCGACGCCGGGCTCCTTATGCGCAATACCTGTATTGATGAGCGGCACGATGCCGGTTTCGACAACGAGCCGGACGTCAATACCCGTCGGCACGCCGGCGAAATCCATCGCTGCGATCGTCCACTCGGGGTTTTGTCCTACGGCAATCTCGCTCATCGACCGCGTGAAATTGGCCGCCGCGGACGGCGCGCCCGCGCCGACGAAACCCGCGACCGCGGGCGCCGCCGCCATCGCGAAGCCGCCAAGACCGATCGTCTCGACGATCGCCGAGTCGCCCATATCGGGGTTGGCATCCTTTTCCGAATAGCCGGGGAAATAGAGGCCTTCCGGCATCTCGACAGGCGCCGTGAACCACTGATCGCCCGTGCCGCTCACCCGAATGCCGAAGTCGGTACCGTTCCGGCACATCGCCGTCACGACAGTCGAACCCTTGATGCCTTTCGCCGGATCAGTCATCGCCTTGCCCATCGGCATCGCGAGATTGAGGAAGAACTGATCGTTCTTGGCGATGAAGGCGAGACATTCGGCGAGTTGCTCCTTGTCGTCCACGACGCGCGCCAGCGTCGGCGCCACTTCGCGCAAGAACACGCTCGAACAGGCAAGATTGCGCTGATGCAATTCGTCGCCCATCGAAAGGCCGCGCGCCGTGATCGACTTGAGATCGATGCTGCCGAGCGCGCGGATCGCTTTCGCAAGCTGCGGCCCGAACACATCGCGCAGCCAGCGCAGCCGGTTGAGCACGCTTTCGTCGTTGCCGCCGAAACGCATCACCTTGCCGAGGCCTTCGTTGATCGCGCAGTAAGTGCGGTTCTTGAACTTGGTGTTTTCGACGACGAACAGCGGCATCGACACCGTCGTCATGCCGGTCATCGGACCGACCGCGCCGAAATGATGATTGGGGTGGAATTCAACACCGCCATCCGCCGCAAGCTTTTCGGCCGCCTTCAGGTCCGGTGCCCAGCCTTCGAACACGATGGCGCCCGCCACCGCCCCGCGCATCGGGCCGCACATCCGGTCCCAGGTGATCGGCGGGCCGGCATGCAGGATCATCTTTTCCTTGAGGCCTTTGAGCACTTCGCGCGCCGGCAGGATATCGATCAGTTTCGGCTCGCCCTCGAGAATGCGCTTAACCGCTTCCTTGTTCGCGTCTTCGATCAATTTCATTACCGCGCTCCTTATACGCCGAGCTTCGCGAGCAGGGTCGCCATTGCCGGGTCGCCGCCGGCGGGCGGGGACCAATCGACATGCACGACGTCGATGTTGCAGTGCTTGAGATCCTTGACGAAGCCCTCGAGGCCGACATTGAGGACCTTGACCTCTGTCGAGAGCAATTTCTGAACGGGTGATTTCTTCTCGTCGGACATCCTGCGAACTCCTGCGGACTTGGCGGCTTTGGTTTTTCGAGATTAGTAAGAGAATTCTTACTTTGTCAATTCGCCGAACAGGCCGAATCGGAGCAAGAGCCGGTCCATACAAAGAAAAACCCCGCGTTCTGAAGCCAGAACGCGGGGGCGAGTAGCGCCGTAAGGGATAACGGCGCGCAATGGTTGCGGCGTGATTGCTAACGGGCGGCGACGATCCCGTCGCTGCGCGGGTCGCTTGCGCCTTCGAGGAGGCCGTCCGGGTGATGCACGATCGCACCGGCGTGCCCCATGAATTCCTCGAACGGCCCGACGACTTCGACGTCATGGCCGCGCGCGCGCAGCGCCTCGATGATGGCAGGATCGAAGCGCGACTCGATCTTCAAGTTCGTGCTCTGCGCCCCCCAGGTGCGGCCCAAGAGCCAGCGCGGCCCGGTGACGCATTCCTGCAAGTCTTTGCCGTGCAGCACGTGGCGGCTGAAAACGACGCCTTGCGTCTGCGGCTGCCCCTCGCCGCCCATCGTGCCGTAGGACATCAACCGCCCGTCGCTAAGCTCAGCCATCGCCGGCTGGATCGTATGGAACGGCAGACGCCCCGGCTCGAGCGCGTTCACGCCATCTTCGGCAAGCTCAAAACTCGTGCCGCGGTTCTGCCAGACGATGCCGGTGCCCGGCAGCACAACGCCCGAACCGAACTCCCAATAGAGACTCTGGATGAAACTCACACTCAAGCCGGTCTTGTCGGTGGCGGCGAGCCAAACGGTATCGCCCGGCTTCGACGGATCCGGCCAGGGCGCGGCGCGCTCGGTCGAAACCTTGCCCGCCAGCTCATTGATCGAGGCTTCGGACAGAAATTCTTCCGCCGGGCGCTTCATGTAGTCAGGGTCCGTCACATACGCGTTGCGGACGCGGAACGCAGCCTTCGTCGCTTCCACCACGCGATGGACGTAATCGACACCATCGGCGTCTTGGGCCGGATTCTTGCCGTAGACCGCAAGCAGCAAGAGCGAAGCAAGCCCCTGGGTGGGCGGCGGCAGGTTGTAAATCTTGTGGCCCGCCACGTTGACCGTGAGCGGCGCAACTTCGAGCGCCTGATGGCGATTGAGGTCTTCAAGCCGCAGCGGGCTGCCGACGCGCTCAAGATCGGCTGCCATCGAACGCGCAAGCTCGCCGTGATAGAAATCCTGCAAGCCGGCGGTCGCAAGCCGCGTCAGTGTATCGGCGATCTTCGGCAGCTTCAGCCGCGCCCCCGGCTTCGGCGGCGCGCCATTGACGAGGAACGTCTCGGCGAAACCCGGAACGTCGCGCAGCTCGGCAAGCTTGTTCCGCGTATTGTTATGATAGGAGTGCGATACGGGCGCGCCATCGCGCGCATGACGAATGGCGTCTTCGAGAAGACGCGCGATCGAAAGCCGCCCGTTATAATCGCGGCGGCTGATCTCGTAAGCACGCTGCCAGCCGTCAACCGTACCGGCAACAGTAAGCGCCGCTTGCGGCCCCCGCGACGGGATCGCCTGATGGCCGTGATCCGCATACCATTTGCGGCTCACATTGAGGGCCGCGCGTCCGCAGGCGCGGATTCCGACAGGCTTTGCGCCCGCCCGGCCGATCAGCCAGAAGCCGTCGCCGCCAAGACCGTTCATATGCGGGTAAACCACCGCGATGGTGGAAGCCGCCGCGATCATCGCCTCGATCGCATTGCCGCCGTCGGCGAGTACCGCTAGGCCGGCCTCAGCCGCCAGGTGATGCGGCGCGACGACCATGCCGCCGTAACTTTGTTTCGTCTGTAACATCGGGCTCGACCTTCTCTCACATATGTAATAATTCTTTTACTTAGCAGCTCGAGTCAAGCGACAAAGCATTGATGCCGTCGAACATGAAAAAGTCGGCTCCCACCCGTTCCGCCCGGCGGACGAAGGAAAAACGCGGCCGCGATCCGGTCAAGTCGAAGCAGACCATTTTGCAGGCTGCGACCGGCGAATTCTGCCAGCACGGCTTCAGCGGCGCGCGTGTCGAAACCATCGCCGCCAAGAGCCGGTCGAACATGCGGATGATCTACCACTACTTCGGCAACAAGGAGGGGCTGTATCTTGCGGTTCTCGAAGCCGCTTATGCACGGCTTCGCAACCGCGAACACGCGCTCGATCTCGACCGGGCTTCGCCCGTCGACGGAATTCGCGCGTTGATCCGTTTCACCTTCGACTTTTTCGCCGAGAACCAGGACGTGCTTGCGCTGATCAACAGCGAAAATACCCAAAAAGGCCGTTTCCTGCGCAAACTGCCGAACGTGCGGGCGATGACAGTCCCGCTCCTCGACTCGATCGGCGTTCTCCTGAAAAGCGGCGTGCAGCAGAAGCACTTCCGGCGCGGCGTCGACGCCATCCAGTTTTATGTCTCGCTGGTCGCGCTCAGCCAGTTGCACATCCTGAACCGCTACACGCTCTCCATCATCTTCGACGAGGACATCACCGACGCCGAATGGTTGTGCGAGCGGCGCGAACACGTTGAGGAAGTTCTTTTGGCCTACCTCTACCCGGCTCGATAATCCGGCTGAAAACGGCCCCAAGACGATCAACTCTGTCCCGTGCTCTCTTTATAAAGAGCGGACGACCCTCTAAAATTAGGTCCGGGCGCGCGCCTGCAGGGAGAAGTCCGATGAACATGCAAAATATCAAGCTGACGAGCCTCGCTCACGGCGGCGGCTGCGGCTGCAAGCTCTCGCCTGCGGTGCTGCAAGAGCTTCTGGCGAACCAGCCGAGCGCCGGCCCGTTCCGCAACTTGCTCGTCGGCACCGAAACCGGCGACGACGCCGCCGTCTGGCAGATCGACGACAACAACTGCGTTGTCGCCACCACGGATTTCTTCATGCCGGTCGTCGATGATCCCAATGATTTCGGCCGTATCGCCGCCACTAATGCGATTTCCGATATCTACGCGATGGGCGCGAAGCCCATCATGGCGCTCGCCATTCTCGGCATGCCGCTCGAGAAAGTATCCACTGAAGTTGTGCGCGAAATCATCAAGGGCGGTAGCTCAGTTTGCGCGAGCGCAGGCATTCCTGTTGCCGGCGGCCACTCGATCGACGCGCCCGAGCCGATCTACGGTCTTGCCGTCATCGGCCTTTGCAAACCCGAACAGGTGCGCCGCAATCGCAACGCGCTTGCCGGCGACGCGCTGATCCTGACCAAAGGCATCGGCGTCGGCGTTTACTCGGCAGCGATCAAGAAAGGCAACCTCACCGGCGATCTTTATGGCGAGATGGTCGCTTCCACCACGCTCCTCAACAAGATCGGCATGACGCTCGGCGACGACGCCGATGTCCATTCGGTGACCGACGTCACCGGCTTCGGTCTGCTCGGCCACGGGCTTGAAATGGCGGAAGGTTCGGATTTGCAGATCACGATCCGCATGGCCGACGTGCCGTTGTTCAAGCAGGCGGAAAACCTCGCCAAACAGGGTTTCGTCACCGGCGCCTCCAAGCGCAACTGGGCAAGCTACGGCAAGAAAGTCGAGACGCCGGCGGATTTCCCCGAATGGGCGCGCGATCTTCTCACCGACCCGCAAACATCGGGCGGGTTGCTCGTTGCCTGCTCGCAGAGCCGCGCAGAGAGCCTCGTCAAGGAAATCGTTGCCGCGGGTTATCCCTCGGCGATGGTCATCGGCACGGCGGAGGCCGGCAAGCCGGGCGTTCGGGTGATCGCCTAGAACGAAAGCGCCTTATTCTTCAGGCGCTTCCTCGATCTTCAGCCGCCTGCCCCACTCGTCGAAGAAATGACCCTCGTTCAGCACGAGGCGGTCTTCCGCGAGCCGCTCTTCGACCTCGCGCAAGCGGGAGCGCGCCGCATCGTTGTCGAGCGGGCCGCCCTCGATGCCGGTTACCGGAAAGAACGCTACGCCGTTCCAGGCAACGCCGGAGCTTTGCAGCAGCGTCACGACTTCCATCCAGTACGTCTCATCGCCGATGATGTTCAGGAACGTCGAGCGAAGCGGTGTGACTTTGCTCTCGGCGATATTGACGAGAACAACCAGCGCGGTGAACGAGCCGATTTCGGCAAAAGCCGCGCTGAGCCAGCGATCGAAATCCGTACGGCCGCGAAAGCGATCAGCAACGTTCGACAAGCGGCAACTCCGGTCTTTCCTGATCGAACAGCGACCAGAACGAGCGCTGATATGTCGTCGCGTACCACTGCTCGAATTGCTTGAGCGCTGCGACCGGGTCCGGCGCGGGCGCCTGCGGCTCGGCATTTTCTTCTGATGGCGGCTTTAAAACTCCAAGCACGGCCTCGCTGACATTCTTGAGCTGCGTCATCACAAGGTTATGGCCGTCGTCTTCGCCATCCCAACCGAGTTCGATGCGAACCATCGCAAGGCTGCCGGCGATCGCCATGTCGCGATCTTCCGAACCCATCACGGAATTCGCGATGAGCTGCATCAAATTGAGCCGGCGGAAAGCGTATGCACGCTCCTCCTCCAGCAACTTGATCCGCTGCGCAAGCTCCCGATGAAATGCCGTTTCGGCACCCGAGGCCTGATCCGCCGCGGATTTAAGGGTGTCGAGGAACGTAGTTGCAGGTGTCATCGCGCACTCCTGGAAGATGGCGGAAGAGAATGGGAGTCGAACCCACCAAGGACCGGCTCGCGGCCCCTCCCGGATTTGAAGTCCGGACGCCCCACCGGGGACGATTCTCTTCCAGAATTCGTTTCGACCTTGTCCGGCACAATGCGCCGAAAGAGGTCCAGCCGGTGTTTGTTGAGACGCCGGAAATCGCCTTTCCGTATCGTCACACCATGCCGATCGAAAAACTCAAGGATCTGGATCGCAACCTTGCGGCCATTGTCAAGCCGGTCGCGAAACCGGATGACAGTGATCATGCCGTCAGGACTCGTCTCGACGATATCCTGCAGAATATCAATCATCTCCGCCACGGTCTCGCGCAGGAAAAAATGGTCTTGCGCGATCTCGTCGAGCTTGCCCATTCGCCCTAGCGACTTCAGCAGGCGGCGCACATCGTTTTCCGGCGCATCCACAATCTTGCCGAGATCGCGCACACGCGGCGGACGGAAACGCTCGCGTCCGCCAATCGCCGGACGGATTTCTTCCCAAAGGTTTTCATCGCGCGGCGAAAGCCGAACCGCATGCGAGCGCAGCCGGATCCATGCTCCCTCGAGCGCAATCTCGCCCTGCCGCGCAAGGCCTTGCAGGAACGAGGAGAACAACGGTGCAGGCAGCCGCGGCTCGAGATGCATGCGCAGCCGCTCAAGGCCGACACCCGGCAGATCAGGGTTGTCGAGATGAAACTTGTCGAGGGTGGCGAGCACGGTCCGCTTCAGATTGGCCCAGATCGCCGGCGAAAGTCCGAAAACCCGGTTCTGGCCTGAAAGCGAAATGACGCCGACCTTTCCGGCAATCGCTTCCATCTCATTCCCGAGGATCGCCCGGTCACGGGCAAAACCCGCGAGATCGACATAAAACGGCGCGCGGCCGAGCAGCGCCTCGAGCGATTTGTCATGCTCGGCGATGCCGTGCGCTTCCAGTTGCGCAAACCGCTCCGGCGTGCGGCGCTTGCGCGCCGGCGCCCGCAAATCCAGAAAACGGCCGCCGCCGATAGTGCGCTGCGCCGAGGTGTCGCGCAGCACGAAGCGATCGCCTATCGCGGCGGCGATCGGTTGATCGAGCACGAGCTGGACGCGTCCTTCGCCGCCGGGCACCAGCGGTTCGTCGCCAAGAAGCACGATCCGCGCACTGACCTCGGCAGCGCCGTGGTGCAGCCGCACCGGCATCCACTGCACGATCGGCTTCGGTTCGCCCGGCAGCACGCGCAACGTCGCATCGATCCGCTCGGTCGGGCCATAAAGTTCGGGCGATTGAACAACTTCGCCGCGCGAGATGGCTTCTTTGGTAATCTTGTCGCCGACAAGATTGAGCGCGCAGCGATCACCCGCAACGCCGGTCTCGGTCAAACGATTCTGTGCGTGAATTGAACGGACGCGCGCGGACAAACCCGACGGGCTGACGACGACGCGATCGTCCACCGAAACGCTGCCGGAAATCACCGTGCCCGTCACAACCGTACCGGCGCCCGCGAGCGTAAAGCAGCGATCGATGGTGAGCTGAAAGCCACCGCCGCGCGAGCGCGCAACATGGCGCTTCGCGGCTTCCATCAGACAGGCTCGCAGGTCTTCGATGCCCTCGCCCGTTACCGACGAAACCGGCATGATTGGAATATCCGAAAGTGCCGTCGTCGCGAGCAGCGCGCGGACTTCATTCGTCGCTTTGTCGCGCTGTGCCTTGTCGGCGATATCCGATTTCGTGAGTGCGACAACACCTTCGGAAATGCCAAGGAGATCGACGATCGCAAGATGCTCGCGCGTCTGCGGCATCACGCCGTCATCAGCGGCGACAACGAGGAGCACGAAGTCGATGCCGGTCGCGCCCGCGAGCATGTTGTGAATGAAGCGTTCGTGTCCCGGCACGTCGACGAAGCCGAGCGTCGCGCCGTCGGGGCCGTCGACATAGGCAAAGCCCAGATCAATCGAGATCCCGCGCGCCTTTTCTTCCTTCAGGCGATCGGTGTCGACGCCCGTAAGCTTTTGAACAAGCGATGTTTTTCCGTGATCGATGTGGCCGGCGCTGCCGATGATCATGGCGCAGCCTCCAGCAGCGGTGCGTCGGCAATTCGTTCGGCTTCCTTCACCTGTCCTGCGCTCAGGCGCTCGCGAGCGGGTGTCATGAACGGCTCGGCAAGCGCGCTGCCCAGACGGCGCGCCCGCAACAGCCAGGCATAGGACTGCACCGGATCGGGCTGCACACCCGCACCAAGGAAATAGGCAGCACCCAGCATCGCTTGCCCGTCGGGATCGCCGAGCATAGCAGCGCGCTTCCACCATGAAGCTGCCAGAGCTGCATCGCGCGTTACGCCGAGTGCATTGTGATAGATCATGCCGAGACGCGTCATCGAACCCGCGACGCCCTGCTCGGCCGCGGCCTCTGCCCACTGCTTCGCCGCGACGAAATCGGGCTCGATGACCTCGCCCTCGAGCAGCATCCAGCTCAGCATGTCCTGCGCCGGCGCATCGCCCTTCTCCGCCGCCGCCTTGTAAAGTTCGGCAGCGCGGGCATAGTTCTGCTCGCAACCTTCGCCCTTGAAATGCAATGCCGCGAAATTGCGAAGACCGATCGGATCGCCGCCCTCGGCGGCAAGATTGAGCCAGCGAAACGCCAGAGGCAGATCGCGCTCGACACCGAGGCCTTCCGAAAAGCACGCGCCGATATTGTTCTGCGCACGCGCGACGCCCTGATGCGCAAGCTCGTTCCAGATCGCAAGCGCGCTTTGATAATCGTCGCGCTCCGCCGCGTCGTAGGCTTCCGCCATACGGTCGGCGACGGTTTTCTTCTTGCGGCTAAGACCCAGCATCGGTCCCACCCGCAAAATCGAGGCGTTTCAGATTCGCAATGAACTCTTCTTCACGCTCGAGGCAGCGAAGATCGAGAACGAGTGCATCGTCGTCGATACGGCCGATGACCGGCATCGGCAGGCGGCGAAGCGCTGTCGCAATCTGTGCCAGCATCCGGCCCGCGCCCTGCTTTTTCACAGGCTTCAGAAAAATGCCCGCGCTCTCCAGCGTTTCGGTCGGCAGCGAGCCGGAACCGATCTGGCTCGTGCAGCGTCCGACTTCCGCCGTAACTTCAGCCGGCATTTTCCCGGCGAGCAGGGGAAGCAGCCTGGCCGCCAGTTTTTCGATTTCTTTCCGGGGCCGCGCGAGAAGCCGCAGCGTCGGCAGCCGATCGGCGAGACGGTCGGGGTCGCGATATAGTTTCAGCGTCTCCTCAAGCGCCGCGATCCTGATCTTGTCGACGCGGAGCGCACGCTTCATCGGATTGCGATTGATGCGCGCGATCAAATCCTTGCGGCCGACAATGAAGCCGGCCTGCGGGCCGCCGAGCAATTTGTCGCCAGAGAAAGTGACGATATCGGCGCCGTCTTTCAGCGTCTCGGCGACGGTCGGCTCATGCGGCAAGCCCCAATGGGCAAGATCCACCAGCATGCCGGAGCCAAGGTCGTGCACGAACGGCACGTTCTTGGCTTTGGCGATCGCCGCGAGATCGCGCGGCGCGACTTCAGCGACGAAACCGCGAATCTTGTAATTCGAGGTATGGACCTTCAGCACGAGCCCGGCCTTGGGCCCGAGCGCCGCCGTATAGTCCCTCTTGTGCGTCCGGTTAGTCGTGCCGATTTCATGCAGCTTGGTGCCGGCACGGTTCATGATCTCCGGCATGCGGAACGCACCGCCGATTTCAATCAACTCGCCGCGTGAGATGATCGACTCTTTCCCTTTCGCGAGCGAATTGAGAACGAGCAGCACGGCCGCCGCATTGTTGTTGACGACGGTCGCATCCTCCGCACCCGTTAACTCGATCAACAGGCCGCGCAGGTGATCGTCACGCTCGCCGCGCTTGCCGGTCGAAAGATCGAATTCAAGGCTGGCGTATTCGCGCATCGCGCGGGTTGCGGCGGCGACCGCCGCTTCCGCAAGCAAGGCGCGGCCGAGATTAGTGTGCAGCACCGTACCTGTCAGATTGAAGATCGGCTTCAGCCGAGGCTCCGCATCGGCGTTGAGGCGAGCGAGCGCTGCCTGCGCAAAATCGTCAGAGGACGCAACCGAGGCGTCATTGCTGCTCCTCCTCGCTTCGCCGATAGCCGCGCGAACAGCCGAAACGACCGCCGGCCGGCCGAAACGCTCGACGGCAGCAGTCGCCGTCGTGGATTTCAGGACTTCATCCACCGACGGGAGTTTCCGCAGCCTTGCTGAAGACGCCGCGCGTTGCACGGGACTGCCTCAATACCCAAGCAGGAAAGGATTGAACCCGCCGCGTCTGAAGCCCAACTCACGCACCAGCAGGTCGAGGGCCAGCGAAGCGACATCGTCGGCGATCGGATCGAGCTCGGCGTTCTTCTGCTGGTAAACCACCTTGACGTAGCTGTTGCAGGAACCGCACGTCTCGGCCTTGATCTCTCCGCCCGTTCCTTCGACTTCCTGAAATGATATTTTCGCGGTCGATCCGCAAACCGTGCAGCGCGAGCGGACATAATTCCACAGCGTGCCGCAAAGCGAACAGGAGCAATAACGCGCTCCTGGCGCCGTCGGCCAACCGACGACTGCGCTCGTCGCAGGCGGTGCGCCGCAAGACGGACATGCGCCATCGCCCACCGGCACCAACCCGTCCTTGTCGAGGCGCTGCGCCATCCGCGCGAAATGCACCTGCAACGCCGAGGCCATCAGAACATGGATCGCGAGTTCCTCGACGGGGATCGAGTCGGCGAGCACATTGCGGATCATGATCTCGCGCGCGGCCTTGTCGGCCTTGCGCAGATGATCGAGCGCTCCGCGCGCCGCCTCGGGCATTTTGATATCCGCCGCGGCGGCGATCAGCCGCTCAAGCGTGGCATCGAAGGCGACGTCGGAAGAAAAATTGTTGCGATCGAGTGGCGGCATGGCGTGCTCTTTGGCACGCGCGATCACGTCGGCCGATGGCATCGCGGGTTCCGGCAGGTCTTGCAGGACACGGATCTGTGCATCGGTGATATCCGCCAGAAAACGCAGATAGTCCGCGAGATTGTGGCCTTCAGCGAGGCCGCGCAGCCGTTCGGCGCGCTTGGCAAACACCCGTGCCGGATCGGGAAGCTGCACAAAAGGCGGCTTGAGAATGTCGCTGATGACGCTGGGATCAGGCTGAAGATTATCGACGCTGCTCATACCAACCCTCACGAACCTCACGGGCCACGTGTTTTATGATTAGTGGGCGGCGCCGGTGATCCGGCGCCGCCAGTTTCATATGGCCACTTATTTGCCGGTGACCAAATCCTTGAGCCACCTGCGATGATGGCGCCAAGCCCAACCGCCTGTCACTTTACCTCGCGTCATGGCGCTGATTGTACCGCGTACCCAGATCGCTGCATACACGTGCACGATCCAGACGCAGATCGCCACGATTGCCGCGCTCGCGTGGAACAGAATCGCAACGCGCTTCTGCTCAACGGTGAAATAGGGGCCGAAGTACTGATCCCAGATCACGACACCGCTGGAGATCAACACGATGATCAACAGCGACATCGACCAGAATACCATCTTCTGGCCGGCGTTGTACTTGCCGACTTCCGGCAGGCTTTCTTCCTTGCTGGCCATTACGTCCCGGATTTTCGAGAGCCAGACATTGTCTGTCCGCTCCCAAAGATTGAGACGCCAGAACCGGAAGAAGAGACCAAGGAAGCTGAAGAACAGCACGACGCCGATCCACGGATGGAGCATCCGCGTCGTCGGTCCACCGCCAAACAGTCCTGTGAGCCAGAAAAGGCTGGGGTGGAACAGCGCGAGACCGGACAAGGCGAGCAGCACGAGGCTGGCCGCCGTGATCCAGTGGTTGAGCCGTGCACCCGCCGTATAGCGGGTGACGACGACCGGATCGCCGGCCTGGACCTTGTCGCCGGGGGCTACTTCATAGGCACTCATGACCTACCTCCCCGGCCACCACCGGCCAGACGCTTGGCGTTCTCTTCGTCTTCTTTGGAGACGCGATTGGCGCCCGAAACCAGGTGATGCACGAAGCCAAACGCTGCGGTCAGACCGATCAGCGCAAGACCCGCATACTTGGTGCCGCCCTTCCAGAGCTCGACCAACGGACTGATCTTCGGGTCCTTGGCGAGACCGGCATAGAGCTGCGGCTGGTCGTTGTGATGCAGCACGTACATCACGTGCGTACCACCGACGCCGGGCGGATCGTACAGGCCGGCATTCGTGAAACCACGCGACTTGAGGTCGGTGATCCGCTTGTCGGCCCATTCCTTCATCTGCTGCTTGGTGCCGAACACGATGGCCTGGGTCGGGCAAGCCTTCTGGCAAGCCGGGCCCTGACCAACCGCGACGCGGTCCACGCAGAGCGTGCACTTGTAGGCTTTCTGATCGACCTTGGAGATGCGCGGGATGTTGAACGGGCACCCTTTCACGCAATAACCGCAGCCGATGCAGTTGTCGTGCACGAAGTCGACGATACCGTTGGAGTACTGCACGATCGCACCCGGCGCCGGGCAGGCTTTGAGACAGCCCGGATCCTCGCAATGCATGCAGCCGTCCTTGCGGATCAGCCACTCGAGATTGCCGGACGCCGGGTTCTCGAACTCCGAGTAACGCATCAGCGTCCAGGTATTCTCGGTGAGATCGTGAGGGTTGTCGTAAACACCCACGTTCACGCCGACTTCTTCATGCAGGTTGTTCCACTCAAGGCAGGCCACCTGGCACGCCTTGCAACCGATGCACTTTGACACGTCGATCAGCTTGGCCACCTCCGTCTGCCGCTTGGCGGCAGGGGTGATGGACGACGCCGACCGGCGGATCAGATCTTGATCGCCGAACTTCGGGGCTACCGGCTTGGTGCTGGGGTTTGCAATTGGCTGAAACATGCTGATGCCCTCCCCTTAAGCCACCGGCCCAGAAATGGGCTCGATATTGACAAGGAACGCCTTGTACTCAGGCGTCTGCGAATTGGCGTCGCCGATCGCGTAAGTAAGACCGTTGATCGGAGAGGCTTTCTTGGTTTCGCCGACGAAGCCGAAGTTGAGCGGCAGGCCCACCTCGTGCACCGTCTTGCCGTCGATCTTCAGAGGCTTGAGGCGCTTGGTAACAACCGCCTTGCCTTTGACCTCGCCGCGCTTGGACCAAATCCGGACCTGCTGTCCGTGCTTGATGCCTTTCTCCTTGGCGAGTTCCTCCGACATCTCCACGAAGAATTCCGGCTGCATGACCGCGTTGGCATGCACCGTCTTCGTCCAGAAGTGGAAGTGTTCGACGAGGCGATAGGTGGTGCCGACGATCGGGAATTCCTTGGATGTGCCAAGTGATTCCATATCGCCTTTGAACACCCGCGCCACCGGATTGCCCTTGAGCTTCGGGAACACGAGATTCCCGACCGGCGATTCGAACGGCTCCATATGCACTGGGAACGGACCGTCAGCCAGCAGGCCACGAGTCCAGAGGCGTGCGACACCTTCCGCTTGCATGATGAAGGGTCCAGTCGCCCGTTCCGGCGGGATGGTCGGAACGTAGTCCGGGACGTCCGGACCGGTCCAACGCTCGCCGTTCCAGAACATGTACTTCTTCTTGTCGCTCCACGGTTTCCCGGAAGGATCAGCCGAAGCACGATTGTACTGGATGCGGCGGTTGGCTGGCCACGAGAAGCCCCAATTGCCGTAGACGCCAAGGCCTGACGGATCGGAGTTGTCGCGCCGCTGGGCCATGTTGCCCGTCGGCCCGTAGAAGCCGGTGTAGATCCACATGCAGCCGTCGGTCGAACCGTCGTCCCGCATCTCGCCGAACGAGGCGAGACGTTCGCCGGCACGACGAGTGACCTTGCCTTCGGCATCCTTGAGATCGACGAGCGCCCGGCCGTTGAGTTCGGCCTGCAACTCTTCAGCGGTCGGTTCGAGCGGATTCTTGTAGCTCCAGTCGATGGCCATGAGCGGTTCGACGCCCTTGCCACCTTCCTTTTCGTAGAGCTTGCGAACGCGCAGGAACAGATCGGAGAGGATCTCGACGTCCGTCTTCGATTCGTAGTGCGGATCGGCCGCCTTCCACTTCCACTGGATGACGCGGCTGGAGTTGGTAACGCTACCTTCCTCCTCGCACCACATCGAGCACGGCAGCATGAACACTTCAGTCTTCACATCGGCGGGGTTCGACTTGTTGAACTCGCCATGGTCTTCCCAGAAGCGTGCCGAGTCGGTCTCGATCGGGTCGATGCTGACGTAGAACTTCAACTTCTTGAGGGCTTCCCGGCTCTTGTTCGAGTTCGGGATGGCCATCAGCGGGTTGAAGCCCTGGGCGATCAGACCGTTGGTCTTGCCCTGGCTCATCAGGTCGAACATCCGGATGCAGTCATAGACCACATCGAGCTTCGGCAGATATTGATAGCCGTACTCGTTTTCAGGAGTCGCGTTTTTGCCGAACTGCGTCTTCAGGAAGCTGACGTAGAACTTCCTGTAGTTCTGCCAGTAGCTGGTCTGGTTCGGCGTCAACGGCTTGAACGTCCGCTTCGCAAGATGCGATTCGAGCGTCGGTTCCGTTTCAGACGGCAACGCAAGGTAACCCGGAATCGCCGCCGTGAGCGTGCCCACGTCGGTGATGCCCTGCACGTTGGAGTGACCGCGCAAAGCGTTCACGCCGCCGCCGGGGATACCGATGTTGCCGCACAGAAGCTGGATCATCGCCGCACAGCGGATGTTCTGCGCGCCGTGCGAGTGCTGGGTCCAGCCGAGAGCGTACATGAAGGTCATCGAACGCTCGCCGTTCGCGGTCGTCGAGACCCAGTCGGCAACCTTCAGGAACTTGTCCTTCGGTGTGCCGCAGACCCGCTCGACCAGCTCCGGCGTATAGCGCGCGAAGTGCTTCTTCATCAGCTGGAAGACGCAGCGCGGATCCTGCAACGTTACGTCGCGAACGGCGAAGCCGTCGGGTCCGAACTTGTACTCCCAGGAGCTGCGATCGTAGGTACGCTTGCCCTCGTCGTAGCCCGTGAAGAAACCGTCGTTGAAGTCGAACTCGTCCTTCACGATGAAGGAGGCGTTCGTGAAGTTGCTCACATACTCTTGGTGGATCTTGTTGTTCGTAAGCAGGTAGTTGATCACGCCCGACAGGAACGTGATGTCCGACCCCGAACGAATTGGCGCGTAATGATCCGCGACAGCCGCCGACCGGTTGAACCGGGGATCGACCACCATCAGCTTCGCACCGCGCTCAGCTTTCGCTTCGGTGACCCACTTGAAGCCGCAAGGATGCGCTTCCGCTGCGTTGCCACCCATAATCCAGACGAGATCAGCGTTCTTGATGTCCGTCCAGGAATTCGTCATTGCACCGCGACCGTATGTGGAGCCCAAACTGGCTACCGTCGGTCCGTGTCAAACTCGTGCTTGGTTCTCGATCTGCAGCAGACCCAAGCCGCGCGACACCTTGTAGGTGAGCCAGCCGCCTTCGTTGGCGACCGAGCTGCCCGCAAGAAACGCGGTCGTGAGCCAGCGGTTGACCGTCACGCCGTCCTTGTTCTTCTCGATCCAGTTGGCGTCGCGATCTTCCTTCACCAGCTTCGAGATGCGATCCATCGCGAAATCCCAGCTGACACGCTCGAACTCGGTGCCGCCAGGCTTGCGATACATCGGATACTTAACGCGCGACTTGGAGTTGATGTAGTCGATTGCGCCTGCGCCCTTCGGGCACAGCGTTCCGCGATTGACCGGATGATCGACGTCACCTTCGATGTGGGTGACCGCGAGCTTGCCTTTTTCTTCTTTGCTCTCGGCAGAGTAGATTATCATGCCGCAGCACACCGCACAGTACGGGCACTGATTGCGAGCTTCCTTGGTCAACGCGAGTTTGAATGGCCGGATGGACAATGCGTGAGCAGCTTCGATTTCACCAAATCCAAATGCTCCGAGAGTCGTTCCTGCCAGACCCGCGCCGGCGCCAACCATAAACTGGCGCCGCGAGAGTTCCATATTCATTTAGGTCCTCCTTCCTAGCCAATGCACCCCTGCAAGGGCTTTTAGGTTTTAGTTCCCAACGGATTAAGCGGTAACTTAATACGACTCCACCTTGAAATGGCTCTAATGTCAAAACACAAATGCCAAATTTTAGTCTTTAGGCGCAAAATTCGTCGCTGCGTCGCAATATTCAAGTTGTCCCCATGACACGGGCGTTTTTGATGCAAAAAAACAAATTATCAGGTGCAAAAAAACAAAATTGAGAGCCTTTTCCAGACGAGCTGAAAAGGCGCCGGATGGTCAAAAAAGGCGTCCGGAATCGCCGTGAACCATTGACCGCTGCCACGGCTGCAACGATTATCCGCGCGTGCGGTTTCGCTCGCCTCCCGCGTCGCGGGGGTCATATGCTTCTTTGTCCGTCGCGCTAAGTTCAATTCGCGCTGCCACGGCCGCCCCCGATTCCATCCAGCTCTCTGCTTTCCCGAGCCTTTCCACCCGGCTAAGCCGCCGCTTATTGCTGGCAGGCTTCCTGTCCGCTTCATGCCTTTTGGCTTTGCAGAAGGCTGCACGGGCCGAAACGGCCCAAAGCGCCAGCCTGCAGCCGTGGGCCGGCGGATCGCATCCGAATTTTTCCCTCAAAACACTCGGCGGCGGCACCGAGAACCTCGTGAACCATGCAAATCGCATCGTCGTCGTGCATTTCTTCGCGACCTGGTGCGAGCCGTGCCGCCGGGAAATCGGCTCCTTGCAGGATCTCTCGAAGCGGCTGCCGCAAGATCGCTTCTCGATCATCGGCGTTGACGTCGCCGAGGTCGAAATCCGCGTGAGACGATTCTTCGATTCATTGCCGGTGACATTCCCCATCGCACTCGATCGCGATGGGGCCGTTGCCAAAGCCTGGGACGTCAACATGCTGCCGACGACATTCGTACTCGGCCGCGACCAGAGCCCGCGCTTTTACGTTCAGGGTGATCTCGACTGGAATCACCCCGATATCGACCGCCTTCTGATCGCGCTCGAAAACGAAACGCCGAAAAAACGAAATCGGCGCACATCCACGCTTGAAAGAACAAACCAACAGGACTGAGGAGGATTCGACATGACTCTGCAACGGCGTGAATTTCTGGCGGGTGCAGCGGCGCTTGCCGCCACCGCGACTTTCCCGCGCATGACATATGCGCAGGCGACCTTCGCCCCCAAACCCGGCGACTGGCACACTTATGAAATCGTCACGCAGCTTGAAGTCGCCAATCAGAATGCCCGGGCGCAGGCCTGGATCCCGGTGCCGTCGGTGAACGAAGCCGGCTGGTTCAAGTCGCTCGACAATCGCTGGACGGCCAATGGCAAAGCGAAAATCGTGCGCGATCCGAAATACGGCGCGCAATTCGTGCATGTCGAGTGGGACGCATCGCAGAAAAGCCCGTCGATCGCCATCACGAGCAAGATCTCGACGCGCGACCGCGCTGTCGACTTTTCAAAACCGGGCAAGGCTGAAAAGCTTTCGGCCGCCGAGCACAAGCTCAACACCTCGTCGACCAAATTCATCCCGACCGGCGGACTCGTGAAGGAAACGTCGGACAAGATCATCAAGGCCGCGAACGCCAAGAGCGATCTCGACAAGACCCGCGCGATCTACGAATGGATGATCGAAAACACCTACCGCGAAGCCAAAGTCCGCGGCTGCGGCACCGGCGACATCGCCGCGATGCTGAAAACCGGCACATTCGGCGGCAAATGCGCCGACCTGAATGCGTTGTTCGTCGGTCTGGTACGGGCGCAAAATATCCCGGCGCGCGATATCTACGGCATCCGCGTCGCGCCTTCGGCCTTCGGTTACAAGAGCCTCGGCGCGAACAGCCCCAACATCACCAAAGCGCAGCATTGCCGCGCCGAAGTGCATCTTGCCGGCTACGGCTGGGTGGCGATGGACCCGGCCGACGTCCGCAAGGTCATGCTCGAAGAGCCGCCGACGAACCTCGATATCAACAACGACAAGGTCGTCGCGGCGCGCAAGGCGCTGTTCGGTTCATGGGAAACGAACTGGCTCGCCTATAATTTCGCCCATGACGTCAACTTGCCAGGTGCCAAGGAAGGCGATGTCGCCTTCTTGATGTATCCGCAAGCGGAGACGGCCGCCGGGCGCCTCGACCATCTCGATCCCGATACGTTCCGCTACACGATCAACGCAAAGCGCGTTAGCGCATGATCCCGAAAAGCGTGAAGCGGTTTTCGGATAAGATCATGCTCAATCAATAAGCGACGGATCCGATTCAACTGCGTTGAATCGGACCCGAGCGCCTGAGCAGAAGCGGATAACGAAAACGGGCGCCGCATTTACGGCGCCCGCTTTTTATTGATCACAAAATAAATTCCAGCGGCGATGCCGCCCTTACTTTTTGTTTCCGGTAGCGTCAAACTGCTTCAGGTAAGCGATCAGGTCGCCGCGCTTGGCCGCATCTTTCAGGCCCGCATAAGGCATCTTTCCCTTCGGGGCGACGGCTTTGGGGTTCTCAAGATACTTGTCGAGTGTGGCCTCATCCCAGACCTTGCCGGACGCTTTGCCTTCGGCAAGGTCGCTCGAATAATTAAAACCTGCCACCGCTCCCCACGTCCTGCCGGCGATACCGTTCAATTCCGGCCCGAGCTTGTTCTTTGCATTCGGCCCGATCGCATGACAGGCGGCACACACTTTGAAGACCTGCTCGCCGCTCGCCGGATCGGCTGCAAAGGCGGGGCTGTAGAGAACAGCGGAGAGCGAGATGGCAAGAAGCATACGCATGAGAAGTCCCTTTCGTCTTGTCGTCAGAAATCGAGTTTATCACGGATCGCGGCAAGTCCGGCCTTTGCGCAGACTTCATCCTTGTCACCGCCGGGCGCGCCCGACACGCCGATAGCACCCAAGAGCGTGCCACCCGCTTCAATCACGACGCCGCCGCCGATCATGGTTATGCGCGGCAGGCTCGCGAGCCGCGCGGTGATATCGCCGTTTGCGACAGATTTTGCGAGATCCGAGGTGTTTGCGCGGAAACCGACCGAAGTCCACGCCTTGTCGGTGGCGATGGTTGATGCCGGCAGCCCGGCGAACCGGTCGCGGATCAAAACCTGCGGCTCGCCGAAGCGATCGACGACAGCGACTGCAACCTGATAACCGTCGGCGCGGCATTGCTTGATGGCCGCCTGCACCGCTTCGAGCGCGATATCGGGCGACAGCGATTTATAGGTGACCGTCGCCTCTTCCGCATGCGCTGAAAAAGCGAGCGCGGTAGCGGCGGCCAGCAGGCATGAGCGCAAAACTCTCATCACGATCTTTCCTTGTTATGGCCGAAGATAGGTCCAGCCTTTTTCCTGCAGCTCGATCAATCGCACGGCGCCTGATGAAACAACCGTGGCTTCAGGAACGACGCTGATCGCGTGACCTTCCTTCTTTTCCATGCCCTGCTTGGTGTTGTTGCAGGCGGAAAACTGAATCTTTGCCGGGAAGCTCGCTTCCTTGATGTGCTTGATCCTGTCCTTCACGGGCGACGTATCTTCGCGCAGCATGTGCAGACCGGGGCCGTAAGTGACGATCTCAACTTCAACTTCTTCGCGCCGGTCGCGGTATTCCGCGATGATATTGGAAGCATTGTTGAGCGCGAGGTTCATCACCGCCGGGTCGTTCTGATCGACCTGGATGCTGACGCGATGCACCTTGGCGTCGTCCGCCTGCACTGCGAAAGCGCAAAAAGCCAGAATAACAATCGAGAAAGCAGCATTCGTAATGAAGCGCATGACTTCCTCCTATGGACGAACGATAGTGTAGCCTTTTTCGGCAAGCGTCAGCAGATAGCCGACGCCGACCTGAACCTCTACCGCTTTCGGATTGACCTTGGGCCGCTTGCCGGTTTCGCGCTCGATCGTATCGAGCGTATTGCCGCAAATATTGAAGCGGACGCCTTGCGAAACGAGACTGTCCACGCGGGCGCGATTGACGTTCTCCGCTCGCAGCAAATCGATGCCGGGTCCGAACGCCACTACTTCGACGGCCACCGTATCCGGCCCGTAAGCCTTCAGGAGATTATTGGCGACGTTCAGAACTTCGGTTTGTTTCTTCTGGTCTTTGTCCGAAAGCTGGAGCGCGATGCGGTGCTCGGCAAACGGCTTATCGGCAGGAAGATCGGTCTGCGCCCGCAGGGGGACGGCGCTCATGGCGTTCGCGATCCCCACAAGAGCGGCAGCGGCGATCCATAGCGAAACGCGCTTCATCTTTACCCCGCAAAGCCAGGATTGCCGTCAACGCCTTTCAGTTCGACGGCGCTGCCCTTGCGCTGTTCGATGCGCTTGGTATCGCGCAAATAGGCGGCAACCGTCTCCCATACCGGCTTGCCGTTCTGGGCATTGACCGACGCCCAGCCGGCAACGCGATAACTTTTCGACGCCTCGATCGGCTGGCCGTTATCGAGGCGCAAATTGCTGATGCGCTTGCCGACGGATTCGGCAGGGGCGCACGCGTAGTTCATGCCGCCGAGCCGCACCATGTCGCCGCCCTGCTGATAATAGGGATCGGTGTTGAAAAGATTGTCGCAGACATCTTCCATCACATTCTTCAACTGCTCGCCGGTCATCGTCTGCACATAGACCTCCGGATAGGTCATGACCGTTTCGGACATCAGATCCTGCATGCTGATCGCCTGCCCCGGCAATACCGTATCGCCCCAGCGAAAGCCCGGCGATAACGCGATTTCGGCGTCGAGCTCCCGCCGCAGGGCGCTGCAGATCAATTCGTCCATGGTGCCGTTGAAATTGCCGCGGCGATAAAGAAGCCCATCGGTCACGGCGAGCTTTTCGGCAAGGTCCTTGGCCTTCGGCGAAGTATAGCGCGCGATCAACGCCGACATCGCGGCATCGGCTTTCAGCTTGTCGCTGAACACCGGCAACAGGCGATAGCGAACTTCGTTGACGCGGCCCTTGGCGAGATCGAGATCAAGCACCGCAACGAATTTTCCGCTTGAGCCGGCGTTCGTAACGAGTGTCTTGCCGCCGGGATTCTGCACCTCGATCGGCTGCGGCACGGCATCGTGGGTGTGGCCGCCGAGAATGACGTCGATGCCGCTGACGCGGCTCGCGAGCTTCAGATCGACATCCATACCGTTATGCGACAGGAGAATGACCGCATCCGGCTTTTCGTTTTCGCGGATCTGCGCGATCAGCTTTTGCAGCTCTTCCTCGCGCACGCCGAACGTCCAGTCCGGCACGAAACGCTTGGGGTGCGCGATCGGCACGTAGGGAAATGCCTGCCCAACGATCGCGACGCGGCGATCGCCCATCTCGCGGATGAAATACGGCTTGAAAACCCGGCCGGAATCCGCGTCGAACGCCTGCGCACCATTGAAGGCGGCTTCCTCGTTCAGAAAGACGTTCTGCGCGACGAACTCGCCTTTGAAGGCCGCGAGGTTTTGGCGCAGCACTTTCTCGCCATAGGTGAATTCCCAATGGCCGGTCATGGCATCGACGCCAAGGAGATTGGAGGCTTCGACCATCGCCATACCGTCGCTCCAATGCGCGGCGGCACTTCCTTGCCAGAGATCGCCGCCATCGAGCAGCACCGAGCGGCCGAACGGCGCCGAAGCGCGCAGGCCGTCAACCAGCGTCTTGATATGGGCGAAGCCGCCCATCTTGCCATAGCGTTGCGCAGCGTTGTCGAAATCGAGATAGGTGAACGCGTAGGCTGAAGGGCTTCCGGGTGCGACGCCGAATTTCTTCAGAAACGCTTCGCCCACGAGATGCGGCGGATTGCCATGCATTCCGCCGATGCCGATATTGACGCTCGGCTCGCGGAAATAGAGCGGCTCGAGCTGGCCGTGCGTATCGGTAATGTGGATGACACGCGTATTGCCGAACGGCTTGAAGTCGTAAAGCGGCTCATCAGCGGCAAAGCTGCGGCCGGCAATGCCCCAGATGGCAGGCGCCGCCAGCGCAAATTTCAAAACTTCCCGTCGGCGCCAGCGCATACGGTCCTCGTTAATTAACGGACGACCGCGTCCTTCCAGAGGGTTTTTTCGCGCTCGGTCTGCGCGATCGAAGCCTGTGCGAGTGCTTCGGCCTGGTTCGCAAGCTTCAACGCCTTGTCGAAATCGCCGGCATCGGCAGCGGCTTTCGCGCCCTTCAGCGCGTTCGCCGTCACCGTCCATTGATTGCGAAGCTCGCCGGCTTTCTTGTTGGTGGCTTCGGCTTTCTCATAGGCCGCCTTGAACTGATCCTGCGGCGATTGCGCGAGCGCCACACCAACCGGCAGAGCGGCGAGAAGAAGAGCTGCGATGATTTTGTTTCGCATCGGAAACTCCTATGGCCGCGCGCCGGGGCCCGAGATCGGCAGCCCGTTCGCCATGTACGAGAGATAATATTCGACGTCGCGATATTCGGCGTCTTGCGGCTTCAGCGGAACGCCGCGCACCTGACTGTTGCAGCTCGTGAAGCGGCGGCTGATCGTGCCCATACCGCCCCACTCGGAGCGATAGATCGGCATCGCGTTCAGAATGCCGAGCGCAGGCGCAAGCCGTTCGCTGCGAATGAGTTCGCCGGGGCTCTGCACGTGGCAGCTCGCGCAGGAGAAATTGAGCTGGCCGCGGCGCTGATAGAAATACTGCTTGCCATGCTCATAAGCCGCGAGCGCCCGCGGATCGTTCGGGATCTTGATATCGAATGGCTTGCCGCGAGAGGTGAACGCCATATAGGCGGTGACCGACGCCATGTCGTCGCCGGTGTACGAATAAGGCTTCTCGCCGTTCTGCTCGAGACAGCGGTTCACTGCGAGTTCGAGCGTAATGACCTTTCCTTCCTTCGCATCGAAGTAGGGATAGTCCTGGCGGATGCCGATACCCTTGTTCGGGAAGCAGTCGGCCATCGTCTTGCCGTTCGCGAACGGTTTCGCCATCAGCTCCTTGCCCTTATCGACGGCGAAGTCATAGGGCGGAAACTCTTCTTTCTGCAGCCACTGCTTGTGCAGGCCTTCGTCCACCGAATACGGCCCGTTCACGAAGTCATCGAGCTTGATCTTCGGGAACTTCGACTGGAAGAACTGACGGAATGCCTTGAAATCCTGCTCGGGGTTGATCGAATCCGCCGCCAGCGCGCTGTTCGCAAATATTGCGCAGCAGGCAACCGAGATCAGTATTTTTCGAAACATCCTGTCCTCCCAATACGTCTTTTTATTTATTGGATCTTCGCCGTCATCGAGTCGCTGGCGCCTTTGTTGTCGACCCAGCTGATCTTGAGGTCGTCGCCCTTTTTGCCACCCTTGAAGCTGAACTTCACATAGGGATCCTTGGAAACCGCCGGGCCCCACAGCGCGGTAAAGACGACCTTGCCGTTAGCTTCAAACTGCACCGTTTCGATGTGGTGCGCAGGAACGAGTTCACCCTTGGCGTTCTTGACGAAGCCGGAGTCCATCGGATGCTGAATCAGCGCCTGCACTTCGGTGGTCTCGCCCGATGCGGTAGCGCGAACGCGAATTGACGATGCCATGTCTGTTTCTCCTCGTTAGCCGCCGCAACCGCCGACGGTGACTTTGACTTCCTTCGACGCGCTGTAGAGCTTGCCGCCGGATTCGACGACCGCAACGACCTGGCTCGTCTTCGCCATCTTCAACCGGTTGGAAACCGCCGCGCTCGTGCCTTCCGGAATCTTGTAGGAAGCCGCCAGCACGTAGGGATTTTCCTTCACCATGATCGAGATCGAGGTGACGTTCGGCAGCGTACTGCTGACGCTGATCGGCACCACCGCGCCGTTCTCGGCGATCTCGGGCGCATCCAACTTCACCTTATCGGAAGGCTCGAATGTCTTGCCGTAAAGAGTTTTTGCCGCATCGGCTTCCGACTTCTGCTTGAAGGCATCCGCCGGCCAGCCCGCGGCGTCGGCCGCGAAAGCGGCAACCGCGCGAAGCGCATCCATGCCGACCGCAACGGCTCCCGCGAGAGCCGTGAGGGCAAGAAAGCGACGCCGTGAAAAATGGTGGCTCGTGTTCATTGAATTCTCCCGGTTCTTATAGTGTCAGCAGGAAATCGGCGATCGCCTCGATTTCCTTATTGGTGAGAATGAGGTTGCGCCCGAACGGCGGCATCATCGTTTGCGGATTGCGCGTCGTTTCATCGCTGATGATCGCAATCAGTTCTTTGCGGTCGTAGCGCGCTTTCATGCCGCTAAGCTCCGGCCCGATCGTCCCCGCCGAGTCTCCGCCCTTCATGGCATGGCAGGTCAGGCAGTTGCCCTTGCTGCGATTGAAGGCGAGGTCTTTGCCATCAAGGTCGGCAGCCCGGGCTTGAGATACCATGGACGCCGCGATCAGAACGAACGCAGCCGCTGTAAGATAACGATAAAAAGAAGACATCATGGTCTCCGTGGCGTTTTTCATTTTGGTTGCATGGTGTCGAGCGGGCCGGTGGTACGCGGCGTAAGATCAGTACCTTCAGCCGTGGAAATAATCTTTATATCTTTCGGGTCAATGCATTTTGTCATGCATGGTTTCGCTGCCGTATCGGGGCGCGGGTCCTGCCAGCTGAAGTTGTCATGGTTCGGCATTTTCACTTTGGGCAGGCTCGTCTTGTCGGCGACAAAATCGTCCGGGACGAGGTTATTGAGGTTCAGGACATAAGCCGTCAATGCATAAACATCGTCGGCAGATAACGTATGGGGCGTCGGCATCGGCATCGCGCGATTAATATAATCCCAAAGCGTAACCGCAAAGGGCCAATAGCTGCCAACTGTCGGCTCTGGACGGTCCGCCGTCAATGTACCATTGCCGCCGACGAGCTTGGGGTATCGCCCCTCGCCTTCGCCGAAAGTCCCATGGCACACCGCACACTGCTCGGCGAAAACTTCCGTGCCACGCGCCACATCTCCCTTGCCGGCCGGCAAACCTTCGCCGTCGTCGCCGCGTGCATCGATATTCCATCCGGCGATCTGCTCCGGCGTCGCGGGCTTGCCGTAGCCATACGGCTTTTTCTGCTGCGCCTGCGCCGCGACAGCAAACGCCAGCACGCCCGCTGCAATCAACGTGAGTTTAAGCGGTTTGAACATCAAACACGCTCCCGTCCTGTTTGATCTGCCAGGTCTGGATCGAATTGTTGTGATATATCGAATTCGAGCCGCGAATTTTACGTAATTGCCCGATCGTCGGCTGAACGTATCCGGTCTCGTCGATGACACGCGATTCAATGAGCGCCGGTTTGCCGTCCCATTGCCACGGCATCGAAAAACGCGTCAGCGCCTTCGACAGAACCGGCTCGTGTAGTTGCGCTTTCTGCCAGTTCGCGCCGCCATCGGTCGAGACATGCACTTCACGCACCTTGCCGTTGCCGGTCCAGGCAAGGCCTCGGATTTCATAACTGCCGGGGCCATGGCGCAGCGGCTTCTCGGGGCACGGGAATGTAACCACCGACTTCGCGTCGATCAGCCAGGTGAAGCCGCGCGATTTTCCGTTCGGCATCAGGTCAGTGTATTTTGAAGTTTCTTCGCGCGTGTACCACGGCTTGTCGCCGATCTTGATCCGCCGCAGCCATTTGATGCTGACATTGCCTTCCCATCCAGGAACGATGAGACGTAGCGGATAGCCTTGCTCCGGTCGCAATGCCTCGCCGTTCTGACCGTAAACGATCAGACAATCATCGAGGCACTTATCCAAAGGCAGGCTGCGTGTCATGTGCGCGCCGTCAGCGCCTTCGACGAGAGCCCATTTGGCGTTCTTCTTGAGGCCGACTTCTTCCAGAAGCGTCGAAAGCTTCACGCCCGTCCACTCGGCGCAACTGATCATGCCATGAGTAAATTGTAGCGAATTGAGCTGCGCCGCGCGCCACTCCATGCCGCCGTTCGCCGGGCATTCGATGAAATGAATGCGCGACACCGATGGAAAGCGAAGAATGTCGTCCATCGTCAGCACGATCGGCCGCTCGACGAGGCCGTGAATCATCAGGCGATGCTCGTCACGCGTAACGTCGGTGCGCCCGGCGTGATAACGCTCAAAGAACAGGCCGTTCGGCGTGATGATGCCGTTCAATTCCTGGAGTGGCGAAAAGCTGACCGACGATTCGGTGCCCGCCGTCAGCCACGGCACGTTGCGCCGGATAACTCCGGCCTCGCCTTCGGCGGGAACGCCATAGGGGCGATCGACAACGCCCGCGCCCATCGTTTGCGACCAGGGATTATCGGCAGGCGGGGCGGCCTCTTCGGCACCCGCTTTCGCGGTCGCGAGCAGCGCTCCGGCGGCCGCCGCGCTTCCAAGCCTGAACAGTTTGCGGCGTGACAAACCTCGCGTTGGCAGCGCGCCATTTGCGCGTCCATTGTCCCGCTTCATCGTTTCCCCTCGGTTCCATATGAACCGTTTTTATTTTGTCTTTTTGCGTATCGTCCCATGCTAATTTAGTCAACGCTAAAATATAAAACGTGTTTCGACGAAGGTGAAAGAATTTGATATGAGTGCGCCGCAATACGGAAGAGGTGATGCCCATGGAGCTTGGGACAACGAATATCAAGCGGTTGCGCAAGGATAAGTCGAGCGATCTACAAAAGCTGACCGCGCAGGCGGCGGAAGCCGCTCACGTCTTGAATCTTCTCGGCAACGAAAAGCGGCTGTTGATTCTCTGCTATCTGATCGCCGCCAAGGAACTCAAAGTTGGCGACATCGTCAGCGCGGTGCAAATCAGCCAGTCGGCACTCTCGCAACACCTGACGAAATTGCGCGAGGCCGGCATCGTCACCTTCCGCCGCGATTCGCAAACGCTCTACTATCGAATTTCAGATCCGCGCGTGAGCAAGCTCATCAGGCTTCTCAAGAATCTTTATTGCGAGGACATTAAGTGAAGCTCGCTCATCTGTGCGCGGCCTTTGCCATCGCCGTTTCGCAAACCGCCTTCGCGCAGAACGCCGCGCCTTATGCGCCGATCACCAAACCGCTGACCATCGAGCAGGTTCCCGGTACGCAGATTTACTACAGCATCGGCATTCCCGGCGTGCCCGGCAAAGCCAACGAGGGCAACACCTCGAATGCCGGTTACGTCATCACCGACGACGGCGTCGTCGTGTTCGATGCTCTCGGAACGCCGAGCCTTGGCTGGGCGATGCTGCAGGACATCAGGAAGCGCACCGACAAAAAGATTCGCTATGTCGCGCTAAGCCACTATCACGCCGATCACATCTACGGCCTGCAAGCGTTCAAGGATCACACCGACGCGATCATCATCGCGCAGGATCGCGCGCGCGAATACAAAGAGAACGACGAAGAAATTGCCGACGAGCGCGTCGGCGAGCGGCTCAACCAGCGCCGCGATGCGCTCTCTCCGTGGGTCGACAAATCGACCCGCGTCGTCGCGCCCGACATCACATTCTCGCAGCGCGCGACGATCACGCTCGGTGGGCATACGTTCACGATGATCTACGGCGGCCCGGCGCATTCGGGCAGCGACATGATGATGATGGTGCAGCCCGAAGGCGTGCTGTTCGCCGGTGACATCGTGCAGAACGGCCGCATCCCGTTCATGAACAGCGACGACGTCGATAGCGGTGTGTGGCTCGCGGCCTTGAACGAAGTGCTGAAGCTCGACCCGCAATTCATCGTGCCGGGGCATGGCAAGCCGTCGCATCAGGCGAAGGAAGCCATCACCTTCACACGCGATTACATCGCCTATGTGCGCGAGGCGATGGCCAAGGCGGTCGAGAACTGGGTCGAGTTCGAAACGGCCTACAAGGACACCGACTGGTCGAAATACAAAGGCCTGCCCGCCTTCGACAGCATCAATAAGGGAAACGCATACCGGATATTCCTCGATCTCGAGGCCAGAAACTTCAAGAAATAGGCCGAAAACACATTCCCGTTTTTATACGTGAAATTAATGGGAATATTGCAATTTTCCGATACAATCCGTAAATAGTGCGGATCCCCACGCTGTGGGGACGAGTTTACGGGTGGACCATGAGCACGTTTGAGCCGGCACAACTGCTTATTTTTGGCGGCCTCGTTCTGGGGCTGCTGTTCGGCAGCTTCGCGCAGGCGACAGCCTTCTGCAGCAGCGGCGCAATCCTTGATGTCGTGCGCAAGGGCAACAGCAACCGGCTGCGTGCCTGGGGCGTCGCGCTCGCGGTCGCCGTTCTCGCCAGCCAGCTTCTGTTCGTTTTCGGCGGCGTCGATCTCACCAAGTCGATCTATCTCGCGACACCGCTCAATCTTGCAGGCCCGATCGTCGGCGGCTTCGTGTTTGGCGTCGGCATGATGCTCGGCAACGGCTGCGTTTCGCGCAATCTCGTTCGCCTCGGCTACGGCAATATCCGCTCTTTCGTTGTCGTCATATTGGTCGGCATCACCGCGTACATGACGCTGCGCGGCATCGTTGCGCCGTTGCGCCTTGCCAGTGAGAGCGCTACCCGCACCGATCTCGGCGCGACGGCAATCCCCGATCTGCTCGCATCACGCCTGCCGATCGATGCCGGCACTTTGCGCTGGATCATCTCGATCGCGCTCGCTGCCGTCCTCCTCTTCGCCTGCTTTGCGAGCAAGAACTTCCGCGCCTCGCCGCGCAACATCATCGGCGGCCTCTCGATCGGTCTCTTGATCGCCGCCGCTTGGTACTTCACCGGCGTCGTGGCGCAAGATGAGTTCAATCCGTTCCCGCCGGCGAGCCTCACGTTCGTCGCGCCGGTTGGCGATGCCGTCGAATATCTCATGATCTTCACCGGCACGACCGCGAACTTCGGCATCGCCGTCGTCGGCGGCGTCATCGTCGGCGCTTTCGTGACATCGGTGACCCGCGGCAAATTCGAGATCGAAGGTTTCAGCAACGCCAACGATTTCTTCCGCCAGATCATCGGCGCGATGATGATGGGCGTTGGCGGCGTATTCGCCATGGGCTGCACGATCGGTCAGGGCCTGACCGGCATGTCGACGCTCTCGCTCGGCTCGGCGCTTGCGGCGATTTCGATCTTCGCCGGCGGCTTCGTCGGCGCGTCGCTGCTGAACCGTTTGGAAAACTGGCACCCGCAAACGCGGAATGCAGCCGGGCCTGCCGGGTTCGCCGCGCGCTCTTCGCAGACCGCGCACTGATCGCTCGGCTACCTGCGCTTACGCCTGCCACGCTTCGATCAGGCGCGCATAAATTTTCTCTGCGTCACGGATATGATCGACGAAACAATATTCGTCGGTCTGATGCGCCATGCCGGGCTCGCCCGGGCCGAGCACAACCGTCGGCGGCTCGCCTAGCGCGGGCTTCAAGATAGAAGCATCGGTGAAATATGGCACTGTCGCGATCGGCAACGGCTCCTTGCCCGTCACGGCGTGAACGGCTGCAAACACTTTCGCCAGCCAAGCATTCTTCGGTTCAGTCCACACCGCCGGGACATCGACAAGCGCGCTCATCGTAATGTCTTCGCCGAGTTCGGCCGCAAGATGTTCTTTCACGCGCTCATGCGGAAGCGAAGGAATGGTGCGGATATCGATGTCGATCTCGGCCCTGTCCGGCACCGAATTGACATTGATGCCCGAGCGTACTGCGCCGACATTCAGCGTCGGCTTGCCGAGATGCGGATGCGGCGCCTCGTTAAAATCAAAGGCTTCAAGTTTATGAAGTGCACGAGCTGCCTTGTAGGCCGCATTGACGCCGAGATGCGGCATCGAGCCATGCGCCGTCACGCCGGTCGCGACGGCGCGCAGCCACAGCGCGCCCTTGTGGCCGACCATCGGCACGTTCGATGTCGGCTCCGCGACAACGAGTGCTCCGCCCTTCTCGAGCACGCCTGCCCGCACCAGTTCCTTCGCACCTTCGCAGCCGATCTCTTCGCCTGCGGTAATAATCAGCGTGATACGCCCGCCGGTTTTGCGGCCGCTTCTCGCGGCCGCACAGGCCGCCGCTACGAAAGCCGCAACGCCACTTTTCATATCGGATGAGCCGCGCCCGTAGAGCCGGCCGTCGATAATTTCGCCGCCGAGCGGATCGCGCTGCCACGGCGTATTGCCGAGCGGCACGGTGTCCACATGACCGGTGAAGCAGAGCGCCGGCCCCTCGCCCAGCGTTGCGACAAGATTGGCACGGTTTTCTGCGAAGCCATGAATCTTGGTCTGGAGCCCCGCCTCCGACAAAACACCGGCCAGCATCTTGATGCAGGCAAGCTCCTGCCCCGGCGGATTGATGGTGTCGAAGGCGATCAATTCCTGCGTAAGGCGCACCGGATCAAGGTCGCTCATGGCTCTCCTCGCGGCCAGAATGATTATTCTTCGCCGCCTCCTTTAGGGCTCGCTCGCCCTCGAACTCGTCCCGAAATTGTGCGGCACGGACCAGCACCAGGAGCGTGATCGGCGTCGTCACCGTGACGAAAATAACAATCAACAGCTCGTGCAATACGAAACGGTTGCCCAAGGCCAGAAAATAGATCATCGACGCCGCGACCACAAAGACCGTTCCGAGTGTCGTGCCGAGCGTCGGCGCATGCACCCGGTCATAAAACGTCTTGAGCCGCAACAGACCGCACGTTCCGATCAGCGTGATTGCAGCGCCGGAAACCAGCAGCACCGACGCAAGAATTTCCGCCCAGAATGGAATTTCTCCGCTGCTCATTCGATCACCTCGCCGCGCAGCAGGAATTTCGCGAGCGCCATCGTGCCGACAAAACCGATCAGCGCGATGATCAGGGCCGCCTCGAAATAAAGCATGCTTCCCGAGCGGATGCCGAACGTCACCAGCAAAAGCATCGCGCTCACATAGAGACTGTCGAAGCCGATGATCCGGTCCTGGGCTCGCGGCCCCCAGAGAATACGATACGCCGCAGGCACCATCGCGAACCCGAGGAGGATCTGCGCAGCCGTTATCGACAGGATCAGAACCGCGCTCATGGAAAGATCTCCAGCAGCCTTCCTTCGTAGCGCCCCTTGATGGTGCGGACCCATTCGGCCCGGTCGACGAGATCGAGCACGTGGATGGTCAGCACTCCGCTCTTATCGTCGAAATTGACCCATAACGTTCCGGGCGTCGAGGTGATGATGCAGGCGAGCATCGCCAGTCCGTAGGCATTGCGAAGCTCGAGCGGGATTTCGACAAAGCCCGAATGGCGATTTCTACGCTGCCTGCCGAGAATGATGCGCGCAACCTCGATATTGGACCGAACGATGTCGGCAATCACGGCTGCTGCCAAACGGAAGAAGACAAAAACCCGGCGCGGGTGAGTTTTCGGCGGATCGAGTGCGGCGAGCGCCCAACCGCCGGCAAACCCCGCGAGAATGCCCAACAGAATATGGCCCGGCGAAATCGACTGGTTCAGTACGAGCCACAGCGCAAACAGGCCCGTGCTCACAATCGGAAAAGGCAGGAGCCGCTTCATGTTCCACCCGCTGGCTTGCGCGCGGAAGAAAATTCGAGAACGCCGCGCATATAATCATGCGGCGCGTGCAGCGACTGCGCGGTCGCCTGCATGAAGCGCATGACAGGCCCCGCCTGAACAGTCTGCAAAACGCAAAGCAACAGCAGAACCGCGACCGGCGCCATTTCGATTAAACGCACGCGCGGCGCCTCTCGCTCGGATACCCAGAAGACACGGATGCCGGCGCGCGTCATGGCGATCAGCGCGGCAAGCCCCGACAGGATCAGAATAACGAGGAACACCCACGCCTGCGTCGGCACGGCAGCGCCCGGCTGCAACGCCGCGCTCAGCATCGCAAACTTAGCGATAAACCCCGAAAGCGGCGGCAGGCCCGCGATCACCACGGCGCAGCCGATAAAAGAGAGACCGAGCAGAGCGATCGTGGCCGGAATGGCGATACCGGTTTCTTCCGCGCCGTCCTCCTCGCCTTCTTCGCCGTACAGCTCGCGCGTGACCGCAAGGACGTCGGCGCCAGGCTCGCGGCCACGTTCAATAAGTTCGATCAAAAGAAAGAACGCACCGAGCCCGAGCGTCGAACTGATCAGATAGAAAAGCGCCCCGCCCGTCACGCCGGTCTGCGCCAGGCCGACGGCGGCGAGCACCGTGCCGGAAGACACCAGCACCGAGAAGGCCGCAAGCCGCGACATATCCTGCGAAGCCAGCGTGCCGATCGTGCCGAAAACGATGGTCGCCATACCACCGGCGAGTAACAGCTCCCCGCCGAACTGAGCCGACGCGCCTGCGCCGTCGCCGAACAACAGAAGCCACAGCCGCAGCACGACATAGACGCCCACCTTGGTCAGGATGGCGAAAATCGATCCGACCGGCGCCGGCACGGCGGCATAGGTGCCGGGCAGCCAGAAACAGAGCGGCCACATCCCCGCTTTGACCAGAAACGCAATGCCAAGAATACCGGCGCCCGCTTCCAGCAGCGCACGGTCGCTCGCAGGAATGGCCGCGATGCGCGACGCGAGATCGGCCATATTGAGGGTTCCGGCGATGCCGTAGATCAGGCTGACGCCGATCAGAAACAAAAGCGAAGCGACGAGATTGACGGCGATATATTGCATGCCCGTCATAACGCGCACCGATCCCGAGCCGTAGAGCACAAGACCGTAGGACGCTGCGAGCAGCACCTCGAAGAATACGAAGAGGTTGAACAGATCGCCGGTGAGGAAAGCGCCGTTCAGCCCCATCAGCAGAAACTGGAACAGCGGATGAAAGTTGACCCCGGCCCGATGCCAGCGCGCCAGCGAGAAAACAGCGGCCGCCGCGGCAAGCACGCTCGTCAAGAGCAGCATCATCGCGGACAGACGATCGAGCACAAGCACGATGGCAAACGGCACCGGCCAGTCGCCAAGACGATACACATTCGAGATGCCGCCCGGCACGGCGTCGGCATCGCGCAAGAGCATGATTGAAATCGCAATCAGCGCGAGGCTCACCGCAATATTGAGTATGGCGTTGATATTCCGGCGGCGCTCGCCGCCCAGTGCCAGCATCACCGCTCCGGCAAACAGCGGGAGCACGATCGGCGCGATGACCAGATGGTTTTCGGCCCAGCTCATACGTCCGGCTCCCGTCCATCGACATGATCGGTGCCGGTCAGGCCGCGTGCCGCGATGATCACGACGAGGAACAAGGCCGTTGTCGCAAAGCTGATGACGATTGCGGTTAGCACCAGCGCCTGCGGCAACGGGTCGGCAAACTCCGCGGGAACGCCCATCCCTTTCGCCATCAGAACGGGGGCTGCATCAGTGCGCAGACGTCCCATCGCCAGGATGAAGAGATTGACCGCATAGGCCAGCAGCGACAGGCCGATAATGACCTGAAACGTACGCGGCCGCAGGGCCAGCCACACGCCTGAACCCGCAAGCACGCCGATGCCGAGCGCGAGAACGATTTCCATCACGCCCCCTCGCTATTTGGCGCACGGCCACGCTGCGTCCGGTGACCGCGAACCGACTGGTGCGCGAGTGCAATCAGCATGAGCACTGTTGCGCCGACGACCAGCGCAAATACGCCGAGGTCGAATATGAAAGCGCTCGCGAGCGGTACGGCGCCGATCCACGGAACTTCCGCATAGGAAAAAGACGAAGTAAGGAACGGCATGTCGAACAGCCAGGCTGCTGCACCGACGCCAACCGCCAGCAGCAGACCCGCGCCCATCCAGCGAATGGGCAATACGCGCAAGTGCGATTCCACCCACTCCGTTCCGTGCGCCATATACTGGAGAATGAACGCGACAGCCATTGTGATGCCGGCAACAAAGCCCCCGCCTGGCAGATCATGCCCGCGCAAAAGAAAATAGATCGCCACAACTCCGATCACCGGGAAAAGCATCGAGACCATCAGCGCGGGAATCGCGAGTGCGCCTTTAACGCCGGAATCCTTCTGCGGCGTCGTATCTTCGTTGCCTTCATTCCGGCTGCGCTGCTGCTCCGGAACTTGCGCACTCTCTGCCGCGGGGCGGAAGCGCCGCAACAATCCGTAAACCGTGAGCGCGACGATCCCCAGCACCGTGATCTCGCCGAACGTATCGAAGGCGCGGAAGTCGACCAGAATGACGTTGACGATGTTGGTGCCGCCGCCTTGCTTGTAGGCGTTCTCGACAAAGAAGCCCGAGATATTCTGCGGCTGCGGGCGGGTCATCACCGCATAGGAAAGCGCAGCGAGCGACGCCCCCGCAGCGGCTGCGATCATAAGGTCACGGATACGGTGCCAGCGAATGATGCCAAAGCCTGCATCAGCTGCGTCAAAATTTTGAATGCGCTTCGGCAGCCAGCGCAGTCCAAGCAGCAAGAGCACGGTCGTCACCGACTCGACGACCAACTGGGTCAGAGAAAGATCCGGCGCGGAGAGCCACACAAAACTGATGCACGTCACCAGACCCGCAACGCCGACCAGAATAAGCGCCGCCAAACGGTGAAATTTCGCCTGATAGGCGGCAGCCAGCGCGGAGGCGATGCCAACGGCCCAGACGATGCCGAAGCCGATATCGAATGCGGTTTGCCGCGGGCCGAAGGTCAGCGCTCCTTGCGTATAAGTCCCATGCAAGTAGAACGGCATGAAACCGGCAATCAGCGCGGCAATAACGAGAAGGCGTAACTGCGGCTGTAGCCGCCGCGTCGCCAATACCGACTCAAGCCATCGCGCGAAGCGCCAGGAAATCGTCACCAGCAGGCGCTCGAAAATGCGCTGGCCCTTGATATGACGCAGGAGCGGCGGCCCATCCGCGGTCAGCAGATACGTGCGCAGAATAGTGTAGAGCCCGATGCCGCCGAGGATCGTCACGATGCTCATCAGAAATTCGGGCGTGAAACCATGCCAGACCGCAAGGCTGTAATGCGGAATCGAATCGCCGAGCACGGCGTGGAGCGCGGTTTGCAATAGCGGCCCGATGGTGATCCCGGGAATGATCCCAACCACCAGACACGCCAGCACCAGCAATTCGGCGGGAAAGCGCATCAGGAAAGGCGGCTCGTGGGGCGTGCGCGGGAACGGCTGCGTTGGCACGCCAAAGAACACATCCCGGATGAAACGCAGCGAATAGGCGACCGTGAACATGCTGGCGAAAGTGACGATGTAAGGCAGCGCCTGATCGACGAGCGAATTATCGTGCAGTTCGATCGTCTCCGCGAAGAACATCTCCTTCGAGATGAAGCCGTTCAGAAGCGGCACCCCGGCCATCGCGGCGGCAGCAACCATCGCCAGCGTGGTGGTAATCGGCATGAATCGCCGCAAACCGTTCAGCCGTCGAATATCCCGCGTACCGGTTTCGTGATCGATGATCCCGGCGGCCATGAACAACGAAGCCTTGAAGGTCGCGTGATTTATAATGTGAAAGGTCGCGGCGATGATGCCGAGCGGCGTATCGAGACCGATCAGGAGCGTGATCAGGCCGAGATGACTGATCGTCGAATAAGCCAATAGGCCTTTAAGATCTTGCTGAAACAGCGCGACAAATGCGCCAAGCATGAAAGTGATGAGGCCCGCCGAAGCGACGATCCACAGCCACTCATTAGTGCCGCCCAGTGCCGGCCAGAGCCGCACCAGCAAAAAGACGCCGGCTTTCACCATTGTCGCCGAATGCAGATAGGCTGAAACCGGTGTCGGCGCCGCCATCGCATGCGGCAGCCAGAAGTGAAACGGAAACTGCGCGCTTTTGGTCAGCGCACCGAGCACGACAAGAACAAGCGCGGGAACGTAAAGCGGATGTACCCGGATCTTCGTCGCCGCTGCGAAGACCTGCTCAAGATCATAGCTGCCTACGATATGGCCGATGACAAGAACGCCGGCGAACAGGCAAAGGCCGCCGGTCGACGTCACGATCAACGCCATGCGAGCGCCATCTCTGGCCTGAGACGTCTGGTGCCAGTAGCCGATCAGCAAAAATGAAAAGAGACTGGTCAACTCCCAGAAGAAGACGAGCTGGATCAGGTTGCCCGACAGAACGATGCCCAGCATCGCGCCCATGAAGGCGAGCAGGAACGAGAAAAAACGCGGGACCGGATCGTCAGCCGACATGTAGTAACGCGCATAGAGCACCACCAGAAAACCGATGCCGGTGATGAGCGCCGCGAACACCCACGCGAAGCCGTCCATTCTCAGATAGAATTCAAGACCGATGTCCTGAACCCATGCAGCCTTGAACCGGATGACGCTGCCGCCGGTGACCTGCGGATAGGCCATGACCACCAGCACGAAAGCGGCAAGCGCCACTGCACCCGCGAGATAAGCCTCTGCGTTGCGGGCATTTGCTCGAAACAGCATCGCCAGAAAACTGCCGGCAAAGGGGATTGCGATCAGCGCAATCAGCAGTGTTTCAGGAGAAACGCCCATCCCTTGCCCGACCATCCCTTGCCTGAACCGATTGATTCAAGCGTTCCGATTTCACATCTCTCTTATGAAGAATCGGAGCGCATCCGAGCAAGTATTTTCGCGGCATCGAGCGGCGATTGCCAGTGGTCCGGGCCCGGCTTCGGAGGCATCCGCACCTCCGGAAAGCACATCCGAATAACGTATCTGTGACCGGTTATTTCCGCATCAGGGATGCGGCATGCGAACGCAGCATCGGGGCATCATTTAGTGTCCTGCCGTGGACACCCAGATAGAGCGCCAGATTCGCGTCGAGGGCTGCACCACGGCTTTCGCCGGGCTTAAAATCGGAAGCCGCCTCTCGATATAAAAAAGCCTGCTCCACTTGTTCGCCGAGCAGTTCGGCTTCGAGAATTTTAGAACGAAGCGCCCTGATTTCCGGGCCCGCAGCATCCATCGCGCCCGAACGCTTGAGATGAGTCCGCGCCGCGCGCAGCGGGGTAATGATCTCGTCATGCCAGCCTTGCACGGCGGCGATCGATCGCTTCAGTGCCGCATCCGTCAGGCAATCGCCTTCCGTGCCGCGCCAGGCACAGTAAAGCAGCAAGTTGACGTTCACGCCTGACGAGTTCTGCAAGAAGAGGCATTCTTCCTGAACACCGGACATGGCGTAGACAGCCAGGGAAAAACGCCAGAACGGATTCTCAAGTTCGAGCGGCCGATCCATACCCTTGCTCATATCCTCGCTCGATTCCGGCAAGCGAGCTATTTCTCTGTTTTCGTCTCGGCCTTCGGCCGCGACCGCTCGCCCGTCCAGCGCGATACCAATCCTGCGTCAATATCGAAAAGATCGAGAACCCGGCCGACGGTGTGATCGACCATTTCTGCAAGCGAGGCCGGGCGCGCATAGAAAGCCGGCACCGGCGGAAAAACAATCGCCCCCGCTTCCGTGACAGCCGCCATCGAGCGAATGTGGCCGAGGTGCAGAGGCGTCTCGCGCAACATCAATACGACGCGGCGGCGCTCTTTCAGCGCGACATCGGCCGCGCGCGAGAGAAGATGCGAAGTGACGCCGGTGGCGATTTCCGACATCGTTTTCACCGAGCAAGGCGCGATGACCATGCCGACGGTATGAAAGGAACCGCTCGCGCAAGCCGCGCCAATGTCTTCGTTGGAATGAACGACCGTGGCCAGCCGCTCGACGTCGCTCACCTTGAGGTCGGTTTCCGTCGCAAGCGTGATCTTGGCAGCCTTCGACATCACGAGATGCGTCTGAATGCCGGAATCCTTCAGCACTTCCAGCAGGCGAACGCCGTATACGGCGCCGGAAGCGCCGCTCATTCCCACGATCAACCGCTTCGCTTTGGCCGACATCTTTACCGATCCATCTCGCGTTTCAAGCCACTCACACCAAAACCTTCAAGGCCGTCAAGCAGCGCGGCCGGCAGGCATTTTCACGCCCGTTCGGCGCTCACAATGCCCGATCCGGGGTGAGCTGGTTGCGGTTTACCCGCAACTCAATGATCGCCGGTTTGTTGGCTTTGACCGCGCGCTCATAAGCGGCGGGGAAATCCTCATGACGCTCGATCGCTTCGCCATGCGCACCATAGGATTGCGCAAGCAATGCGAAGTCGGCGTTGAACAGCATCGTTCCGCTCGGCCGCCCCGGAAAGTGAATTTCCTGATGCATGCGGATCGAACCATACATGCCGTTGTTCACGACGATCACCACGATTGGCAGATTCTGATGAACCGCGGTCGCGAATTCCTGGGAAGCCATCGTGAAGCAGCCATCCCCTGCAAGACAGACGACATCCCGGCCGGGATGGCGCAGCTTCGCGGCAATCGCCGCAGGCAGCCCATAGCCCATCACGCCCGATTTCGGCGCGATCTGCGTGCCGAGTTTCCGGTAGCGATAGAAGCGGTGCAGCCAGATCGAATAATTGCCGGCGCCGTTGGTGATGATCGCATCGTCCGGCAGGCGCTCTGCGAGAAAACGGATGACCTGCGAATAATCGAAGCCCGAAACCTTCGGCGGATTGTTCTGGTAATTGACGTAAGCCGCCCTGCACTCTTCGCGCCACGACGCCCAGGCTTTGGCATCGAGCGGCTCCAGCTTCGCCAGCGCCTCGACGAAATGCGAAGACTTCGACTGGATGGCGAGCTTCGGCGTGTAAACGCGGCCCAGCTCCTCCGCGCCGGGGAAAACGTGGATCAGCGTTTGCTTCGGCGTCGGAACATCGAGCAGCGTGTAGCTTTTCGTCGTGACGTCGCCGAGACGATCGCCGATCACCAGCAGAAGGTCGGCATTCTTGACGCGCTCGCGCAGCGCAGGGCTGCCGCCGAGGCTGAGGTCGCCGATATAGTGATCGCTGCGATTGTCGAGAATGTCCTGCGAGCGGAATCCGGCGACGACGGGAATATCGTTCTTGGTAACGAACTCCTTGAAACGTGCCACCGCGTTCGCCGTCCAGCCGAGGTTGCCGACAATCGCCAGCGGGCGCTTCGCTGCCTGTAATAAAGAGCGAACCTCTTGCATCTGCGCCGGCATCGGCGCGGTTTCCGCCGCAATCACCGGCGCTCCATCACGCACCGCGCTCATTTCGCTCAAGACGTCTTCGGGAATAGAGAGAACGACCGGCCCCGGACGACCCTGCATCGCAATGTGAAATGCGCGGCTCAGATATTCGGGAATGAGGTCGGCGCTTTCGATCTCGCCGACCCATTTGGTCATGTCGGCGAAAACCCGTGTGTAGTTCACTTCCTGAAAAGCCTCGCGGCCGCGATGCGCCCGCGGCACTTGCCCGATGATCAGGATCATCGGTGTCGAATCCTGCCAGGCGGTGTGCAGGCCGATCGAGGCGTGCATGGCGCCCGGCCCGCGGCTCACGATGCAGATACCGGGGCGGCCGGTCATCTTGCCGTCGGCTTCCGCCATGTGCGACGCCGTCGCTTCGTGGCGGCAGACGACGAACTGGATCGGGTTGTTGTCGCCATAGAGCGCGTCGAAAATCGGCAGCGCGCTTTCGCCCGGCACACCGAAAATCCGGTCGATGCCGTTGAGCCGCAAGCCTGAGACTAAAATACTGCCGCCGCTGCGAGCCGAGCCTTCTGTAGCGCGCGAGGCCGATGCCATTTCGTTCATCCCGTTCCCGTGTTCAGGCTGCGTAGGTGCAGACTGTTTTCAATTCCGAATAGAAGTCGAGCGACCAGCTGCCGCCTTCGCGGCCGATGCCCGAGCGCTTGAAGCCGCCGAACGCCGCGCGCTCATCGCGCACGCGCCAGCAGTTCACCCACACCGTACCGGCTTCGATCTCGGCCGCGACCCTGCTCGCGCGCTGCGCGTTTTTGGTCCAGATGGCGGACGCAAGGCCATAGTGCGAATCGTTCACGCGGCGGACAACCTCATCGTCATCGTCGAACACCGAAACATGCCCGCACGGGCCGAAGACTTCCTTGCGGCAGACATCGGCATCGTCCGGCAAGCCGGTCCAGATCGTCGGCGCAACCCAATAGCCCTTCGCGAATGGAGCGGGCATGTCGAGCACATCGCCGCCGGTCACGATATTCGCGCCATCCGCGGCAGCACGGCGGTAAAAATCCAGCACCTTGTCGCGCTGAATATCGCTGATCGCCGGGCCTAATGTCGTGCTCGCCTCAAGCGGATCGCCGGGAACGAGTTGCTTTGTAAGTGCCGCTAGACGCTCGACAAACGGCTCGAAAATCTTGCGGTGAACAAAGATGCGCTCGGTTGTCAGGCAAACCTGGCCGCAGTTATCGAACATCGAGCGCACGGTACCCGTAGCGGCAGCCTCGAAATCAGCGTCGTCAAAAATGACCGCCGCATTCTTCCCGCCAAGCTCGAGCGAAACCGGGCGCGGACCCGTCGCGGCCGCCTTCATGATGGCTTCTCCCGTGCGCGTTTCGCCCGTGAAGGTGATCGCGCCAATATCGGGGTGCGACACAAGGAAACTGCCGGCCGCGTTATGGCCATGGCCATGAACGACGTTGAGAACGCCGTGCGGCAAGCCGGCCTCGTGCGCGATCTTGGCAAGCAGGACGGCGGTGCGTGGCGAATGCTCGGATGGCTTCACGACAATGGTGTTGCCGCAAACCAGCGCGGGCGCGACTTTCCAAGTCAGCAGCAGCAGCGGCAAATTCCACGGCGCGACAATGCCGATCGTGCCGATCGGCTGGCGCAGGATCGTATTTTGCGCGACGCCGCCGGCGAGCGTCTTCGTCTCGAATGACTTAAGATGCTCCTCACGAGCGATTGCGGCGAATGAGCGGAAGTTCGCAATGGCGCGGGGAATTTCGATGCTACGCGTCGCCGTAATCGGCTTTCCGGTATCCCTGATTTCTTCTTCGACGAGTTCGTCGATCCGCTCGTCGAGCTTGTCCGCGAGCCGCTCCAGGAAAGCCGCGCGCTCCAGCATCGTCGTCTTTTTCCACGGACCCGCGAGCGCCGTGCGCGCCGCTTCGACCGCCCGGTCCACCTGGGCACGATCCGATTCGACTACCCGCGCGATGATTTCTCCCGTCGCCGGATAATGTTTCTCGAAATAATCGCGCCCTGCTTCCTCTTTGCCGTCGATAAAACACGACACTTGATGCAAGGAATTCATCTCACACTCGTCATTGCCGGCAGCCGCCGCAAGGGCATGCCGCAAACCGGCTAGGTTTCCTTGAAGACCTCGCCGCGCCACCGAACGATCGAAGGCACGGCAATGGAAAGCAGCAACGCGGCGCTCATGATCAGCAGCACGAGGCTGATCGGGCGCTCGAAAAACACCATGGCGTTTCCATGCGCCGTGATGAGGCTGCGGCGGAAATTCTCTTCAAGCATCGGGCCGAGCACGAAGCCCATGAGAAGCGGCGCGGGTTCGGCGTTGAGCTTGCGCAGGATGTAGCCGAGCAGCGTGAAGCCGACGGTCATGTAGATGTCGAACGCCGAATTATTCACCGAGAAGACGCCGATCGCGCAGATCACGAGAATGATCAGATAAAGCAACCGATACGGCACCGACAACAACTTCACCCAGATGCCGATCATCGGAAGATTGATGATGACGAGCATCAAATTGCCGATGAACATGCTCGCGATCAGCCCCCAGAACAGATCGGGTTGGCGCGAAATCACCATCGGACCAGGTGCGATACCGTGCAGCGTCAGCGCGCCGATCATCAGCGCCATCGTGGCGCTCGTCGGAATGCCCATGGTGAGAAGCGGCACGAACGAAGTCTGTGCCGCCGCGTTATTGGCCGATTCCGGCCCTGCGACACCTTCCACCGCTCCGTTGCCGAAGCGCGAAGGGTCTTTCGCCACGCGCTTTTCCAGCGCATAGGCCGAAAACGCTGCAATTGTTGCACCGCCGCCCGGCAGGATGCCGAAGATGGTGCCAATGAAAGTCCCGCGCATCACGGAAGCCCACGCCCCCCGCAAGACTTTCATCGAGGGCCAGATGCTATTGATGCGCGAGTGATTGACGACGCGGTCGGATACTTGCTCGAGATTGGCGATCACCTCCGCAATGCCGAACAAACCCATCACGAGCGCCACGAAGTTGATGCCGTCAGACAGCTCGATCAGGCCGAGAGTCATCCGCGGCTGGCCGGTGTTGATGTCCATGCCAACCATTCCGAGCAAGAGGCCCAGGAAGATCATGGCAATGGCTTGAAACATCGAGCCATTGGCGAGAACGACCGCCGAAATGAGACCGAGCACCATCAACGAGAAATAATCCGGCGACGCAAACTTCTGCGTCATCAGCGCGAGTGGCGGGCCTGCCATCGCAATCACCAGCGTGCCGATGCAGCCGGCGATAAAGGAACCGATAGCCGCGACCGCGAGCGCCTCGCCGGCACGGCCCTGCTGAGCCATTTTGTAACCGTCAATCGCCGTGACGACCGAGGTAGATTCACCGGGTATGTTGACGAGGATTGCCGTCGTCGAGCCGCCGTATTGCGCGCCGTAATAGATACCGGCGAGCATGATGATTGCGCTGATCGGATTGAGCGCAAACGTGACCGGCAACAGCAACGAGATCGTCGCGACCGGGCCCAAACCCGGGAGCACACCGATTAGCGTGCCGCAAACCGTGCCAATCAGGCAAAACAGCAGATTTGTGGGTGTCGCCGCGACAGCAAAACCGTGCGCGAGAGAAGCGAAGATATCCATCATGGCAGCAAACTGACCGGAATCTTGAGGATCCAAACGAACAACACCGACGACACGGCAGCCAGCACAGCCGCGAGAACAATGCTCTCGAGAAGACGAGTCTCACGCGATCCGAAATGCGCAACAACGACTTGCGCAAGAATTGCGCAAATCAGCCCCGCACGCTCCACCAGCACGCCAAAGAGTGCGAAAGAGAGCAGCACGAAAAACAGGGGCCTCAGATAAATCGTATCGACCGCAGACCCGCCTGACAGAACACCCTTGACGATCAGGACAAGCCCCATGCCGAGCAAAATGAGGGCGAGACCGAGCGGAAAATAGCCCGATCCCATTTGCAGAACCGTTCCGATTTCGAGCGTGCGAATGTAAAACAGAGCGAAGATGGCGATGCCGGACAGCAGCACTCCTGAAAAGAAGTCGACATTCCCCCGCCAGGCCAATGGCTTCATCGTCATCTCCGGCGCGGAGAGCAACTCTCCGCGCATCGTTCAGGGATTAGGCAGCAACACCGCCGGATGCGGTGTCACTCATTTACTTGCCCGAAATTTCCTTGAGCAGCGTCTTCCACTGCTCGACTTCCTGATTGATCTGCGTCTGGAAGCCGTCCGGGGTCGTAAACACAGTCGACGCACCGATCACCGCCATCTGCTTTTTGACCTCGGGGTCCGCCGCCATTTTCTTGTAAACGGCCGAGAGCTTCTGAACGATGTCCTCGGACGTACCGGCGGGCGCCATCACGCCATTCCAGGATTCGACGTTATAATTCGACAGAACGCCAATCTTTTCGGCGATAGTCGGGAGCTGCGGCGCAAATTCGCTGCGGTTCTTCGAGGTGATGGCAAGCGCCTTCACCGTTTTGGCTTCGATCTGCGGCAGCGCGTCAGTCATATTGGTGAAAGTCAGATTGACCTCGCCCGACACGACGGCTGCCGTCGCCGGCGCGCCGCCCTTGAACGGAACATGGACCATCTTGGTGCCGGTGCGCGCTTCGAAAAGCGCAACGGAGAAATACATCAGGCCGCCCGCTCCGCTCGAACCGAAATTCAGTTTCCCGGGGTTCGCCTTTGCGTAAGTGACCAGGTCCTCGATTGAATTAATCGGCAGCGACGGGTTCACGATGACCGTTTGCGGAATCGTGCTGACGATGCTGATCGGCCGGAAGCTCTTCAGCGGATCGTAAGACGTCTTCTGCGCAACCGGCGCGACGGAAACCGCACCAACGCTGCACATGCAAATCGTGTAACCGTCGTTCGGCGACTTCGAGAGGAAGTCGGTGCCGACAATGCCGCCACCGCCCGCGCGGTTTTCGACAACGATCGGCTGCCCTAATTCCTTCTCCATGAAACGCGCAGTGATGCGCGAAACGCCGTCGGTATATCCGCCCGGCGCGTAAGGAACGACAAGCTTGATCGGCTTGCTTGGCCAGGTATCTGCCGACGCCGAGCCGCAAAACAGCGCTGCGATGGAAATGACAGCAAGAGCAATTTTCTTCATCGAATACCCCCTGAGACGTGTTTTATCTGCTTGTTCGCGTGGCCCGCTTAAGAAAGGCCCATGGTTTTCAGCGCCGCCGCTGGGTCAGCGCTAAATGTTTCTTCCTTGACTTCAGTCGGCGCAAATTCGACGCGGCGGAATTTCGCCTGATCTTCAAACGGTATGGTCGCGTCGATACCCAGCTTCGCCCGGACGCCTTCCTTGCTGACGCGCACATATTCATGGCCTCTGGCAGCAGGAATAATGACGAGGTCAGTCGAGGCTTCCATGCGCGTTGCGACGGCATATTCAACGTCATGGACGTCGCGAATATCGATATCGTCATCGACGACCGTCACGAGGTCGAGATCCTTCAGCGCGCCAAAAGCGGCAAGCATAGCGTTCCGCTGCAAGCCATTATGCTGGCGGCCGGTTTTCTTGACCTGAATCACCGCGTGGAAGCGATGCAGACCGCCCGCCGTCATCTCGGCGTCGACGACGATGGGAATTGCCGACTGCAACACCTTCAGCAAGCTCGCTTCGAGCACATATTTGCGAAGCATGACCGTCTCGCGCCCGAAGCCATTGATGACATGATAGATCGGCTTCGTGCGATGCGTGACAGCGGTGATCTGCAAAACCGGCGCATCGGCGGCCGGAGCCGCAAAACCGATGAACTCGCCAAACGGACCTTCCGGAGCGACTTCGTTCGCAAGAATTTTGCCCTCTAAAACGAATTCGCTTTCCGCGGGGATCAGAAGATCCTGCGACACGCCCTTTACGACCGAAAGCGCCTTGCCCGTCAGACCGCCAGCGACCGCAAGCTCGTCCGCCGTCTCCGGCATCTGAGAGCCCATCGTCGCCGCCGTGAAATGCAGGGCGAGATCGGTGCCGATGCAAACCGCCACCGGCAAATCCTGACCCTTCTGCTGGGCACGCTCAAACGCAAGACGCAAATGCCGGCCGAGATCCAGCTTGATCGCGACACGATCAGGCCCGATGAGCTGCAGCCGGTGATAGGAAGCATTGTAGATCCCCGTCACCGGGTCCTTCACCACGACAATACCTGCGGTGATGTATCGCCCTGCATCGGAAGGAGCGTGATAGAGCGCGGGCAGCAGGCGGCCGATATCGAAGCCGCTCTTCAGCACTACCTCTTGCGCAGGCGCTTTCGCGACAAGCGCGGGCTCGATCGGCGCATTCATCGCGCGTTGGATAAGACCGCGAATGCCATTGAAGTCGAGACCAAAAGCCGCCTCGCAATTCTCGCGCGAGCTCAACAAGTTGCCGATCAACGGCGTCGGATTATCCTTGATCGCAGAGAACAGGATTGCCTCGCGGCCATCGAACTTTTTGAGGATCGCGGCCGCTTCGAGATGCTGATCGACCGGCTTGTCGCAGGTTAGCAGGCGCTTGTTCTTCGCCAGCCGCGAGAGCGCGGAACGGAAGCTTGTATCGAGAACCTTGGACTGCATCATCTTCTCGGTTCTCCAAACCCTGCGTTGCGGAAGTTCCGGTAGAAGCGGCCGCCAAGCTTCCTGTTAGCGGCCAAAAATACAAAAAAATCATAGCTAAGTGACAAAGCTAGTCAAGCCTAGCTACGAGGCACAGCGTGATCGAAAACCTCGCGCACCGCAATAACGATAAGCGAGGTGGAAGCATCGATCACGCAAGCGACCCCTGATCACACGGGATCGAAATAGTGGATCTCCATCAGGAGACACCCGTTTTCCGATTTGAATGGACCGTGAAACGCCCCGGGCGGCCGGCAGGCGTAAGTGTGCGGCTTGAAGGATTGCCCGCCCTTGCCGCTCTCGTCGTTGCCAACCGTAAGGTCGCCCGAGAAAAGAAACACCTCTTCCCAGTATTCGTGCACGAAGGGTTTCGTCGTGTAAACGCCGGGCGCGAAGCGCAGAAGGCGCGTGCGGCTGCCCCGCTTGTTCTTTTCATCCAGCGCACCCGACAGAATTTTCTGCTGGATACCCGCCGGATATCCCGGCGGCGTTTCCCACCCGTTGGCCATATCGAGTGTATGGAATTCGTCATGAGCCTTGTTGACTGCCATTGCACTTCTCCGAATTAAGCAACTGAGCGAGACGGCTTGCCGGAGCCCGCGAGGTCGTCCGAAATATCGTAGCTCGCCAGCATCCGATCGAGCAGCGACGAAGCGGATTTCCAATCATACGTGCGGAAGGCATGGCCCTTTGTGACGAAGGTCGCACCCGCGAAGAACATCTCGTACTGCGAATGGCGCGACGCAAATTCCGAGCCGACCGCATCCCACGCCAGCTTGTAGAATTTCACCTTGTCGGCAGCATTCGCGGCGGGCGATTGCTGCGTTTTCTCGATCAGCTTCGCGAGTTCGGGATTGCTGAAATCCTTGACCGAGGACGGCAGCATGATCAGACCGCCGCCGGCGAGTTCGCGCAGCGTGTTGTTGATCTTGGCGTAAAGCTGCTGAGTAAGCACCTGCGCCGAATAAAGCATCTGGCGATCGGGCACGAAGTAAGCGCCACGCTGCTGGCCTTTAGCTTCCATTGCAGTAACCAGCGCCTCAACCATGCTGACTTCGGCAGCGAGTTGTCCGAGCATCTCCCGCACCTGCGGGAAGCCGACGATGCCGTTGGTCTCGGCGGTGCGAAGTGCAATCCCGGCGAGGAATTTCAGCTTCACCGAGAGACGGATCATCGCCTGATAGTTCTGATAAACATGCGCCGGCGTCGCGTGGAACTGCTTCTGGCACATCTCGATGCTGTCGACGATGAAGACGCGATCCCAGGGCACTTTCACGTCGTCGAAATAAAGGACGGCATCGTTCTCGTCGAAACGGCTTGCCAACGGATTGTCGAAAACCGACGGCGCCGCCGCTTCGTAAGATTTGCGCGACAGAATCTTCAGCCCTTTGATATTCATCGGCACGGCGAAGGAAATCGCATATCGCTCGTCACCCGGCTGCAGCGGCTGAATGCAGGTGACAAACACCTCGTTTGCCATGATGCCGCCGGTCGCCAGCATCTTCGCACCGCGCACGGTGATGCCTTCCGCGTCGCGATCGACGACGCCCGCCGACAGGAACGGATCGGCCTGCTGCGCCGCCGTCTTCGAGCGATCGGCCTGCGGGTTGATGATGACGTAAGTCAGATAAAGATCGTTATCGCGCGCATAGCGATAATAATCGGCGAGCGCCTTGGCGCGCTTCGGGTCGTAAGCCTCGAAGACCTCACGGCCCATATACATTCCGGCAATGCACGACGCGACGTGATCGGGCGCACGGCCCATGAAACCCGCATGCAGTTCGGTCCACGCCTCGAGGCCCTTGCGGCGCTTGACGAGTTCCTCATAGGAGCCCGGAAGCTCCCAGATACGGTTGGCGCGCGTCTTGGTATCGGTTTCGAAAGTCATCAGATCGCGGTTTTCGGGCGCACTCTGAAAATCGAACATCTTGCCGATCGAACCCACCGCTCCGCGATAGGCAGGGTGCGTCGTCGGATCGCTGATCCGCTGACCGTCGAGATAGATTTCGCGCCCGTCGCGAAGACTGGCGATATGTTGCGCACCGGTTTTGATCATTGTTTCCCCTCGAATTTCCAGTCTTCGATTCAGTAATGCATCGGTAGCGGCCACTCGGGGCTGCTTTCCTGTTTAGCCAAGGCTCGATAGGCGCCGCGAAAAAAGACCAGCGGCTCGTTTGCCGGGTCGACTGTGAAGCGCACGACGCGGCCGACAAAAATCAAATGGTCGCCACCATCATACTGCGCATACGGCTCGCACTCGAAATGGGCGAGCGCGCCGGAAATCAAAGGCGCCGCGCAATGCCCGAGCGTATGCTCGACGGCCATCCATTTATCGCCAAGTGCCTTGGCGAACTTGTTCGACAGATGCTCCTGGTCCCGCCCCAGAATATTGACGGCGTAACCCTTGGCTTCCGACATCGCCGGAAGACTAAAGGCCTTCCGGTCGATCGAGAACAGCACCAGCGGGGGATCGACGGAAACGGAATTGAACGAGCTCATCGTCAACCCGATCACGCTGCCGTCCGCCGCCTTCGCGGTGATGACAGCAACGCCGGTCGCAAACTGGCCCAGCGCCCGGCGGAACGCCTTCGCGTCCTGCTCTGCCATACCGGCCATTCGTTCTCCCTGCACTTTATAGCTTTATTACAAAGCTATACCATAGAGACACTGCCAGACCTGTCAAGAACAGCACGATCGGTCGGCACAACATTGTTGGAGAGACACGCGCTCGCTATAGGTGTTTCTCGAACCAGGACAAAAACAGAATGAGCCACATGCCCACCCTCGCATCTCTCGCCAGCGACCTTGCAGCAGGCCGGACAACATCCCGGCAACTCGTGGAAGCATGTCTCCAGCGCATCGACGATTCCGCCGGCGAAGGCGCGCGCGCATTCGTCGCCATTGATCGTGAAGCCGCTCTCGCTTCCGCGTCTGCCATGGATGAGTTGCGCCGCAACAACGCTGCACCTTCAGCCTATGCCGGCATTCCGATTTCAATCAAAGATCTGTTCGATATGCGAGGGCAAGTCACCAGGGCCGGCTCAAAGGCGCTGGCGAATGCGCCCGCCGCGAACACCGACGCGGCAATTGTCGCGCGCTTGCGGCAAGCCGGCTTCGTGTTGATCGGACGAACCAACATGGTGGAGTTCGCCTATTCCGGTTTGGGCTTGAACCCGCATTACGGCACGCCGCTCAACCCATGGAACCGCAAGACAGGCCGCGTGCCCGGCGGCTCGTCCTCAGGCGCCGCTGTTTCGGTCACCGACGGCATGGCGCATGCCGCGATCGGTACTGACACCGGGGGCTCTTGCCGGATTCCTGCGGCATTCACGGGTATCGTCGGATTCAAGCCGACAGCAAAGCGCGTACCGCTCGACGGATGCCTGCCGCTGGCGCCATCGCTCGACTCGATCGGACCGATTGCGCGTTCCGTCGCCTGCTGCGAAACGCTTGATGCCATCATGTCCGGAGCACCCCTCGCCCGCCGCAGCGCTCCGCCGCTGAACCGCTTGCGCTTCGCCGTTCCGACCAATGTCGCTTTCGATAATATCGATAGCGAGGTTGCGAGCGCCTTCGAGACCGCCATTCGCCGCCTGAGCGATCAGGGAGTGCAGATCGACAGGATTGCGATCCCCGAATTCGACCGGGTCGCGGAAATCAATGCCAAGGGCGGATTTCCGGCAGCCGAAAGCTATGCATGGCATCGCGAATTAATCGAGAAGGCATCGGCGCAATACGATCCGCGCGTTCTCGTTCGTATCCAGCGCGGTGCCAAGCAAACCGCCGCCGACTATCTCGACCTTGTCGAGCAGCGCAACGCACTGATCGCCGATGCAACGCAGCGCATTGCCGCTTACGACGCTGTGATGATGCCGACCGTCGCAATCCTGCCGCCCAAAGTGACGGAGCTTGCGGACGACGCGGAATTCGGACGGCTTAACCTGTTATCGCTGCGGAACTGCACGCTGATCAACATGATCGACGGCTGCGCAATCTCGCTGCCGATTGCGCGCGGCGATAACGCGGCTCCGGTTGGATTGATGCTGGCGAAAGAGCACGGGCAGGATGCAACGCTGCTCGCTGTTGCATCCGCCGTTGAGAGCATCGTTTCGCGGTAGGACGATTCTCAGCCGAGGATCGGCAGCGATACGATATCGTAACCGTGCTTGATGGTGCGGTTCAGAACCGGATCGACGATTTCGTAGTCGAACCGCGCCGCCGAGCGGATGCCGCCTTTGGCGGCAAAGGTGCCGCCGAACATCAGCGTGCCTTCCGGCATTCCTGCCTTGCCGAAACCGCGCTCGATCAGCTCGGCCGGCGGCAACATGCCCGCCAGCGTACCTTCCTGATAGAGCTCGCGTTTCCCGCCGATCGTCGCGAACGAGCGCAGCACGAGACTATCCCAATGCGGGAGAACATCATCGAGAAGCCAGAGCTCCGGCGCGACGGGCTTGTCGCACATCTGCTTTGAAACGGTGATGTTATAGGTTTCGACCTTACGATCGGTATGATCCGACCCCACGCCGACATAAGACTGTCCGCCTGCGCGAATAAGCGCGAACTCAACCTCGCCGCTCGAATCCTCGCCGCTTGCTTCCATGCTTGTCGCGGTAACGAGACGGTTCGCGGAAGCGCGATAGTAAATCGGCGTCGAAGCGGGCCGCGGCACGCCGAGCTCTTCAAGCTCCGCAATGTGCTTATCCCGTGCCACTGGATCGCGTCCGGTCCAGCCGGCGATCACCAGATTCTTGATCTCGAACGATCGAACTGAAGAACCGCCACGCTCGTGGACGGTAAACTGGATATTGCCGTTCATGACCTCACTCGATGGCTACCGCAGCGATAGCCGCTGTTGTTCAAATAACTGCTTTGATAGAAAGCTATTACAAAAATGCGGTCAAGCCGCACGCTTTTTATTTTTTTGTTTGCCGGCAGGCGCGAGCGGTTTCGCGGTCTGCGCCTTCGGCCATTTTGCGGTAAACGCAAGCATCGAAGCCGCTTTATCGCCGCATGGCACCAGACGCGCCATCATCGACGACAATTGCTGAAACTCGGCAGCACTCAGACAATCGAAAAGTGCGTCGTTTACAGGCGCCTGAACGCCGACGAGATCGTCGAGCAACCGGCGTGCTTTCGGCGTTACGGTCAAGAGAACGCGGCGCCGGTCGTTCTTGTTGATCCGCTTCTTGACGAGCTCCGCTTCGACGAGCTTCGACACCTCGATCGTCACGAAGGCGCCGGACAAATGGAGATGCTCGGCAATCCGGCTAACGCCCACTCCTTTTTCGCCTTGGAGATGAGCGATCGAAATCAGCGTCGTATAGGCGATGCCTGAAATTCCCAGCCGTTCGCCGAAGCCTGCCCGGCACTGGCTCACGCGCGTGCTGAACGCCAGAAAGTCGTGAATAAAAGTGCGGAAAATCGCATCGGTTCCTTCCGGCATCAATTCTGTTTTTGTCACTGTTGGTCGCCGCACAGCGTCAACTCCTCAAATCTCAAGTCGTATCTGTTTGGGATATACGGCGAACGGAATCAATTAGGCATTTTTCCGGGCCGGCTAACTGTGGGTATTCAGCGGATCGGCTTAAACGCAGTAATCGATTCCCGGCTGCATACCAGCAGCCGGGAATCGTCCTTAGGAAGCAACAGCCGTTACTTTGTGGCCTCCACTTTACTCAGAAGCTCGGCCCACTTCGCCGTATCCTGTTTCAGGAAGGCCCGGAAGTCAGCCGGTGTGCCCGGCCGCGGCGTCGCACCGAGCGCGTTCATGCGCTCTTTCACCGTCGGATCCTGAATTGCAGCGTTCGTGGCGTCCGATAGCTGCTTGACGATATCGTCAGGGGTCCCCGCGGTAGCAAGGATCCCGTACCAGCCAACCGCTTCGAACCCGGGAACGCTTTCGGCAACGGGCGGAATCTCCGCGAACAACGGATAACGCTCTTTGCTTGTCACGCCCAGGATCTTGATCCGGCCGGCCGCGACCTGCGGGAGCAGCGCCTGAGGCGGGCCAAACATCACCGATACTTTATTGCTGATGAGGTCGTTCACGCCCTGACCGATGCCCTTGTAGGGCACGTGAGTCATCTGCGTCTTCGAAAGGCCCATGAACAACTCTGCTGCAAGATGCGAAGCGGAGCCCACACCGGACGATGCGAAATTCACCGCCTTCGGGTTTTTCTTCAGGTACTCGACAAATTCCGCGACGGTTTTCACCGGCAGCGATTCATGAACGGCCAGCATATACGGCGGCGTTGTCACAAGCGCGACCGGCGCAAGCCGATCGATGTTGTTTGCAACCACGGCTCCGCTCGCCGCCATCAGTAACGTATAGCCGTCAGGCTTCGAGCGGCCGACTTCGTTCGCACCGATGATGCCGGCATTGCCCGGCTTGTTTTCCACCACGACCGGCTGGCCCCAGCGTTCGTTCAATTTCTGCCCGACCATGCGGGCGAGAACGTCGGCGCCGCCGCCCGGCGGGAACGGGACGATCATCTTGATCGGATGTTCCGGATATTTCGTTTGTGACCATGCCACGGCATTCGAAGCCGTCAGCATGAGCAACGCACCAAATACCACTGCAGTTCGCTTCAACATTTTAACTCTCCCCTCGAAGCCGGTGGTTGTTTTATTCTTGGAACGCTTCCTCTCGTTTCTTTCTGATCGATGGAAGCACGACGATCAGAAGTAAAACCGCAGCCATTGCGATGATGGTTCCGCTAATCGGATTGCGCACGAAAACCGACAGGTCGCCGTGCGACATGATGAGCGCGCGGCGGAAATATTCCTCGAGCAGCGGGCCGAGGATGAAACCGAGCAGCAGCGGCGCCGGTTCGCAGCCGATTTTCACGAAAACATAACCCATCACGCCAAACACGGACAGAATGACGAGATCAAAGGTCGCGTTGTTCACGCTGTAGACGCCGATCACGCAAAGCAACAGAATCGTCGGATACAGCAGCCGATACGGCACCTTCAGAAGCTGAATCCAGATGCCGATCATCGGCAAATTCAGAATGACCAGCATCAGGTTGCCCGCCCACATGCTGACGATCACGCCCCAGAACAGATCCGGCTTCGCCGTCATGATTTGCGGACCGGGCGTAATGCCCTGGATCATCATGGCGCCGATCATCAGAGCCATGACAGGATTGGACGGAATGCCGAGCGTAAGAAGAGGAATGAACGAAGTCTGGGCACCGGCATTGTTGGCGGCTTCAGGACCGGCAACGCCTTCAATAGCGCCCTTGCCGAAACGTCCCGGCTCCTTGGCGATGCGTTTCTCCACCGCGTAGGAGGCAAAAGAACTCAACACGGCACCGCCGCCCGGTAATATGCCGAGCATGGAACCGAGGCCCGTGCCGCGCACAATCGGCCAGATCGAGCGCTTGAAATCCTCTGCCGACGGCAACAGCCTGCCGATTTTCTCCTTGAGGATCGTCCGCTCTTGAACACTCTCCAGATTCACGACGATCTCGGAGATTGCGAAGATGCCCATCGACATCGTCACGAAATCCACGCCGTCGACCAGTTTCGGGATGCCGAACGTGAACCGCTCAACGCCGGTGTTCAAATCAGTCCCGACGGTGCCGAACAACAGCCCGAGAAAAATCATCGCGAAAGCATTGACCAGCGAGCCGCTCGCCAGAACGACCGCCGCGACGAGACCCAGAAGCATCAGCGCAAAATATTCGGCGGGCCCGAACTCGAGCGCGAAATTCGCAAGCACCGGCGCGAAAGAAGCGATCACCAGCGTCGCCACGCAGCCCGCGAAAAACGACGCGATCGCCGCAATGCTGAGCGCGGGACCGGCCTTCCCTTGCCGCGCCATGGCGTAGCCGTCGAGGCATGTGACCACCGATGAAGATTCGCCGGGCATATTGACCAACACGGCGGTTGTCGAGCCGCCGTACTGTGCGCCGTAATAAATACCGGCAAGTGTAATGAGTGCGGTTTCCGGCGGCAGATAGAACGTCACCGGCAACAGCATCGAGATCGTGGCGATCGGCCCCAGCCCCGGAAGAATACCGATCAACGTGCCGAGTGTGACACCGCCGAAACAGTAAATCAGATTCGTCGGGCTGAGCGCGGTATGCGCGCCTGTCGCGATCGCGTCGAACAAAGCGCTCATGGCCACACCGGAATCGGCAGAGAGAGCGCCTTGACGAAAATCAGAACGGCGCTCGTGACCGCGGCAGCGCAGAGCAACACGACTTCCTTGAAATCGAATTCCTTGCCGCCCACGCCGCTCAAAAAGATCAGCGCCGTCGCCGCGACGACAAATCCGAGCCACTCAAGCGTGTAGGCAAAAGCAAGAATTCCGACAATCAACAGGATCAACGGCCGGATCGCCCAGCGCGACACTTCCTTGCCCGGCGCGAGAATACCGCGCATAAAAATGATGGCGCCCAGAAGCACAAGAGCAACCCCGATTGCCCGAGGGAAATAGCCCGGTCCCATTTCCTGCGTGGTGCCCACCCGATACATCAGACCGCCGCCAATGCCGATGGCGCCGAAGGCCATGAACATCAGGCCCGCCCAAAAATCTTGCTGTCTGAATAAACGCGCAATGCTCATGCGAAAAATGCTCTCAAGCTGACAAGGTTTGCGCTTGCGTCGGGGCAAACGTGAAAGCGCTCAGGTCGTATTCCGGCTTGCGCCCGATAACCATGTTGGCTGCCGTTCGCCCGAGAATAGGCGCGAGCGTCATCGCGTTCTGCGTAACAACGTGGAAAACACCCGGCGTTCGCGGCGATTGCGAAATGATGGGTTGCGTCGTGAAGGCCGTTCCGGTCCATGACCTGATCATTTGCAGATCGCCAAAGCCGGGCAGAATCTCAAGCGTAACAGCAAGATTTCCACCTAGACCCGCACGCGTCGGCCGCGCCAGCGCAGGATTGTCAACCTTGGAGGCGCGCCATCCGCCGCCGATCACGAGGTTGCCGGCCGCGGCCTGCTTTAAAGTCAATCGTTGCCGTGCATGCGCGAGATGATAGTTGACCTTGGCCGCTGTCGGTTCGGTAACGATCATCTGGATCGGATTCTGCCGAACCGGCATGGAATCCCCGACCATCGCGGCAATCATCCCGCACCATGCACCGGCCGCATTGACGATCTTGCCGGCGCGATAAAACCCGCGGTTCGTCCGAACGATGAACTCGCTACCCGACCGCTCGATCGCGTGCACGGATGTCGCCGTATCAATCCGAACGCCGGTCGCCAGAACGTTCTGCAGCACTGCGCGCGCTGCATTCATCGGATTGATCTTGCCTTCATCGGGCGAATACGAAGCGGCGATTATTTTTTCCGACAAATAAGGCAGGCGCTTTCGCGCATCGTCACCGGAGATCAAGTCGATCTTCAGGCCGGCCGCGCGTTCAATCGCGATCTTCTGCTCAAGATGCCGGAGGCTCGCAGCGTCGTCGGCAACGGTCAGACCGCCCTCCAACTCGGCCTCGATATCGATATTGGTTTCTTCCGCGAACTGTTTCCACAGATAAACGGAATCAACCTGCATCGGCAGCGTCAAGGCAGCGCGCCGCGCCGTCTCGGATGCGAGGTCAGGAAAGCCGAATGCTTGAAACTGTACGTGCAAGCTACCCGCGTTGGCGCCGGATGCTTCCGCAAACGGCACGCGGCGTTCGACAACAATGACCGAGCGGCCCGAGCGAACAAGCTCGCGCGCCGTGAATAATCCGACGCCGCCGCCGCCGACGACTACGACATCGGCTTGCCCTAGCTGGACATCGGGAAATTCCGCATCGGGACGAGCGACGCAAACGAGACCGCCCGGGCCGGGATTTGGAGCGGTTTCCTGCGGAGCAGCGATGGCATGTAGCCCGACGGGGCGAACCGGCGTTTGCATGCGTGAATAAGTGTTCGCGCTCAACGCCGCCGCCGTGCGCTCTTGCAGCAGACTTGCGACGATGGAGGCACAATAACGCCCCTGGCAGCGGCCCATGCCGCAACGAGTCTGCCGCTTCACGGCGGGAATGTCGGCGGCACCCTCGGTGATCGCGTGTTTCACCGCACCGTACGAAACATTCTCGCACCGGCAGATGATTGTTGCTTCATCGATGGATGCCGGCAGGTGCCGGGGCGCGGCAAACACGCGCCAAAGCGCACGTTGAAATGAATGCTCCTGCGCAAGCTGCCTATTTAAAGTGTTGTCAGCCGCAGCGGTTGCGTCCCCGCCGGCAATATCCTTTGCCGCAGCCCTGCCGGCCAGCACGCCTTGCGCGATCGCGGCGTGCGCGCCCCACGGGCCGCCGGCATCGCCCGCCACGAAGATATTCGGATTTGATGTCCGGCCGTCCGCTTGCCGCTCGGCGACCAGCGCATTTCCGGAGCGAGGATCGACAATATGCTCGCAGCCGACAAGCCGCCCGATTTCCGACGACGGCGAGAAACCATAACCCAGGCATACGGCATCGATATCGAAGCTGATCTCGCTGCCGGCAATCGGCTTTCCGGCATCGTCGGTCTTCGCAATGATCGCGCGCTCTGCCCTATCCGTTCCTTCAACGCGGAGGAGCACATGCCGATAGTGGATGGGCACGCCACGCGCTTTCAATTTCGCGAGATAGCCCAAACCTTGCCAGACAAGATCCGGCCGCGTGCTCGCCATCGTCAGTGTGTCGGCAAAACGAGCAACGCCCGGACGGGCGGCAGCTTCCGCCACGCCCACGACACTCACTCCTGCCGCGGCTAAATCAGCCGCGACCTGAAGATTCAGCGGCCCGTTGCCCGCAAACAGCACGCGTTTCCCCGGCGCGATTTGATAGGAGCGCGCCAATGTCTGCGCGGCTCCTGTCGTCATGACGCCCGGCAACGTCCATCCCGGCACCGGCCACGCTCGCTCGAATGCTCCGGTTGCGATGATCAGCTTTTGCGCAATCCAGTTGACCGATCCTTGACTGTCGAGAGCGCGGACGACAATTCCGCCATCTCCTTCGACTTGTGCATCCCAAACCAGCGTGTTGCTGCAAATACGAACGCCTAATTTCCTGACCCGGCCGACAAGCGCGAGGCCATCGCGATACTGGCGGTCGAACGGCTGGCCGTTCTTGAAGCGGTGACTCGACGCGAGAGGTTTAAAGTATTGGCCGCCAGGATAAGGGCGCTCATCAAGCACCACTGCATCGACCTGATGCTGCGCGGCTGCCTCAGCAGCCGCAAGACCAGCCGGCCCTCCGCCGATAATCAGAACCGAACAACGCTCTTCACGATCCGCCGGGGCCCAGCGCGCATAGCTTGGATCAACTGAAAAGCGTGATTCGGTTTCGATCCGCATCTCCGGTCGGACCGTGGTGAGACAGGCGCGTTGCCCGGGCCGACCATTCACCGTCACGCGGCAATCGAAACACACGCCCATGCCGCAAAAGAGGCCGCGCTCGTCACCTTCTCGCGAACGGCAGAACTTGCGAATGCCATGCGCAGTCAACGTCGAGGCAATACTTTCGCCTTCAACGGCCGATATGCGCTCTCCATCGCAAGAAATTTCGGTGGCCGCGCCGCAGCGCTCCACGCCTTGGCGAAGGAAGCGCAACCCAGCTCCGCTATCGGCAGAAGATAGAGAATCCATCAGCCCGATCCGATCGCCCCATCGCAATCACCGATCAGGGTAAAATAGTACATACCTTTGTCAACTAGCTTTCATAAAAATACATTAGCGGCCGCGATCAGTTCCACAAAGAAACAAAAATGGCGCGCCTCTGCGCAATCATGAGGCGATCGGAGCCGAACTGCGCGCGGACGAGCCTAACCGACATTCCGCTTTCTCTCGTATGCTGACACCCAACTGTCGCACGATCCTCATACAAGCATAATAAAGTAGGCGCATCCGTCTGCCCGAACATAAAGTTCGGACAGAACCTTGAGACACGAACCGGTCATTCGCCGCTATCGCAGCCTCTTTATCTCCGACATTCATCTCGGAACGCGCGGCTCGCAGGCTGAAAAACTCATCGACTTTCTACGCTTCAATGACGCCGAAACGATTTATCTCGTTGGCGATATCGTGGATGGCTGGGCGTTGCGCTCGAACTGGCACTGGCCGCAAGCCCACAACGACGTCATTCAGAAGCTGCTACGCAAAGCGCGCAAAGGCACACGGCTCGTCTACATCCCCGGCAATCACGATGAATTCCTTCGCGACTATTACGGTTCGCATTTCGGCGGCGTCGAAGTCGTCGAACACACGACGCATATCGCGGCGGACGGACGCCGCTTCCTCGTCACGCATGGCGACCTCTTCGATATCGTGATCAAACATGCGCGCTGGGTCGCTCATCTCGGCGACAGAGCCTACGATTTTGCGATCTTCGCCAATACGCAATTCAACCGGCTACGCCGCCTGTTTGGCCTGCCCTACTGGTCGCTGTCGAAATGGGCGAAGTCGCGCGTCAAGAACGCCGTCAACTTTATCGGCGACTTCGAATGCGTCCTGATCATTGAGGCCGAGCGATCCGGCACTGACGGCGTCATCTGCGGTCACATTCATCATGCCGCGATCCGTACTGAGAAGCGCTTCACTTATATGAACTGTGGCGACTGGGTCGAAAGCTGCACCGCCCTGGCCGAACACGATGATGGCCGGTTTGAAATCATCACATGGACCGAAATCACGGCAACGCCCGAGGAAATGCTGGTTGCCGGCGAGATCCAGGCCGCCTGATGCGCATTCTCGTCGCAACTGATGCCTGGCATCCCCAGATCAACGGCGTCGTCCGGACGCTGAGCGCGACCGCGACACATGCGCGCAAATTCGGCACCGAACTTTTCTTCCTGACGCCGAACGATTTCGCCGGCCTGCCTTTGCCGGGCTATTCCGAAATCCGGCTCGCGCTGCCGCTCGCCGCAAAGGTACGCCGCAAGATTATCGAGACGCGGCCCGACGCGATCCATATCGCGACCGAGGGCCCGGTTGGCTTGGCCACGCGGCACTATTGCCGGCGGCACAATGTTCGTTTCACCACGAGTTTTCACACTGCTTTCCCGGCGTATGTCGCCGCGCGCAGCCCCATCCCCGAACAATGGGTGTGGCGCTATCTGCGCTGGTTTCACGACCAGAGCGATCGCGTCATGGTCGCCTCGAACGCGCTTGCCTCGGAATTGCAGGAGCACGGCTTCCAGCGCATCGTCCGCTGGTCGCGCGGCGTCGATACCGCGTTATTCAAGCCCGATCCCGAACAAACACTCGACCTGCCGCGGCCGATTTTTCTCAATGTCGGCCGGGTCGCCGTCGAAAAGAATCTCGAAGCATTTCTCGCACTCGATCTTCCCGGGACGAAAGTCGTCGTCGGCGACGGCCCGGCTCGTGCCTCGCTCACCAAGAAATATCCCAATGCCGTTTTCCTCGGCATCAAGGAGGGCAAGGACCTCGCAAAGATTTACGCAGCGGCCGATGTGTTCGTATTCCCGAGCCGAACCGATACCTTCGGCCTCGTGCTGCTCGAGGCGCTGGCGAGCGGCCTTCCCGTCGCTGCCTTGCCGATCCCCGGCGTAAAAGCGGTGATCGGCACCGCGCCTGTCTGCGTGCTCGACAACGATCTGCGGGCAGCCTGTCTTCAGGCATTGCGTCTCTCACGCAGAGCTTGCCGTGAATTCGCCGAAGGCTGGAGCTGGGAGAATTGCACCCGGCACTTCATCCGGCACGCCGCCTGGCTGCCGTCCGCGCAGGATTTTGAACCCCCTTTCGAATTTGAGCCGCAGACCTTCCCCGGCTGACGATTCCCGATCAGGAGCACCCATCATGCAGAACGATCTTGCCCTCGAGACGGTGGAAACCGCTTATGCACGCTGGGCGCCGATTTACGACGCTTTTTGCGGGCCTTTCTTTCTCACCGGCCGCCGGGCTGCCGCTTCGGCGGCGCGCATTGCCGGCAAGAAAATTCTGGAAATCGGCGTCGGCACGGGACTGTCGTTCGACGACTATGGCCCGGAAAACGAAGTGACCGGCATCGACATCTCCGAGCCGATGATTACCAAAGCGCGCAAGCGCATGGAAAGCGGCGACTGCGACCACGTCAAAAGCGTAAAGCTGATGGACGCCCACGATCTCGATTTTTCCAATGCCGCTTTCGATTGCGTTGTCGCGCAATTCGTCATCACGCTCGTTGCCGATCCCGAACGCGTAATGTCGGAATGCGCCCGTGTTGTCAGGCCGGGCGGCCAGATCATTCTGGTCAACCATTTCTATTCCGAGAAAGGCGTACTCGCGGCGATCGAGCAATGGTCGGCGCGCTATGTGCATTCGGCCGGCTTGCGCCCCAACTTCCCCTTCGCGCGTCTGACGGATTGGGCCACGGCGCACGGCGAAATCCGTCTTGTCGAACGCACTGTCATCGAACCGTTGCGTTTCTTCACGCTCGCCCGCTTTCGCCGCGAGCAGCCGATGGGCCTCCGCGCAAGCTGAGTGCCGGCCCCGTGACGGAACAATGACGCGCGCTCCGCACCTTCATATTCCTGTTGCCTGCCAATGCTTTCTGCTCGCGATGGCCCGCTGCTGAACGATTCGCGGGCCGCTTGTGAGGACGCAGCATGACTTTCGTCGAGAGCTGGCAAACCGCTTCTTCTCGTCTGTTCCGCCCGATCTATTCGAACCGCGGCATCGCCAATGTAATGCCCGCGCTCTTCGCCTATAGCGGCATCCGCATCCCCGACAGCCCGCCGCTGTTCAAGGAAGAAGTGCTCGGCCGCATCGGCTCGCTCGAAATCAGACTCGCCTCGAAAGCCAAGCATGTGCGCTGGGCGCAGAAGCTTCGCTACAACGTTTTCTACGACGAGATGTCGGCAAGTCCCAATCCGGTCACCTATTTTTCCAAGCGCGATATCGATCTTTACGATGCGATCTGCGATCATCTGATGGTCGTCGATCTGTCGCTGCCTTCGCACGGCAACCGCAAATCGAAAATCGTCGGCACGTATCGTTTGTTGCGCCAGAGCGTCGCGCGCAGCCGCGGCGGCTTCTATACCGAACGCGAATTCGATGTCGGCAAGCTCCTCGAGCGCCACGACACGCTGAAATTTCTCGAACTCGGCCGCTCCTGCGTGCTACCGGCCTACCGCGACAAGCGCACCGTCGAATTGTTGTGGCACGGCATCTGGACCTATGTCGTGCGCCACAAGATCGACGCGATGATCGGCTGCGCAAGCTTCGAAGGCACTAACCCCGACAGATTGGCGCTGCCGTTATCGTTTCTGCATCATCATGCCGGCGCGCCGGAAGACTGGCGCGTGCGGGCGCTCGCCAGCCGCTATGTCGAAATGAACCGCCTGCCGAAGAAATCGCTCGACATGAAAGCCGCGATGCGCGCGCTGCCGCCGCTCATCAAGGGCTATCTCCGGGTCGGCGCCTTTGTCGGCCACGGCGCTGTGGTCGATCGTCAGTTCGGCACCACCGATGTCTTTATCGGCCTGCCGGTCTCGGCAATCAACCAACGCTATCTCAATCATTTCGGGCCCGGCGCCGAGCGCCACGCCGCCTGAACGGGATCAGGCGTATTCTACGCACGCACGGCGCGTGAGCGTGCGGACTTCTTCTTCCAGTTCCTTCGCGACTAGTTTTCGATCCGATTGCCCGGAGTAAGCGATCGGCTCGCCCCAGCTCAGCACCGCTTGCAACGCCGGCGCCCGCAAGACTCTGCCGAAATGCGGTACGAGATCCATGTCGCCATACCAGGGCGCGATATGACCTGCTTCCCCGACATACGTCACAGCAAGCGGCTGAATAAACACTCTTCCATCGGGCAATCTCGCACATGCTTCCGTAGCGGCGCCGATCAGTGACGAGCGAAACGGCAAGACATCGCGACCGTCACCCGATGTGCCTTCGGCAAACAACACCATCGCATCGCCCGCCAGCAATCGCCCGGCGATTTCGCTGTTCGCATCCGCGCTTTGTCTGGGCCGTGTCCGGTCGACAAAAACCGAGCGCTGCAATCTCGCGAGCAGGCCGAATACCGGCCAGCTTTTCACTTCCCGTTTTGCAATGAACGAAACCGAAAGTGCTGTCGTAATCAGCGAAATGTCGAGCCACGAAACGTGATTGGCGACAATCAATAGCGGCCTTGCCGCCGCCGGCTTACCGATCTCGCATACGTTGAGGCCGAGTATGCGCGCTCCCCATGCGTGATAGAGCGTGGGGATTTTTCGCGCGGTCCGCGGAAAGATGGCAACCGCCGCCAATTGCACCGGCATCAATATCAGCGTCAGCAACCCCAACGCCGCGAGGCGCCACGCCAAACGAAAAAATGGACGCATCGCTGCTTCTGTTCCGCTGATGGAAATGACTGCTCACGACAGAAAATCTCTTTTGTTACGCCCATATGACAAGAACGGCCGGAATTCCGTTTTTACCCTTGATTGTGACACCGATAGCCTCTCCAATTTCCCGGTTCGCTGTTCACAATATTTCCGGCATTGGCGAAGAAAAGACCTGTTCCCCGAACGCGTGCATGAAGCAGCCCGCCGACCCTGTACGGATCAAATTCGAGCTTGCCGGCGATCAAATCGATCGTTTGCAGAACCTGTTGACCCAAAGCGGGCAGCTTGCGGGGCCGTCGCATTTAGAGACGCGGAAAGCCGTCTATTATGACACCCGCGACGCTTGCCTGCGCGAGAGCGGTTACTCACTGCGGCAGCTCTCCGGAAATTCGCCCAAACTGCAACTCGTCACCGCGACCAACAGCGCGGCCTATCGCTACTTCGAGACTGTCCGCTGGCAACACAACGCCGGCCCGCAACAAGTAGTCCCCGAGGAAATTTCGCCGGAACTTCTGCCAAGCGAACTTGCCTTGCCGGTCAAGCACGTCCTCCGGCCGATTTTCACCGTAGAAGCCGAGCAGCGAATTCATGCGCTGGCGCAAGGCAACTCCAGGATCGAGATCGTCATTACGGAAGGCATCATCCAGAGCAGCGGACGTACCGCGAGTTTCGGCGAAGCCCAGTTCTGGCTCAAGGCCGGTCGAGCCGAAGACCTTTTCTCCCTCGTGCTCGGCATCGACGAAACCGTCCCGCTTCGCTTCAGTTTCCATACCGAAGCCAGCCGCGGTTACGCGCTGATCGAAAGCCGTAAAAGAAAACATAGCAAACGCAAACCTGTGAAGCTCGAAGCCGATATGTCATCGGCGGCGGCATTCCGGATCATCGCGCATCAATGCCTGCACCAGGTCGTCGCCAACGAGCCGATGATGTGCGCCCGCGACGCCGAAGCCCTGCATCAGGTGCGCATCGGTCTGCGGCGGTTGAAAACGGCGCTCTGGCTGTTCGCGCCGTTATGTACCGATGCCCAAATACAAACGATCAAAACGGAGATCCGCTGGTTCGGCGAGCTGCTCGGGCCGGCGCGCGATGCCGATGCATTCCTCTCGGAGGTGATCTTTCCCCTTCGCCGGCGATACCGCGACGATCCGGGCCTGATCAGTCTGCAACGCACCTATAGCGCGCAGCGCACCAAGCTTTATGACCACATCTCGCAGGCGGCGAACTCCGCACGATTCCGGGCGATCCTGCTCGATATCGCAGCATGGATCGAAACCGGCCGGTGGGCGATGAACCGGGCCGGCGAGGCAACCGCCTCTCGAAATCGTCCGATCGGAGAATTCGCGGAAGAGGAACTGACCCGCCTTCGCAAGAAACTGAAGAAAAAGGGCAACGACCTCGCCGAACTCCCTCCCGCCGAGCGCCATAAGTTGCGGCTGCATGTCAAAAAGATGCGCTACACAGTGGAATTTTTCCTCAGCCTTTTTCCAGGAAAGAAGAAGAGCAAGCGCGCTCTCCTCGCAAGCTTGAAGAGCCTGCAATCGGCGCTTGGCGGCGCAAACGACATTGCCGTCCGCACCGGATTGAAAGAGGAGATCATTACCGAGAAGAAAAGCCGCGCTACCGCCCTGAAGCGGCAACACCGTGCCTTTGCGGCAGGCCTCATCATCGGCCATCAGCAGGCCAAAATCGAGCCGACCATGAAGCAGGCCGAGCGTGCCTATAAAGATTGTCTCGATACCAAGCCGTTCTGGATTCAAGGCGAGGCGAAAAAATCGTCCTCTTCATCCGGCGAAAGAAGCACGACCCTCGTCGCTCCTGCATCCGCGCCGGCGGATTAGCGGCGCTAGTTGCCGGAAATAATGACGTCGTGCTTGTAGCCCATCTGCTTGCCGAGCTGCTTCAGCCGCGTCTTGAGACGCGAGCCCGATAGCGCGGCAAGATCGCGCGGCAGCCGCAACACAAGATCGTCACCGTCGATCTTGATCGGGCTGCGGCCCAGAACGCCCGGCGCCGACGCGGAGATGAGGTATGCCACTCGCATCGCAACGCCCAAAATGCGCGCGCGTTCGATCAGCCGCTTGGAAAGCAGGGTTTCGAGGCCAAGCGGCGGCGCATCCTTGAGCGCCGCGTAGCGATAGAAGACCGAAAGCCCCAGAAAGGCCCGCTCGATGTGGGTGACGCCGATGAAGGCGGAATTGACGATCAGCTGCGCTGCCTGCTCGCCGCCATGATCGGGATGCGCGCGCCAGCCGATGTCAGCCAACAGACATGCGACCCGGCGAAGCCGCCGCTCGTCTTCCGTCTCGTCGAGATTGGACGAAGCAACGAAACGATCCATCCATTCGATCAGGTCGGCGGCATAAGCCGGCGAGCGCGAATTCGCGGCGTTCAGGGATTCCGCCATGCACTTCAGGGGATCGCGCAATTTTTCGGCCGCGGGCAGCTTCTCGAACAGCAGGCCCTCACGGATACCGAATTCGGAGATAACGACTTCCGATGGTCTGCCGATCTTGATGATTTCGCGCAGAACCAGCGCGGCGAACGGCAGATAGGGCCTCCGCCCGGAAGACACGACATCGATGCCCGGCAGCGTTTCGGGATCCTCACGCTGCACGGTCTCGGAAAAATCCGCCATAGCGTCGGCCGGCACGCTGTAAGCATGCAAAATCTTCATCGGATAGCCGGTCTGCTGCATATGCAGCGACGCCAGGGCCCGCCACGTTCCGCCAGCCGCAAAAAACGTGCGGCCCTTCAGATTGGCAAGTGTGGCATTGCTCTCGAGCCGGTCGCGGACGATGGACTTCGCCTTGTCCAACGAGCCGCGCGAGGCATCGCTCAACGTAAGACCGCCAAGCGGCAGCGTCACGCCATCTTTCGAGCGCATGCCGAAGACGTCGACAAGCTCGAGCGAGCCGCCGCCGAGATCGCCGACAATGCCGTGCGGTTCACGGAAGCCGCAAATGACGCCTTCGGCGGCAAGCCTTGCTTCCTCGTCACCCGTAAGAATCCGGACGCCTCCCGGCCAGACATTTTCGAGGCGCCGGATGAAGGCCGCTCCATTCTCCGCTTCGCGCACTGCCGCGGTCGCAATCACATCCGCATTGGTGAGCCTCCAGCCCGCGCAAACGGCACGAAAGCGCTTCATCGCCGTAAGCGCCTCGGCTACGGCATCTTCGGCCAATCGCGTGGTGCTGACGATCTCACGGCCGAGGCCGCAGGCCACCTTCTCGTTGAAGATCGGCAGCGGGTTTCTGCTCAAGCTGTCATAGATGACAAGGCGGACGGTGTTCGATCCGATATCGATAACCGCAACCGGCTTTTTGTCAGCGGAAACGGCTTCACTCATGCGGCTGCGCGGTTTAGGCGCGCTCGCGGCGGCGGATAAGCCTTTGCGGGGAAGAAGCTTGGAGAGATTTTCCACGGCCTGACAGACTGGGGTTGGTCATGAAGTAACTGTGCGCATTGAACGAATCTTCAGCTTCGTTACGCACGATGCGCTCCCAGCTTGCGTCAGGCAATAGGCGAAAACTCTGCTCGTTATCCTTCAGGTTGGCGACCATGATCTGGTCAAGCACCTGACGATGCACCGTTATATTGGTGATGGGACACAGCACCTCGACCCGGCGGTCGAGATTACGCGGCATGAGGTCGGCCGAAGAAATATAAACGGCGGCATTCTCGTGCGGCAAACCATGGCCGTTGCCGAAGCAATAAATCCGGCTGTGTTCGAGGAAACGGCCGACGATCGACTTCACCCGGATTTTTTCGGACAGGCCCGGCACGCCGGGGCGCAGGCAGCAGATACCCCGCACGACGAGATCGATCTCGACACCCGCGCAGCTCGCGGCATAGAGCGCATCGATGATCTGTGGGTCGACCAGCGAATTCATCTTCGCCCAGATCGCGGCGGGACGGCCGGCCTTGGCGTGAACGATCTCTTCCTGAATATGCGAAAGCAACTTCTGGCGAATGCCGACCGGCGAGATCGCCAGCCGGTCGAGCTTGATCGGCTCGCCATAGCCGGTGATGAAATTGAAGATGCGCGCCACATCGTAGGCGATCGCCGGATCGGACGTGAAGAACGACAAATCCGTATAAATCCGTGCCGTGATCGGGTGATAATTGCCGGTCCCGACATGCACATAATTCATGAAGGTCGAGCCTTCGCGCCGGACGACCAGCGAAAGCTTGCTGTGCGTCTTCAGCTCGATGAAGCCGAATACGACCTGCACGCCGGCGCGCTCCAGGTTGCGCGCCCAGCGAATGTTGGCTTCCTCGTCGAAGCGCGCCTTCAGCTCGACAAGCGCCGTGACGGATTTCCCCGCCTCGGCCGCTTCCGCCAGCGCCTGAACGATCGGGCTGTGTGCGGACGTCCGGTAAAGTGTCTGCTTGATCGAGATGACGTCGGGGTCGCGCGCCGCCTGTGAGAGGAACTGCACCACCACGTCGAAAGACTCGTACGGATGGTGAATGATGATGTCTTTCTGGCGGATCGCGGCGAAACAGTCGCCGTTCTGCTCGCGCACGCGCTCGGGGAAGCGCGGCTCATGCGATTTGAAACGAAGCTCGGGCCGATCGATGCCGACAAGCTGGGAAAGATCGTCGAGCGCAAGCGTGCCGTCGACAACCGCCGCGTCTTTCAACGGAAAGCCGAGCGAATGTGACACGAAAGCCTGCAAGCCGTCCGATATGCCCGCTTCGAATTCGAGGCGGATCACCGACCCGCGGCGGCGGCGTTTCAGCGCCGTCTCGAACAACTGCACGAGGTCTTCGGCTTCCTCCTCGACGAGAAGATCGCCATCACGGATGACGCGAAACCCGCCTCTCGCGGTAATCTCATAGCCGGGGAACAGCTGATCGACGAAAAGCCCGATCAGCGTTTCGAGCAGCAGAAAGCGCATAGCGCCGTTTGATTTCGGCAACTGGATCAGACGCTCGATCTGCGCGGGCACGCGGATCAGCGCATTCATGCTCTTGCCGTCGCTCTTGCGTGAAAGCTCGAGCGCCAGCGAGAAGCTCTTGTTCGGAATGAACGGAAACGGATGCGCCGGGTCGATCGAGAACGGCGTGATCACCGGAAAGATATGACGCAGAAAATGCCCGGCAAGCCAGGTCTGATCCTCGGGGAGCAGATCGCCCTCGCCCACGATCTCGACCTTCTCGGCCTTCAGTTCGCGCTTCAGTTCTTGCCAGCGAACCTGCAATTCGCGCGAAAGGCTCGCGGCCTCGGCCCGGATCATTTCGAGCTGTTGTTTCGCCGTCAGGCCTTCAGGGCTGATCTGGCCGCCGTTGGCTTTTGCCTGCGCCACCAGACCGGCGACCCGAACCATGAAGAATTCGTCGAGATTACCGGCGGATATCGAAAGGAAGCGCAGCCGCTCCAGAAGCGGGTGACGCGGATTGGTCGATTCAGCCAGCACACGGCGATTGAACTCGAGCCAGGAAAGTTCCCGATTGATGAAGCGGGAAGCGTCCGCAGCTGAATGAACCGCGGGGATAAGCCCGGCGATCTCCGCATCCGGGAGCAGACCAGCGTCACTAACGCAGCCGGCCACCTCGCCACCGTTAAAATCCATTTTTTGCATCGGAGTAACCCGACGACGATCTTGGAGGAGCAATATTACAGTCATGTGACGCCCGCGCCCACCGCGGCTGCGGCGCGTCTAAAAAATCGATTAGCCCAAGGCTTTCAATGCCTTGATCGAGAGCCCGCTCGCGAGTGGTAATTGACGTACTGCGATCTTCCACGCGGACAATCGCTACATCAGCTGCGGAATGTTCCTGTAGAGATCGAGCGCCTGCGGATTGCTGAGAGCGGTCAGATTTCTCACCGGCCGCCCATGGATGGCGTCTTTAACCGCCACTTCGGAAATCTTGCCGTTCGCCGTCTTCGGAATATCGGCGACCGCGAGGATCAGGTCGGGCACATGGCGCGGCGAAGCAAAAGTCCGGATACGCTGCCGGATCTTCTCGATCATCGCCGCATCCAGCTGATGCATGTCTTTCATCCGCACGAACAATATGCTGCGCGCATCATTGTCGTGATCTTGCGCGACGACGACGCTTTCCCCGATTTCGCTGATGGCTTCGAGCTGCCGATAGATTTCGGCGGTGCCGATACGGACGCCTTTTATGTTCAACGTCGCATCCGAACGCCCGTGAACGATGAAGCCGCCGTTCTCCGTGATCTCCGCCCAATCGCCATGGCGCCAGATATTCGGCCAATGCGCGAAATAGGATTCGTACAGGCGCTCGTTATTTTGATCGCCCCAGAACTCGAGCGGCACCGACGGAAACGGCAGCGTGCAAACCAGTTCGCCGGGCTCGCCGATAACCGGCTTGGCCTCGGCGTTGAAAATCTCCGCCTTCATGCCAAGGCCCAGTACCTGGATCTCGCCGGCGCGGCACGGCCCGATCGGATTGCCGGTGCCGAAAGCAGCAATGATGTCAGTGCCGCCCGAAGGGGACGTAAAATGAACGTCCGGCTGAATGGCCTCGTAGACGAAGACATATTCCTCCGGAGAAACCCGTGCGCCGCCGGCAACCAAGCATTTCAGATGACCGAGCTGGTGTGTCTTGCGCGGGCTCAATCCTTCGCGCTTCAGCGCGGTAATGAGCGCTGGCGGAATGCCGGCGACCGCGACCTTCTCCTGTTCAATCAGATCGAACAGACTGTCGGTGCGCGGATAAAGCGGAGATCCGTCGGCGAGAACGATCGATGCGCCGGAAGCGAGCGCCGTCACCAGCGCATTCCACAGCATCCAGCCCGATGTCGTCACCCGGAACATCCGTTCGCCCGGCTGCAAATCGAAATGAAGCTGATGCTCCTTCAAGTGCTGCAACAAGGTGCCGCCAGCGCCATGAACGATGCATTTTGGCCGGCCGGTCGTGCCGGACGTGAAAAGAATGAAAACCGGATGATTGAACTTAAACCGCTCGAACGAAATCGGTGACGGCGAATGCGGCGCTGTGAATTCCTGCCAGGTCTTCGCATTCGGAAGATCGAGAACGGAATCGGTGCGCAAATAGGGAACGACAATCACTTGCCGTAGCGATGGAATTGCTGCGGCAATTTCCTTCGCCTTGGCGAGCGCATCGAACTGCTTGCCGCCATACCAGGCGCCATCGGCGGCGAAAAGCACAGTTGGCGCAATCTGTCCGAGACGGTCGAGCGTCGCGTTGACGCCAAGATCGGGCGAGCAAACCGACCAGATGGCACCGATCGCCGTCGCCGCGAGCATGGCGATCAGCGTTTCGGGGATATTGGGCATGTAGCCGGCAACGCGATCGCCCGGTTTGACGCCCGCGGCTTGCAGTGCCCGCGCCAGCTTTGACACTTCGGCATCGAGTTCGCGAAAACTGAGGCGGCGCACCACTTCGCCCTCGCGCCAGAAGGTCACGGCCTCCGCGTCTTCGCCTCGCCGGCGCAGAAGATTTTCGGCGAAGTTCAGCTTTGCTTCGGGAAAGAAGCGCGCCTTCATGATCGATTCTTGATTGACGACGACGGGCGAGCCGTTGCGATCGCCGATCAGGCCGCAGAAATCCCAGACCTCGCTCCAGAACTCGGGATAGCGTTCCAGCGAAAAGCGCCGCAGCGCCGCGTAATCCGGCAACTCCACACCGTATTTACGCTCCAAAGCACGCGCGAAGGCGTAAATTCGTGTGCGGGCGAGATTTTCGGGCCGCGGAGTCCAGACAACAGGATTCATGAGCTTGTTACGCGGTTTTCGCAGCGCGACGTCCCACGCCGAATAGCCGTTCGGCGAACTGAGGATAGGTTTCGGCGATCTGGCTCGCGACGCCGCCGCGGATCGTCCCAAGCACACGGCTATCCGGAACCGCTGTTACCGGAACGCGCTCGGGCATGTCGAAATCGAAGCCGGTGTTGTCCTTCACCTCTTCGAGCGTATGGCCGGGATGCACGCTCTCCAGCATGAAGCGCCCGCGCTTCCGGTCGAAGTCAAAAGCGCAAAGGCTGGTGACCAGCGCGCTCGGCCCGCCGGGGCGAAACACGTTCGGCTCGTTGACACCCGCAGCCGATACATAGTCGACCTTGGACACAAAGACGCGCCGGGTGTGCTCTTCACGGAACAGCACCGTCCGCTTGATCAGCGAATAGAGATACGGCGTACCGTAATTGCCGGCCCAGCGCACCGACAGCTTCGGATAGGGCCCGACGCCCATCAGGTTGACGTTCGCCTGCCCGTCGATCTGGCCGCCGCCCATCATGAAAGCATCGATGCGACCTTGCGCGGACGCATCGAACAGTTCGCGGCTGCCTTCGGTGAAGAACACATGGTTCTTGCTGCCGAGGATCGTCACCCTCATCGGCGTATCCGAGAGTTCGCTCGCCAGAAGCGCAGCGGCTCCCGTCAGGGGTGACGCCGAGCCCACTGCCACGTGCCGTGCCCCGGCGATCTTGCGCGCCAATAGGGCGATCAGAAATTCCTGCGGATGGATATTCATGCCGGCACAACTTCCCGCTCGAACACATAACGCTCGAGATAGGCTTTGAAGCCTTCTTCGGTGCGCGCCGATTCGACATAGTGACGAAGATGCTCGGCATCCTCGTCGTATTCGCGGCCGAACGAGAGCGGCCACGCCCCCTTCGGCTGGTGCGATACCGCCGTCACATAAAGATTGGAGAGCACGCCGGTGACCAGCTGCTCGTCCCTCATGAAATCGGCATCGACGATTTTCTCGACGGTGACGAGCGTGACCGCCGAAGCATGCGCCGCCACCGCCAGTTCGCGCCGGCGGCCAATCCAGATATTGCCGTTGCGATCCGCCATCGGCGCATGCATCAGCATCACTTCGGGATTGATCGCAGCAACCAGCAGGATCGGGTCGTTCTCGCCGAAGGGATTGTCGATGACCTTCCAGTCCTTGCGGTAGGAAACGACGTCGCTGCCCAGAATGCCGCGCAGGGGAATAAAGGGAATGCCCTTCTCGCCCGCCTGCAGACCCGCATGAATCGCGGGACAGGTGGAGTCCCGCATCTCGATCGTGCCCGCCTTCAGTGCGCGTGCATAGGCGGGCGGAACGCCGAACTCGCCGAGGAACATCGAGCCGGCTTCCATCCGCTTCACGCAACCCGCACCGATCAGCATGTCGGCCTGGAGGCCGCCGGTCGGCACGCCAATGATGTGCAAATCACGAACGCCGCGCCGGATCAGCGCGCGGGTCGCCGCAACCGCGGCGCCCGAGTACATGCCATTGAAATCGGTCGGAATGGCAAGCCTGCATCCGTCCTTGATATGAGAGATCAGCGTATCGAGATCGACGATGATCTTGCTGTTGTTCGCCATCATTACACCTTCATGACAGCCCGCAGGATTACTGCTGGGGAATCTTGGCCTTTTTCACGATGTCCGCAACCTGCTCGCTCTCTTTCTTGAGATAGGCCGCAAATTCCTTGGGCGAGCTCGCGACGAGATCGGCGCCAAGGCTGGTCAGCCGCTCTTGAACGGTTTCGGTTTTGAGCGCCTTGACCGTTTCCTTATTGAGGAAATCGATAATTTCCGGCGGCGTTTTAGCGGGCGCCATCAGGCCATACCACGTGACGATATTGTAGCCCGGCAGACCCGACTCCGCGATCGTCGGAATTTCAGGCGCCGTCTTCGAACGATTGGCGCTCGTTACGGCCAGCGCACGCAACCGGCCGTCCTTCACGAGCGGCATCGCCGACACGATGACGTCGAACATCATCTGAATCTGGCCGCCGAGGAGATCGGTCAGCGCCGGGGCGCTTCCCTTGTACGGCACATGGAGGATTTCCGTTCCGGCGGCGACGTTGAACATTTCACCGGCCAGATGCAGCGTGCTGCCGTTGCCGACGGAGCCGTAATTGAGCTTGCCCGGCTGCGACTTCGCGAGCGCGATCAGTTCCTTGACGTTTTTCGCCGGAACGCTCGGATGCACGACGAGCAACTGCGGCACCGTCCCGATCTGCGTGATCGGCGTAAGATCCGTATCCGGGTTATAGATCATCTTCGCATAGAGATATTTGTTGGTCGTGATCGGCCCCGGCGTGCTCAGCAAAATGGTGTAGCCGTCGGGCGCGGCCTTGGCGACGAAACCCGCGCCGATCATGCCGCTCGCACCCGCGCGGTTTTCGACGATCACCTGCTGGCCGATCGACTTGCTCATCTCCTGCGCGATGGAGCGGGCGAGAACGTCGGTCGTGCCGCCCGGCGGGAACGGCGCGATGAGAGTGATCGGACGATCCGGGAATTTCTGCGCGTGCGATGGAGCCGCGAACAGAACTGCCGCTCCCACGGCAAACAAATACTTCAAACTACGATTGAACCTCATCTCGATTTCTCCCCCGATTTTTACGAACTCGACCCGGTTTTCTAGACAGCAAGAACGATGTGTTTCTGGAACTGCTCGATATGTGCACGAGCAGCTTGTGCCGCCCGCTTCTCGTCGTGCGCAGCAATCGCTGCGAAAATAGCTTCATGCTCGGCATGAACATCTTCGAGCCGGCGGACAACCGACAACGACAGAAACCACACGCGAAGCGATCGCTCGTGAAGCGAGCGCAGGATGTTTCCAAGCACAGGATTTCGCGAGATGCGAGAGATTTCGCAATGAAACTCGTGATCGAGGTTCATCAGCGCCTCGATATCGTGCGCAGGGATCATTTCTTCGGCACGATCCAGGATATTGCGCAGCGATGCAATGTCCCGCTTGTCGGCCCAGCGCGCTGCGAGCGAAACGCACAGCGCCTCGTTCACAGAGCGAACATGCGTGACATTCATGATCTCATCGAGTGAAACCGCGCGCACGATAACGCCTTTGCGCGGAATGATATCGACCAGCTGCTCAAGTTGTAGGCGATGTAATGCCTGATGCACCGGCGTGCGCCCCGCCCGGAGTTGTTTGGAAATACGCGCTTCGTTCAGATATTCGCCGGGGCGATATTCCATCGTGATGATGCGGCGTTTGATTTCTTCGTAGGCCTTCTGCCGCAGCGTGCGGCCGCCTTGCGTTTCAGCGGGCCGCCCTCGCGATGAGGAATTGGTTTGCACTTCCGCAGCTTGGCTCTTCATGAGTGCCGATCCCTGTTATTTTTGGCCGCTGAAAATATGCATGCGCAAAGTGCAACCGCGAGACGAGTGTTCGCCCTGCGGTCAGTCTTCGCGGCCTTGCAATGAAGATGCATCTTGCGGGCCTTGTTGAAATGCGATGTAATTTTTGAAAAGTAACTGTGATATTTCACAACGTCAATCACGGGGGAGTGATGCCATGGCTTCTTCTGCCGTTCCGATGCTGCAAGAGATCGTCGCCAACAAAGCAGCTTGGCCGGAAGTGCCGCTTCAGGAAAGCGATTGGCTGATCGGCATCGATGCGCCGACACAGGAAGAAATTCTGCGCACCGCCGAAAATCTGTCGCGCTATCCTTTGCCGCTGGTCGCGTTGCGCGCTGACGATTTTCCCATGCCGCATTCCCGCAAGTTGGCACAGCGCGTACGGGAGATACTCACGCAAGGTCCGCGCTTTGTGCTTATCGATCGCCTGCCGATCGAACAAATGAGCGACGCGCAGGCAACGCAAATCTATTGGCTGCTTTCGTCGATGGTTTCGCCGCCGGTCGCGCAAAAGCTCGACGGCAGCATGCTCTTTGAAGTCAAGGATACCGGCCGTACCGCGGCACCGGGCTCGGGCGTGCGCCCGGCGGAAACCAACGCCGAACAATCAATCCACAATGACAATGCCTTTAACGAAGCGGCTCCCGATGTCGTCGGGCTTCTGTGTCTTCGTCAGGCGTTGGAAGGCGGCGAAAGCCGCGTCATGAGCTTTTACACCGCGCATAACGAATTGCTCCGCAATCACCCGGAGGCATTGAAGCGCCTGTACCAGCCGTTTCCGCATGACCGGCAGAAAGAACATTGGGAAGACGAAGATAAAATTCTTCGGCTGCCGATCTTCGCGCTCGAGAACAACGAGCTTCTCGCCCGCTTCTCGCCCCACCCGATTCAGAACGCCTATCAGCTCCTCGGCGAAAAGATGGACGACGAGACGAATGCCGCGCTCTCGACCATGCGCCGGATCTGCAATGAATCCGACATTTCGGTTTCCTTCAGGATGGAGCGCGGCCAGATTCAATATGTAAACAATCGCCAGATCGGGCACTCGCGCACCGGCTTTCGCGATCACACCGACCCGGCACTGAAACGACACATGGTGCGGCTCTGGTTGCGCAACACCGGCGGCCGCGACTATCAGGGCAGAAGCCTCGCGGGCTAAAGCTTCTTAAATGAGAAATTGAAAATACTCCGCCTGACGATGGGTAGCGATATCTAGCATGAACATTCAAAACCCCATCGACAGGCTGGTGAACCCGTCTCCCCTGCCCGACGCAACGGAACGCATCGCGGCGCTGACGGAGCGCGTCCGGCGCGGACTCGAATATCTCGGCGCCAATCCGGCGAACTGGGTGCCGCCGCGCGACGGCATCGACCATGACGTCGTGATTGTCGGCGGCGGCCAAACCGGCGTTGCCATCGCGTTTGCCTTGCGCAAAGCGGGCATCGCCAATTTCTCGGTGATCGACAGAGCCGCCGAAAGCCGGGAAGGCGTCTGGCGGACTTGCGCCCGCATGCGCACGCTTCGCTCGCCCAAGCATTTACCGGGGCCGGAACTCGGCCTCGACACTTTAACGTTGCGCGCCTGGTATGAAGCCAAATACGGCGAGCAGGCCTACGCCGATATACTTCGTTGCGGCACTATTCTCTGGGCCGATTACGTTTCGTGGTTTCGCGCCGCGACCGGAATCGAAGTCCGCAACGGCACAACGCTCCAGTCGATCGAGCCGCAGCCCGGCGGCTTTTTGCTGAACCTTCACACGGGCGGCAAGTCGCATCGCGAAACGACACGCAAGATCATCCTTGCCACCGGCATGGTCGGCTCGGGTGCGCCAAGCATACCGGATACGATTGCGGGACTTCCCAAAGACAAATGGATTCACACCGACGACGTTTTCGATCTTTCGGCATATAAAGATCTATCGATCGGCGTTCTCGGCGCCGCGTCTTCGGCATTCGACGCGGCTGCGACTGCAATCGAACTAGGCGCGCGCGAAGCGCATCTTTTTGTCCGCCACAGCGAGCTTGCGCGCATCACGCGGATCAAGGGCATGTCGTACCCCGGCGTGCTCAATCATTTCCATGAGTTCTCCGACAACGATCGCTGGGATCTGATGCGCTATTTCCTGCAGCGGTCGTCCGGCCCGATTGCCGAGACGGTGCAACGCGCGACCCGCTTTCCGAATTTCCATTTGCACTTCAGTGCGCCTTGGGATGCCGCCCGGATGGAAGGCGATGCGATCGTCGTGGAAGCCGCCGGCAAGCGATTTACCTTCGACCGTGTGATTGCCGGCACCGGCTATCGCGTCGATATGTCGGCGCGCCCGGAGCTGTCCAATATCGCCGGCGAGATCGCGCTATGGCGAGATCGCTTTACACCGGCCGAGGAAGCAAAAAACGAAACGCTCGCGCGATATCCTTATCTCGGCAAAGGCTTCGAGTTTCTGGAGAAGCATCCGGGCGCCGCGCCTTATCTGCGCAATATCCACTGCGTGAACAACGCCGCTCTCCTGAGCTTCGGCCGCGCCGTCGGCGAAATCACCAGTATCGGGCATTCGGTGCCGCGGCTCGTCGATCGTATCGGTGCGGATTTCGTCGTGGAGGACAGGCTCGCGCATTTTGCGCGCATGCGCGCTTTCAACGAGCCGGATCTCTAGCAGTTCTTTAAATCGTCGCGGCCAGCGAGAAGATGCGGCTACTGAAGCGCGGCTGCGAGCGCATGCGCCGCTTCCTTGGTCTGCGCGGCATCGACATCCAGATGAAAGACGGCGCGCATCTGTGACGGGCTTTCAATACCGATGCGGACATGGCGCTCCTTCAACCGCTTGCCGATCTCGGCTGTCGTTTTGCCGGTTCCCGAAACATCGAAGAAAACGAGATTGGTCGGCACTTCCGGATTGAGAACCTTCACGCCCGGTAGCCCGGCAATAATATCCGCAAACGTGCGGGCATTGGCATGATCCTCGGCGAGCCGCTCGACATTATGATCGAGCGCGTAGAGGCCCGCGGCGGCGAGAATGCCGGCCTGACGCATGGCGCCGCCGAAGCGGTGCTTCCAGACATTCGCCTCCTCGATGAAAGCCGCGGATCCCGCGAGCACGCCGCCGACGGGGCAGCCGAGGCCTTTCGAGATGTCGAGCCAGGCGCTGTCGAACGGCGCGGCATAGGTTTTGGCATCGACACCCGATGCCACCACCGCATTCATCAATCGGGCGCCGTCCATGTGCAGTTTCAACCGATGTTCGCGCGCCACTTGAACAATCCCGGTAAGGACGTCGAGCGGCCAGACCGCTCCCCCGCCCCGGTTGGTGGTCTGTTCGACCGAGACGAGGCTGGCACGCGGCGACTTCACCCGATCGGGTTGAATGGCCTCCCGAAGTTGATCGGGTGTAAATATCCCGGTTGCCGATGGCATATTCCGGATCACACTGCGCGCGAATACCGCCGCACCGGCGGCTTCCGAATTGACGATATGTGCATTTGACGCCGCGAAAACTTCGTCACCCGCCCGGCAATGCACCGCCATCGCAACCTGGTTGCACATCGTGCCGGACGGCAAAAAAAGCGCGTGCTCATGCCCCAAGAGATCAGCGACGCGTTCCGTCAATGCGTTGATCGAAGGATCTTCGCCCCGCTGCTCGTCACCGACTTCCGCCTCCGCCATTGCCTGGCGCATTGCCTTGCACGGCCGCGTGGCCGTGTCGCTGACGAGGTCAATCCGGATGGCGGATGCGATCACGCTCGCTACTCACTATGCACGCTTGGCGATCGCGATGCCTTCGCGGATCGCGTCGATGGCATTCTCAATGTCACTTTCATTATTGTAGGCATGCAATCCAAACCGCAGTTGCCCGCGCCGAAGCGTATGAGCAATCTTGCGCTCCTTCAAATGGTTCGACAGCGGCGCGATCACGGGATCACTGGAAAAACCATGGCCGCCGGCGTCAAGCTTTCCGAGTGTCAGGATGCCGGACTGCTGCGGACCGCCGCCGGGCACTGCCGGCTCGATGCCGGCCGCCGCGGCACCCGCGTGAAGCATAGATGCAAGACCGAGAACTCGCTTTTCGATTGCAGCCGTGCCGAGATTGAGGAGAATATCCAGCGAGGCGTCCACCGCATAAGCGCCGGCAAGATTGAAACTGCCGACCTCAAAGCGCCTACTGTCGGGCTGATAAGCATAGTCAAAGCCGCCCATGGTCGAATGATCATCAGTCTTTTGCATGACCGAAGAGCGCGACAGATAGGCCGGCTGAAGCCGGTCGATCCATTTTGGCGAAACATAGAGAAAGCCGAAACCGTACAGGCCGAGCAGCCCTTTAGAAGTCGACGTCGCAAATGCCCCCACCGGCTCCGCCGACAAATCATGATGCATGATGCCCGCCGTCTGCACGCCGTCGACAAGCAATAATGCGTCATTCTTGTTCGCGGCTTCCCCGAGCTTGTGCAGATCGGTTCGATGCCCTGGCGCGAACGTGGCGGACGCCGCCGTAACCACGCGGGTACGCCCGTCCATGGCGGCAACCATCTTGTCGATATCGATCGCCCCGTTCGCAAGCGGTTCAATAACGCGTACTTCGATCCCGCGCTGGCGCTGGCGCAGCCAGGGATAGACGTTATTGGGATGCTCGGAATCGGACGTCAGAACGACGTTCTCGCCTTCCTTCCACGGCATCGCCCAGGCGATGCTATTGGTGCCGTCGGAAACGTTACGGATCCCGGCGATGGTCGCCGGCGCCACATTCATGAGGCGTGCGAATTTTTCACGAGCGGAGGCAACATGAACTTCGTGATCGACCCGGTTGGCCGAAGCGAGGGCAAGGTGATCGAGAAAATGATCGATGGCAGCCCGCACGTCATCATGCAGGATCATCTTGTCGCAGATCGACAGATAGGTTTGCACACGCAGGGCCGGAAACCCGCGGCGGAACTGTTCGAACGAAGCCTTGTCCGTCGCACGTGTTTTCGCATCAACTGTCATCATCAAGCCCCTTCCTGAAAATCGTATTCCGAACCCGCGGAAGATCCGCGAGCGTCCTGCTGGTGGATTAGTGAATCACTTGGCTGAGAAACAGCCGCGTGCGCTCGCTCGTCGGCGCTTCGAAGAACTGTTCGGGCGGAGCCGCCTCCACGATTTCACCTGCGTCCATGAAGACGACGAGATCGGCCACCTTGCGCGCAAATCCCATCTCGTGCGTGACGCAGATCATCGTCATGCCCGCTTGCGCCAACTCCGTCATGACGTCGAGCACTTCGTGGATCATTTCAGGATCAAGCGCGGAGGTCGGCTCGTCGAACAAAATGACCTGCGGCCGAAGCATCAGCGCGCGAGCGATCGCGACCCGCTGCTGTTGGCCGCCCGAGAGCTGGCCGGGAAACTTCAAAGCCTGGTCCGGGATGCGGACCCGCCGCAGCAATTCAGCTGCCTGCTCCTCCGCATCGCGCTTTGCGACGCCCTGCGCCAGCACGGGCCCGAGCGTAAGGTTATCCATCACCGACAGGTGCGGAAATAAATTGAAGTTCTGGAACACCATTCCGACGGTCCGGCGCACCGCTTCGATCCGGCGCACATCGGGCGTGAGCTCGATGCCATTGACTACGATGTCGCCTTCCTGATGCTCCTCGAGCCGATTGACGCAGCGAATGGCCGTCGATTTTCCCGACCCGGATGGGCCGCAGATTACCACTTTCTCGCCCCGACCGACGGCGAGATTGATGTTCCGGAGGACATGAAAATCGCCATACCATTTGTGAACACCGCGAAACTCGATGATCGGCTCGCGGCCGTTGTCCGATCCATTGGGATTGGCCATGTCAGCGCCTCACTGCAAGATCGCACTCGACCCGCTCGCTGTATTTCGACATCGCGAAGCAGAGCACGAAATAAAGAACAAAGATCGAAAGATAGGCTTCGATGCTGTAGCGCACCCATGTCGGATCCTGGATCGCCGTCGAGGTCGCGCGCAGCACGTCAAACAAACCGATAATTCCGATGAAGGTCGTGTTCTTGAATGCGCGAATGATCTCGTTCATCATCGACGGCAGAACGATCCGCATGACTTGCGGAAGCACGATCCGCGTCGTCTTTTGCCAGTAATTAAGACCGATCGTATCGGCCGCTTCGTACTGGCCGCGCGGGATGGCCTGCAAACCGCCGCGTACGACTTCGGCGGCATAAGCGGCAAAAAAGATCGCCATGGCAATCTGCGCGCGCATGAATTTGTCGATCGTCATCCCTTCCGGCAGGAAGAGCGGAAACATCAGCGAGGCCATGAACAGAATGGTGACGAGCGGCAGGCCGCGTATGATCTCGATGAAGCCGACGCATAAAGCGCGGATCACTGGCATCGTCGAGCGCCGGCCAAGCGCAAGCATTACTCCCGCCGGAAGGCCACCGACGACGGTCCCAACAAACATAATAAGAGTGAGCGGCAAACCTCCCCATTCATGCGTTTCGATGGGCTTCAGGCCAAAAACGCCGCCGAGCATCAAAACGAAAACGACCGCCATCGCAGCGATCCACGCCACGAATAACCAGTACGACCACAGCCTGCGAACGGTCGAGATAACGGAAAGTCCAAGCACGATCGCAATCACAATCACGCCGCGCCAATGTTCCTCATAAGGGAACGTACCGAACAGCATCACGCGATATTTTTCGGGCACGATTGCCCAACAGGCTCCCGCGGCAGCGTGACAAACTTCGGCGTTCGGCGTGTACCAAACCGCATTGAGAACCGCCCAGCGCACAAGATTCGGGACGGTTTCGAACAAGACCCAGAGCAGACCGAAGGTAATCAGCATATTGCCGATACCGTCGAAGAAATTCCGCTTCAGCCAGGCCATCGCGCTGTCCGCGCGCTGCGGCGGCGGACGGCGCGGACCCGATGTAACCACAGCACGTGAGACGCAGCCAGGAGCAGTGCTCATCTCAGCGCTCCTTGATCTGCACGAAGAGGTTATAGAAATTCATCAGCATGGCGATGATGAAAGAAATCGCGAGATAAATCGACATCATGATCGCGATCGCTTCGACCGTGTGGCCACTGAGCGTGACGACGGTGTTGTTGACGCTGAAAAGCTCGGGATAGCCGACCACTACGCCGAGCGAACTGTTCTTCACGACGCTGATGTACTGACCGGCGGCCGGCGGCACCATGACGCGCAGGGCCTGCGGGAAAATAACCTTCCGATAAGTATCGAAACGATTGAGGCCGATCGTCCGGGCCGCCTCGATCTGCCCCTGGCCGACCGACTGAATACCGGAGCGGACAATCTCGGCGATGAAAGCCGCAATATAGAGTGCGAGCCCTAACAGCAGCGCAAGGAATTCCGGTGATGTCGTCGCGCCGCCGAAAAAATTGAACCCGCGCAACTTCGGCACGGAAATCACACGGGCGTCGCCGAGAAAATATCCCGTGAGTACCGGCAGACCAATAATTGCACCAAGCGCGAACATCCAGGCCACATAACGGAGCGCCCTGCGGCCCTGCCCCTCCGTATATCGCACAAGAAACCACGCGGCGACGCAGCCGGCGAGGAAGGCTCCAAATAAAAGCGCATAATGTGCACTCTCGAACCATGGGTACGAAAGCCCGCGGTTGCTAAGAAAGAAAACGCCGCCAATGGAAATCGCATCGCGCGGACGCGGAAGATTGGTGATGATCGTGTACCAGAAGATTAACTGGAGAAGCTGCGGTGTATTGCGAAAAATTTCGACATACCCGGCAGCGAGCTTGTTCAGCAGCAGATTTTTCGACAGCCGTCCGATTCCGACAACGACCCCGACGATCGTCGCGAGCACGATCGACGCCGCTGCGACCTTCAGCGTGTTGATGACCGCGACGCCATAAGCTTTCAGAAATGAGTCGCTCGAGCTGAAAGCGATCGACGTCTCGCCGATGTCGAAGCCCGCCCGCTGCTGCAAAAATCCGAACCCCGTCGAAATGCCCTGCTTCGACAGCGCATTTTGCGCGTTCGCGATCAAAAAGGTTCCAACACCGATGACACCCGCGATAATCACAAGCTGATAGATCCAGCTGCGCACCGCGACATTGTTCCAAAGCCCGCTGAAAGACAGAGAACGGCGGGCTCTGGAATATCGCTCCCGAGATGCAACATTCAGTTGTTCGGACACCAGAGCCTCCGGGCTTTACTGTGCACGGACGGTGCGGACGGCGTGTAACCGTCGACGCACCTTCCGCACCCGATCCAAGCCGAGAGGCTTAGTTGAACGGCGGCGCATAGATCAGACCGCCGTCCTTCCACTGCTTGTTAAGGCCGCGATCCAACTTCAAGGGTGAGCCCTTGCCGAGAGTGCGCTCGAACACCTCGCCGTAATTGCCGACCTGCTTGATGATCCGATAGGCCCACTCCTTATCGAGACCGAGTGTCTTGCCGAGATCGTCGGTCGAGCCGAGCAGCCGGGCGATATCGGCATTCGTCGATTTTTTCATCTCGTCTACATTCTGCGAAGTGATGCCGAATTCTTCCGCGGCCATCATCGCGTAAACCGACCAGGTAACGATATCACGCCACTGCGCGTCGCCCTGACGGATAACCGGCCCCATCGGATCCTTGCCATGGATTTCCGGCAGGATGATGTAATCGTCCGGATTGGCTGCCGCCGTCGCGCGTCCCGAACTGAGCCCCGAAACAGACTGGACATGCACGTCACAGCGTCCGTTGAAGAAGGCGTTGTTCAGCTCCTTACGGTCCTCGATCACTACCGGCTTGTAGCTAAGCTTATTGGCCCGGAAAATATCGGCCACCATCTTTTCGGAGGTCGAACCCGGCTCGACGCAAATCGTCGCGCCGTCGAGGTCTTTCGAGCTTTTGACGCCGAGGTCCTTGCGGACCATCAGGCCCTGCCCGTCATAGAAAATCGGCGGAGCGAAATCGAGGCCGAGGCTTGTGTCGCGCTTCAGCGTCCAGCTGACATTCGCGGTGAGGATGTCGACCTCCGAAGTCTGCAACGCTGTGAAGCGCGTCTGGCTCGTCACCTTCACGAACTGGGTCTTGTTGGCATCACCGACCGTCGCAGCCGCGACTGCCCGGCAGACATCGACATCAATTCCCTGCCACTGGCCCTTGCTGTCGAGACCGGAAAAACCCGGACGGCCGCCGTTCGCGCCGCAGATCACCTTATCCCGCGCCTTGACCGCACTAAGTGTCGTTTGCGCGCTGGCATCCACGGTGAAATTGAGTGTGGCGAGGCCGGCCAACGCGGCCATGATGAACATACGCTTCATGATGATAACGCTCCCAGCGTTTCGTTTGCTAAGTCTTCGATTTCAAAGCTTTGGTTTTGCTTTTCTTCTTGTTGTTACCCGCTTGCGGCGTCACGTAACTGCTGCGTTTCAGCAGCATGCCGGTGCGGTAATCGAGGCCCTTCTGCAGATGATCGCAGATCAGCGAACGGGCCAGATCCGCCTTGCGCGCCATGAGCGCGTTTGCAATCTCAAGATGCTCCGATACAGCCGCGAGAACGCGCTCGGGATTTTTCTTTCCGACGATCGCGAACGGAATACGAAATTTCAATCGGAACGGCCGATACATTTCGAGCAGCCTGCGGTTGCCGGCGAGACGAATAATCTCGAAATGAAAATCGATTCCGCGATCGTGAACTTTGCTGACGTCGCAGGAAGATCGTTTCTTCAACGTCTGCTCGAAAAAATTAACGTACGGCTGAAGCTCTTCGACCTGGCCGCGCTCGGCGGCAAGGAAAGCCGCCAGCCCCTCGATCGCAAAGCGGATCTCATACAGATCCTGCAAATCGCTGAGCGACATCGGCTTGAGAACCGTGCCGCGAGTGGCGTGGCTTTCGAAAACGCCGTCGCGGATCAGGGTTTTGATCGCTTCACGGATAGGGGTCCGCCCAAGGTTCAGCTTTTCCGCGAGGCTGCGCTCCGACAGCGACTGGTCTTCGGAAATCGCACCGCTGACAAGCAACTCGACGAGTTCCCCGTAGGCCCGCTCGCTATCTCTAGTCTCGACAGATACCATGCTGGTATACCGCCGGAATTCCAAGTGGATGTCAATATCGGCGGATCAACGAAGCCGTGGTGCGCACGTAATTCATATGTGCCGCGTGAGGCGGCAAAACGAACATATCTTCGGGTAAGCAGAACCGGATATCCGTTAGCCGGCCAAGCCGTTTGATCTCTAAGGGAAATAGCCGGCGCCTCCGCGCGAGCCATGTATTGTCGGCGCAGCTGTCATAATCGCCCCCGCGTTAGTAAAGCGCAGGGCTCACATCAACAGCTTTTTCATGTTCGGCTCCCGTTCGCGGAGACACGAGAATCGTGGGGCTGGTTGCCGGCGCGCTAGTGTGGTTTCGAAACTGCTTGGAGGGGCGGCAAGTAAAATAATAGATCGCCGCTACTCAAACTATATCCCCGTTTAGCAGCCCGCACCCCGAGCTAATCGCTACGCTGATAAGCGGCTCGCTTCCGCAATGCAGCACGCCAGGCTTGATCATGACATGACACTGGTTCAGTGATTGACGATAAGCTATTGAAATTCCGACAAAAGAAAACCGCGACTATTTGCACTCTCCGAGCCGCCGGCCATGACAGATACGAAAAGTCCCGTCTTTTGGAAGCGCATCATGATGAAGCGATCCGCCATCGGAAAGGAAAACGAGCTCCTCCGCGCGACGCTCGAAAACATGAACCAGGGCGTCGCGATGTATGACGCCGACTATCGGCTCGTGACCTGGAACGAACGCTTCGTCGAATACCTCGACATGCCGGAGGAATTCCTTGGCACGGAAAAAACCTTCTACGATTATATCCGCTATCTCGGCGAACGCGGCGAGTTCGGCAAGAATGCCGACATCGAAGCCGAGCTAAAGAAGCGCGTCGCCGTGCTCGATACTTCGCATTCGTTCGAGCGCGTGCGCCCCGACGGAACGGTGCTTGAAGTTCGCCGTGACCCGGTACCGGGCGGCGGCTTCATCGCAATCTACACCGACATCACCGCGCGCAAGCATGCCGAGCGGCAGCTTCGCGAGGATGAAGAGCGCTTCCGCGCAATCGATGCCGCATCTCCTGTCGGCCTCGTCATCGCTGACCGCGAGGACAAGACGATCCTTCATTTCAATCGCAGCTTCTGCGAGATCGTCGGCCGCGAACCAGGCGATATTCTCGGAAAATCCGCGACCGCTTTGTTCGACGATCCTACGAAAGGCGCGGCACTTGCTGCCATTCTCGGCGGCGAGCCTGGAGAGCGTTCGGAATTTCGCTTCGACCGGCTCAACAACGAATGCTGCGCGATGGTCTCGCTCGCCGAACTCGAATTTCATGCCAGAAAAGCCGTATGCGCGAGCTTCGTCGACATCACCGACCGTGTCCGCGCCGAGGAAGAGCTCAAGAAGGCGAAAGAATCTGCCGAATCCGCAAGCCGCGTAAAATCCGCCTTCCTCGCCAATATGAGCCACGAACTGAGAACGCCGCTCAACGCCATCATCGGTTACAGCGAAATTCTCGTCGAGGACGCGAACGATCGCGGCGACAGCGCGAGCATCTCTGACCTCAACAAGATCCAGTCCGCAGGCAAGCATCTGCTCGGCCTTATCAACGACATCCTCGATCTCTCCAAGATCGAGGCAGGCCGCATGGACGTCTATCTCGAGCAGGTCTTCCTCTCGAAGCTCGTCGATGAAGTGAAAACCATCGTCGAGCCGATGATGGGCAAAAACAACAATCGCTTCGTCATCGAATGCCCCGCCAAGATCGGCTCGCTCCGCACCGATCTCACCAAGCTCAAACAGAACCTCATCAATCTTCTCAGCAACGCCGCAAAATTCACCAAGGACGGCGAAGTGAAGCTCGCGCTGTCGCGCGAGAATGGCGAAGACGGCATCAAACGCATCCGCCTTACCGTCTCGGACACCGGCATCGGCATGACCGGCGAACAGATGTCGAAACTGTTCCAGTCGTTCACGCAGGCCGATTCCTCGACGACGCGAAACTTTGGCGGCACCGGTCTCGGCCTGACGATCACCAGGCATTTTTGCACCATGCTGGGCGGCACGATCGACGTTGCGAGCAAGCCGGGGCAAGGATCGACCTTTACGATGGTCCTGCCCGACCGGGCGGCGAAGCCCGCCACGCAGCAGCCAGCCGAGCTCCGGCTCGCGCACCGCGCCGACGGCGCGAAATCAATGAAAATCCTCGTCGTCGACGACGATCCGGCAGTCCACGAGGTGCTCTCCGCAACGCTCTCGCGCGAGGGCTATGACCTCCTTCACGCCTATGACGGCGACGAAGCGCTCAAGATGATGCGACAGTCGCAGCCCGACATCGTTACGCTCGACGTAATGATGCCGAAGATCGACGGCTGGTCGGTGCTCGGCATCATGAAATCGGAGCCCGCGCTGCAAAACATTCCGGTGATCATGCTCACGATCGTAGACGACCGGAACCTCGGTTTCTCGCTCGGCGCATCGGAGTTCATGACAAAACCGATCGACCGCGCGCGGCTTGTCGGCCTCATCAAGCAATTCACCCACGTCAACGGGGCGACCGTTCTTGTCGTCGACGACGATCCCGACGTGCGTCTCATCATCCGTCAAGCGATCGAAGGCGTGGGCCTCGTCGCCGCCGAGGCAGTGAACGGCCGTGCGGCGCTCGACTGGCTTGACAAGAATCCCGCGCCCTCTCTCGTGCTGCTCGATCTCATGATGCCCGAGATCGACGGTTTCGAGTTTCTGGAACGGATGCGCAAGCGCGAGGACGGGCATGACGTTCCCGTGGTAGTGCTGACGGCGAAGGACCTCAGCGAGAAAGAGCGCATATTCCTGGCCGAGCGCACCATCCTCGTGCTCAGCAAGAGCGCACAGCCGATCGGCAGTATCGGCAATGCGCTCGCCGCGATCGCCGAACGAGGCGCCGCGAGAAAAACAGAACAAGCATAAAAATCGGGGAGTTTGAGATGCCGAAAATTCTGATTGTCGAGGACAACGAAATGAACCGCGACATGCTTTCGCGGCGGCTCGCGCGGCAGGGCTTCGAGATCGCGTTCGCCCTCGACGGTAAGCAGGGCGTCGAGAAGGCCCTGAGCGAAATGCCCGATCTCATTCTCATGGACATGAGCCTTCCCGTCATGAACGGCTGGGAAGCAACCGAGAAAGTGAAGTCGAACCCGGCGACGAATGGAATTCCGGTGATCGCCCTCACGGCGCATGCGATGGCCGAGGACAGGGAAAAATGCATCGCCGCGGGCTGCAACGATTTCGACACCAAGCCCGTCGATCTCCCCCGCCTTCTTGAGAAGATCAAGGTATTGCTCGCCGCGAAGACAGGTTGAAGGAAGCGAAATGACCGCCGGGATCGACGACGGGGAAGAACAGCGGATTCAACGCGCGCTCCTCGCCCATCTGCGGCAGGAATTCATGGCGCCCGCCTCCTCGATTGCGGGCTATGCTGAAATCCTGATCGAGGAAGCACGCGAGCAGACGCTCGATACTTATCTTCCCGATCTTGAACGCATCGCGGTAGCCGGACGCTCGCTGCAATCGCTGCTCCGCTCCGTTCTCACCCATGACGACACGAAAGAGAAAACGGTATTCAACCGCGCCGAGCTTCGGCACGATCTCCGCACCCCGATCAATGCCATCAAAGGTTATGGCGAAATGCTTGCCGAGGACGCCGAAAGCGACGGCCATGCCGGGCTCCTCGCCGATCTCAAAAAGCTCCTGTCAGCCGCCGACGGGATGCTGAAACGGATCGATGCGCTCGTGGATTTTCGCGAACAGCCGGGCACTAACAGTGTATCGCCCGGCGCGATCGAAGCTGCCCGTACCATCCGCTCGGTTGCATTCGGCCATGTTCGTAGCGAGATCAAGGGCCATATTCTGATCGTAGACGACAATGCCTCCAACCGCGATCTTTTGAGCCGTCAACTCGTCCGCGCGGGCCACACGCCGGTCGAGGCGGACGGTGGCCGATCGGCGCTAGCAAAGGTCGGCGCGGAGAAATTCGACCTGATCCTCCTCGACCTCATCATGCCGGAAATCAGCGGCTACGACGTGCTGCACCGTCTCAAGGAAGAAGCCGAAACCCGCGACATCCCAGTCATCATGATGTCGGCGCTCGACGACATCGACAGTGCGATCCGTTGCATCGAAGCAGGTGCTGTCGATTTTCTCGCAAAGCCCGTCGACGGCACTCTCCTGCATGCCCGGATCGGCGCGAGCCTTGAAAATAAGGCCCTGCGCGACCGCGAAAAGGACATGCTGATGGAAATTCAGCAGGAAAAGGCGCGCTACGAGGACTTACTGCTCTCGATCCTGCCGCGCTCGATCGTCGATCGCATCAACAACGGCGAGCAGATGATCGCCGACCATGTCGACGCGGTGACAATCCTGTTCGCCGACATTGTCGACTTCACGCCGATGGCAAACCGCCAGTCGGCAGCCGAACTCGTGCGTTTCCTGAACTCGATCTTCTCCGCCTTCGACGCACTTGCCGAGCAACTGGGCGGCGAGAAGATCAAGACCATCGGCGACGCCTATATGGCGGCCTTTGGCCTGCCCGACCCGCGCTCCGACCATGCCGAGGCGGCGGCAAACCTTGCACTAGCGATGCTCGAAGAAGCGCGCCGTTTTCGCGACGAGGATGGAGCGCCCGTCAATCTACGGATCGGGTTACATACGGGTTCGGCTATCGCCGGCGTGATCGGTCAGCGCAAATTCTCGTTCGACGTCTGGGGCAACACCGTGAATATCGCGAGCCGCATGGAATCGCACGGCGAGCCAGGCAAGGTGCATATCAGCGAGAGCGTTGCGAAGGCTCTTGCCGGCAGGTTTTCTCTCGTGGAGCGCGGCCTGATCGACGTGAAAGGTACTGCGGGGATGCAGACCTACTTCCTCGGCAAGCCGCTCTGAGCCGACGAGTCTTGGCGTCCATCTACCGATGATGGCTTGCCGCACAGAAACACCCTATTTCTCGTTACGAACTCTTCCTTTCAGCCAGGATTTTTGCTTCACCCTTTTCACGAGATTCTGATCGACATACGGCGTGATCATTTTTTTGACCGCGTAGTCGACTTGAAAATATTCTGCCTCACATCGCTCGGCGCGATTTTTAGGAAGCCAGCCCTTGTCGAGGACGTCCGAAAAATTCTTCGGGTCCTCTCCGTAAGCCATGCAGAGATAAGTAAAGAAGCGTTGAGCCGGGTGACCATGTTCATCCGCATACTGACCGAGGTCAGTGATCCGCGCCGATTGCGCATCACGCCCATACATATAAGCAACACCGCCGATGAGACGACGCGCTTCTTTCGCGTTGAATTTCAGCATGATGTAGGCAGCAAACTGGTCGGCCGCATCTTCTTCGTGTCCAAAGATCGGGACTTCAAGGAGATCGAACACTGCATGACCCGATTCATGTAGAAAAATTTCTGTGACCGGTCCCAGAAAAGCGTCCTCCTGCGTGATCCCGGCGGGAGTTGTTTCCTTCGGCCGATCGTCGTGATTTTTCTGAATGAGGTCATAACAAACAGTCACGGTGTATTCGTCAGGATCGTACCAGGCATTTAACTCACCGTCGCAGCCTCTGAGTTCAAGCTTGAGAGGGCGCGGCAACCGGATAACGCTCAGAAGATCGCGGAACTTCTCCAGCACCTGTTTCTTTTTCAGAAAATCAGCGACTTCGCGATGCACGGGATTCGTCGGCTCCTGATAAGAAATCCGTATCTGGTTCGGCTTCAACTTCTTTACATCAAGAGCGGAAGCCCGCCCTGGCATCAATGTGATGCACAGGGCGGCCGCTACCAGGAGATGGATGCGCTTCATAACTTCGCTCCGTTATTGCTTTTGTTGTTCTTTTTGCTGTTGTTGCTTCGGTTGCTGATAACTGCCGTTGTGACGACGTCGGTGACCTCCACCGCGACGGGCACCACCTCCTCCGCGATGAATTCCGCCACCCGAACGGCCCACATGTCCACCACCGCCTCCGCGGTTGATGTTCGGCCGGCTGCCCGCATGCCTGCCTGCATCGCGGCGCTGATGCGAGCCACTCCCTGCTTTCTTGCCGCCACCGCCCGCCTTTGTGCTCTTTCCGCTCTTTTTGGTCTGGCCGGAAAGATTGCGCGCCTCGCCACCCTTACCACGGTTATTTGGGTTCAGGACCTGCTTGCCATCCTTGCCGCGAAAATCGAAATTACGGTTAGCGTTGCCGCCTTTCGAGAATTGCTTCGCGACATTGGCATTATTGTAGTTCACGCCATGGCGATGATCGGGATTGTGCCGCCAGTTATTGTTATTGATGTTGTTGACGTTGATCTGACGATTGAAGTTGATGTTGTTGTTGCCCCAACCGAAGCTCCCACCCCACCAGTGATCGTGCGTGGCCCAGGCTCCGATTGCAAAACCAGCGCCGAAGGCAAGGCCGGTCGCGATTACGCCGCCTGCAATGTAGCCGGGATAACCAAAGTAATAAGGCGGATAAGCGGGATACGACCACGCTCCGTACACCACAGCCGGATCGTAATAAGGAACATACACTACATCCGGCTGCGCCGGTTCGATGACAATATACTCGCGATTGGATTCCCGCGTTTTCTTGACGGTCTGCTGCGTAGTTGTCTGCAGTTTTCCGTTAGCGTCAGCCTTGCTGCGCAGCCGCTGAATTGCATCCATCACATCGGCCTGCTGCGCGAGCACCGCGTCGCCGAGCTTTTGCGTCCAATCGAGCTTTGAGCTCATGGTCGTGAGTACATCGGGTGTCGCCGCCAATGACTTCACACTGTCGTCCCAGCGCTGTTGATCGGCGGCTTGTTTGAGCGCATCCCCTTTGAGCGATTTATTACTCTCAACCCACCTCGCAGCTTCGACGACCTCCAGCGGATAAGTCGATGCCATCAAAATTTCCGAGACCAGTGGGTCTGGATAAAGCGCGATGGGGGCGACCAATTGATCGAGTTCACCTGCGCTCAACAGCTTGTCCTGTGAAGGAACTGTACCCTGTGCCCAAGCATTGCTTCCCGGCATGGTCGAGAGAAGAGCCGCAAACAACAATAAGAAACTGCATATCCGTTTCATTGTCATTCTCCTCAGCGTTTGGTCCGGAACGGTGGCACCGCTCCAAACGAGTGTTATTTTTGCTCCGGAAACACTTTCCCCCAATCGTTCTTCATATCGACAACGGTCCGCTCACGGCGCTTAGCTTCATCAAGCGCCTTATCGAGTTTTCCGATCTTGGATTACGGTCGTAGGCGTCCGACCAGAAGCGCCGCTGCACATCCATCGTAAGTCGTACAATAGATGCCCGGGGCAATCATCAGCACAGCGAGAGTGAGCGCGAGCCATGTCGATGCGGGATGGCTCGCGGGCGGTCATGGTGCGCGCTCTCGAAGCACGCAGCGGAAACCGACATGACTCGTCGAGGTATCGACGGGCTGTGCGTGGCGCGCGGCCGGCCGATAGCGCCGGCAGTAATTCGGCGCGCATAGATGCGAACCGCCTTTCAGCACCTTGCGCGGAATTTTGATCTCGGGCTGACAGGCGTCGTAACTATCCTGCTCAAGGCCGCCGCGCGGATTCTCTGGAATGCAGCAGGCCTTCTTCGCGTCTTCGGTGTGTTTCTCCGTGTACCAGTCAGCAGTCCATTCCCAGGTATTGCCGATCATGTCGTAGACGCCGTAACCGTTCGACGGGAATGCCGTCACAGGTGATGTGCGCGCAAAACCGTCGGCTTCGAGGTTCTCGAACGGGAACGAGCCCTGCCATGTGTTGGCGAAATGCTTGCCGCCCGGCGTGAACTCGTCGCCCCACGCAAACTCCGCACCGTCAAGGCCGCCACGCGCAGCAAACTCCCACTCGGCTTCGGTCGGCAATTCCTTGCCGGCCCATTTCGCATAGGCCTCAGCATCTTGATAAGCGATGTGCACAACCGGATGATCATCCATACCGCTAACCGAACTGCGTGGACCGTAAGGCCGTTTCCAATTCGCGCCGGGCTTGAAATTCCACCACTGGCTCCAGTTGCGAAGATCAACCGGATGGTTCGGCGGCGTGAACACGAGTGAAGCCGCCTTCATCATTTCCGGCAACGCACCCGGATAATCTTTCGGGTCGGGCGCGATCTCGGCGAAGGTTGTGTAGCCCGTCTCGTTGACGAACTTACGAAACTGCCGATTGGTGACCGGCGTCCTGTCGATCCAGAAGGAAGCAATACTGACCCGATGGACTGGAGCTTCTTCAGGATAGTGCTTATCTGATCCCATGCGGAACGTGCCGCCGGGGATTTGCACCATGGAGTCAGTATAAGGAATACCTTCCTTGCTCGATATGGAAACTGTACGCAAGCCGGCCTCTGTCATTCTTCAAGCGTAGCCGTATGAGTAAAGAACGCAAAGATCCCGAATGTGACAACCTGAATCTGCTCCAGAGGAATTCATTCAAAGGCTGTCATTCGCTGTCGCGATAGTGGGCAGCGGGTTTAACAGCGCAACTAATAGCTGCCAATATATTTTGCACTTCAGTCATTCGCTTTTTAAATAAAGGTCACCAATACTAAACAGGCGCTGCGCCCGTTCAATTACTTCGGGAATATGAAAGCCAGGAGACAAGTACACCGCTCCAGCGCCGCTGCTCTCAGGATAAGATAGCTGCTCTCTAACTTCGCGATCCGCAGCTCTGATTAATTGAAGATCAATTCCATTTTTTACGAATAGCCGACAGGCCGTCGCCACTACTTAGAGCGGTCATCATGAATACTTGTCGCACGCACCGCAAGATCAGGCTCTCATCCCAACTCAACTAGTACAGGCCTGAAGTCTAAGCATTAATCGCTGGAGCCGCCTAATTTCCCAATATATGAATGTTCATTTCAACAACACATAACTTCCAGGCGCATCGGATAGCTGTCCGTATCCTGCCCCTTTATTGCCAAGAGGTGGCGGAGATACGGCCGCGCCCGAATGGCTATTCAGCCATTGCACCCACGGACGCCACCACGAACCATTCTGCTCGCTGTTCCGCGCATACCACGTGTCAGGATCAATATAACAATCGTTGTCACGATGGCGCGCAATTCGATAGTGATGCCCGCTCGCCTCCCGACCAGCGATGATGCCCGCATTATGTCCGCCGCTCGTCAAAGCGAACGTTAAATCCAAATCCGATAGCAAGTGAAATTTGAAGACGGACCGCCACGGTGCGACGTGATCTTTCTCTGTACCTACCGCAAACATCGGTGCGCGAATATCATGAATCGCAACCGGCCTGCCATCCACGTGGAAGCGTCCTTCAGCAAGATCGTTATAGAGGAATAGCGCGCGTAAATATTCCGAATGCATTCGATACGGCATTCGGGTCGCATCGGCATTCCAAGCCATGATGTCCATTGGCGCTGAACGCTCACCCATCAGGTAATCATGAATGATGCGTGACCAGATCAGATCATTGGAGCGCAGGATTCGAAAGGTACCCGCCATTTGCGAAGCTTCGAGATAACCGCGCTCCCACATCATATCTTCGAGAAACGCGACTTGGCTCTCATTAATGAAGAGCTTGAGTTCCCCCGCTTCGGTAAAATCGGTCTGCGCCGCGAGCATACTAAGTGTCGCGATACGATGATCTCCATCCCGCGCCATGGCCGCCGCAGCGATCGATAACAATGTGCCACCAAGGCAATAGCCAACCGCATGCACCTTACGCGCCCCGGTAATCTTGATCGCAGCATCGACCGCCGCCATAACACCATCACGGCGATAATCGTCCATGCCAAGATTGCGATCGCTCTCGTCGGGATTTTTCCACGAAACCATGAAAACGGTGAAACCCTGCTCGACCAAAAACTTCACGAGTGAATTGTCCGGCGAAAGATCCAGAATGTAATATTTCATGATCCACGCTGGCACGATAACAATCGGCTCGGGCCGCACCGTCTCGGTTGTGGGAGAGTACTGAATGATTTCAGCCAATCGATTCTGATAGACAACCTTACCCGGCGTAATCGCGACCGTTTCACCGACCTTGAATTTTCCGGATTCCGCGGGTGGCCTGCCCGCTCCGTAACGCGAAATATCGTCAACCATGTTGTGCCAGCCTCGTACAAGGTTCTGGCCACCGGTCTGCATTGTGCGGTCAATGACACGTGGATTTGTCAGTATGAAATTTGACGGTGCGATCATGTCGAGTAATTGCCGCACAGTAAAACGAAGCATTTCTTCATGCTGCTTGCTGACACCACGAACCCCGGTCGTCGCAACGTCCCACCACTTTTCCGCCGAGAGAAATAGCTTCACGTAAAGACTGAATGGCGCTCCGCTCCATTCCGGGCTAGCAAAGCGCGCATCGCCGTTCGTTCGTACGGGGCGAGGACCGGCATCCGTACCTTCCACGCTGCAGGGCGCGAAAGCGGAATTTTCAATCTCTCCGACAACAGTAGCCCGCAACAACTCAAGTTGCTTGCCCGGCGAGAGCGCGAGATGCGTCCACCAATCGAGATACGCTCCCGCAAGTGCAGTTGGCGAAAGCCCGCCGGTGAACGCAGCCATTGCGCTATGTAGAGAACGATCCAATCCCTGCAGTGATGCCGTTTTCGGCTCAGTCGAAGTTTCCGCAGGTTTCGTAGGCACAGCCTCTACTGCCGGCGCGGGCTCGATAAGCTTAGGATAAGCCATAGTTGCCACCTTCACTTTTAAAAAAATAGCACACGGCACCCACTGAGCCTTGATCCAGCGCAAACCAAGGTCGCCCTTTCGAGGCCTCATCATCACGATATCGCCGATAGGACGCTCTTGATTTGCGTCAAGACGCACCACCTCCGAGGTAATTAGATGGCTATATGAACAACCCCACTGCGATCAGCGTCTATGTAACTTCGGGAAAGTCTTCCGATCAGCGCGTGCAAATTGCATGCGCACTTGCGCAGGCAATGGACGCAAGATTGTGCGGCATAGGTTGCGAATATATATCCGCGATGACTTTCGCGAATGGACCCGTCAGCAAGCGGCTCTTACAGCTTGAATGTGCGCGAGTTGAACAGGAACTCGCAAAACGTCAGCGACGATTCAGCGAGCTGGTCCTTGGTAAAGCACGTAAGATTGAATGGCGCGGCAGCAGCGATTATTCGTTGAAAGCCTTTGCCGATCAGTTGCGTGCAACCGATCTCCTGGTTCTCGGACCAGACTCAAAAGTATTAGCGGAAAGCCATTTTAATCCAGCGACTATCATTCTCCAAGCTGGCCGCCCTGTTCTATTCGTGCCGGATAATTCAAAAAACGTCACCCTGAATCGGATTCTGATTGCTTGGAAAGACAGCCGTGAGTCGCGGCGCGCACTCGCAGATTCCCTCCCTTATCTCAAGAAAGCGAAAGATACCCTCCTACTCGGCGTTCGCGAAAATGAACAGAGCAAGAAGCAAATTGAAGGTATTCTTTCCGATGTTAGCAATTATCTCGCCCATCACGGGATTCCCTGCAAAATGAAGGCCGTTCGGCCCGCTAAACAAACTGCAGCAAAAGAAATTCTATCGCAGGCAAAGAATTTCAAACCCGGACTGATCGTTGCTGGTGCTTATGGAAGAAGTCGGGTCGGCGAATGGGTTTTCGGCGGTGTCACCAAGACACTGCTGGAAACTTCCTCCTGTGCCTGCTTATTTTCTCACTGAGGGGATTCGATGTCGATCTCATCAAAAGCCCTTCTTGCCACGATCGTACTTATTCTCGCCATCGGGCTGACTATCGCCTGCTCGATCATC
>DATMGD010000072.1:0-5494 GCA_035555855.1 Xanthobacteraceae bacterium
TCCATTGAGTGATTGGGGCAAGTGTCATCGTTACCGCGCGAGGAAATTTCCTGCCGGATCATCGTCAGCACTCCACCCACTAAGATGAGGGCGGCGCGGGACGCCGGAGACTTGCCGGTCTCCACGGCTCGGTGTGAAAAATAAAACACACCGAAATATGTACTCACCGCAGTCGCCGGCTCGTAACCGGCATCCCGCGCACGGTGTTTGAGGCTTGCTCCGCGTGGCCCCCGGTGGCGTTACTTTGCTAGCCACCGCTTTCGGCGCTCAACGACAACCGACGACCCGGATGAGCCCCCGATTGAAGTCACCGGCGCCCGTGGCGAAGAGCCATCTTCGCCGGGAACACGCAGCTTGGGCCGCCATGTCAGGTTTGCGAACCCTTCACGGCCACCGCTCCCTTCCCATACGCAAGCACGCCTGCAGACGTACCCCTCACGGAAAAGACAATAGTGAATATAGTCCTATAGCGTGGAAATGTCAAGGCTGAATGTGTGAGATATAGCCTGGCATGGCGCGTGAGCGTTCGATTCCGATGCTCTCCGCATAGCAGCCTTGCGCTGGTCCGATTGACGCACGCGCCCGATTGCGCGACAGCAATTAGCAAGAAGCGGTCAGAATCGGGAGAAGGCAATGCGCGTAGCGGTGATGGCGACGGGAGCGATGGGCGGATATTTCGGCGGGCGGCTCGCTGAGATCGGCCATGAGGTGCATTTCGTCGCGCGCGGCGCGAACCTCGCGGCGCTCCGGCAGAACGGCCTCAAGGTCAAGAGCGGGCTCGGCGATCTGCATATCGCAAAACCCAACGCCACCGACGATCCGAAGACGATTGGCGTCGTCGATGTCGTACTGTTCACCGTCAAACTGTGGGATGTCGAGACGGCGGGCGAGCTGATAAAGCCGCTCGTCGGCCCCAATACGCGCGTGCTGTCGATGTTGAACGGCATCGACAGCGTTGACCGGCTGACGCCGATCCTGGGGGGCGACGTGGTTGTAGCGTGCCCGACGCAGATTTCGGCGGTGATCGAATCTCCCGGCGTCATCCTGCACAAGGCAGTGGAGCCGACTTTCGCCTGCGGCTTCATGGACGGGCGCGATGACGCGCGGTTGAAATCGCTGGTGGACGAGATGCAGGGCGCGAAATTCAAAGCGCGCTATTCGCGCGAGGCGGAAGCCGATCTGTGGCGCAAGTTCGTTTTCCTCACCGGCATGTCGGGTTCGACTGCCGGCCTGCGCGCGACGCTCGGCGAAATCCGCGAAGATCCCGACACGCTCGCGGTGCTGCAATCCCTGATGCGCGAAGTCGAAGCGGTCGGCGTAAAGAAAGGGATTCCGATCGCGGGCCACGCCGAAAAGGCGATCGGGTATGCAATGGCCGGCGCGCCGGGCAACAAGGCGTCGATGGCCGAAGACCTTGCGCGCGGCAACCGGCTCGAAACCGACTGGCTGCAAGGCAAGGTCGTCGAGCTTGGCAAGAAACTCGGCGTGCCGACGCCGGTGAACCGCGACATCTATGCCGTGCTGAAATTGCACCGGATGGGGAAGAAATAATTGGCTTGCCTCTCATCCGGTTCGCTTCGCTCACCACTTTCTCCCCACAAGCGGGGAGAAGGAGATTGCGGATGGTGCAGTGTAAATTGGAAAGACCAACGCTGCGGCATAATATTTCCCTCTCGCCGTTCTTACAGGGAGAGGGTCAGGGTGAGGGGCGATGCGCGAGGCTGAGCGCAAAAAGACATTGACCCGACGCAAGCTCAGGCGGAATTCGACCGATGCAGAAATGAAATTATGGCTCGCTTTACGGGCTCGTCGGCTCGGCGGCTTTAAGTTCATCCGGCAGGGCAAGATCGGCCGCTATGTTGTCGACTTCGTCTGTCGGGAAAAACATATCGCGATCGAGGTTGACGGCGGGCAGCACGGTGAGAGCGAAAGAGATCGCGTGCGCGATCTGGTGCTGGCTTCGAAAGGCTATCGTGTCTTGCGCTTCTGGAATTCGGATGTGCTGAAGAATATCGACGGTGTCTTGCAGGTGCTCTACGCGGAGCTATGTGCGCGTTAGCATCGCTTGCCCCTCATCCGGTTCGCATCTCACTGGCGTTCGATGCTCACCACCTTCTCCCCGCAGGCGGGGAGAAGGAATTCGTGGATAGCGCGGTAAATTAAGAGCGCTAATGCCGCGGCACGGTTTCCCTCTCCCCGTCCTTACGGGGAGAGGGTTAGGGTGAGGGGCATTTTGTCAGCCGCGCGCCGCCCGATAACTTGCCAGCTCCTTGTCCTGCCGCTCCAGGTTTTCGAACAGGCGCTGGCTCGCGAGCTGTAAAAAGTAGAAGCCGAATTTGGGGCTTTGAAAGTAAAGCTGCTTGACGCGATCGTAGGTGATTTCGAGCACCTCGCCGTCGGCGATGCATTCAACCGTTTGCGTTCGTGTGTGGCTGGGGGCGAGCAGGCCAAGCTCGCCGATGATCTTGCCCTTGTCCAATTCGATGCCGAGTTGTCCGACGCGGAATTTGCCTGACACGACATAGAACATGTGATCGGCGGTATCGCCCTTGCGGAAAAGGAATTCGCCCGCCTTGATATCGCGGTTCTTTGCGATCGACTGAATCCAGTCGAGCTTCGGCTCGCTCTGGGTGCGAGATGCCTCTTCGATCCGGCGCAGCAGCGAGAAGATCTGCTGCAAACGAAAGATGTTGAGCGGCAACAGGATGATATGCAGGATCAGGATGGGGTAGGCGCCCATCATGTAGCCGTAGCTGATGAAAAACACATTGCTGAGAATGCCGACGACGCGCAGCGGCACCATTGTTTTCATCGAAAAGGTGAGCAAGACAAGAAACGAAGCGGCATAGCCGAGAGCGTCGGTAAATGTCAGGGTCATGATGTTCTCTTGAATATTCTTTTGCGGGGCGGCGCAGTATGCTGCGCCAGCCTATACGGTTTTCTGGCGCGTCAAAACTTGCGGTGCGGCAGCGCGTTTGAAGCCAGTTGGGCAAACAAAAACCCCGGCATTGCTGCCGGGGTTGTGTTTTGCTTGCGATGGGCCGGCCGGGTTATTGGATGGTCCTGTCGGCCTTTTTCAGAGCATCCGGCGCAATCGTAACGCCGACCTCCTGTGCCGTTTGCAGGTTGAAGACCAGCTCGCGTTTGGCGCTGACCTCGACAGGCATCTCGGCAGGCTTCGCGCCCTTGAATATCTTATCGGCGAAGGAGGGGAGCTGCCGCCATGTGTCGGTGACGCTCGTGCCGTAAGTCACGAGCCCGCCTGCATCGGACTGGCCGCCGGGAAACATAGCGGGCAAACGATTTTTCCGTGCGAGTTCGGCTATCATTTTCCGGTTGACGAACGGCACCGGCACTTCGAGCACGACAACGGCCTCTGCGTCTTTCATGGCGGCGAATGCATCCTCTATTTCGGAGGCGTCTTTCAGTTTCACGATTTGCGGCTCGATGCCGAGGGATCGCGCCGCGGCGTCGTTGGCGCGATCGATCGGCGCCCAGCCGCGTTCGTCGCCGCCGGGGATGGTCTTGTCGCTGAGAATTGCGACCCGCTTGATGTCCGGAAACATCTCTTTCAGTAGCTCGAATTGCTTTTTCGCCTGCTCGCGGTCGAGGCTAGTAAGGCCGGTTACGTTCGCTCCCGGCCTGTCCATGGCGGCGACCAGCCCAAGCGCAACAGGATCGGTAACGATCGAGAAGACGACAGGAATCGTTTTGGTCGCGCCCTGGGCAGCACGCGCCGACGGGCCGCCCAGCGCGAAGATCACATCGGCGTTCGCAGCGGCCAGCTCGGCCGCGAGTGCGGGAAGGCGATCCAGTCTTCCTTCGGCAAAGCGGGGCTCGATGATGATATCGCTCTCGGCATATCCAAGGCGGGAGAAGTCGGTCAAAAAGTTTTTCTTGATGGATTCGTAGAGCGGCGAGGGGCCGCCATTGATGAGGACGCCGACTTTTTTTGGTGCGTTCTGTGAGAGTGCCGGTCCGGAGGCCAGTCCGAACATCACGGCCGCCAACAAGAGCTTGCGCATCATGACAATGCTCCCTTGAATGCGTTCCTAGCCGCTTAGCATGGAAGTTTTGCGGCCAGGAGGTAGCGGGGGCTTCGGCGGTAGGGCTGAGCGCAAAAAAAGAGGCCGCCCGAAGGCGGCCTCCTGTATTTTGTTTGAATGTTAGGCTTAGGAGCCGATCTCGCTATCGAAGATCACTTGAAGCGATACACCAGCGAGAGCGAAACGGTTTGCACCGCGACATCGAACGAGTTGCCGCCGGGATAGGGAAGCGGGCTGTTCTCGTAGAACCAGCCGACACCCTTCCGGCCGTATTCGGCGAAACGATATTCGATTTTCGCGGACCATCCGGGCGCTGCCGTGAACGCGTGCTCGAGGCCGCCGCCGATAAACCAGCCGTCCCGTTGCTGACTCTTGACGCTGAGGGGAACGAGAAAAGTATCGAACCAGTACGATCCCGTGAAGTGAGCGTGGCTGTAGCCGCCGTTCGCATAAAGCAGCGTATCGGGCGCAACGAGGTAGCCGACGCGCAGACCCGCGGCGAAGCTCACATTGTTTTCGATCTTGCCGGAATATAATTGAAAGGGAGCGAGGATCGCGCCTTTGTTATCGCCGAACTGCGCGTCGGCGAAGACGCCGGCAATCCACGGTGCGGCCAGCTGCCAATCGTATCCGCCGCCGACGGTGCCGAACCAGCCGTTTCCGTTGCTGCGCGCGGTGGTGCCCTGAAAGGGAGGCAGCTCCTCATTTTTCGCATTCCACCACCCGTAACCGCCGCCGCCGGAGAGATAAAATCCCGTCCAACTGTATGGCGGAGTGGAACCTGCCAGCGCGGGCGACAGCGTCGCGCCCAGAACGATGACGCCTGCGGCGATCAATTTCTTCATGCTTGAAGTGCCCCCGATATTTCTTTGCCCGGTCTGATTTGCGGGATTCCGCCGCGCGCGTCTTGCACGGCGGGGCAATGGAATTGGATCGCGTGGCACGACACGAAAAATTCGGCCGGTGTGTGACTTCGCGGCTACGCGGCCTTCATCGGATTGAACCTGATGGCTCCTGACTTGCACTGGATGGCACAAACGGCCCTTTTCGAGCCCTGTGCCGGTGCCGCATTACCCTGTTTGGCCGTTCGCTGCATGATATGAAAAGCTGTGCAAGCGGAATGGGCTGACGGCAAACATGCAGAAGATCGTTTTTTCCTCGGATCAGCTTCCCGCCCATCTCGACGACCGCGCCCGCTTCCGATTGTGGTGCGATATCTGGCTGGAGCAGCTCGGCGCGGCTGAGATCAAGCATGCGGACGACAAGGCGTTCGCCACTTCAACGAAAGTCGTTTTGCTCGACGGCCTCAGCGTCACGCATCTCAGCACGACGACGGAACATTATGTGCGGACGCGGAAACACGTCGCGAACGACCGCGACGACATCTACATCGGTTTCTATCGGAGCTCGAAACCGCAAATATGGACGGCCGGCGGCCAGGAGAATGC
>DATMGD010000073.1:0-3497 GCA_035555855.1 Xanthobacteraceae bacterium
CAATCACAAACAACAGGATCACCGCGCCGATCGCCGCCGCGATGATCGAACCGATAATGCCGCCGCCGAGATTGATGCCGAGCCTTGGAAACAGCCAGCCCGCGACCACGGCGCCGACGATGCCGACGACGATGTTTCCGACCAGCCCGAACCCGAACCCGCGCACGATCTGGCCCGCGAGCCAGCCGGCGATCGCACCGACAATCAGAAGGACGATAAGACTTTCGAGCGCCATAATGTTCTCCTTATTGTGAACGTTCCCGTCCTCACGCAAACAACACGCACGCAATCGAACCCGCCCCTCGCGGAACAGCTCGATTCCGCATTGCAGCGAAGCAAGCATAGCGCAGCCGCGCCCGCCCGCCAGTGCAAAAGCGCAGCGGCTGCACCGCTTTTCGTCTCATCGAAAATCGGCGAATTCACCCGCAACAGAAGGAGAAACGCCGATCAGGCGGGAGTTTTCGCCACAACCAGCCGCCGCAGGATGATCGCGAAGACAATGACGATCGCCGCGAAACCGAGCGGCACCGTGAAAAACGGATAGGCGACGATCAGGATCGCCGCCGCGAGCAAAGCGGGCTGCTCGCCGGGCAGAAACCCGGTCTTCAGCGCCACGCGGACGAGAAACGCGACGGCGACGGCAAGCACGACGGTGTCATAGAGATAGAGATAAGGCGTCGCGAGCAGCGAAGCGGCCGTGAGCAGCGCCGCCTGCAACGCGAACGGCGCGCGCCGATACCAGTAGAAGCAAACCGTCACGGTGACCGCCGCGGTCAACACGCCTTGCAGCACCCAGCCGAGCGTCTCGCTGCCGCCGCTCGCACGCACCAACCCATAAAGACTTTGCAGCTTGCCGAATGTTGCCTGCCCTTCCGACAGGAATGTCTGCGAGGTGATCGGCAGCCAGTGAACGAAGGCTTGCCAGCTCGCGACGCCGAAAGCGAGCGTCGAGATCGCCGCCATCGCGAGCGCCACCAGCGCCGCCGTGACGAACACCGTCCAGCGTTTGCCCGCGATCAGCGCGAGCGGAAACAGAATGCCGAATTGCGGCTTGTAGGTGAGAAGGCCGAGGCACACGCCCGACCACACCGGGCGCTTTTCCATGAAGTAGAGCGTGCCGCCGAAAAGCGAAGCGGTGAGAAAACCGTTCTGCCCGACCATGGCGTTCGACAGCACCGCGGGAAAGGCGAGCGCGACGAGCCAGCCGATCTTCTCGCCGACGATGGCGCGGATCGCGACGAGATAACCCGGCAGCGTCACCGCGACCCAGACCGCATAGGCGGCGGCGTAAGGAAACAGCGCGAGCACCGCGGCGATGGCGAGAAACGGCGGCGGATAGTGCCAGCCGTAGTAACCGGAAAACGTGTAGCCGACGGCGGCGTTCTCGATTTCCTTGTGGACCTTCCAGACATAGGCCCAGTCCGGATAGCCGAGCAGCACGAGCTTGCCCGCCGCCCACACATTGATGAAGTCGGTCGGGATGCCGCGGCCCTCGGCGTCGATCAGCCATTCATGCAGCATGAACGATGCCGCAAGATAAACGAGCTGCGCCACGCACAGGACGAAACAGGCGAGCTTGAAAAGCTCGCTGCGCGGCGAGGAAGAAGGCTTGAGCCGGGCCGCCATAATGGGTTCCTGCGTTGAAGGCGCGCCGCCAGTCTTGGCGCATCCCGCTTGCGGAAGGCTTAAAAACAGGGCCATCCCGCGCATCTTTATTGCGCTGCAATATAAATTGCGGCAGACTTATTACAAAACCAGACCACGCCGAATGGGGAGAGCGCGACATGGCAGCCGTCACGGCATTGAAGCCGAGAGGACCGAAAGATCTCTATGAGGTCGGCGAGGTGCCGCCGCTCGGCCATGTGCCCGCGAAAATGTATGCCTGGACAATCCGCAAGGAGCGCCACGGCCCGCCCGAAACCTCGATGCAGATCGAGGTCGTGCCGACCTGGCCGGTCGGCGACGACGAGGTTTTGGTTTTCGTGATGGCGGCCGGCGTCAACTACAACGGTGTGTGGGCCGCGCTCGGCCAGCCGATCTCGCCGCACGACGTGCACAAGAGCCCGTATCACATCGCCGGCTCCGATGCCGCCGGCATCGTCTGGGCCGTCGGCTCGAAGGTGAAACGCTGGAAGGTCGGCGACGAAGTCGTCGTCCACTGCAATCAGGACGACGGCGACGACGAGGAATGCAACGGCGGCGACCCGATGTTCTCGCCCTCGCAACGCATCTGGGGTTACGAAACGCCGGACGGCTCGTTCGCGCAATTCTGCCGCGTGCAGTCGCGCCAGTTGATGCCGCGCCCGCAACACCTCACCTGGGAAGAGTCGGCCTGCTACACGCTGACGCTCGCGACCGCCTATCGCATGCTGTTCGGCCACGCGCCGCACACCATCAAGCCCGGCGACAATGTTCTCGTGTGGGGCGCTTCCGGCGGCCTTGGCGTTTTCGGCGTGCAGCTTGCTGCCGCTTCGGGCGCGCATGCCATCGGCATCATCTCCGACGACGACAAGAAGGATTATGTGCTCGGCCTCGGCGCCAGGGGCGTCATCAATCGCAAGAATTTCAACTGCTGGGGCCAGATGCCGAAGGTCAACACCGACGAATACAATGCGTGGGTGAAAGAAGCCCGCAAGTTCGGCAAGGCGATCTGGGACATCACCGGCAAGCGCGATGTCGATATTGTTTTCGAGCATCCCGGCGAAGCAACCTTCCCGGTTTCGTGTCTTGTCGCGAAGCGCGGCGGCATGGTCGTGTTCTGCGCCGGCACTTCGGGCTTCAACATCACGTTCGACGCCCGTTATGTCTGGATGCGCCAGAAGCGCGTGCAGGGCTCGCACTTCGCGCACCTGAAGCAGGCATCCGCCGCCAACCAGTTCGTGCTCGACCGCCGCATCGATCCTTGCATGAGCGAAGTGCTGTCGTGGAACGACATTCCCGCCGCGCACATGAAGATGTGGAAGAACCAGCACAAGCCCGGCAACATGGCCGTGCTCGTCACCGCGCAGCGCCCCGGCCTGCGCAGCTTTGAAGACGTCATCGAGGCGGCGGGCGGCTAGAAAACGCCACCGCCAAAAGACGCCAAATGGTAATCGCCAACCGCAAAATGGCGGGCTGACGCACATATCATTGTCCGGCGAAGAACAGGCCGGAGAAGCAACATGCTGCGCACATTGTTTTGCGGGCTCGCGATCCTCTCCATCATCCTTCCTGCCGCGGCCGACACCGTGCCCGACGTCAGCCGCGCCGATCGCACGCTGATCAAACGCGCTTTCGGCGATCAGGTCGCCGGCAAGATCTTCTCCAACGATCTCGCATCGTTGCGCGCCGACATGCTGCGAAAATCCGGCGAGAATGTCCCCGGCTACGACTGCAAGGGCGAACGCGCGAGCGCGTTGATCGAGGCCCTGCCCTTCCCGATCAAGAAGGATGTCTTCAGCTGGGTCGAGCGCTATCTCGTCGATTGCGCGCCGCGCACCCAGCGCAACATCATGGTG
>DATMGD010000074.1:0-46488 GCA_035555855.1 Xanthobacteraceae bacterium
AGGAAAGCACACGGATAATGTCTTCCGCAGTCGCCGGCTCGTAACCGGCATCCCGCGCACGGTGTTTAATCGGCTTGCTCTGCATGGCCCCCGGTGGTGTGACTTTGCTAACCACCGCTTCTGACGCTCAACATCGGCCGACGACCCGGATGAGCCCTCGGTCGAAGTCACCGGCGCCCGTGGCGAAGAGCCATCTTCGCCGGGAACACGCAGCTTGGGCCGCGATGCAAAGGCTGCGAACCCTCACAAAGCCACCGCTCCCGATCCGCATTCCAAGACGCCTCTAGAAACGCCCCTCATACTTTCCGAAACCAGGTAAACCCGGCTTCAGTGGATCAAGACAATAGTGAATATAGTCCTATAACGTGAAAATGTCAAGCGGCGATCTACGCGTTTATGCGATCGTCGCCACCACGCCGCCATCGACGCGCAGCGAAGCCCCTGTCGTCGCCGACGCCTGCTTCGAGCAGACGTAAACCACCATATTGGCGACTTCCTCGACGCTCGCGACGCGCCGGATGATCGACGACGGCCGGTGCTCGGCAATGAAGCTCTTTTCCATTTCCTCCAGCGTCTTGCCGGCCTCCTTCGCCATCTTGCCGAAGAATTCGCCGACGCCTTCCGAGCGCGTCGGTCCGGGCAGCACGGAATTCACCGTGACGCCGGTACCCGCCGCCGTCGCGGCCATGCCGCGCGCCACCGCGAGCTGCGCCGTCTTGGTCATGCCGTAGTGGACCATCTCGACCGGAATGTTCAGACCCGATTCGCTGGAGATGAAGACAATGCGGCCCCAGTTCTTCGCCATCATCTTCGGCAGATAGTGCCGCGACAGCCGGATGCCGCTCATCACGTTCACCTCGAAGAAGCGCAGCCAGTCGGCGTCAGTGATTTCGGCAAAAGGCTTCGGCTCGAAGATGCCGAGATTATTGACGAGAATGTCGGCGTCGCCCGCTTCGGCGAGAAATTTCTCGCAGCCCGCCGCCGTGCCGAGATCGGCGGCGATACCCTTCGCCTTGCCGCCGAGTTTTTTTACCGCCGCCTCGACGCTCGTTTCGCTGCGGCCGTTGACCAGTACTTCCGCCCCGGACCCGGCAAGACCCTTGGCGATGGCAAAACCGATGCCGGCCGTCGAGCCGGTGACGACGGCGCGCTTGCCGGAAAGATCGATCTGCATGAAATGACTCCCGCGTGAAATGGATTTGCCGCGACCTTAGAAATTCGCGCGCCGCTGTCCACTCACAGCTTCGGCAACCGCTTCGCTGCTCCGCAGACTGCGCAAAGTGTGACCCGCGTCACGGCGCTTTGTTAATCATCGCCTAGTATCAGCACCATACAAGGGCGTGGCCGGCGACGGCCGATCGCCCGAATTGCAACGAGGAGAACGATCGATGTCCAAGTTTCTGATTACCGCCGCCGCCATCACGGCTTTTTTCGCGGCCGCCGGTTCCGCCAGCGCAATGCCCGGAACGGCGAACAATATTGCTGTCGATAGCCCGGTATCGAATGTCGCTATCTGCTTTTATTTCGACGGCTGGAACGGCCCCGGTTTCTACGACTGCGGCTATCGCTATCGCCGCGGCCACGGCTGGCACGGCAAGCACAACCACCACAGCGGCAAGTCGCATCATAACTCGGGCGGCAAGCACGGCCACTCCGGCAAACATTCGGGCAAGCACTCGAGCAAGCATTCGGGCAAGAAGCACTAAGCACTTCTCGCTCATCTAACGAAAGCCCCGCCGTCACGGCGGGGCTTTTGCTTTCTTCACATGCTTCGAAACGCCTAGTGAATCTCGGGCTCTGCCGTCGGCTGCGTGCCCTCCAGGAAATTGAAATCGCAGCCCTTGTCGGCTTGCGAGGCGTGATTGGCGAACAGCACGCCATAGCCGCGCACGAAGCGCGGCGGCGGCGATTTCCACTTCGCGCGGCGCGCTTTGAGTTCCGCCTCCGGCACATCGAGGTCGAGCTTGCGCGCCTTCACATCGAGCGTGATCGGATCGCCGGTTTGCACGAAAGCGAGCGGCCCGCCGATATAGGCTTCCGGCGCGACATGCAGCACGCAGCTGCCGTAGCTCGTGCCGGACATGCGCGAATCTGAAATGCGCACCATGTCGCGCACGCCCTGCTGAAGAAGCTTTTTCGGGATCGGCAGCATGCCCCACTCCGGCATGCCCGGCCCGCCCAAGGGCCCCGCGTTCTTGAGCACCAGAATGCTGTCGGCGGTGACTTCAAGATCAGGATCGTCGATGCGCTTCGCGAGATCGTTGTAATCTTCGAACACGACGGCAGGACCCGTGTGCTTGAGAAAACGCTCTTCCATCGCCGACTGTTTGATGACCGCGCCGTCCGGCGCGAGGTTGCCCCGCAGCACGACGACACCGCCCTCGGTCTTGAGCGGCCGGTTGCGCGGCAAAATCACGTCCTCGTTGTTGATCGTGGCGCCGGCGATATTCTCGCCGAGCGATTTTCCCGTCACCGTGCCGCACTTGGTGTCGAGAAGATCGGGAATGCGCGTCAACAGCGCGCGCAGGCCGCCCGCATAATAAAAGTCTTCCATCAGGTATTTGCCCGACGGCCGGAGATTGCACAGAAGCGGCGTCTTCTTCGAGATTTCGTCGAAGCGATCGAGCGGCAGATCGATGCCGGCGCGGTTGGCCATCGCGACGAGATGGATGATCGCATTCGTCGAGCCGCCGAGCGCCATCACTGTCGTGACGGCATTGTCGAACGAGGCCGCGTTGAGAAAGTCGCGCGGCTTGAGGTCTTCCCAGACCATTTCGACGATGCGCCGCCCGCAGGCCGTCGCCAGCCTTTCGTGCGAAGCATCCGCCGCCGGAATGCACGATGCGTTGGGAAGCGTGAGGCCAAGCGTTTCGGCGACCGCCGCCATCGTCGAGGCCGTGCCCATCGTCATGCAGGTGCCGTAGCTCCGCGCGATGCCGTCCTCGACTTCTTCCCAGTCATTTTGCGTGATGTTGCCGGCGCGTAATTCCGCCCAGTATTTCCAGCTGTCGCTGCCCGAGCCCAGCACATTGCCGCGATAATTGCCGCGCAGCATCGGGCCCGCCGGCATGAAGATCGTCGGATAGTTCGCCGAGCATGCGCCCATGATCATCGCGGGCACCGTCTTGTCGCAGCCGCCGAGCAGCACGACGCCATCGACCGGATTGGAACGCAGCAGTTCCTCGACCTCCATCGCCAGCAGGTTGCGATAGAACATCGTCGAAGGCTTCATATAAGTCTCGCCGAGCGACAGCGCCGGGAGTTCGACCGGAAAGCCGCCCGCCTGCCAGACGCCGCGCTTCACTTCCTCGGCGCGCGTTCTGAAATGCATGTGGCAGGGATTGAGATCGCTCCAGGTGTTGACGATCGCGATCACGGGCTTGCCCGCGAAATCGGCGCGGGCATAGCCCATTTGTTTGGCGCGCGAGCGATGCCCGAAAGCGCGAAGATCCTCGGCCCCGAACCAGCGATGGCTGCGAAGTTGTTCCGGCGTTTTCTTTTTCATGATCCGACTTGCAATGAACGTACGGGAGTGATGAACAGTATGGCACGAAAGAACGGGGGAAAGGAACGCCCAATGGAAATGCCGAAGAATGCCTTTAAAGCCGCGATCAACGCCGGTAAGCCGCAGATCGGATTGTGGTGCAGCATTCCCTCGAACTACACCGCAGAGCTTCTGGCCGGCGCGGGCTTCGACTGGCTGCTGCTCGACACCGAGCATACTCCGGTCGATATCGAAACGGTGGTTACGCAGCTTCAGGCCATCGCGCCCTACCCGACGACGCCGATCGTGCGCGTGCCGGTCAACGACAAGACGACGATCAAGCGTTATCTCGACACCGGCGCGCAGACGCTACTGATCCCGATGGTCGACACGGTGGAAGACGCCAAAGCCGCCGTCGCCTATACGCGCTTTCCTGAAGCCGGCTTCCGCGGCGTTGCAGGCGCTACGCGCGCGACGCGCTTCGGCCGCGTCAAGAATTATCACGTCAACGCCCATAAAGAGATCTGCACGCTGGTGCAGGTCGAATCGCGCGAGGCGCTCAACCACATCGAAGCCATGGCCGAACTCGACGGCATCGACGGCATCTTCATCGGTCCCGCCGATCTTCACGCTTCGCTCGGCTATCTCGGCGAGCGCGCTCACAAGGACATCATGCCGGTGATCGACGACGCGATCCGCCGCATCGCCAAGGCCGGCAAGGCACCGGGCATTCTGACCGATAGCGAGGAAAATGCGCGGCGCTGGCTCGATTGCGGCGCGACCTTCGTTGCCGTCGGCGCCGATACCGGCCTCCTGGCGAGGAACGCCGAGGCGCTTGCTGCGAAATTCAAGAAATAAGAGGCAGCCCGCTCAAAGAAATCCCGTGCCACCCGCGCGGGATTTTTTGTTTCCGGCGCTGCTCAGTATTTCACGCCGAGCTGCACGAACACGCCGTAGCGGTCCATTTTGACTTTCTCGACTTGCGGTCCGCCATTGAGCGTCGAATCCTCGAAATGCGCTTTGGCGTTCGGCGCTTCCATGCGCCAATAGCGCCCGCCGACGCCGAGCGTGACATTGTTGGTGAACATGTAAGTCGCAATACCCTCGAACTGCATACCGGTTCCGCTCCCGGTCTGCGGCGTCGCTCCGGTAAAGTCGGTCGGGCCGCTTCCGAGCCGCAGCCAATGGGTGTCGCTGCCGCGCAGGCTCGTATAGGGAAGCCACGCCGCGTCGCCGCTCAGTTTCAGGTTCGGCAGCAGCTCGACTTCGCCCGCGATGCCGAGGCGCACCGACGACCAGCGATACGATTGCGTAATGACCTTCACCGAACCCGAAATCGACGGCACGCAGACATCGGGATTGCCCGCGGTCTGTGTACAGCCATAAGCGTTCATTTTCTCGCTGTCGTAGTGATAGCCGACGAAGCCGCCGAGCTTTGCGCTGGAAGAATTCAGCAGGTAGTAGCCGAAATCGATGCTGAGATAGCGCAGATCGCCATCCTTGCTGCTGCCGTTCGTCGAGGAATAGGTCGGGAAATCCGGCAGCAGCGGAAAATCCTCGTCCTTCAGTTTCCCGCTCGTGAGAACGCCGGCGCCGATATAGCCCTTCAGGAAATAGTCGCTCTGCCGGATGTTGAAATAGCCTTCGCCCGAGTGGCCGGTCTGATCGTCCCAAGTGAGCCGCGATACCGGAATCGAACCGGTGCTGTCGAAGAGACGCATCTGCGTCTTGCCGGTCGAATACCAGTAGCGAACGCCGACATCGATCTCCAGCGACGGCCGCAACTCATAAAGCTCCGGCGGATAGAGCGGCGGCCCATCGTAATCAGCGGCCTGTGCGCCGTGCGGGATCAGCAAGGCAAAAAAAGCGAAAATAAAAATACGCTTCACGACCCGCCCTCCAACGCCACGAATTACCGGAAGAAGTGTCGCGGAAACTCCTTAAGTTTCCGGAAACCATGCGGGATCAATCGCCGTGCGGGCTCGCTTGGTTAATTTTTTGTGAAGGCCGCTATTGCGCCGCACGCATCGGCTTGCGACAACCCGCGCGCCATGATCGTGCTCGAAGACGTTTCGCTCCGCATCGCCGGAAAATTATTGCTGGATCACGCCTCCGCGGCGATTCCCGAACGCGCGCGCGTCGGTGTCGTCGGCAGGAACGGCACCGGCAAGACGACGCTATTCCGCGCCATCCTCAACGAGATCGACATCGAGACCGGCGCGATCCGTGTCCCGTCACGGGCAAGAGTGGGCCGCGTCGCGCAGGAAGCCCCGGCCGGGCCCGAAACGCTGCTCGAGATGGTGCTGAAAGCCGATACCGAGCGCGAAGCCCTGATGCAGGAGCGCGAGACGGTGAGCGATCCGATGCGCATCGCCGAGGTCGAAAACCGGCTGGTCGAAATCGACGCGCATTCGGCGCCCGCCCGCGCGGCGAAGATTCTCGCCGGTCTTGGTTTCTCCGAGGAAGCGCAGGCCCGCGCCTGCGCCGAGTTTTCCGGCGGCTGGCGCATGCGCGTCGCGCTCGCCGCGCTTTTGTTTTCGGAGCCCGATCTTCTCTTGCTCGACGAGCCGACCAACTATCTCGATCTCGAAGGCACGCTGTGGTTTCAGGATTATCTCGCGAAATATCCGCACACCGTGATCCTGATCTCGCATGACCGCGATCTGCTCGATACTTCGGTCGATTTCATTCTTCACCTTGACCAGAAGAAGCTGAAGCTCTACCGCGGCGGCTTCTCGCAGTTCGACCGCCAGCGCCGCGAGCAATTGATCGTCGAGCAGAAAGCTAGAAAGCGGCAGGAAGCCGAGCGCGCGCATATGGAAGCTTTCGTCGAACGCTTCCGCGCCAAGGCTTCGAAAGCGCGCCAGGCACAGTCGCGCATCAAGGCGCTCGCCAAGATGGAGCCGCTCGCGGCCCAGGTCGAGGAAGCACGCGCGGCGATTTCGATCCGCGCGCCCGAGAGGCTGCTCTCGCCACCGATCATCGTGCTCGACGAGGTTGCCGTCGGCTACGAGCCGGACAAGCCCATTCTGAAGAAGCTCGATCTTCGCATCGACGAGGACGACCGCATCGCCCTTCTCGGGCCGAACGGCAACGGCAAGTCGACATTCTCGAAACTGCTCGCCGATCGCCTCAAGCCGCAGTCCGGCAATCTCGTACGCGCAAGCAAGCTCGAGATCGCCTATCTCGCGCAGCATCAGCTCGACGAGCTGCACGCCGACGAGAGCCCTTACGATCACGCGCGCCGCTTGATGCCCGACGCGCCGGAAGCGAAAGTCCGCGCCCGCGCCGCCGAGATGGGCTTTTCGGCAGCAGCAGCCGACACCAAAGTCGCGCAGCTCTCCGGCGGCGAGAAGGCGCGGCTCCTGCTGGGCCTCGCCGCCTTTCACGGCCCGCACATGCTGATCCTCGACGAGCCCACCAACCATCTCGACATCGAAGCACGCGCCGCGCTGATTTCGGCCGTCAACGATTTTCCCGGCGCGGTCGTGCTCGTCAGCCACGACCGGCATTTGCTCGACGCCTGCGCCGAGCGGCTATGGCTCGTCGCCGACGGCACGGTGAAGCCCTATGACGGTGATCTCGACCAGTATCGCCGCGAGGTACTCGGCCGCGCCGGCGCCTCGCGCATGAACGGCAAGGGCGACAAGCCGAAGGAAGCGAAGAAGCATTCGGAGCGCAGCGAAGCCGAGCGGGCGGAACTGAAGACGCTCAAGAAGCGTCTCAAGGCGCTCGAGGCGGAGATTGAAAAATTCGAACGTGAAATCGAAAAACTCGATAAGACGCTCGCCGATGCTTCCCTGCACGCGGAAAACCCAGCGAAGGCAGCAAGCCTCGGCAAAACGCGCAGCGATAGCGCGCTAAACCTCGCAAAGCTTGAAGAAGAATGGCTTGCCGCAAGCGCCCGCGACGAGGCGCTGCGCGCCGGGTAGCCGGATACGGCACATAATCGGATACCAACACATGCAAAAAACTTTTCGCGCGCCTCGCGCAGGCCTTACGATGCGGCATGATTCTTTGGCGTGGAGCCAAGGGGGCCGGGAAGATCAAGAGCCAAAGCAAATGCCGCAAGACTTGCCGCAGCAATCCAGAACCGTTTCCAGCGTCCAGGATGCGCGTGCCTGGATGCAGACGCTTGCACGCTACCGCGAGCCGAACGGCGCGCGCAGCATTTTTGAAATCGTCATCACCGTCGTGCCGCTTGTGCTGCTATGGGCGGTGATCCTGATCGCCGTGCATTTCGGCCACTGGTACGCGCTGGTGCTGATTATCCCGGCCGCCGGCTTCATGGTCCGGCTGTTCATGATCCAGCATGACTGCGGCCATGGCTCGTTCTTTCGCGGCAAGCAGGCGAACGACTGGGTCGGCCGCATCATCGGCATCTTCACGCTGACGCCCTACGATTTCTGGCGGCAGACCCACGCCGTGCATCATGCGCATTCCGGCAATCTCGAACTGCGCGGCATGGGCGACATCGAGACCTACACGGTCAGCGAATATCTCGACATGCCGCGCTGGCGCCGGTTGTTCTATCGTATCTATCGCAATCCGCTGTTTCTGTTCGCGATCGGTCCCGCTTACTTGTTCTTCCTGCAATATCGCCTGCCGGTCGGCATGATGTGGAGCAATGGCTGGCGACCATGGGCGAGCACGATGGCGACCAATGCCGGCATCGCATTTGTCGTCGGCCTGATGATCTGGCTGACCGGCTTCCAGTCGTTCCTTCTCGTCTATCTGCCGATCGTGCTGCTCGCGGCGTCGATCGGCGTCTGGCTGTTCTACGTCCAGCACCAGTTCGAGGATACCTGGTGGGCGAAGCGCGAAAACTGGAACCACCAGCAGGCTGCGCTGCACGGCAGCTCCTATTACGATCTGCCCGCCGTGCTGCGCTGGTTCTCGGCCAATATCGGCATCCACCATGTGCACCATCTCTCGAGCAAAATTCCGTTCTACCGGCTGTCGAACGTGCTCAACGATTTTCCCGAACTGAAGAAGATCGGCCGCATCACGCTCACCGAGAGTTTCTGCACGGTACGCCTTACGCTGTGGGACGAGATCGAACGGCGGCTGATTTCGTTCCGCGAATTTCGCGAGCGTTACGGCAGCGTCTCGCAACCGGCCTGATGCTCAGACCACAGCATCGGCCTTGCCGACGTCCTTGGCCGTCGGCTGTTTCGGATGCCAGCGCACGGCGACCGCGAATGAAATCTGCGCGATGATGCCCGCGCCCATCAGCACGATTCCGGTTGCGAGTGCAGGATGGCCGCCGATACCCGCGAGCGCCGTGCAGAGCGCGCCGACCGCCATCTGGGCAAAACCATAAAGCCCCGACGCCGAGCCGATGACATGCGGGTTGACGCTCACCGCCTGTGCCAGCGCCACCGGCGCCGCGATGCCGACGCCTAACGTGAAGACAAACATCGAAATCATCACCAGCGGCACCGAAAGCATGTGCGTCAGCACCGCGGCGAGAAACACCGCCGCGCCCGCGATGCTCACGAGGTTCGAGCCGATCAGGAGCCGCTTTGCCGAAATCTTTGAGATCAGGCGGCTCGTCAGCAGGCTGCCGATCCAGATGCCGGTGATGAGCCCCGCGATGTAAAGGCCGACCTCGTGCACCGGGCGGCCGAGATCGTTGACGAAAATGAACGGCGCGGTCGCGACAAACGCATAGGAAGATGTCGTCGCGCAGCCGCCGCCAATCGCGTAACCGACAAAAGCCGGCGAAGCGACGAGATGCCGGTAATGCTTGGCGAGTGTCGAGAAATTCGAGCTTAGGCCCTTGCCGCCGGTTTCCGACAGCAGCAGCCAGACGAACAAGAGATTGGCGAGGCCAAGAATCGCCAGCAGCACGAAGATCGAGCGCCAGCTCACGAACACCGCGAGCGCGCCGCCGGCGAGCGGCGCGAGCGCCGGGCCCACCGTCACCATCAGGTTCATCAGCGCGAGACGCCGCGCCGTCTCATTGGGCGGTGCCGTATCGCGAACGATGGCGCGGCCGATCACCATGCCGGCGCAGCCGCCGAACGCCTGGAACAATCGCGCCGCGATCAGCGCATGCACGTTCGGCACCAAGGCCGCCGCAAGACCGGCAACGGTGTAAAGCAACAGCCCGCCGATCAGCGTCGAGCGCCGCCCGAACCGGTCGGCAATCGGGCCATAGACGAGTTGCCCGACCGCGAGCCCGAGAATGTAGAGACTGATCGTGAGTTGCATCGCCGGGATGCCGGCGTGAAGTTCGTTGGCAGCGTGCGGCAGCGCCGGCACGAAAATATGCATCGCGAAGGTCGCGGAGAACACGACGAGCGCGAGCAGCCACAGCGGCGCGCGCGGCGCGGCATCGGGCTTGTTGAGCTTGTTCGATTTGGCGGCGGCGAGTTCTCGCGCCGAGAGCGGACGCGTCATGCCGGCACCAGTTCTTCCGCGGCAAGGGCGTGGCAAATCTGATCGAGGACGCGCATCGCCGTCTCGACTTCCTGCGGCGTCATCGTGCCGAGCGTCTGCTCGCGCACTTGGCGGGCCATCTTCTCGACCCGTTCGACGATCGCCCTGCCCTGGCGCGTCAGCACGATCGCCTTCGCGCGGCGGTCGCTGCCGTCCTCGCGCCGCTCGATGAGCGAAGCCTTCTCGAGATTGTCGAGAAGCCGCACCACCGACGAGCCGTCGAGCGAAAGCGATGCCGCAAGATCTTTCTGCCGCATGGGCGTACGGGCCCGCGCGAGGCGGATCAGCGGCAGCCAGGTTGCTTCCGTCAGGCCGAAGGGTTGCAGCCGTTGATCGACCGCACGGCGCCAGGCGCGCGCCGTCTGCGAAAGGAGCGTGCCGAAGCGGCCGGTTTCAGGATGGAGCGGCATCGTCGCCTCATTAGTTGCTATATCAATAGATGATATGTCATCTAATTTTTCCCTAACACCCGGTCAGCCCGAATGGCGGCTATGCATCCCGCGATGGGGTGAAATATTCCGGTACCCCTTTACTTCAGGGTTTGAGAATGGCTACGAAATAGGCAGAAATTTCCGCTGGGCCCCTGCCCAATCTTTGACCTTTCTCACCCGGAGCCACGCCAGAAAGCCAACCGGATAGCGGCCCGCGATGCCGCGCCCCGTGTGCGCTCTAAGTGCGCTCAAAACCCCGAGACCTATGATGCTTGATGAAAAGCTCGAACCGATCTTTGCCGAAGTCCTGCGCCGCAACCCCGGCGAAGCCGAATTTCACCAAGCCGTCCGTGAAGTGCTCGACAGCCTCGGCGCCGTCATCGCCAAGCATCCGCACTACGCCGACGCCGCGCTGATCGAGCGCATCTGCGAGCCCGAGCGCCAGATCATCTTCCGCGTGCCCTGGATCGACGACAAAGGCGAGGTGCACATCAACCGCGGCTTCCGCGTGCAGTTCAATTCGGCGCTAGGGCCCTACAAGGGCGGCCTGCGCTTCCACCCGAGCGTCTATCTCGGCACCATCAAGTTCCTCGGCTTCGAGCAGACCTTCAAGAACGCGCTGACCGGCATGCCGATCGGCGGCGGCAAGGGCGGCTCGGACTTCGACCCCAAGGGCCGCAGCGAGCGCGAGATCATGCGCTTCTGCCAGTCGTTCATGCTCGAATTGCATCGCCATCTCGGCGAATACACCGACGTGCCGGCCGGCGATGTCGGCGTCGGCCAGCGCGAGATCGGCTACATGTTCGGCCAGTACAAGCGCATCACCAACCGCTACGAGTCGGGCGTGCTGACCGGCAAGGGCCTCGCCTGGGGCGGCTCGCGCGTGCGCACCGAAGCGACCGGCTATGGCAACACTTATTTTGTCGAGCGCATGCTCGGCACCCGCAAGCAGAGCTTCGACGGCAAGAAGGTCATCGTCTCGGGCGCCGGCAACGTCGCGGTCTACACCATCGAGAAGGTGCAGGAACTCGGCGGACGCGTCATCGCCTGCTCCGACTCGAACGGCTATGTCGTGGACGAAAAAGGCATCGACCTCGCGCTTCTCAAGGAGATCAAGGAACGCCGCCGCGGCCGCGTCGCCGATTACGCCAAGGCACGCGGCAAGGATGCGATCTATGTCGAAGGCGGCCGCGTCTGGGAAGTGCCGGCCGATGTCGCGATGCCGTCCGCAACGCAGAACGAGCTCAACGCCGACGATGCCCGCAAGCTGGTGAAGAACGGCGTGATCGCGGTTGGCGAAGGCGCCAACATGCCTTCGACGCCGGACGCCGTGCGCGTCTTCAGCGAAGCTAAAATTTTGTTCGCGCCGGGCAAGGCGGCCAATGCCGGCGGCGTCGCGACGAGCGCACTCGAGATGCAACAGAACGCCTCGCGCGACTCGTGGTCGTTCGATGCGACCGAAGCCCGTCTCGCCAGGATCATGCACAACATCCACGACGATTGCGCGGCGACCGCCGACAAATACGGCGCACCGGGCAACTACGTGCTCGGCGCCAACATCGCGGGCTTCATCCGCGTCGCCGAAGCCATGCAGGCGCTCGGCGTCGTCTGACGCAGACCCGCACTTTCCGCCCCGTGGCCCGCGACGCTATACTTCGGTGTCGTGCAGCCACGGGGGTGTGAAATGGCCATTACCGGACCGCAATGCCGCGCCGCGCGCGCCCTTATCGAGTTGCCGCGCGAGCAAATCGCAAAACTTTCCGGCGTCAGCGTTCAGGCCATCGCTGCTTTCGAACGTGAAGGCCGCGATCCCGGCGCCGCCGAAAAGCAGCGGCTCGAACATGCGCTGACCGAGGGCGGCGCTGTCTTCATCGCCGAGAATGGCGGCGGCATCGGCGTGCGGCTGAAATTCAACCGCCGCGACGTGCGCGCCATCAACAAATGGGAAGGCGAAGGCGGCCCGGCCGGCGAGGATGACGTCTAGCTTCTGACGTCCGGCCTCTAAAGCGGCGGCAGCAGCGCGGCGAAATCGATCTTTGGAATGCTCATCAATCCCGAGAACGGACTGTTCATCTGGAACAACAAAAACATCGCGCCTGCGACCGACGCCGCGCAGATCGTAAGCGCCACAAGCGAGACGGCATTGATCTCCGCATACATGCTGTAGGCTGCAAACAGCACCGCGAACCAGAATGCCAGCACCGCAAGCAATGGTATTGGCAACAAGGTGTTGAGTTGGGAGAACAAATCCAGTCGGGCATTGGCAAGTCCGAGCGTCGCTTGCACCACGCGTTCGCGCAGACTGCGCTGGATTTCCGTTTGCGGTTTCAGGATATAGATCGCGTTCACATAATCTTCGGTTTCTGTAGCCGCCTCGAAACGCTTCGGCCCGCTGACTGCATTTTCGGCCCAAATCTGATCGGCGACCGGTCCCACCATTTGGCGGAGCTTGATCCGAGCATCCTGCGTTTCAGGACCGTAAAGTACGAGCAGACGATCGCTCAGCAACAGTCCCGCCACCATTTTTCGCACCTCGCTGACGCGCGTGTCATATGAGGTCTTGGCCGAAGCGATCAGGAGGCCGAGCGTGAGCGCCGCGAGCGTCGCGATCACGCCCGCCGAAAGCTTTACCGTCTCGCCCGTTTTATCGCTCAGATAGCGCTGCGGCAGGTTCATCCGCAAGAATATGCCGAAACAAATGCCAACGAGGATGACGATGAACGAGCCGAGCGCAACATTAACGGCAGTCATGCAGGCAATCCCCACCGCAAGAATGAAGAAGAGTAACGCGAACCGTCGCGCGAAATGAACCGGTGAAATTTATCGGACGGAATTTCGTCTTACAAGCGGCTCTCTTTACCCGCACCATGGCCGCCGCGCGCCGTCCCAGCGCCGCGCCAGTCCCTCAGTGACGAGCTGACCGCCGAGGGAAACGCTGTCGCGCGTCACCGTGCGCAGCTTGCGGCCATAGCGGTCTTCGTCGCGCCAGCCGCGCTCGAGCGTGAACTCCCCGCCGTTCAGAAGCGCGAGCAGCCGCCGCTTGGCGGCCTCGCCAAGCTCCGCCTCGCGCGAACAGCGCGGCGGACTGATCTCCGGCGCGTCGATATCGGCGATGCGGATTTTCTCGCCCTTGAACCAGAAGGTATCGCCATCGACGACGCAATTGATCCGGCTCGCGCCATTGCAGAGCGAGAACGCCGCCCGCAACGAGCCGCCCTGCACGGCGGGTTTCGCGCCGCCCGCGAAACGCGCGAAGGCTTCGTCCTTGAACTGATAGAGGCCGGCGGCAACGGCAACGATCAGCGCCCACACGAACGCCGAGATTACCGGCGCGCCGAAGCGAACCTCGCGATGTTTGACGCCGCCCCAGCGCGGCACGGGCTGCGGCTTCCTATCGGAAAATCGGACGATATTTGACATGCGCTTCCCGGTGGCGAAAGCGCGGATCGTCCGCCGGGTTTCTTACCGTTCGGTAAATCGCGATTGTTCGCCTGGATATTCGAGCTGCATCGCGACGAAAGCAGCGGTTTCCTCGCCATGACGCGCCGCGATGTCATCGAGCGCAGCGTCGAGCACCTTAGGTGGCTTCCGCATAATTTTCGGAAGCTGTTGCGCTGGAGCGATCGCCGCATCGGGAATGACACGCACGCCGTTTTTCTTTCCTGCACGCCGCTCGCGAAAGTCACGGCGCGTGAGCGATAGGTTCGCGACCGCGCGTCCGCACAAGCGCCAGCGCGGTTTCATTTCACAGGGGTACGGCGGCAAAGAGCCCGTGATCGTGCAGCCATCTCGATATGAAATTTCAGGTTCCGTCGGGAACGAATTCATCTTGATGCACGTTCGCCCATGCATCACGCCGATGCGATGGAACTTGCATCATCAACCGATACGGAGGGCCCATGAAAAAACTCATCGCCGCAACTGTCATGCTTGCTTCATTCGGCGTCACCGCCGCTTACGCCGACAGCTACTACATCGTACGCGACAAGGGTGCGAAGGAATGCCACGTCGTGCGCGAGCGCCCGGCCGCGACGAGCACCACGGTGGTGATCGGCAACCATGCCTATACGACGGAAACCGAAGCGCGCGGCCAGATCAAGACGGTCTGCCACGACTAACCGCAAAGCGATGAAGCCCGGCCCTGCGCCGGGCTTCTCTTCGCGCGCATTCACCAGCCGCTGAAGCGGCTCCACTGAATCATCGCCGCGCCCTGCGCTTGAGGCACGACATGATAACGGTCGAATTGCGCCGCCGTCGCGCAGGCATGGTTGGGCAGAATGCGCAGGCGTGTGCCGACAGGAAGCTCGGGAAGTTTACCGCTGCTGCCTGCGCGCAACGCGACGATGCCATGCTCCTGATTGGCCGACGCGACGATGAGATCGGGAATTGATTTCCCGTCGATGTCGCACACAAGGCCATAGCCCTGATCGACGGCTTGATTGGCTGTGCCGCGATCGCGCGACATCGCCATCCATCCGGCATCGATCAGGATCCAGCCGCGCTCGCGCTGATGGCCGATGACGGAAGTAAGCACCGAGATCGCGATATCATCGACATCGCAGACGCCAATCCCGGCCATCACGAGATCGAAGAAAACATAAACCCCGGCGCGCACTTCGGTGACGCCATCGAGATTCTGCGCCGCATGCGCCGTCGGCGACGAGCCGACGCTGACGACCGGGCACGGCAGGCCCGCCGCGCGCAGCCGCGATGCGGCGGTGACGACGGCGTTTCTTTCGCGTTCGGCAAATTCGATATGCGCGGCGCGGCCCGCGGCGTTGTAGCTCTCGCCGGCGTGCGTCACGACACCCGCGAGCATTCCCTCTGCGTGCAGTTTTTTGCCGATTGCAAGCAACGCATCGTCGTTCGGCGCGACGCCGCCCCGATGCCCGTCGCTGTCGATTTCGATCAACGCCGGAATTTTGATTTGCGCGCCGCGCGCCGCTGCAACCGCCGCTTCCGCCTGCTCAGTGGAGTCGAGAATGATCTTGAGATCGCAGCCCGCGGCACGCAGCGCGAGTACCCGTGCTAGCTTCACCGGCGCGATGCCGACCGCATAGAGAATGTCTTTGACGCCTGCCGCGAACAGAACTTCGGCTTCGCGCAGCGTCGAAACGGTCGCAGGCCCGTTGCCGCCCTCCAGCTGACGGCGCGCGACATCGACGGATTTCGCCGTCTTCATGTGCGGCCGCAGCGAAACGCCGAGCTTTTGCATGCGTTCGCTGAGCCGCGCGATGTTGCGCATCATCTTGCGCTCGTCGAGCACAAGCGCGGGGGTCTGGATGTCGAGCAGGGGATTATTGGCCGTCATTGAAAGTGTTTCCTGAATTGACGGAGCCGTGACGCATAGCGTTCCTTGCCAGAAAATCCGTTTCCTTCCAATGGGATCGCAAAACCTTGCGGCCTGCATTGAGCAGTTATGAGATTCTCGTATTGACATGAGATAACTGTCTCATTAAGGACCGGGCGAGCCCAATCGCTGTCAAAAGGACGGAGGACAAGGTGACCCGCGAGCAGATGGACCGGAAAATCGACCAGCATTTCGGCTTTGAAGCACGCGACGACATTGACGGCGTGCTCGCCACGCTCGCACCTGACGCCGAGCACGATATTATCGGTTGGCCCGCCGGGCCGACCCGCGGGCGTGAAGCCGCGCGCGCGTTCTACCAGACGATGTTCGCCGATCTTTCCGACAGCAAGGTGCAATGCGTGAGGCGGCTCTATGGCGATAAATTTGTGATCGACGAATCTCTTTGGAGCGGTAAGGCGCCGGGTCGCCCCTTCGGGCTGGACGGAAAAGGCCGTCCGCTCGAGTTTCGCCTCCTTCACATCATTGAGTTCGCCGACAGCGGAGAAATCCAGCGCGAGAATGTCTGGATGGATTTTGCCGCGATCCTGAAGCAATTGCCGCAAGACTAATCCAATAAGGTTGATGCAATGGACGAAGCGATCGGCCGCCCGAACCAGAAAAGCCGCACGCGCAAGGATCTCCTCGACGCCGCAGCGCGCCTTGTTAAGCAAGGCCGCAATCCGAGCCTCGAAGAAATCGCCGAGGAAGCGCTCGTATCGCGCGCGACGGCCTATCGCTACTTCCCGAATGTCGAAGCGCTTCTCGTCGAATCGTCGTTCGATATCTTGACGCCTCGCGCCGATGAATTATTCCGTGGCGCTTCCGACATCGACCCTGTCTCCCGCTCGCAACGGGTCGACAGCGCCCTTCATGATGTCGTGCTCGCGAATGAACCCGCGCTGCGCATGATGCTGGTGCACACGCTTCAGCAGCCCGCGCGGGAAACTCGCGAAGGAGAAATTCCCGTCCGCCAGAATCGCCGCCTGCCCTTGATCGAGGCGGCGCTCGCGCCCGCACGCGACCGTTTCAGCGCGGAGAGGTTAAAAACCCTCGGCAACGCGCTCGCCTTGATTATCGGCCCCGAAGGAATGGTCGTGACCAAGGACGTATTGCAGCTCAGCGACATGGAAGCCCGCAAGGTCAAGCAATGGGCGATCCGCGCGCTGGTTGAAGCCGCAATGACGGAAACGCGCGGCGCATCTTCCGGCAAGCGCCCTGCATCGGCGCGAAGGGTTTCGAAGAAAAGCAAGCATTGAGTCTCATCGCGGAAGTCGTTTCACCGAACCTCCTGGAGAAATCCAATGGAAACCAAAATCGCTGAAATCGCCGATGGCATTTATCGCCTCTCGACTTACGTGCCCGACATCGCACCGCCGGCCGGCTTCACCTTCAATCAGTTTCTCATTCTGGGCGACGAGCCGCTGCTGTTTCACACCGGCCTTCGCCGGATGTTTCCGCTCAAGCTTGCTGCGCTGAGCCGTCTCATTCCGCCCGAACGCCTCCGCTGGATCGCTTTCGGCCATTACGAAGCCGACGAGTGCGGCGCCATGAACGATTGGCTCGCTGTCGCGCCGCATGCGCAGGTCGCCCATGGCCAGACCGGCTGCCTGGTGTCTTTGAACGATATGGCCGACCGCGTGCCGCGCGTGCTTGCGGACGGCGAAACCATCGAGCTCGGCCGCGGCAAGAAGGTTCGCTATATCGATACGCCGCATACGCCGCACGGCTGGGACGCCGGTGTGATGTACGAGGAATCGACCGGTACGCTTCTATGTGGCGATCTCTTCACGCAACTCGGCGACGGCCCGGCGCTGACCGGCGGCGATATCGTGGGACCGGCGATGGTGGCGGAAGGCCTCTTCAAATATTCGTCGCTGAATCCCGAGATGGGAACGACGATCCGTTCGCTCTCGGCCTCGTCGCCGCGCACGCTTGCGCTGATGCACGGGCCGTCGTTCACAGGCAATGGCGCCGCTGCATTGCATGCACTGGCCGATGAATACGACCGCCTGCTCTCCCGCCGGCAATAGCAAACCGAACCCGGAGCCAATGATGACTGAATTTGCCTTCGCCTCCTCCATTATCGCCAGATGCTGCAAACAATGTCTGCGGTCGATGCCTCATATTCTCCTCGCTACATGCGCGATCATCGCGTTTTCCGGCGACAGCTTCGCCAACGATGCACAGCTCAAGCGCGGCCAGTATCTTGTGACGCTCGGCAACTGCAACGATTGCCACACGCCGGGCTATTTCTTCGGCAAGCCGGATATGGCGCGCTTCCTCGGCGGCTCGGAAGTCGGCTTCGAAGTCCCCGGCCTCGGCGTTTTCCATGGTCCCAATCTCACGCCCGATGACGAGACCGGTCTTGGCAAATGGTCGGCGGACGAAATCGCGGCTGCGATCACGCAAGGCAAGCGCCCCGACGGCCGCATGCTCGCGCCCATCATGCCGTGGCACGCATTTGCAAATCTGACCGGCGAAGATACGCGCGCAATGGTCGCCTTCCTCAAAAACCTGCCGCCGGTCAAAAACAAAGTGCCGGGCCCCTTCGGCCCCACCGACAAGCCGACTTCCTTCGTGATGAAAATCGTGCCGCCGGAACCCGCGGCGAAATAATCCACGGCACGCGGCGGCAGCACGAGGATAAGAAGATGAGAATAGATGGCGGAGAGGGTGGGATTCGAACCCACGATACGGTTGCCCGTATGCCGCATTTCGAGTGCGGTGCTTTCAACCGCTCAGCCACCTCTCCGCGAGGCGCATTTGTCTGAAATGGCGGTTGCGCGGACCTACTTATAGAAGCGGTACGAGCGGCACAAGACATCGAACCCGTCCCTCATGCTGAGGAGCCAGCCGCCGGCGGGTGGCTGGTGTCTCGAGCAGGAGGAAGCCGGCCCGTCCTTCGAGACGCATCGCTCCGCGCTGCTCCTCAGGACGAGGTCCGCGGTTTCGAGCCTGGGATTCGAGATTCTCGCCAATTCGGTCAAATTTTTCTTATGTTTTTCAAGGCCCTGCCCTTCGGGCCTGTCTTCTTTATCTTGACAGCCTGCGGGATCGACGCCATAAACCCCGCGAATTGCGCGGGTTTCCATGCCCGCGCGCTTTTGTTGAGGGGGCAAATCACCCCTCGCCCCATAAGCGGAATTACGAAGATGTTCGCGGTCATCAAGACAGGCGGCAAGCACTACACGGTCGCCGCCGATCAAACGATTGAATTGGGCAAGCTCGAAGCCAAGCCCGGCGAGATCGTCACCTTCCCGGTGACGGTGCTCGGCGGCGACAAGCCTTCGATCGGCGCCCCGCTCGTCTCCGGCGCGCTGGTTGCGGCCGAAGTGCTCGAGCACACGCGCGGTGACAAGGTCATCGCCTTCAAGAAGCGCCGCCGGCAAAATTCGCGCAGGAAGCGCGGTCACCGTCAGGACTACACGATGGTGCGGATCACCGAGATCCTCGCCGACGGCAAACAGCCCTCGAAGCAGGCGACCGGCAAGCGCACGCCGGGCAAGCCGAAGGCGGCGAAGGCTAAAACCGAGAAAAAGGCCGCAGAGGCATAAGCGCGCGTCCGCAATTTGGTAATGCGCGGGTCACGGAACTAGTGTAAGAGAACTTCAGGATTTACGACGATGGCACACAAAAAAGCAGGCGGTTCCTCACGTAACGGGCGCGACTCAGCAGGTCGCCGGCTCGGCGTGAAGCGCTATGGCGGCGAGCAGGTCATCGCCGGCAACATTATTGTGCGCCAACGCGGCACGAAAGTGCATGCGGGCGCCAATGTCGGCATGGGCAAGGACCATACCCTGTTCGCTCTCGTCCCAGGCAAAGTTGAGTTTCGCACGAAAGCTAAAGACCGCGTTCTCGTATCGGTACGCCCGATGGAGGCCGCAGAATAAACGGCGAAGGAAGTTGAGGACTTCGCCGGTCTCGTCAAACCCGGTGAAGTCGCTGCCCAAAATGGGTTCCGATTTTTGAAGGGGGAGACGGGAAACCGTCTCCCCCTCGACGTTTGAAGGAGCCCGTCATGTCTGCCCTGCAGATGAATTGCGGTCCGTCCCCGGAAGTTGCGAGCACCCCCGTGCTCGAAACCGAGCGGTTGATCCTGCGCGTCCCGAACCTTGGCGATGCCAAGGCGGTCGCAACGCTCGCCAACAACCGCAAGATCGCCGAGATGACGCTCCTCATTCCGCATCCCTACGGCATCGAGGACGCCGCGCAATGGATCGCGACGCCGCCGGCGGAAACGCGCCACTGGAAGTTCGGCATCCATGCGGGCGACGACGGTTTCGTCGGCGCTTGCGGTTTCACCGAGCGCGACGAAGGGCTCACCATCGGCTACTGGGTCGGCGAGCCGTTCTGGGGCCGCGGCTACGCCACCGAGGCCGCGCGCGCCATGATCGACCACATCTTCAGCACGACGAGCGATCTCGACGCGATCGCCGCCAACTGCCGCGTCACCAATCCGGCCTCGCGGCGCGTGCTCGAGAAGTGCGGCTTCCAGTGGACGGGTGTCGCACTCGGCCGCATCCGCTCGCTCGGCGCCTCGACGCCGGTCGATCAGTTCCGGCTCGAGCGCAGGACCTGGGCTTCGCTGCGCGCCTGGGGCCAGAGCAGCATGCCGAAAGTCGCAAGCGGGCGACCGTGACGCTCATCTCAACTTAAGCCGCCGGCGGCGGAATTCCCGCATCGTTCTGCACCGCGCGCGCCTGCTCGCGGCGGAAAATGAAAATGCCGGCGGCGACGATGATCAGCGCGCCCGTGAGCAGCATCGCGTCGGGCACATCGCCGAACACCAGATAACCGAACACGATCGCCCACAGGATGAACGTGTATTGATAGGGAACGACCACGCTCGCCGGCGCAAGCTTGAGCGAGCGGTTGACGCAAAGATGCGCGAACATCGCGACCGCACCCAGGAACCCGAGCAGCGCGAAATCGAGCGCCGTCGGCGCGACCCAGCCGATCGGCGCCATGACGATGCCGAGGATGAGCGCCCCGACCGTCTGGCCGGTGACGAGCACGAGATCGGATGTGCCGCGCACGGCGCGCGTCGCGATCATCAGGAGCGCGAACGACAGGCTCCCTGTGAGCGCGATCAGCGCCGGCCACGAGATGCTCGCGGCCGACGGGCGCATCGCGATCACGACACCGAGGAAGCCCACCAGCACCGCGCTCCAGCGGCGCCAGCCGACCTGCTCTTTCAGGAGGAGCGCCGAGAGCGCCGTCACGAAAATCGGGCCGGCGAGATAAAAGGTCACGACATCGGCGAGCGGCAGATAAGCCACCGCCCAGTAGAACAATGCGACCTCGCAGGAAGAAAGCGCGATGCGCAGAAGCTGGAGGCCGGGGCGCGGCGCCGTGCGGAATTCCTGCCAGACGCCCTTCCCCAGCAGGAATGGCGCGAGAATCGCGATTGCCGCGATGCTGCGGATCAGCAGGAGCTGGCCGACCGTATAGGTCGCGACCAGCCACTTGCCGAGGGTGTCGTTGAGCGAAAATACAAAACAGCCGAGGAGCATCAGGGCGATGCCGGCGGCGACCCCCGATTTCGGATTAACGATGCTGCCGAGGCTTTTCATGATGCTGGCGCGTGAAGCCTATGAATGCTGTATGACATCGGCAAGTAAAAGACGGGCAAGGCGAAGGCCGCATGGGCGGCCGGATTGAAGTGACGAGCGATGAAATTTCTCGACGAAGCCAAGGTCTATATCTCCTCCGGCGCGGGCGGCAACGGCTGCATCTCGTTCCGGCGCGAGAAATTCATTGAATATGGCGGACCGAACGGCGGCGACGGCGGCCGCGGCGGCGACGTCATCGTCGAATGCGTCGACGGGCTGAATACCCTGATCGACTATCGCTACCAGCAGCACTTCAAGGGCAAGTCCGGCGGGCACGGCAAAGGCTCGGACCGTGCCGGCCCCAACGGCGCCGACATCGTCCTAAAGGTGCCGGCCGGCACCGAGATTCTCGACGAGGATCGCGAAACCAAACTCGCCGAACTGATGGAAGTCGGCGAGCGCGTCGTATTGCTCAAGGGCGGCAACGGCGGGTTCGGCAATGCGCATTTCAAGTCTTCGACCAATCGCGCGCCGCGCCACGCCAATCCCGGCCAGCCCGGCGAGGAAAAAACCATTTGGCTCAGGCTGAAGCTGATCGCGGACGCCGGGCTCGTCGGCCTGCCGAACGCGGGGAAATCGACGTTCCTCGCGGCGGTGACGCACGCCAAGCCCAAGATCGCCGACTATCCTTTCACGACGCTGCATCCCGGCCTCGGCGTCGTCAAAATCGACACGCGCGAATTCGTGCTCGCCGACATTCCGGGCCTCATCGAAGGTGCACACGAAGGCGCCGGGCTTGGCGATCGCTTCCTCGGCCATGTCGAACGTTGCGGCGCGCTGCTGCACCTTGTCGACGCCACCGGCGAGGACGCCGGCAAGGCATGGAAGACCGTGCGCGGCGAGATCAAGGCCTATGGCGGCAAGCTCGCCAAGAAACCCGAGATCGTCGCGCTCTCGAAAGCCGACGCCGTCTCGCCCAAGGATCTTGCCGCGCAGAAAGCGCGGCTCAAGCGCGCAACCAAGAAGGAGCCCTTTATTCTTTCCGCCCATTCCGGCAAGGGAGTGAAGGAAGTGCTGCGTGCGCTCGTCAAGCTGATCGGCGAGCGCGACTTGCGCGAGGCAAAAGCGAAAAAGATCAAGACCGGAGCGCGCGCATGGCGGCCGTAACCCCCGAGCTGACGAGCTTTCGCCGCATCGTCGTCAAGGTCGGCTCCTCGCTGCTCGTCGACAGCAAAGCCGGCACCGTGAACGACGAGTGGCTCTCGGCGCTCGTCGAGGATCTCTCGCATTTCGCGCGCCGCGGTGCCTCGATCCTGATCGTAACGTCAGGCGCGATCGCGCTCGGCCGCACCGTGCTGAAACTCCCCAAGGGCGAACTCAAGCTCGAAGAGAGCCAGGCCGCGGCGGCTGTCGGCCAGATCGAGCTTGCGCGGGTCTGGGCCAAGAACCTTGCCGGCATCGGCCTCACCGCCGGTCAGCTTCTGCTGACGCTCGGCGATACCGAACAGCGCCGCAACTATCTCAATGCGCGCGAGACGATCGCGAAGCTCATTGATCTCGGCGCGGTGCCCGTCATCAACGAGAACGATACCGTGGCGACATCCGAAATCCGCTACGGCGACAACGACCGCCTTGCCGCGCGCGTCGCGACGATGGCGAGCGCCGATCTTCTGGTGCTGCTCTCCGACATCGACGGACTTTACACCGCGCCGCCCGGCAGCGACGCCAACGCAAAGCTCATCCCCGTCGTCCAGCGCATCACCTACGACATCGAGGCGATGGCGGGCGACGCGGGCTCCGAGCTGTCGCGCGGCGGCATGAAGACCAAGATCGAAGCCGCCAAGATCGCGACCAGCGCCGGGACGCACATGGTGATCGCTTCGGGCCGCAAGCTGCATCCGTTGCAGGCGATCGTCGAAGGCGCGCCCTGCACCTGGTTTCTCACGCCCGGCTCGCCCGTCACCTCGCGGAAGAAATGGATTGCCGGCACGCTCGAGGCGCGCGGCGCGATCCACATCGACGAAGGCGCGGTCGCGGCGCTCCGCCGCGGCAAGAGCCTTCTGCCCGCCGGCGTCGTCCGCATTGAAGGCCGCTTTGCGCGCGGCGATGCCGTGGTCGTGCGCGGGCCCGACGGCGGCGAGATCGCCCGCGGCCTTGTGGCGTATGATGCCGAGAATGCAGCGAAAATCATCGGCCACAACAGCGAACAGATCGAAGCCATTCTGGGTTATCATGGCCGCTCGGAAATGATCCATCGCGACGATCTCGCGATGGCGGGTGAGTAGGTAATGGACGCCAAGCTGAACGAGAAGTTGAGCGATACGAAGGATGTAAGCGCGCTGATGCACGGCATCGGCCGCCGCGCCCGCGCGGCATCGCGCGTGCTCGCGCTCGCCGCCGGCGACAAGAAAAAGGCCGCGCTCTTTGCCGCCGCCCAAGCCATCCGTAACGACGCCGGAAAAATTCTGACCGCCAACGCCGAGGATTTGGCTGCGGCGCGCAAGAATAATGTCGCGGCCTCGTTCCTTGACCGTCTTGCACTTGACGAGAAGCGCATCAATGCGATGGCCGATGGCGTCGAAACGGTGGCTGCCCTCCCCGATCCGGTCGGCGAAGTAACGGCCGCCTGGGATCGCCCGAACGGCCTCAAGATCGAGCGCGTGCGCACGCCCTTGGGCGTCATCGCGGTCGTTTACGAATCGCGCCCCAATGTCACCGCCGATGCCGGCGCGCTCGCTTTCAAGGCAGGCAACGCCGTCATTCTGCGCGGCGGCTCCGACAGCTTTCATTCCTCGCAGGCGATTCACGCCGCGATGACGCGCGGCATTGTCAGTGCGGGCCTGCCCGAAGATTCGATCCAGCTCGTGCCGACGCGCGATCGCGCCGCTGTCGGCCTTCTGCTTTCCGGTCTTGATGGCCTTGTCGATGTCGTGGTGCCGCGCGGCGGCAAAAGCCTTGTCGGCCGCGTGCAGGCCGAAGCCAAGGTGCCGGTGTTCGCGCATCTCGAGGGCATCTGCCACGTTTACGTCAATGCGCCCGCCGATCTCGACATGGCGAAGAAGATCGTGCTGAACGCCAAGATGCGCCGCACCGGCGTCTGCGGCGCGGCCGAAACGCTGCTCGTCGACAAGAAGCTCGCGGGCTCCCACCTAAAGCCGCTCGTCGAAATGCTGATCGACGCCGGCTGCGAAGTGCGCGGCGACGAAGCGACGCGCAAGACCGACCCTCGCGTCGTTGCGGCCAACGAACAGGATTGGTCGACGGAATATTTGGATGCCGTCATCTCGGTCGGCGTCGTCGATGGCGTTGACGAGGCTGTCGATCACATCACCCGTTACGGCTCGCACCATACCGATTCGATCGTCACCGACGACAACGAGGCGGCGGAGAATTTTCTCAACCGCGTCGATTCCGCGATCGTCCTGCATAACGCCTCGACGCAATTCGCCGACGGCGGCGAATTCGGTTTCGGCGGCGAGATCGGCATTGCGACGGGCCGCCTGCATGCGCGGGGACCGGTCGGTGCCGAGCAGCTCACCTCGTTCAAGTATCGCATTCGCGGCAGCGGCCAGACGCGGCCGGGATGAGAAAAGCCAAGAAGAAAAAGCTGAAGAAGAAAGCTGCCGCTCCGAAACGGCACGCGAAAACTTCCGCGCGGCGCGCGCGCAAGCCGGCGAGAAAACGCGCCCGCGTCAGCAAACGCACGAAGCTGAAGCGGACGCGCGTGAAGAAGACGCGGCGCGCATCGATCATCTCCCGCCATCCGATGCCGCCGGCGAGCCCCGGCATGAAGATCGGTTTGTTCGGCGGCAGTTTCAATCCGCCGCATGAAGCGCATCGCGCCGCGAGCCTCCTCGCATTGAAGAAGCTCGGCCTCGATCGTGTGTGGTGGCTGGTAACGCCGGGCAATCCGCTCAAGAACAACAGGGCGCTGCCGTCGCTCGACGAGCGCCTGAAGGCCGCGCGCAAGCTCGCGGCGCACCCGAAGATCGACGTCACCGGCGTCGAAGCGGAACTCGCCACCCGTTATACGTACGACACCGTGACACGGCTGCGACAGCGCCGTCCCGGCGTCGATTTTGTTTTCATCGTCGGCGCCGACAACCTCGCGCATTTCCATCGCTGGGAGCGCTGGCGCTCGCTCCTGCGCACGGTTCCGCTCGCCGTGGTCGACCGTCCCGAATATGAACTTTCGTCGCTCGCCGCCCCCGCCGCGGTCGCTTTCGCCGCCGCCCGGGTCGGGGAAGACCGGGCCAAAAGCCTTGCCCGGCAACGGCCCCCGGCCTGGACATTTCTGCGGGGATTGAAGTCGGAGTTATCCTCGACCGCCTTGCGCAAGCTCGCTTTGCAGAAGAAGCTCCGGGGCAAGAGATTCGCGAAAGCGAAAAAGTGACCTGCTAAAGTGGCTTGCGTAACGGCGAACCGAGCAAGCGAACAAGGATTGTAATCGCGCATGGCGAGCAAGAAGTCCGTCAAATCCAAAGCCCGCGGCAGCCGCGCTGCCAAATCTTCCGCCAGGAAAGGCGCTAACAAAAAGAGCGCCAAGAAGAAAAGTGCCAGAAAAAGTGTCGGGAAGAAGAGCGCTGTAAAAAAGAGCGCTAAAAAAGTCGCTGCGCGTAAACCGGCAAAAAAAGCCGCCGTCAAAAAGACGGCTAAAAAAGTTGTGGTCGCCACCGCGGCCAAGCCCGACATCAAATCCAGCGCCAACATCAAGCATCCGGTGCTGAAGCTGATCCTCACCCGGCTCGACGAGGATCAGGCCGCCAACACCATTCACATCGATCTTGCCAACAAGTCGACGATCGCCGACTGGATGGTGGTGACCTCGGGCCGCTCCAACCGCCACGTCAACGCCATCGCCGATCATGTCATCGAGAGCCTGCACAAGAGCGGCATTTCGCGCGTGCGCGTCGAAGGCATGCCGAATTGCGATTGGGTGCTGATCGACGCCGGCGACGTCATCGTCCATATCTTCCGGCCGGAAGTGCGCGCCTTCTACAATCTCGAGAAGATGTGGACGCGCGAACCCGCGCAAGCCTGACGTGCGGCTCCGCATCGCCGCCGTCGGCCGGCTGAAATCGGGCCCCGAGCGCGAACTTCTGGATCGCTACATCGAACGCGCCAATGCCGCCGGGCGTGCGCAGGCGCTCGCGCCGTTCGAGGTGATGGAAGTTTCCGAGAGCCCGGCGCGCCGCCCGGAAGACCGCATCCGCGAGGAATGGTCGGGCTTCAAGAAGCCGATGATCACCGGCGCGTGCCGCATCGTGCTCGACAGCCGCGGCAGAAGCCTCACCAGCGAGGACTTCGCCAGAAAGCTCGCCGTCTTTCGCGATGGCGGCGCCGATGCTGCGATGTTTCTGATCGGCGGCGCCGATGGCCTGCCGGAGGAAGCACGCAAGGAAGCCGATCTCGTGCTCGCCTTTGGCGCCGCGACTTTCCCGCATCAACTGGTGCGGATTCTGCTTGCGGAACAAATCTATCGGGCCATTACCATATTGGCCGGGCATCCCTATCACCGGGCCTGACACGCCGCGAACAAGGCATAATGATCGTGGCAGAATACGCGCCAGGATGCCCATCATGATTCGCGCCCGCACCACTCTGCTTTCCGGCTCGCTGTTCGCGGGCATAGTGGCGGGCATCGCCGTCGCAGCCGCGCAAACTCAACCCGCCGCGCCTTCCAGTGCTCCTACGAGCGCGGAAGAAATCCGCAAGTCCGAGCGCGAAAAGGAACTACAGCTTCTGCGCCGCGATCTTTCGATTTCGCGCGAGCAGGAGACGAAGCTCAAGGCCGAGATCGACAAGCTCAAGAGCGACTCGGCGCGGCTCAACAAGGCGCTCGTCGATAGCGCCGCAAAAATCAGCGCCACCGAGCGCAACATCACCGCGCAGGAAACCAAGCTCACCGCGCTCGACAAACGCGAGGGCGCAATCAAGCAATCGCTCGCCGGCCGCCGTGCCGTGCTCGCCGATGTCCTTGCTGTGATGCAACGGATCGGCGCGCAGCCGACACCGGCCCTGATGCTCGCGCCCGATGACGCGCTCGCCTCGGTGCGCGCCGCCATTTTGCTCGGTGCCGTCGTGCCGGAATTGCGCGGCGAAGCGCAAAAGCTCGTCGCCGATCTTGAGGAGCTGGCCGCGCTTCGGCGCGGCATATTGCAAGCGCGCGAGAATTTCGCGGCGAGCCAGGCCGCGCTTCAGGAAGAGCGCGCTCGCATCGCGGCCCTGATCGAGGAGCGCCAGCGCCAGTTCGGCGAGCGCCAGAAAGCCTTCGAAACCGAGCGCGCCCGCACGGCGGTCCTCGCCAAGGAGGCCGACACCGTTCAAGATCTCGTGACCCAGTTGGAGAAGGAGATCACCGAAGCGGCCGAGCGCGACGCCAAAGCGCCTAAAATCGCGCCAAGGGTTCCCTTCGCCGAAACCCGCGGGAAGCTCGCTCTGCCGGCCGCAGGCAAGGTGGTGCGCGCTTTTGGCGCGGATAGTTCCGGCGGCGGCAGTCAAAAAGGCTTATCTTTAGCCACCCGGCCGGGCGCCGAGGTCAATTCCCCCTGCGAAGGGCGTGTCGTCTTTGCCGGGGCCTTCCGCAATTATGGCCAACTCTTGATCATTAATGCGGGCGGTGGATATCATATTTTGCTGGCCGGCATGGAAAGCATCACCGTCGATCTGGGACAGCGCGTCGTTGCGGGGGAACCCGTAGCGGTCATGGGTACCGGACCGAAAACATCCCCCACGCCGGCATCGGGTTTCTCTGAACCGATTTTGTATGTCGAGTTCCGTAAAAACGGAGTCTCGATCGACCCCGCTCCCTGGTGGGCGGCAACCGAAGACGAAAAGGCTCGCGGCTAATGCGCAAGATTTCATTGTTCCTTCTCGGCACGGTCGCGGGCGCAACGCTCGCACTGTTCGCGATTCAGCCCCGGATGCTGGTCGGCACCTCCGCCGAAGCGGCGGCGAATTCCGACACCTACCGGCAGCTCAATTTGTTCGGCGACATCTTCGAGCATGTCCGCGCGCAATATGTCGAGAAGCCCAACGAGAGCAAACTGATCCAGAGCGCGATCAGCGGCATGCTGAACGATCTCGATCCGCACTCGGCCTTCCTTGATGCCAAGAACTTCAAGGACATGCAGACGCAGACCAAGGGCGAGTTCGGCGGCCTCGGCATCGAGGTCACGATGGAAGACGGCCTCGTCAAGGTCATCTCGCCGATGGACGGCACTCCCGCCGCGCGCGCCGGCATCCAGCCGAACGATCTGATCTTCCAGCTCGACGGCGAGCAGGTGAAGGGCCTCACGCTCGAGCAGGCCGTCGACAAGATGCGCGGGCCGGTCAACACGCCGATCGAACTCAAGGTCATGCGCAAGGGCGCCGACAAGCCGGTCGACGTCAAGATCGTTCGCGAAATCATCTCGATCCGCAACGTCAAGTCGCGCGTCGAAGGCGGCGATGTCGGTTATCTCCGCATCGTTTCGTTCCAGGGCGAGCGCACGATGCAGCAGCTCAAGGAAGGCATCCTCGACATCCAGAAGCAGGTGCCGGCCGACAAGCTCAAGGGCTACATCGTCGATCTCAGGAACAACGGCGGCGGCCTCCTCGATCAGGCGATCCTCGTTTCCGACGCCTTCCTCGAGCGCGGCGAGATCGTTTCGACCCGCGGCCGCAACCCCGAGGACACGATGCGCCACAATGCGCATTCGGGCGACCTCACCGGCGGCAAGCCGATCATCGTCCTGATCAACGGCGGCTCGGCTTCGGCTTCGGAAATCGTCGCCGGCGCGCTCCAGGACCACAAGCGCGCGACGCTGCTCGGCTCGCGCTCCTTCGGCAAGGGCTCGGTGCAGACCGTCATCCCGGTCGGCTCGTTCGGCGCCCTCAAGCTCACGACGGCGCGGTACTTCACGCCGTCGGGCCGCTCGATTCAGGCGCAAGGCATCACGCCCGACATCGAGCTCGTTCAGGACCTCCCGGACGACCTCAAGGGCAAGGTCGAGACGCGCGGCGAGTCCTCGCTCCGCGGCCATCTCAAGAACGCCGAAGAGAAGGACGAGAAGAAGGGTTCTCCGGCCTATGTTCCGCAGGACCCCAAGGACGACAAGCAGCTCAATATGGCGCTGGAATTGATGCGCGGCGTGCAGAAAAACGCCGCCTACCCGCCGAATACCAAGGCATCGATCCCGAACTGATCGTTGCCATAATCGGCAAGCTTCAGCCCCGCCCGGCTCCCGGGCGGGGCTTTTGATTCGGCCGTGCCAGCGTGTTTTCAAGCGAAGTGGGCGCCGGTTCGCGTCAAGAAAACGCGCCAAATCAAAAACCTGGATTCCCTGCCTTGATTCCATCAAAGCCCGAAAGGCTCTACGATCGCCGCGATTCGCAGAGCAGGTAGCCCTTTGGCGGCGGACGATCTCGAAAACCCTTTGGGTCAGCACCTTGAGAAGAAGCGCGGCAAGGCGTCGAAGCGCCTTCTGCCCGCGGCCGCGTTGCCGATCACCGGCGGCGCGCTCGCGCTCTTTGCAGCCGTATTCATCTGGGTGAACGTCGCCGCCGAGAAGAACGGCGGCGAGCCGTTCGCGGTCGCGCCGATCAAGCAGGGCGAAACCACAAATTCGGCGGCAAAATCCTCGCCGTCGCTGGCCGCGCAGTCCGCTGCAAAGAACGACTCCACAGCAGCACCCGGCTCGCGCACCGTCACGATCATCGACGGCAAGAGCGGCGCCCGACAGGAAATCGTCATCCGCGACGCCGACCCCGGCGCGCCGGCGGCGGCAACGAAGACCGCCGCGATCAATGTCGATGCGCGCCTCGTCGATACTTCGCGCCACGGCCCGATCCCCAAGGTCGGCGACGACGGCGCGAAGCCGCTCGATGTCTATGCCAGCGAGAGCGCCCGGAACGCCGACCGGCGCGTCGCCCGCATCGCCGTCGTCGTCGGCGGCCTCGGCATCAGTCCGGCGACGACAAACGACGCGATCGCCAAACTGCCCGACTCGATCACGCTCGCTTTCGCGCCTTACGGCAACGATCTTGGCAAGCTCGCCGCGCGCGCGCGCGGCACCGGCCACGAGATCATGCTTCAGCTTCCGATGGAGCCGTTCGACTATCCCGACAACGATCCCGGCCCGCAGACGCTGCTCACTTCGGCGAGCCGCGAGCAGAACCTCGACCGCCTGCACTGGATGATGAGCCGCATCCAGGGCTATGTCGGCGTCACCAACTATATGGGCGCGCGCTTCAGTGCGACCGAGAAGGCATTCACGCCGGTCGTCAGCGATATCGGCAAGCGCGGCTTGATCTATCTCGACGACGGCTCCTCGCCGCGCTCGATCGCCGCGCAAAGCGCGAAGGACACCAATGCGCCGTTCCTGAAAGCCGATCTCGTCGTCGACGCTTCGCCGACCTGGGCCGATATCGACTCGGCCCTCGCCAAACTCGAAGTTATCGCCGCGAGCAAGGGCTTTGCCGTCGGCACCGCGACGGCGCTGCCGATTTCGATCGAACGCATCGCGCGCTGGGCCAAGGCCGCCGCAAGCCGCGGCATTCACATCGTGCCGGTGAGCGCAATCCTGCCGAAGGCGAAGCAGAGCTGATTGCCGCATTGCACGACAATCGCCCCCGCCTCATATTGGCGGCATGACGAAACCACTTCCCTATCGTCTCTGCGCCGGCGTGATGCTGTTGAACCGTGCCGGTCTCGTCTTCATCGGCCGCCGCCTCGGCGGGCCGGAACACACCGACGCGACGCATAGCTGGCAGATGCCGCAAGGCGGCCTCGATCCGAACGAAGACCCCTATGAAGGCGCGCTACGCGAGCTTTACGAAGAAACCAGCGTCCGCTCCGTGACCAAGCTTGCCGAGTCGAAGGACTGGTACGCCTACGATCTGCCTACGGAAGTCGGCAAAAGCGCCTGGCGCGGCCGGTATCGCGGCCAGAAGCAAAAATGGTTCGCCCTGCGCTTCACCGGCGATGACAAGGAAATCGACATACGCGCGCCCGGCGGCGGCAAGCACAGGCCGGAATTTCTGGAATGGCGCTGGGAGCCGATGGAAAACCTCCCCGGCCTCATCATCCCGTTCAAGCGGCAGGTTTACTTGCAGGTCGTGCACGAATTCTCGCGCTTCGGCACAAAATAAAAATGCCCGGCGCGTGGCCGGGCATTTTCTATTCTGCTCGCTGAAAAATCAGTGCGCGCCAGCGCCCGAAAGCTGGGCGGCGACTTGGCGAAACTGCGCAACGCGCTCGCCGGCGCGATCCTTGGCGGGGCCGTCCTTGGCGGCGGCAAGTTTTTCTTCGGCCGCTGAAATTTCGCTCGCGATCATTTCGGCCGTCAGTTCTTCCGCCGCAACGGCGTATTCGACGATGACGGTAAGGCCGGAGGGATTCACCTCGGCAAAGCCGTCGCGCACATAGAAGCGCTTGCTGCCGCCCGCCTGGCGGATGGTGAGGATGCCGGGGCGCAGCGCCGCGATCAGCGGCGCATGGTGCGCGAGCACGCCGAAATCGCCTTCCGCGCCGGGGCAATCGACTTGCTCGACCTCGCCGGAAAAGACGAGACGCGCGGGGGACGCGAGTTCAAACGGGAAAGTAGCCATGATGCGTTCCGGTACTGCTCAACTCAGAATTAGGTTCTGCGGCGCTCCATCGCGAAGCCGAGACCGAGGCCGATGACGCCGCCGATCAGCGAGAAGATCGCGATATGCTTCCACTGGTCCGACGTAAGCGAGCCGTCGTGACGGCCGACGCCTTTGCCGGAGATTTCGATGTTCAGCTTGCCGATGCGGATTTCGGCGGTCTCGGGGCGCGTCGCGTAGCCAGCCACGCCGCCGATGACGACGCCGAGCACGAGCAGAATGACCTTCAGGTTACCTGTCATGTCCGGCGCCCTCCCGACCGGTTATGCCGCTTCGGCGGCAAGTTTCTTGCCCTTCTCCACGGCCTCTTCAATCGAGCCTACCATGTAGAAGGCTGCTTCCGGCAAATGGTCGTATTTGCCTTCGCACAGGCCCTTGAAACTCTTGATGGTGTCCGCGAGTTCCACGAATTTTCCGGGCGAGCCGGTGAAAACTTCGGCGACGTGGAACGGCTGCGACAGGAAGCGCTCGATCTTGCGGGCGCGGGCGACGGCGAGCTTGTCCTCTTCCGACAGCTCGTCCATGCCGAGAATGGCGATGATGTCCTGAAGCGCCTTGTAGCGCTGCAGGATCTGCTGCACCTGGCGGGCGACGCCATAGTGCTCCTCGCCGACGACGAGCGGCGAAAGCATGCGCGAGGTCGAGTCGAGCGGATCGACCGCCGGGTAAATGCCCTTTTCGGCGATGCCGCGCGAAAGCACGGTCGTCGCGTCCAAGTGGGCGAACGAGGTCGCAGGCGCAGGATCGGTCAAGTCGTCGGCCGGCACGTAAATCGCCTGCACCGAGGTGATCGAACCCTTTTGCGTGGTGGTGATGCGCTCCTGCAGCGCGCCCATGTCGGTGGCGAGCGTCGGCTGATAGCCGACCGCCGACGGGATGCGGCCGAGCAGCGCCGACACCTCGGAGCCTGCCTGCGTGAAGCGGAAGATGTTGTCGACGAAGAACAGAACGTCCTGACCCTGATCGCGGAAGTGCTCGGCGACCGTGAGGCCGGAGAGCGCGACGCGCATGCGGGCGCCGGGCGGCTCGTTCATCTGGCCGTACACGAGCGCGCACTTCGAACCTTCGCCACCGCCCTTCTTGTTGACGCCCGATTCGATGAACTCGTGATAGAGGTCGTTGCCTTCGCGGGTGCGCTCGCCGACGCCGGCGAACACCGAGTAGCCGCCGTGGGCTTTCGCGACGTTGTTGATCAGCTCCTGAATGAGCACGGTCTTGCCGACGCCCGCGCCGCCGAACAGGCCGATCTTGCCGCCCTTGGCATACGGAGCCAGGAGATCGATGACCTTGATGCCGGTGACGAGAATTTCCGCTTCCGTCGACTGATCCGTGTAGCTCGGCGTCGGCTGATGGATGGCGCGCGTGCCTTCGGCCTTCACCGGGCCGGCTTCGTCGACCGGCTCGCCGACGACGTTGATGATGCGGCCTAACATGCCTTCGCCGACCGGCACCGAAATCGGCGCGCCGGTGTCGGAAACGTCCTGCCCGCGCACCAGGCCCTCGGAGGTGTCCATCGCGATGGTGCGGACGGTCGATTCGCCCAAGTGCTGCGCGACCTCGAGCACGAGGCGCTGGCCCTGGTTCTTGGTTTCGAGCGCGTTCAGGATCTCCGGCAGATGGCCGTCGAACTTTACGTCGACGACGGCGCCGATCACCTGCGTAATCTTGCCGACCTTGTTGGTTGCGGGGGTAGCCATTCGAGTCTCCTTCGAACCTCAGAGTGCCGTGAGCTTCACGGCGACGTTGTTTCTCGTCGCTTTGGAATAGGGGCAGATGGAATGGGCGTCTTCGATCAGCGCCTGTAATTTCGCCTTGTCGGCGCCCGGCAGCGCAACCTTCAGTTCGGCCGCGAGCGAGAAGGCGCCGTTATCGACATTGAGCGTGACGTCGCAGGTCACTTTCGCGGCCTGGCCGTCGAGGCCGTGCTTCTTGGCGAGCACAAGGATCGCCTGGCCGAAGCAGGCCGACCAGCCGAGCGCAAAGAGCTGCTCGGGGTTATGACCTTCGCCCGAGCCGCCGAGATCCTTCGGCAGCGCCATGGCGAGCGCGAGACCGCCGTTTTCGAGAACCGCGCGGCCGTTGCGGCCGCCGGAAGTCGTTGCACTGGTCCTGTAACCCATGGCTGCCTCCTCAGTTCGGTTTCAACTACAGCGCCTCCGCGCCGGAGATGATCTCGATCAGTTCCTTGGTGATCATCGCCTGGCGGGTGCGGTTATAGGTGATGGTCTGACGGCGGATCATGTCGCCGGCGTTGCGCGTCGCGTTATCCATCGCGCTCATGCGCGCGCCCTGTTCGGACGCGGCGTTTTCGAGAAGCGCGCGGAAAATCTGCGTCGCGAGATTGCGCGGCAAGAGATCCGTGAGGATGTCTTCTTCCTCAGGCTCGTATTCGTAAGCGACGCTCGGGGCGGAAGATTCTTTCTTCTCGAACACCGGCGGGATGATCTGCTGCGCCGTCGGGATCTGCGAGACGACCGACTTGAACTTCGAATAGAACAGCGTGACGACGTCGTATTCGCCCGCCTCGAAGCGCGCGACGATCTTTTCCGCGATGCCGGCAGCGTTCTCGAAGCCGAGCTGGCGCACCGAGCGAAGATCAAGGACTTCGATGATCTGCTTTTCGTACTGGCGCTTCAGCTGATCGAAGCCCTTGCGGCCGACGCAGATGATCTTCACCGTCTTGCCGGCCGATTGCAGCTTGTTGATGTGCTCGCGCGCGAGCCGGACGATCGACGAATTGAATCCGCCGCACAGGCCCCGCTCCGAGGTACAGACGAGGAGTAGATGCACGGCATCCTTGCCGTTGCCGACGAGGAGCTTCGGCGACTCGGGCGACGGCGTAATGCTCGACGCGATATTGCCGAGCACGCGCTCCATGCGCTCTGCATAGGGCCGCGCGGCTTCCGCCGCCGTCTGCGCGCGCCGAAGCTTCGCCGCAGCGACCATCTGCATCGCCTTGGTGATCTTCTGCGTCGCCTTGACGGAGGCGATGCGGTTGCGGAGTTCTTTCAGCGAAGCCATGCCAGACCCTTAAGCGAAGCTCTTCGCGAAAGTATCGACGGCCGCCTTGAGCTTGCCGGCGGTGTCGTCGGAGAGATCCTTCGAGGTGCGGATCGCGTCGAGAATGCCGGCTTCCTTGGCGCGGACATGCGCGAGCAAGCCGTCCTCGAACGCCTTCACGCGATTGAGCGGCAGCTTGTCGAGATAGCCGTTGGTGCCGGCCCAGATCACGACGACCTGCTCTTCCATCTTGAGCGGCGAGAACTGCGCCTGCTTCAGGAGTTCCGTGAGGCGCGAGCCGCGGTTGAGAAGACGCTGCGTCGTCGCGTCAAGGTCCGAGCCGAACTGCGCGAAGGCCGCCATTTCGCGGTACTGCGCAAGCTCACCCTTGATCTTGCCGGCGACCTTTTTCATCGCCTTGGTCTGCGCCGAAGAGCCGACGCGCGACACTGAAAGGCCGACGTTCACGGCCGGACGGATGCCCTGATAGAACAGGTCCGTCTCCAAGAAGATCTGGCCGTCGGTAATGGAAATGACGTTGGTCGGGATGTAGGCCGAAACGTCGTTGGCCTGCGTCTCGATGATCGGCAACGCCGTCAGCGAACCCGCGCCCTTCTCGTCGTTCATCTTCGCCGCGCGCTCGAGAAGGCGCGAGTGGAGATAGAACACGTCGCCCGGATAGGCTTCGCGGCCCGGCGGGCGGCGCAGGAGGAGCGACATCTGGCGGTAGGCGACGGCCTGCTTCGACAGATCGTCATAGATGATGACGGCATGCATGCCGTTGTCGCGGAAATATTCGCCCATCGCGCAGCCCGAGAACGGCGCGAGGAACTGCATCGGCGCGGGATCGGAAGCCGTCGCGGCAACGATGATGGAGTAGTCGAGCGCACCCTGCTCTTCGAGCACCTTCACGAATTGCGCGACCGTCGAGCGTTTCTGGCCGATGGCGACGTAAACGCAGTAGAGCTTCTGGTTTTCGGGAGCACCGGCAGCGTTGAGCGGCTTCTGGTTGAGAATGGTGTCGAGCGCCACCGCCGTCTTGCCGGTCTGGCGATCGCCGATGATCAATTCGCGCTGACCGCGACCGATCGGGATCAGCGCGTCGATGGCTTTCAAACCCGTCGCCATCGGCTCATGCACGGATTTGCGCGGGATGATGCCCGGCGCCTTGACGTCGACGCGGGCGCGGTGATCGGCCTTGATCGGGCCCTTGCCGTCGATCGGGTTGCCGAGCGCGTCAACGACGCGGCCGAGAAGTCCCTTGCCGACCGGCACGTCGACGATGGCGCGGGTGCGCTTGACCGTCTGGCCTTCTTTAATCTCGCGGTCGGTGCCGAAAATAACGATACCGACGTTGTCGCTCTCGAGATTGAGCGCCATGCCGCGGGTGCCGTTTTCGAACTCGACCATTTCGCCGGCCTGCACGTTATCGAGGCCGAACACGCGGGCGATACCGTCGCCGACGGAGAGCACCTGACCGACTTCGGTCACTTCGGCTTCCTGGCCGAAATTCTTGATCTGGTCCTTGAGGATCGCGGAGATTTCCGCGGCACGAATATCCATCACCGAGCTTCCTTCATCGCAAGCTTGATCGAGTTGAGTTTGGTTTTGAGCGAGGCATCGACCATGCGGCTGCCGAGCTTCACTTTCAGCCCGCCGAGGATCGAGGGATCGATTTGGACGTCGAGCGCGACATCCTTCTTGGTCGTGGATTTCAGCGCATCTTTCAGCGCGCTGAGATGCGTTTCGGACAGCGGCTCCGCGACCGTGACTTCGGCGCGCGTCTCGCCCTTATGGGCGGCGACCAGCGCGCGGAACGCCCGCACCATCTGGCCGACGGCGAACAGCCGCCGGTTATGCGCGACGAGCAGCAGGAAATTGGCGACGGAGCCGGAGATCTTCGCCTTCTCGAGCACGGCGGAGAGCGCCTTTTGCTGTTCGTCGGCCGAAAACACCGGGCTTCGTACGAGACGCTTCAGGTCCTCGCTGCCGTCGACAAGCTGATCGAAGCGATCGAGATCGGCCTTGACCGAATCGAGAGATCTTTCGTCGCGCGCGAGTTCGAAGAGGGCGGTGGCATAGCGTCCTGCCATGCCGGATATGATCGGTTCGTTAGTCACAACCAGTCTCTCGGGTGCGTCCGTCCCTTGCGAGACGGCGGAGGCCCATCAGGTCCGACGTTAAAAGTGTCGCTGGAAAAGAGAGCGCGGCGCCCCCTTTAGCCGAGGTTCACTAACATAGGCATTTTGCGGGTGCAATAAGACGCAGCCTTAGAACCCCTCTGAAAATCGTGCAGCTACAAGCATTTACCAAGCAGCGCAATTTTCCACGGGACGCTTCGCCTCGAACTTTCGTCCATCATAAAAAGCTCTGCGGATCGACATCGACGGCGACCTTGATGCTGCCGCGCGCCGGCGGCGTGGCCTTGATCCAGTCACGCACATAGCCCGAAAGATCGAACATTCGCGGCGATTTCGCCAAAAGCCGGAAGCGGTACCGCCCGCGGATCATGCCGAGCGGCGCTTCGGCCGGGCCCAGAATACGGACCTGCTCGCTATAGGGCGCGCTTCCCGCGAGCATGCGTGCATAGCCTTCGGCCTCGGCTTTTTCATTCGCGGAAATAATAAGGCTCGCGAGCCGCCCGAACGGCGGCAAGCCGGTTTCTTCGCGCGCCGCGATCTCGCGATCGTAAAAGGCCTGCCGGTCGCCCTCAATCAGCGCCTGCATCACCGGATGCTCGGGCTGATAGGTTTGCAGCCAGCCTTTGCCGTCAGTCGCTTCGCGCCCGGCGCGGCCGACAACCTGATGAAGAAGCTGAAATGTTCGTTCGGCAGCACGCGGGTCGCCCTGCCCGAGACCGAGATCGGCGTCCACAACACCGACGAGCGCCAGCCCCGGAAAGTGGTGACCCTTGGCGACGAGTTGCGTGCCGATGATGATGTCGATGTCGCCTTTGGTGATTGAGTCGAGTTCCTGCTGCATGCGCTCGACGCCGCCGATCAGATCGGACGACAGAACGAGAATGCGCGCATCCGGGAAATGATTGCGCGTCTCTTCCTCAAGGCGCTCGACGCCGGGGCCGATTGCGGTGAACGAATCGGGCTTGTCGCATTTCGGGCAGGTGTCGGGCGATGGCGCCTCATGGCCGCAATGATGGCAGGCGAGTTTGCGCTTGAAGCGATGCTCGACAAGCCACGCATCGCAATTCGGGCAACGCAGCCGGTGACCGCATGAGCGGCAGAGCGTCAGCGGCGCATAGCCGCGCCGGTTGAGGAACAACAGCGCCTGTTCCTTGCGCGCGATGGTATCGCCAATTTCCTGTTGCAGGCGCGGTGCGATCCAGCGGCCCTTGGCGGGGCCTTCCTTGCGAAGATCAATCGCCGCGAGCGGCGGCACGCGATTGCCGCCGAAACGCTCATGCAGCGCGATGCGCCGGTAGCGCTCGCGCCGCGCATTGACTTCCGTCTCGAGCGAGGGCGTCGCAGAGGCGAGCACGATCGGCACCTTGGCGTTCTGTGCCCGCACCACCGCCATGTCGCGCGCATGATAGTGCACGCCGTCTTCCTGCTTGTAAGCCGGATCGTGTTCTTCATCGACGACGATCAGCGCGAGATGCTTGAACGGCAGGAACAGCGCCGAGCGTGCACCCGCGACCACCGAAATTTCGCCGTTTGCCAACGCTTCCCAGGTACGCGCGCGTTTCCTCGGCGAGATTTGCGAATGCCACTCGGCAGGCCGCACGCCGAAGCGCGACTTGAAACGATCGAGAAAACGTCCTGTGAGCGCGATCTCGGGAAGAAGAATGAGCGCCTGCTTGCCGGAGCGCACGGCTTCAGCAATGGCCTCGAAGTAAACTTCCGTCTTGCCTGAACCCGTGACGCCGTCGAGGAGATACACGGAGAACGCTTGCGCCTTCACCGCCGCGCGCAGAATGTTCGCGGCATCCTCTTGCTCGGGCGTGAGTTGCGGCTCGGAAAAATCCAGCTCCGGCGGCTTTGCAATCGGCTCCGGCGGCAACTCGACCGCCTCCAGCGTTCCCTCATTGATGAGCCCGTCGATGACCCCGGGCGAAACACCGGCTTCCTTGGCCGCTTCCGCCTTCTGCCGCGTGAAGCCGTCGGCAAGCAAGCCAAGCACGCGCTCGCGCGCCGCCGTCATGCGCTTGGGCTTCTCGCCTTTCATCCGCACGCCGATCCGCGCGCGCGGATCGCCCAGCTCCGCGTCGAAGCGGAGCGCCATGCGGAGCACCATTCCTCTGGGCGCGAGCGTGTAATCCGCCGCCCATTCGATGAGCGCCATGAGATCGGCGGGAAGCGGCGGCAAATCGAGCCTTTCGGTGATTTCCTTGAGCTTGGCGCGCGGCGGCGCCCCCTCGCCTTTCGGCCACACCACGCCGATCTCGCGCCGGGTGCCGAGCGGCACCGCCACAAGATCGCCCGGCGCAAGCTGCATGCCCGCCGGAACGCGGTAGCTGTAAGGTGCATCGACCGCGACCGGCACCAGAATGTCGGCGATTCGCTCGGCCATTTCGGGGATTTCCGCGAGTTAACTGGCAGTAAAGGCGAGCGGAGCCACAAGAGAAGGCGCTGTCAAGACACGGGAACCATGATGGCCCGCAAAAGCGAACCGAAAGCCGAAGCCGAGCGGGATGCCTTCGCACAAGCCTGCGCACAGGTTTGCGCGAAAGATGTCGCGCACGAACTCGATCGCTGGCTCGGCCATCTTGCGCATGAGCGCAAGCTCTCGCCGCTGACGCTTGAAGTCTATGGCCGCGACACCGCCGCCTTCCTCGCTTTTCTGATGAAGCATCTGGGCGGCAAGCCTTCGCTCAAGGATCTCGCGTCGCTGGCGCCCGCCGATGTCCGCGCCTTTCTCGCCGCGCGCCGCGCACGCGGGATCGAATCGCGCACGCTGGTGCGAATGCTGGCTGCCGCGCGTTCCTTCGCGCGCTTTTTGGAGCGCGAAGGCAAGGGCAAGGTCGCGGCGCTCGCCGCCGTGCGTGCACCGCGTATCGGCAAGAATTTGCCGAAGCCGCTTTCGGTCGAGAATGCAAAGCAGCTTTCCGACCCCGGCTTGCGCGCCGGCGAGGAGCGCGCGCCGTGGGTGCTCGCGCGCGATGCCGCCGTGCTGGCGCTTTGTTATGGCTCGGGTCTGCGTATCTCGGAAGCGCTTTCGCTCAGCCGCCGCGAAATTCCCGCCGCCGGCAAGGGCGACTCGCTCACCGTCACCGGCAAAGGCCGCAAGACGCGCATGGTACCGGTGCTGCCGCAGGTCTTCGCGCTCATCCACGAATACATCAAACTCTGCCCGTTCGATCTTGCGCCGGACGAACCGATCTTTCGCGGCGAGAAAGGCGGCGTACTCTCGCCGCGCATCGTCCAGCTTGCGATGGAGCGGTTGCGTGGCGCGCTGGGCCTGCCCGATTCCGCGACGCCCCATGCGCTGCGTCATTCGTTTGCAACACATCTCCTGGCGCGCGGCGGCGACCTGCGCGCCATCCAGGAGCTTCTCGGCCATGCTTCGCTCGCGACCACGCAGATCTATACTGCTGTGGATAGCGGCCACCTGATGAAAGCCTATAAAGCCGCCCATCCCCGCGCGCGGCTTTAGGCCCCGCGAAAGCCCCTTGCGCGGACACCGCGCTTCATGGAAGCGTCCCCGGCTTCCTTCAACCAGGGGACCCCCATGGCCGAACCGCACGAAGCCGCGCATGAAGCCGCCGAACACATCGAGCACGAACACGGACACGCCAGCAGCGCCAACAAGAAGATCGCGCTCCTGATCGCCGTGCTCGCGCTGTTCCTCGCTTTCTCCGAGACGCTCGGAAAAAGCGCGCAGACCAACGCCATCAGCAAGAACGTCGAGGCCTCGAACCTGTGGGCCTTCTTCCAGGCGAAGTCGATCCGCCGCACCGTGGTGCAGACGGCTGCCGAAGAAATGAAGATTTACGGGACAATTCTTCCCGATGCCCAAAGAGCAGGCGCCGCGAAACAGCAGGAGGAATGGCAGAAAACCGCCGCCCGCTATCGATCGGAACCTGAAACCGGCGAAGGAACCGAACAGCTCGCCTCCCGCGCGAAACACGCCGGCGAAGAACGCGATCATTCGCTCGCCAAGTATCACAACTTCGAACTGGCTTCGGCGGCGTTTCAGGTCGCGATCGTGCTCGCGTCAGCGACGATCATCACCGGCATGATGGCGCTCGCCTGGCTTGCCGGCGCGCTTGGCCTCGGCGGTCTTGCGCTGATGACGATCGGCGTCGTCGCGCCGCATCTCATTCACTACGTGCCCTTCATGGGCGGGCACTGACGCAAACAAACGTGCGATCATATATGGATCGCGCGTTTTTCCACTGCGAGCGCCGCTTCCTTGACCGCTTCCGACAGCGTCGGATGCGGGTGACAGGTGCGGGCGATATCTTCTGACGAGCCGCCGAATTCGAGCGCGACGGTAATCTCCGTAATCATCGTGCCGGCATCCGGCCCGATGATATGCGCGCCCAGCACGCGGTCGGTTGCAGCATCCGCAAGGATCTTCACGAAGCCGTCGGTCGTGCGGTTGACCTTGGCACGGCCGTTCGCCGTGAACGGAAATTTGCCGACGTTATAGGCGATGCCCGCCGCTTTCAGTTCTTCCTCGGTTTTGCCGACCGAAGCGACTTCCGGATAGGTGTAGATCACGTTCGGGATCGCATCGTGATTTACGATGCCCGCTTTGCCCGCGATGATTTCAGCGGCGGCGACGCCCTCATCCTCGGCCTTGTGCGCGAGCATCGGCCCCTTGATGACGTCGCCGATGGCGTAAATACCCGGCACGTTGGTGCGGAAATCTTCATCCACGACGACGCGGTTCTTCTCGTCCATCGCGACGCCCGCTTCCTTGAGCCCCAGGCCCTCCGTGTACGGCACGCGGCCGATCGCGACGAGCGTGACGTCGGCTTCCAGTGTCTCGGCCTTGCCGCCGGCGGCAGGCTCTACCGTCACTTTCAGTGTCTTACCTTTTGAATCGACGCCCGTGACCTTGGAAGCAAGCCGGAATTTCATGCCCTGCTTTTCCAGGAGCCGCTGGAACTGCTTCGCGACCTCGTTGTCCATGCCGGGCAGGATACGGTCGAGAAATTCGACGACTTCTACTTCGGCACCGAGCCGCCGCCATACCGAACCCAATTCAAGCCCGATCACGCCCGCGCCGACGACGAGCAGCTTCTTCGGCACGGAAGAAAGTGCGAGCGCCCCGGTCGAGGAAATGACACGCTTCTCGTCGATCTCGATGCCCTTGAGGCGCGTGACATCAGAGCCGGTGGCGATGACGATCGCCTTCGTCTCGATCGTTTCTTTCTTGGCGCCGGAAATTTCGATCCTGCCTGCGCCGACGATTTTGCCGGTGCCTTGGAAGGTATCGATCTTGTTCTTTTTAAAGAGGAAATCGACGCCCTTGACGTTGCCGTCGACGCCTTCTTGCTTGAACTTCTGCATCTGCGCGAGGTCGAGCTTCGGTTTCGGTACGCCGATGCCCATCGCAGCGAAATCATGTCCCGCTTCCTCAAAGAGGTGCGAAGCGTGCAAGAGCGCCTTCGACGGGATGCAGCCGACGTTGAGGCAAGTGCCGCCGAACGTCTTGTCCTTCTCGACCACCGCGGTCTTGAGGCCGAGTTGCGCCGCGCGGATCGCGCAGACATATCCGCCGGGGCCTGAGCCGATGACGACGACGTCGTAAGCCATGTTCGATTCTCCGCCTCAAATTTTCACGGCCGGTCGTTCCGGCCAGCCACGCCCTGGATATATGGGAACTTAAGACGTGGATGCCTGGCTTAAAGCCGGGCATGACTGCAATGCAAATTAGAGATCCAGCACCAGCCGTCCCGGATCCTCGAGATTTTCCTTCACCCGCACCAGGAACGTCACTGCCTCACGGCCGTCGACGATGCGATGATCGTAGGACAGCGCGAGATACATCATCGGCTTGATGACGACCTGGCCCTTCACCGCGACCGGACGCTCCTCGATGCGATGCATGCCGAGAATGCCCGACTGCGGCGCATTCAAGATCGGCGTCGACATCAATGATCCATAGATGCCGCCGTTCGAGATCGTGAAGGTGCCGCCCTGCAATTCATCGATCGAAAGATGGCCGTCGCGCGCGCGCTTGCCGAAATCGGCGATCGTCTTCTCGATATCCGCAATCGACAGCCGATCCGCGTCGCGCACGACCGGCACGACGAGACCCTTCTCGGTGCCGACGGCAACGCCAACGTGGTAATAGTTCTTGTAGACGAGTTCATCGCCGTCGATCTCGGCGTTGACCGCGGGGATTTCCTTCAGCGCCTGAATGCAGGCCTTCACGAAGAAACCCATAAATCCAAGTTTAACCCCGTGCTTCTTCTCGAAAGCTTCCTTGTAATGGGCGCGCATGCTCATGACGCCGCTCATATCGACATCGTTGAACGTCGTGAGCATTGCCGCGGTGTTCTGTGCATCCTTAAGACGCCGCGCGATGGTCTGGCGGAGCTTCGTCATCCGCACGCGCTCTTCACGCGGCGCGTCCTGCGGCGACGACGGCGCGCGGGCAATGGCCGGCGCCGAAGTCCCGGCGGCAATCGCCGCCAGCATGTCGCCTTTCGTCACCCGGCCATCCTTGCCGGAGCCCGGAACGGCAGCCGGGTTTACGCCGCTCTCAGCGGCAATGCGGCGCACTGACGGTGCCTGCTGATCGCTAGAGACTTTTGCGGGTGCGGGAGCCGCCGCCTTGGGTGCCGCGGCCGGGGCCGTCTTCGGCGCTTCGATCTTCGGTGCGGCTTTTGCGCCGCCCGCGCCTTCGCTGATCGAGCCGAGCAGCGCGCCGACCGCAACTGTCTCGCCGTTCTTGACCTTGATCTCCGAGAGCACGCCGGCCGCCGGCGATGGCACTTCGACCGTCACTTTATCCGTTTCGAGCTCGACCAGCGGCTCGTCGACCGAGACCGCGTCGCCCGCTTTCTTGAACCAGCGCCCGATCGTGGCCTCGGTGACCGATTCACCCAGGGTCGGAACGCGAATGTCGGTGCTCATCTTTCGTTCTCCGGAAACGCGCTCAGCCGAGCGCTTCGTCGAGGAAGGCTTTCAATTGTTTGAGGTGGTTCGACATCAGGCCGGTCGCGGTCGAGGCGGACGCGGCGCGGCCGACATAACGCGGCCGGCGATGCGTCGCATGAACCTGCTCCAGCACCCACTCTACATAAGGCTGCACGAAGGCCCAGGCGCCCTGGTTGCGCGGCTCCTCCTGGCACCAGACGATGTCGGCGCCCTTGAAACGCACAAGCTCGGTGACCAGCGCCTTGAGCGGGAACGGATAGAGCTGCTCGAGACGCAGCAGATAAATGTCGTTGAGGCCGCGCTTTTCGCGCTCTTCGTAGAGGTCGTAATAGACCTTGCCCGAGCACATCACGACGCGGCGAATCTTGTCGTCGGCGACGAGCTTGGTCGGATCATTGACGTGAAGCTGCGCGTCATCCCACAGCACGCGATGGAAATAGGTGTTCGGCCCCATCTCCTCGAGCTTCGATACCGCTTTCTTGTGACGCAGCAGTGACTTCGGCGTCATCAGGATCAGCGGCTTCCTGAAGTCGCGCTTCATCTGCCGGCGCAGGACGTGGAAGTAATTCGCCGGCGTCGTGCAGTTAGCGACTTGCATATTGTCTTCGGCGCAAAGCTGCAGGTAGCGCTCGAGGCGCGCAGAAGAATGTTCCGGCCCCTGCCCTTCGTAGCCATGCGGCAGCAGCATCACGAGACCCGACATGCGCAGCCACTTGCGCTCGCCCGACGAGATGAACTGGTCGATCACGACCTGCGCGCCGTTGGCGAAATCGCCGAACTGCGCTTCCCACATCGTGAGCGCCTTCGGCTCGGCAAGCGAGAAACCGTATTCGAACCCAAGCACGGCTTCTTCCGACAGCATCGAGTTCAGCACCTCGAATTTGCGCTGATCGTCGGCGACGTGGTTGAGTGGGATGTAGCGCTCTTCGTTTTCCTGATCGAGCAGCACGGCATGGCGCTGCGAGAATGTGCCGCGCTCGACGTCCTGGCCCGAGAGCCGGACGATATTGCCTTCCGACAAGAGCGTGCCGATCGCCAGCGCCTCGCCGGTCGCCCAGTCGATACCTTCGCCGGTTTCGATGGCTTTGGCGCGCGTGTCGAGGAAGCGCGTGATCGTGCGGTGCGGATGGAAGTCTTCCGGCAGCTTGGTGATCTTGCGGCCGAGTTCCTTCAGCTTGTCGAGTGAGATACCGGTATCGCCGCGGCGCGGATCGTCGATCTGGTCGGCGGTGACCTTGAAGCCCGACCATTTGCCGTCGAGCCAGTCGGCCTTGTTCGGCTTGTAGCTCTGACCGCCTTCGTATTCGCCCTCAAGATGCGAGCGCCAGCCGGCCTTCATGCGGTCGAGATCGCCCGCCGCGAGCACGCCTTCAGCTTCCAGCTTCTTGCCGTAGATCTCGAGCGTCGTCGGATGCGCCTTGATCTGCTTGTACATCAGCGGCTGCGTGAACGCCGGTTCGTCGCCTTCGTTATGACCGAAGCGGCGATAGCAGAACATGTCGATGACGACCGGCTTATGGAACTTCTGCCGGAACTCGGTCGCGATCTTGGCGCAGAACACCACGGCTTCGGGATCGTCGCCGTTCACATGGAAAATAGGCGCTTCGATCATCTTCGCGACATCCGACGGATAAGGCGAAGAGCGCGCATAGCGCGGATTGGTCGTGAAGCCGATCTGGTTGTTAACGATGAAGTGGATCGAACCACCGGTGCGATAGCCCTTGAGGCCCGAAAGCCCGAAGCATTCCGCGATCACGCCCTGGCCGGCGAAAGCCGCATCGCCATGGATCAGGAGCGGCAGCACCGAGATACGCTCGTCCACCTTGTCGCCGTGCTGATCCTGCTTGGCGCGCACCTTGCCGAGCACCACCGGATCGACGATCTCGAGATGCGACGGATTGGCGGTGAGCGAGAGATGCACCTTGTTCTTATCGAACTCTCGGTCGGATGACGCGCCAAGGTGATACTTCACGTCGCCCGAGCCTTCGACTTCGTCAGGGGTTGCCGAGCCGCCCTTGAATTCGTGGAAGATCGCGCGATGCGGCTTTGCCATCACATGCGCGAGCACGTTGAGGCGCCCGCGATGCGCCATGCCGAAGACGATTTCCTTCACGCCGAGCGCGCCGCCGCGCTTGATGATCTGCTCGAGCGCCGGGATCATCGATTCGCCGCCGTCCAGACCGAACCGCTTGGTGCCGGTGTATTTGACGTCGATGAACTTCTCGAAGCCTTCGGCCTGCACGAGCTTGTTCAGGATCGCGCGCTTGCCTTCGCGCGTGAAGGTAATTTCCTTGTCCGGCCCTTCGATGCGTTCCTGAATCCACGCCTTCTCTTCCGGCGATGAGATGTGCATGAACTCGACGCCGATCGTCTGGCAGTAGGTGCGCTCCAAAATGTCGAGCATCTCGCGCACGCTGGCGAATTCCATGCCGAGCACATGGTCGATGAAAATCTTGCGATCCAGATCGGCTTCGGTGAATCCGTAGGACGCGGGATCGAGTTCCGGCTGATATTCGCGCTCGGCGAT
>DATMGD010000075.1:0-1996 GCA_035555855.1 Xanthobacteraceae bacterium
TCTTCATGGGTCATTTTGTCGGTCTCCTGACGCCGATCTACGTCTTCGATACGCTCGGCATCTCTCATACCTTCAAGCAATGGATGGCGATTGTGCTCGGCGGCGTTGCCGGCATTATGTGTTTCGTCGGTATCACGCTTCTGGTACATCGGCGGCTGTTCGATTCGCGCATCCGCAAGACATCGTCGTTCGGCGATATCGCCGTGTTGCTGATGCTCTATGCGCAGCTCGTTCTCGGGCTCGCGACCATTCCGGTTTCGCTCGGCCATCTCGACGGCCACGAAATGGTGAAGTTCATGAACTGGGCGCAGGGCATCCTCACGCTGCAGCCCGGCGCGTCGGCGCTCGTCGCGGATGTTCATCCGATCTTCAAAGCGCATCTCTTCCTCGGCATGACGATTTTCCTCGTCTTCCCGTTCACTCGGCTCGTGCATGTGTGGAGCGCGCCGGTCTGGTACTTGGGCCGCCGCGGTTACCAAGTGGTGCGGACGAGGAAACCGCTGGGGCAGGCGGAAGCGAGCCTCTACACTTCGAAACCATTGACGCCTGCGGAGTGAACGATGGTTCAGATTGTCGACACTTCTTCACGCCCCCCGTTGCCGGAGCCTGCAATCGTCAGCGTCAATGGCATCGTCATTTCGCCCGAGGAAATCGCAAGTGAAATCCAGAACCATCCGGCGGCCAAACCGCAATTCGCCTGGCAGCAGGCGGCGCAGGCGCTGGTGATCCGAGAGCTTCTTTTGCAAGAAGCGCGACGATTGGGTATTGCCGCAAGACCCACAACCGACAATTCCAATCGCCGCGAAACCGAGGAAGAAGCGCTGTTGCGCGGTCTAATCGAAACGGAAGTCGTAGTGCCCGAACCCGACGAACAGGTCTGCCGTCACTATTACGAGCAGAACCGCGCGCGCTTTCGCTCGGCCGATATTTATGAAGCGGCGCACATTCTGTTTGCCGCAAGCCGTGACGACTTGATCCCTTACGATCGCGCGCGGCTCGAAGCCAAGGCAGTCCTTGCCGAGATCCTTCTCGATCGCGCGCAATTTGCGGACCTTGCCAAGGTGCATTCGGCTTGTTCCTCCGGTGCGCAGGGCGGCAATCTCGGGCAGATCACGTCAGGCCAGACGACGCCAGAATTCGAGCAGGCGTTATTCAAGCTTTCGGAAGGCGAAGTCAGCGAGCCGGTTGCCACTCGTTATGGCTGGCACATCATTCGTCTCATTCGCAAAATCGCGGGACGGGAGCTCCCGTTCGAATTCGTCGCCGAACGGATCGCCGACTATCTGGGCGAGCAAGTGACACGCCGCGCGAGCACGCAATATATCGCGCGGCTTGTCTCACGCGCCCGCATCAGCGGCATTCAGATTGCCAACGCCGAAGCCCATCGTGTGAATTGAGGTTCATCATGCTGCTTGGAGATTTGCTCGCGCGTTTTCGCGATGAAAGCATCGCCACCGAAACCGTACTCGGTTGCGGTGATCTTGTGCTGATCGCGGGGCTGATGGAGCAGGCTTCGCTGAGCGGCCAGACGCTCGGCGCTTATGCCGCCAGCGCCGTGCGGCGTTATGCGGCGGGCGCCTCCGATGAAGAATGGGTGACGCTGATGGGTGCGCTCGGCCGCGCCGAAGACCCGGGTATCGTCTGCATGCGGCGCGCGTTCGATCATGCTTTGCAACAGGATAGGTCTGCGCTTCACGCGATCAGAGCGTAAGCTCCTCGGCTTATTAGCCGACGCTCCTACTCGTGAGCGAAGGCAGGATGAAGGCTGTCAGGACAAATGGAATTGACAGTGGAATCGATCTATACCGCACTGCTATACGTATTGTTCGACGCCGAAAGATAAGCATCGAAGCGTCACCTTGAGCTGAATCAAGGCCGAGAATGCGATTTCCTTCAAATTTAGTCTCGCATGATGGGAGTCGATGCATGTCTATTTCGCTGACCGCCAAAGCTTGGTCGCCCTATGCTGCCGGTATCGGTATAGGGATTCTGCAAA
>DATMGD010000076.1:0-16506 GCA_035555855.1 Xanthobacteraceae bacterium
TATGCGGATTTTTGCGGCATCGGCAAAAAGCTAGATGAGCGTCTCGAAGCGTTGGGCGGCAAGCGTATCGCCGAGCGCGTCGATTGCGATCTCGATTTTGCAAAGCCTGCCGCCGCGTGGATCGAATACTCATTGAAGACACTTGCGCCGGCGGAAGCCGCGCGCGGCACAGTGATCGCCGTCGATTTTGCATCGCGCCAGCAGCCGGTGGCCGATGCCGGTCCGGTCGAAGCGGAAGTGCAGGAGTGGATCGATCTCAACTCATCGCGCTCGGAAAAAGAAACGATCCATCTCGAACTCGCCTTCGATGGTGCGGCACCGGCCTACAAGCCGGGCGATTCGCTCGAACTCTTTCCCGAAAACGATCCGGAATATGTCGATCAGCTGCTGAAGGCGGCGGGGCATGCGTCCGACGATGCGCTGCGCACAGAATTCCTCAAGTCGCGCGACGTGACGACGCTTTCGTTCAAGACACTCGAGAATTACGCCGCCTCGACCGGCCAGCAATATGCCAAGCAGTTGCTCGAATCGGGCGAAGCGAAGCGCTGGCTCGAAGGCCGCCAGCTTATCGATCTCGTCTCAGAGTTTCCGATCACGCTTTCCAGCGAGCAGCTTAAGGGCCTTACGCGTCCCCTCGCGCCACGCGCCTATTCGATTGCCTCATCCCGCCGCGAGGTTGGTGACGAGGCGCATCTTCTGATCTCGACCGTACGTTACGAGGCGCATGGCCGCGAACGGCTCGGCGTCGCTTCGGGCTTTGTTGGCGAGCGCTTGAAGAAGGGCGACCGGGTGCGGGTCAAGGTCAAGCCGAACAAGCATTTCGTGCTGCCGGAGTCGAATGACGCCGACATCATTATGGTCGGGCCGGGCACGGGCGTTGCGCCGTTCCGTTCGTTCGTGCAGGAGCGCCGCGCGGCGGGTGCCGCCGGCAAGAACTGGTTGTTCTTCGGCGATCGCAGCTTCACGCACGATTTTCTCTATCAGCTGGAATGGCAGGACGCGCTCAAGGACGGCTCGCTCGCGCGCATGGACATCGCGTTTTCGCGCGATACGCCGGAAAAGATCTACGTGCAGCACAAGCTCTGGGAACAGCGCCGCGATGTCGTCGAATGGCTCGAGAACGGCGCGCATTTTTATGTCTGCGGTGATGCGAAATCGATGGCCAAGGACGTGCGCTCGACGCTCGCCCGCGCTTGGGCCGACGTGAAAAGCGTCTCGCCCGAGATCGCCGAGCAGGAGCTCGCGAAGCTGGAACGCGAACACCGCTACCAGCAGGACGTTTACTGAACCCCAAAATGCGCGGTCCCGCGCGCAGCTACGGCACGATATGACCAAAGCTCTTTCGCGTAACGAACATCTCAAGGAAGCCAGCAATTTTCTGCGCGGTACCATTAAGGATGGGCTCTCGCAGGAGTTGACCGGGGCGATCAGCGAGGACGACCAGCAGCTCGTGAAGTTTCACGGCATGTATCTGCAGGACGACCGCGATCTCAGGGCTGAACGCTCCAAGAAGAAGATGGAGAAGGCGTTCGCCTTCATGGTGCGGCTACGCATTCCCGGCGGCGAGCTCACGCCCGCGCAGTGGCTGAAGGTTGATGAGATCGCACGCCACTACGCCAATGGCTCGATGCGGCTTACGACGCGGCAGACCTTTCAGCTGCACGGCATCATCAAATCAAATGTGAAAACGACGCTGCAGTCGCTCGACAAGGTGCTTCTCGACACGATGGCGGCCTGCGGCGACGTCAACCGCAATGTAATCGCAGGCGTCAGCCCGCGTCAGACGCGCGCCCGCACTGAAGTGCTGCGGCTCGCGCGTGAACTATCCGACTATTTCAAGCCGCAAGGCGGCGCCTATCATGAAATCTGGCTGGACGGTGAAAAGATCGCCAGCAGCGAGCCCGCCGAGCCGCCGAACGAGCCGATTTATGGTGCGCGCTACATGCCGCGCAAATTTAAGATCGCCATTGCGCTGCCGCCGGAAAACGACATCGACGTTTTCGCGCATGACCTTGGTTTCATCGCGATCAGCGACGGCAACGGCTCGATCACCGGCTACAACATCACGGTCGGCGGCGGCATGGGCATGACGCACGGCGAGCCCGATACCTATCCGCGCACGGCCGATGTGCTGGGCTATTGCGAGGCGGCGGAGGTCATTCCCGTCGCCGAAGCGATCCTCACCATCCAGCGCGACTGGGGCGACCGCTCGAACCGCAAGCACGCGCGCATGAAATACACCGTCGAGGATCGAGGGCTGGATGCGATCCGCACTGAAACCGAAAAGCGCAGCGGCGTGAAACTAGGACCGGCGAAGTTCTATTACTTCGACTCGACCGGCGACGGCATTGGTTGGGTCGAAGGTGAGGACGGTAGCCATCACCTCACGCTGTTCATCGAGAACGGCCGGGTGAAGGATTTTCCCGAAAAGCAGTTGATGACGGGCTTGCGCGAGATCGCCAAGATTCACAAAGGTGAATTCCGCTGCACGACGAACCAGAATGTCATTATCGCCAATGTGCCGGCCGAAGAACGCCCGGCAATCGAGAAACTGGTTGCGCAATACGGTCTCGATTCGAGCATCTCGGGCCTGCGCCGCAACTCGATGGCCTGCGTCGCGCTGCCGACCTGCGGTCTTGCGCTCGCCGAAAGCGAGCGTTACCTGCCGACGCTGGTTACCGCGCTCGATGAGAAACTCGCACTCTATGCGTTGTCCGATGAAGACATTGTCATCCGCATGACCGGCTGCCCGAACGGTTGCGCGCGGCCTTATCTCGCGGAGATCGGCATCGTCGGCAAAGGGCCGGGCCGCTACAATCTTTATCTCGCAGCGGCGTTCGACGGCTCCCGCATGTCGAAGCTCTATGCCGAAGACCTCGACCACGACGGGCTCGTCGGGACACTCGAGCCGTTGTTTGCGGCCTATGCCAAGGGCCGGTGGGAGAAGGAGCACTTCAGCGATTTCCTGATCCGCACCGGGGTCGTGGCGCCGACCACGAATGGCCGTGATTTCCACGACAATACTGGGCCGAAGGCGGCCTGAACTCCCCGAATTGCCTGCCGCGCGTGGTTTGGTTAGACGGTCTTTATGACCGCGATCACACTCATCACCGGCGCGTCGGGTGGCATCGGCGAAGAGCTTGCCTATTGTGCGGCGAAAGCCGGGCGCAGCCTCGTGCTGGTCGCGCGCTCCGAGCAGGAGCTTTTGCGAGTTGCCGGCAAGATCGAAGCAGGAGGGCATACGCGGCCCGAAATTTTCGCGCTTGATCTGACGGAAGCCAATGCCGGCGAGAGGCTTGCCGACTTTCTCAAAAAGAAATCGCTGACGGTGTCCGAGCTTGTGAACAATGCGGGCTGGGGGCCGATCGGCCAGGTCGCGCTCATCGATCGCAGCGATCAGCTCAATACCATCGATCTCAACATCCGCGCGCTCACCGATCTCACCATTCGCTTCCTGCCGGGGATCATCGCAGTACGTGGCGGCGTGTTGAATGTCGCTTCGACAGCGGCGTTCCAGCCGGGGCCGTTCATGGCGATCTACTACGCCTCGAAATCCTATGTGCTCTCTTTCTCCGAGGCGCTTTCTTATGAACTGCGCGGGCGGGTACGGGTGACGGCGCTCTGCCCCGGGCCAGTGCTGACCGGGTTCCAGAAGCGCTCGAACATGGGCAAGACGCGGATCTCGCAACTTCCCGCGATGCTGCCGGGGCCGGTGGCGGAGGCCGGCTGGCGCGGCTTCGAGGCGGGGAAGCGCGTTGTCATCCCGGGTTTGATGAACAAGTTCACGGCATTCTTCGCCCCCCGCGTGCCGCGCAAGCCTGTATTGGCGATCGCGGGCTACCTCACGAGCCATCGCCGCGATACATAAAGCCCCGCAATGCGTAAGCGCCCGATTCTGGTCGTCCTGCATCAGGAGCACTCCTCGCCCGGCCGCCTCGGCCGGATGTTGATCGAGCGCGGCTACGCGCTCGATGCGCGGCGGCCGCGCTTTGGCGATCCACTGCCCGAGACGATGCAAGATCATCACGGCGCAATCGTCTTCGGCGGGCCGATGAGCGCGAACGATGAAGACGATTATGTGCGCAAGGAAATCGAGTGGACGAAGGTGCCGCTCAAGGAAGGCAAGCCGTTTTTCGGCATTTGTCTTGGCGCTCAGGTGCTGGCGCGGCAGCTTGGCGGCGAGGTTGGTTTTCATCCCGAAGGCAAGGTCGAGGTCGGCTACTACCCGATGCGCGCGACAGAAGCGGGCAACAAGCTGTGTACCTGGCCCGATCATGTTTACGAGTGGCACCGCGAGGGCTTCAGCCTGCCGGGCGATGCGACGCTTCTCGCCGAAGGCGATTGTTTTCCGAATCAGGCATTTCAGTACGGTCGCGCGGCCTTCGGCTTTCAGTTTCATCCGGAACTGACGCATCACATGATGTGCCGCTGGACGGTGCGCGGCGCGCCGCGCCTCGAGATGCCGAACGCAAAACCTCGCCATGAGCATTTCGACGACCGGCTCGTGCACGACTGTAAGACGCAGGCATGGCTCAAGGCATTTCTCGATCTGTGGCTTGCACTCGGCGAAGAAAGACCCGCCGGCAAAAACACGGGCCTTGATTTGCAAAATGCAAATCGCGTTGCGGATTGCAAAGCGCGCAACAGTTGAGCGCGGCGGCATCTCCTTCATTTCGTGGTTAAGAAATCCTTACAGCCGAGATGTCGTGGCGTGTCTGCGCAACACGATTGGCAAACGCTTTGCAAATGACTTGGCACGCCGGCATCAGGTGGTGCGTAGCCGGCAATCATTCGACGGGAGGCGGCCGATATAGACCCCATCGGCCGCCTCCCGTTCGTTTTTGCGGCTCCGCAAACTCCCGGACCGCGTAGCTCTATGAAGGAATATAACCCTTGAACGGCCGAGGTTGAAGCCGAAGCCGATTGCCGTTCCTTTGCCGTCATGTCGCCGGTCCGTCTCTGGTACAAATCGCGGGCGATGACGAAATAGCGACAACCTGGCGCAGGTTATCTGTCGCGCTGACTCTTTTTCGGGGCGGGCATATAATGAAGCCCCTCTGGATGAGTACGGATCATGGCATTCGGCGCTCGTTCGTTGTCCCAGGCGATTGCGAAATATCTGCTGCATGACCGGGGACCCTATTGCGCCATCTGCGGGCGCAAGATGGCGGCAGCCGAGATCGAGCCGCTTTTGACCATTCGTGTCGATGTCGTGACATTCACCTGCAAGGAATGCGCGGGCGTCGAAAAACGGGCGCGGCGCCGGCCGCCGCAAAATGGCGCGCGGCGCTGAGTCGATAAATCCGAAATGATGCGGAAACGCTGGTGGAGCCGAGGGGAGTTGAACCCCTGACCTCCGCATTGCGAACGCGGCGCTCTCCCAACTGAGCTACGGCCCCGGACCAGTGGGGGGCCATCTAGGCCGTGGGCCCGAGGGGTGTCAAGCATTCGGGCTTTAACTTCCCGCCGCCTGCGGCTATGCATGGCCCGGAATTTCGGGAGCACGGCATGGAAAACCCTTTCTTGTGGCTCATTCACACGCTCATCACCCTCTATATCTGGGTCCTGATCGGAGCGGCGGTGTTGTCGTGGCTCGTCGCCTTCAATGTTGTGAACCCCTACAATCAGGTCGTTCGCACCATCGGTGAAACGCTGCACCGGCTGACGGAACCGCTGCTCAGACCGATCCGCAACGTGCTGCCGAATCTCGGCGGCATCGACATCTCGCCGGTGATCCTGATTCTCGGCCTCCTGTTCCTCGAGCGGATCCTGTTCTGGCTGTTCGCCTGAGCACGGCATGAACGCTTCGCCTGTGCGGCCGTGGCAGATTGCGGCCGGCGGCTTGACGCTCGCTGTTCGCGCTACGCCGAAAGGCGGGCGTGACGCGATCGACGGCATCGAGCTGCTTGCCGATGGCCGGAATGTTCTCAAAATCCGCGTGCGCGCGGCGCCCGAAGATGGCGAAGCCAATGCCGCGCTTATCGCCGTAATCGCGAAAAACGCCGGAATTCCGCGCTCCGCGGTCACCCTTGTGCGAGGAGCCTCCGGCAGAATAAAAGTCTTCCGGCTTGCAGGCGATCCGGGGACGCTCGCGGCCGCTCTCGAGCGCGTTGCGCATGAACGCGTGGCTCGCGGGCGACCACCACAGCAAAACGGATAGCAGGGGATGACCGCAAAGATCATCGACGGCAAGGCAATCGCGCAGGCGTTGCGCGACAAGGTGAAAGTAGAAGTTGAAGCACTCGAGAAGAGACTTGGGCGCAAGCTCGGGCTCGCCGTGGTCCTCGTCGGCAACAACCCGGCCAGCGAAGTCTATGTGCGCAACAAGACGCGCGCGAGCGAGGAGGTCGGGATTCAGCCGCGCGATTACAAACGGGAGGCTACGACCAGCGAGGCGGAGCTGCTCGGGCTGATCGCGCAGCTCAACGCCGACGATACGGTCGACGGCATTCTCGTGCAGCTGCCGCTGCCCGATCACATCGATTCGACGCGCGTGTTGAACGCCATCGATCCGGCAAAGGACGTCGACGGCTTTCATCCGACCAATGCAGGGTATCTTGCGACCGGGCTGCCGGCGATCGCGCCGGGAACGCCGAGCGGTTGCGTGATCCTCGCCAAGAGCGTGCATCTCTCGCTCTCGGGCATGGAGGCGGTGATCGTCGGCCGTTCGAATATCGTCGGCCGGCCTTTGGCGCAGCTTCTCCTGTACGAGAATGCGACCGTAACGGTCGCGCATTCCAGGACGAAGGATCTCGCGGCAGTTTGCCGGCGGGCGGATCTTTTGTTCGTCGCGATCGGCAGGCCCGAATTTGTCCGAAAGGACTGGATCAAGCCCGGCGCGACGGTGATCGATGTCGGTATCAACCGCATCGATGCCGGCGGCAAATCGAAGATCGTCGGCGATGTCGCTTTCGAAGAAGCGAAAGAGGTGGCGGGCGCGATCACGCCGGTGCCGGGCGGCGTTGGGCCGATGACGATCGCATGCCTGCTCTCCAACACGCTCTATGCCGCGGCGACGCGGGGGCGAATCAGGCCTGCCGTTCTGCACCGTTTCAATAGCGGGGAGACTTGATGCGAAAGTCCTTCATACGAAGGCTATTCGTTGGTCTGTTCTCGACGGGCGCGGTCCTTGCGGCGCCCGTTGGCGTTTTTGCCACTGAAAGCAGCTACACAGATTTCAACATCAAGAAGTGCCGGCACATCCCCGGCAAGGAAGTCGAGGATTACGGCGAGTGGCACTGCAAGGGCTTGCAGGGCATCGCCGTTTACATGAGTGCGGGCGACCAGCGTATCTATGTGAGCTATGGCAAGAACGTGAAGGATGCGAAAAACGAAATAGCGGCTTTGCAAACGCTCGCTTCATTCAACGGCGAAGGCAACCGGATCGAATGGCGGCTCGATCGCGGCAAGCCGTTCGCAACGATCATGCGCTGGAGCACGACGCGCACGAGCGACAAAGGCGATCCGGTGCGCGGCACGGTATTGGTGGTGACACGGTTTGAGACGGGCGGCGTCTGTCATGTCGGGTATGTCGATGGTAATGCCAACAAGAATGCGAACGTGCTTGCGCGCAGGATCGCGGATGAGCGCGCGCGCAATTTCGTTTGCGGCAAGGATAAAGCGATTGTGCTCGGCGAGCAGGGGCCGGGCTTCAGCGGGCCCTACGGTTCGGAAAAATAGTGCGGGTTATCGCGTCCAGGCGAAGGCGATCTTGTCGAGCACCTTCGAGCCGAAGCGCTCGGTCGAGCGTGCGATGGTGCGGCCGCCGAGCGCGCGATAGAAGGCGACGGCCGGCTCGTTGTCGGACAGCACCCAAACAACCATGTTGGTCTGGCCCGCTTGCGCGAGGTCGCGCTTGGCAGCGGTGAACAGGCGGCGGCCGAAACCGAGCCCCTGATACTCGGGCTTCAGGTACAACTCATAGACTTCGCCGGCGTAAGGCAGGCTCTTTGCGCGGTTCTTGCCGAAATTGGTGTAGCCCGCGACCTCGTCGCCGAACATCAGCAGCGAAATGCGCGAGCCGCGGCGGATGGCGGTTTCCCACCATGACGGGCCGCGACGGGTGACGAGTTTTTCGAGTTCCGGCCCCGGAATCAGGCCCTGATAGGCGGTCCGCCAGGACTCGTCATGTACCTCGGCGAGCGAAATGGCGTCGTCGGGGCGGGCAGGCCGGGTTTCGATCAGGACCGTACTCATGGCCCAATCGAAACAAAACGGCGCAGGTGCTTCAAGCGTTTCGTTAACGAACGGTTAATTCCGGCCAGGGGTGAGGTTTTGGGGTCACACCTGTTCCGTTTCGCGCCGTTTTTCGTCCCGTTTGCGGTCGTTCGGGTCGAGCAGCTTTTTGCGCAAACGAATGGATTTCGGCGTCACTTCAACGAGTTCGTCGTCGCCGATATAGGCCATCGCCTTTTCCAGAGTCATTTTAATCGGCGGCGTCAGGCGAACGGCCTCGTCCTTCGACGTTGTGCGAATATTCGTGAGCTTCTTGCCCTTCAGGACGTTCACTTCGAGATCGTTGTCGCGGTTGTGTTCGCCGACGAGCATGCCGCGATACACTTTCCAGCCCGGCTCGATCATCATCGGGCCGCGATCCTCGAGGTTCCACAGCGCATAGGCGACGGCTTCGCCGGCGTCGGTGGAAATCAGCACGCCGTTGCGGCGGCCGGGGATCTCGCCCTTGTACGCGCCGTAAGCGTGAAACAGGCGGTTCATGACCGCGGTGCCGCGCGTGTCGGTCAGGAGTTCGCCCTGATAGCCGAGCAAGCCGCGCGTCGGAACATGGAAGACGATGCGCTGGCGGTTGCCGCCCGAGGGACGCATTTCCATCATGTCGCCGCGGCGCTCGGAGAGCTTCTGCACGACGACGCCCGAGTGTTCCTCATCGACGTCGATGACGACTTCCTCGATCGGCTCCTGCAACTCACCGTTCTCGTCGCGCGTCATCACGACGCGCGGGCGCGAAACGGAAAGCTCGAAGCCTTCGCGGCGCATGGTCTCGATCAGGATGCCGAGCTGCAATTCGCCGCGGCCGGAAACTTCGTAGGCGTCCTTCTCGTCGCTCTCGGCGATCTTGAGCGTGATGTTGCCTTCGGCTTCGCGGAACAGACGGTCGCGGATCATGCGGCTCGTCACCTTGTCGCCTTCGGTACCGGCGAGCGGAGAGTCGTTGACGCGGAACGTCATCGACAGCGTCGGCGGATCGATCGGCTGCGCCGGGATCGGCTCGTTGATCTCGGGATCGCAGATCGTATCGGCGACGTTCGCCAGCTCCAAGCCGGCGATGGCGACGATGTCGCCTGCCTGGCCTTCTTCGACCGGCTGGCGCTCGAGGCCGCGGAACGCGAGCACTTTCGTAATGCGGCCGGTTTCGAGAAGCTTGCCGTCACGCGACAGTGCTTTCACGCTCTGGTTTGGTTTCGCCGTACCCGATGTGATGCGGCCGGTGAGGATACGGCCGAGATAGGGGTTTGCCTCAAGGATTGTCGCGAGCATGCGGAAGCCGCCCTGCTCGACGGTGGGCGGCGGCACGTGGTTCACCACGAGTTCGAACAAGGGCTTCATGCCCTCATCGTGTGAACCGTCGAGATCCTTGTTCATCCAGCCTTGCTTGGCCGAGCCGTAAAGGATCGGGAAGTCGAGCTGCTCGTCGGTGGCGTCGAGCGCGGCGAAGAGATCGAATACTTCGTTCACGACTTCAGTCGGCCGCGCGTCGGGGCGATCAACCTTGTTGATGACGACGATGGGCTTGAGGCCGCGCTTCAAGGCTTTTTGCACGACGAACTTGGTCTGCGGCAGCGGGCCTTCGGCGGCGTCGACCAGCACGATCACGCCATCGACCATGTTGAGGATGCGCTCGACCTCACCGCCGAAATCGGCGTGGCCTGGCGTGTCGACGATGTTGACGCGGATGTCCTGCCACAACACCGAGGTCGCCTTGGCAAGAATGGTGATGCCGCGTTCTTTCTCGAGGTCGTTGGAGTCCATGGCGCGTTCCTGCACCTTCTCGTTGGTGCGGAAGGTGCCGGATTGCTGAAGGAGGCGATCCACGAGCGTGGTTTTGCCGTGGTCGACGTGCGCGATGATCGCGATGTTCCGAAGCTGCATGAGCCCGATCTATGTGGGGTTCTGTGAATGCGGCGCAACATAGCGATGGATGCCGCAATGGCAACCCGCCTAACGCGCAATTCTGCGTCCCAGACGATAAATACCGTAACCCAGTAGGGCTCCCATGAGGGCGATCAGAACAAGGTTAAAGCGGCTTATGCCCGCGATATTGGCGTCCTGACCGCCAACCAGAAGGATGGTGGCGGAACCCGTCAGAAAAGCGCCCAGCGCCGCCCCGATGAGGGCGATCAGGAGGCCGAGCAGTTTGCGAGCGGTCACTTTTTGAGGTTGCGCTCGCGCCCGCCCAGCGTGCGGAGGCGGAGCGCGTTGAGGCGAATGAAGCCCTCGGCGTCGCGGTGGTCGTAAGCGACGGCGCCTTCCTCGAAGGTGACGAGATCCTGATTGTAGAGCGAGTAGGGGCTCTCGCGGCCGGTGACGGTGGCATTGCCCTTGTAGAGCTTCATGCGCACGGTGCCGGTGACGAATTCCTGGCTCTTGTCGGCGAGGGCCTGCAGCATTTCGCGCTCAGGCGCGAACCAGAAGCCGTAATAAACGAGCTCGGCGTAGCGCGGCATCAGCGAGTCTTTCAGATGCGCCGCTTCGCGATCGAGGGTGATCGATTCAATGCCGCGATGCGCGGCGAGCAAAATCGTGCCGCCGGGCGTTTCGTAAACGCCGCGCGACTTCATGCCGACGAAACGGTTCTCGACAAGATCGAGCCGGCCGATGCCGTTGGCCTTGCCAAGCTCGTTCAATTTCGTGAGCAGCTCGGCTGGCGAGAGCTTCTTGCCATCGATCGAAACGGCGTCGCCCTTCTCGAAACCGATGGTGATTTCGGTGACCTTGTCGGGCGCAGTCTCCGGCGAGATCGTACGCTGATAGACGTATTCGGGCGCTTCCACGTTCGGATCTTCCAGCACTTTGCCTTCGGATGAAGAGTGCAGAAGATTGGCATCGACCGAGAACGGCGCTTCGCCGCGCTTGTCCTTGGCGATCGGGATCTGGTGCTTTTCGGCGAAGTCCAGAAGTTTGGTGCGCGAGGAGAGATCCCATTCGCGCCACGGCGCGATGACCTTGATGTTCGGCTCAAGCGCATAATAGGTCAGCTCGAAGCGAACCTGATCGTTGCCCTTGCCAGTCGCGCCGTGACAGACGGCGTCGGCGCCGGTCTTGCGGGCGATCTCGATTTGCTTTTTCGCGATCAGCGGGCGGGCGATGGACGTGCCGAGGAGATACTGGCCCTCGTAGAGCGCGTTCATGCGGAACATCGGGAAGACGTAGTCGCGGACGAATTCCTCGCGGAGGTCTTCGATGAAGATGTTCTCGGGCTTGATGCCGAGCGTCAGCGCCTTCTTGCGCGCGGGTTCGAGCTCGTCGCCCTGGCCGAGATCGGCGGTGAAGGTCACGACCTCGCAGTTGTAGGTCGTCTGCAACCACTTCAAGATCACTGAGGTGTCGAGGCCGCCGGAATAGGCGAGCACCACTTTCTTAACGGCTTTGTTCGCGTCTTTGGTCATTACACAGCTCGGAAATTGGCGGGATATGCCCGCGAGGCTGGGCAGTTATAGGCGGAAGGCATGGGCACGCAAGTGACGGTCTGATCGGCACATGGCATGGTCGGGCCATGCCGAAACTCGATTTCTGGTACGAATTCGCCTCGACCTATTCCTATCTCGCCGCGATGCGGATCGAGCCGTTGGCGAAAGCAGCGGGTGTCGAGGTGGTGTGGCGGCCGTTTCTGCTCGGTCCGATCTTCAAGGCGCAGGGCTGGGGCACCTCACCGTTCCTGCTACAGGAAGCGAAGGGCAGATATATGTGGCGTGATCTTGCGCGGCTCTGCGAGGACGCCGGACTGCCGCCATTCCGTCAGCCGAACAGCTTTCCGCTAAATTCGTTGCTGGCTGCGCGGGTTGCGCTTGCACTCGGCGACGCAAAGCGGCCTGAGTTTTCGCGCGCGGTTTACCTCGCTGAATTTGCCGCAGGCGAAGATATCGGCGACAGAAGCGTCATCACGAATATCTTGCGACAGCTCGGTCATGACGCGGATGTATTGCTTGCAAAGGCCAGCGAGCAGCCGATCAAGGACAAGTTGCGCTCGAGCACCGAAGAAGCGCAGCGGCTCGGTATTTTCGGTGCACCGAGTTTTGTGCTGACGAGCGGCGAGATGTTCTGGGGCAATGACCGGCTGGAGCAGGCGCTCGCTTGGGCGAAGCGCAGTTAAACTTTCTCGATCGCCTTGCCGGGGTCTCCACGCCAGGTGCCAGCGTTGCGGCCGGCGACCAGCCAATAAACGATGCCGCCCATAATGCCGGCTGCGGCGGCCGACTGGATGGCGTTCGAGATGCCGGTGAGAAAACCAAGACCGTACAGCGCTCCGCCAAGGCCGCCGGCGACGGCATAGATCAGCGCCGAGCGGATCGAGAAGGCTTCGGTGAGGATGACGGCGACCAGGATCGGCAGGCCTGACCAGAAAAAGAAGATCCCGCTCCACACGAAGGCAGCGCCAATGAACGCCCAGAAATAGAAATCACCGTAAGGCATGTTGAAGTCAGCGTTGAAGCTGTTCGAGGTCGCAAGAAACGTTGCGCCGGCCGCAAGCGAGCCGAGAAAGATGCCAAAGCAGATAGCGAAGAAACGAATGAAGAGATTCATGCGTGCCTCAACCTGTCATGTTCAATCTGTCATGTTCAGTCAGTCATGGCCATCGCACGCAGCGCCATGCGCTCACGGGCAGAGAGCTTTTGCGTCTCGGATTTTAACTGGCCGCAGGCAGCCAGAATATCGCGGCCACGGGGGGTTCTGACGGGACTCGCATAGCCCGCGCGGAAGACAATTTCGGAAAAACTTTCGATGGTGTCCCAATCCGAGCACTCATACTGGGTGCCGGGCCAGGGATTGAACGGGATCAGATTGATCTTGGCCGGGATGCCCTTCAGAAGTTTCACCAGCGCCTTTGCATCATCGGGCGTGTCGTTGACGCCCTTCAGCATCACATACTCGAACGTGATGCGCTTGGCATTCGAGACACCCGGATAGTTGCGGCAGGCGTCCAAGAGTTCCTTGATCCGGTATTTCTTGTTGAGCGGCACGAGTTCGTCGCGCAGTTCGTCGCGCACGGCATGCAGCGAGATCGCCAGCATCGTGCCGGCATCGCGCCCCAGTGGCTCGATCATCGGCACGACGCCGGATGTGGAGACCGTGATCTTGCGTTTGCCGATCGAGATGCCTTCGCCGTCGGCGATGGTGGCGATCGCTTCCTTCACGCTGTCGAAATTGTAGAGCGGCTCGCCCATCCCCATGAAGACTATGTTGGAGATCATGCGGCCTTCGCCCGCCGGAATGATCGCGTCGGTGGGGCGCTCCATGCCCGGCCATTCGCCGATGCGGTCGCGTGCCACCATCACCTGGCCGACGATCTCGGCGGCGGTGAGATTCCTGACCATGCGCTGCGTGCCGGTGTGGCAGAACGTGCAGTTCAACGTGCAGCCGATTTGCGATGAGATGCAGAGCGTGCCGCGATCTGTTTCGGGGATGTAGACCGCCTCGATCTCGTGCGGTTTTTCGCCCGGCGTGTCGGCGGGAAGCCGCAGCAGCCATTTCCGCGTGCCGTCTGTCGAAACCTGCTCGACGACGACCTCGGGCCGCGCGACAGTATAGTGCTCGGCTAAAAGCGCGCGCAGATCCTTCGAGACATTCGTCATCGCGGCGAAGTCCTGCGCGCCGCGAAAATAGATCCAGTGCCAGAGCTGGCCGACGCGCATGCGGAGCTGGTTCTTCGGTACGCCGATCTTCTCGAGCGCATCCGCCAGCGCGGCGCGGCTCAGGCCCGCGAGCGAAGGCTTCGCGGCGGTGGCGCTATGGTCGGGAACCGTCTGCATCGCTCGTCTATATGGTGGCAGGCCAGCTGGTTTGCAGCCGCCTTATTTGCCCACTTATTTGCACTCTTGCGCGGCGCGGTCGAGGGCCTGCGAAATGCCCGAAAGTGAGTAGTGATCGGTCGTAACATTGCCGCGCGACGAGGTGGTTTTCACGTTGAGGTCGCGCTGCTTGCGCAGCGCCTCGATGAGCTTGGCTTCCTCGGCGGCGTTTTTCAGCCAGGCGCTATCACCCTTGGTGTAGAGCGGAAAATCCATGCCGCCGACCGAAAGCGTCGCGTCGGCACCGTCCTTGAGGGTGAAACCGGCGACGACGCTCAACTCGTTCTGGACGTTCTCGGCTGGCCGCGTGGTGATGAAGATGTAGCCGGGGTCGCGCTTGAGTTTCGGCTTACGGTCCTTCGGTTCGGCTAGGACGTAGCAGATCTTGCCCTTGGGGTTCGCGACATAGACGCCCCATTCGCCGTATTGCGAGACGAGTTGCGCGCCGCCCGGCGCCGCCTTTGCTTTGGGCGCTTCCTTGGCGGCGGCTTTCGGCGCGGCCTTCGCCTTGCCCTGCGATTTTTTCGCTGCCGTCTGCGCGAGCGCCGGCACCAGCGCTGTGTTGGCGATGGCAAGCGTGAGACAGGCAATGAAGGCAGTGCGGAAAATCATGGTCCGTTCCTCGCGGCTTGTGCGTGGCTTCGTAACCCCCGGCAAAGCATTAACCGCCGAGGCGCGCTTTCGCAAACCGATCCAGTGGGCCTAAACGTGGACGCCGCCGGAAAAATGGCGCAAATAAATCGGCGTTGCACGCATCAATGCGCAGACCATGCAGGATCAGAACGCGCCATGAAAGCCATTCTTTGTACGCAGCCCGGCCCGCCCGAAGCATTGCAGCTCACCGAACTGCCCGATCCGAAACCGGCGGCGGGCGAAGTCGTGGTCGATGTCGCGTTCGCGGCGCTGAACTTCTTCGATACGCTGATCATTCAGGGCAAATATCAGGTCAAACCGCCGTTTCCGTTCTCGCCGTCGGGTGAATGCGCGGGTGTCGTCGCGGAAGTCGGCGAAGGCGTCACCCAGTTCAAGAAGGGCGATCGGGTCTGCGGGCACCGCGGTTATAACTGCGCGCGCGAGAAGGCCGTATTCCCCGAAATCCGGCTCGCGAAAGTGCCCGACGGCCTGCCGCTCGAAAAAGCAGCGGGACTTTTCGTCACTTACGGCACGACGATCCACGCGCTCAAGGACCGCGGCCGCATCAAGGCCGGCGACACGCTCGCCATTCTCGGCGCATCGGGCGGCGTCGGCGTCGCCGCGGTTGAACTCGGCAAGGTGTTCGGCGCGCGCGTCATCGCCTGCGCATCATCGCCAGAGAAGCTCGCCTTCTGCAAGCAGCATGGCGCGGATGAACTGATCGACTATTCCAAGGAAGATCTGAAGGAACGGCTGAAGGAACTGACCGGCGGCAAGGGCGTCGACATTGTCTACGATCCGGTCGGCGGCAAGCTCGGCGAAGCTGCGCTCCGCGCGCTGACCTGGGAAGGGCGCTATCTCGTCATCGGGTTTGCTGGCGGTGAGATCACGAAAATGCCGCTCAACCTCACGCTGCTCAAAGGTTGCGATATCGCCGGCGTATTCTGGGGTGAGTTCGTTCGCCGCAATCCGTCGCAGCTCCGGACGCAGATCGAGGAGCTGATGGGCTGGATCAAGGACGGCCGCGTCTCGGCTCACGTCGACAAGATCTATCCCTTTGCGGAAGCGACGAAGGCGTTCGAGCGGCTCTCGGGCCGGCAGGCGATGGGCAAAGTGCTGCTGAAGCCTTAAGGCTGCGCAGACACGCCCGCCATCTTGTCGAGCTTGCGCTTGGCGGCTTTGCGATGCTCGGGCTTCATATGCGAGGCGATCATGCGCATCGCCGTGGCGAGCGCAGCGGCATCATCGGCAAAACCGACGACCGGCAGATAGTCCGGTACCGCATCGAGGGGCAGCACGAAATAGGCAAGCGCGCCCCAAAGCGTCGCCCGCGCGACAAACGGCGTCTCACGGTCGAAGGCGCAGTAATAGGCGGCAAGCGCATCTTCCGCGAACGGAATCGAGCCGACACTCGCGCGCAGCTTGGGCCAAAACCCCGCGCGCACATGCGCTTCATTGGCGCGCGCCTCGCTCGCAGCGTCTTCCGGCCGGGTGGTTGTCGAAGTCATGCCTATTTCCCTCCGAACTCGGTTAGATGGTCGCGGTGGGGGCGTCCTGCAAGGGCCGGGTGCGATCCAGCGGGTAGGCCGCTTCCGTTACGTAAGGGCCGCCGCCGGTCGAATTCCGCGACGAATAGAGCACGAAGCGCGAGACGAGGAACGGCGCGCTGCGGTAGCCACCGCGCAGCGCGAGATAATCGGCGACCTCCTGCGGGTAGCTCTCGCGCAGGCGGGCAAGCGTAACGTGCGGCGTGAACTTGCGTTGATCGTGCGCAAGACCGAGGCGATGGAAGATGCGTTCGTGCTCGGCCTGAAGATCGTTGAGCGGCTGGCTTGCGCTTGCCGCAGCG
>DATMGD010000077.1:0-80484 GCA_035555855.1 Xanthobacteraceae bacterium
TGTCTTCAATGAGTATTCGATCCACGCGGCGGCAGGCTTTGCAAAATCGAGATCGCAATCGACGCGCTCGGCGATACGCTTGCCGCCCAACGCTTCGAGACGCTCATCTAGCTTTTTGCCGATGCCGCAAAAATCCGCATAGGCCGAATCGCCAAGCGCCAGCACACCGAACTTCACGTCCTCCAACTTCGGCGCGGCATCGCTCATCAATTCGTTATAGGCGCGCACGGCACGCGCCGGTGGCTCGCCTTCGCCCCAGGTCGCGGCAATTACCAAAAGGTTCTTCGCCTTTGCGAGCGAAGCGAGTTCGAGATCGGCGAAATCGACGACGCTCGGCTTGAAGCCGAGCTTGCGTGCATTCTTCGCGGCATCAGCGGCGAGCTTTTCGGAATTGCCGGATTCGGTCGCAAACAAAATCGTCAGAGGCTCTGCGGCAACGAGCGCCGGCAGCTGCTCGGGCTGCAGACTCGGGGCGCCGCCCTGCGCTGCCTCGGCACCGGCGAGAAAGCCCGCGAGCCAGGCCCGCTGCACGGGACTGGCAGGACCGACCACACGGTTCAGCGCTTCGATGTCCTCGTCGCTGAAAGGAGCCGCTTTCGGAACGGTGAAAAAACCCATGGCCTGACCTGCGCTGCGGTTGCCGTTATTTTCTATGTAATATTGCTATTCTCCCATTTTTATAATGTCAAATTATAAAATAACACATTTTTATATGTTATATAGTGGCTAAGCATTTATGAACACGGCCGAAATCGTAGCCATGCATCTCGCGAAACAGAACTGATTGGATCGGGCCGTTCAGGCACCGGCTTCTTTGGCATAGGCGAGCGCGGCTCTCGCGAGCGGCACGACCCGCGCCGCCGAGGCTTCGGCATGAGCGCTCGCCGCCGTGCCGTCACGGATGCGCCCCGCGATGCCCTGCAGGATCGCACTCATGCGGAAGAGATTATAGGCGAGGTACCAATCCAGATTCGGCAGCCCGTCGCGGCCGGTGAGTTTGCAATAAAGTGCCGCTGCTTCCTCCACCGAGGGAATGCCGAGCGCCGCGAGATCGAGGCCCTTGATTCCGCTTCGTCCTTCCGGCGCCATCGACCAGTTCATGAGAAAATAAGTAATGTCGGCGAGCGGATCGCCAAGCGTCGAAAGTTCCCAATCGAGCACCGCGATGATTTTCGTTTGGCTTGCATCGAAGATCAGATTGTCGAGGCGATAGTCGCCGTGCACGACTGAGACGCGCTCCTGCGGCGGCACCGTCTGCGGCAGCCATTCGATCAGCCGGTTCATCTCGGGGATGTCTTGCGTTTCCGACGCACGATACTGTTTCGACCAGCGCTCGACCTGGCGCGCAAAATAATTGCCGGGGCGGCCGTAATCGCCGAGACCGATTTTCTCCGGATCGTATTGGTGCAATCGTGCGAGTGTTTCGATCTGCGCACGATAGATCGCGCCGCGCTCTTCGCGCGAGGCGTTTGGCAGCGCGCCACTCCACATCACGCGACCCTCAATGAGCGCCATGACATAGAACATCGCGCCAATCACGCTTTCGTCCGCGCACAGCGCATAAGGTTTTGCGGCCGGAAAGCCCGCGCGATGGAGCGCCGAGATGACGCGAAATTCGCGATCGACCGCGTGCGCCGACGGCAGCAACTTGCCAAACGGCTTTCTGCGCAGAACATAAGAGCGCTCCGGCGTATCGAGCCGATAGGTCGGGTTCGACTGCCCGCCCTTGAATTGCGAAACTTTGAGCGGCCCGCGATAGCCTTCGACATTCGCCGAGAGCCACGCATCGAGATTTTTCTCGTCGATGCGGTGGCGCGCTTCGACCGGCCTGGTGCCGGTGAATTCCGTTTCGTTCGGAGGAGACGCGCCGCTCATCCGCAATCACTCATTCGCTTGAAGGACCGCGATTGGAATAGCGCGCAAGCTCCATGCGTGCGATCGAGCGATTGTGCACTTCGTCCGGCCCGTCAGCGAGACGAAGCGTCCGGATATGCGCGTAGGTCCGTGCCAATCCGAAATCGGTCGTGACGCCCGCCGCGCCATGGGCCTGAATCGCATCGTCGATGATGCGAAGCGCAATGCGTGGCGCCGCGACCTTGATCATCGCGATCTCGAGCTTCGCGGCTTTGTTTCCGGCTTTATCCATCATGTCGGCGGCCTTGAGGCACAGAAGCCGCGTCATCTCGATATCGATGCGCGCTTCGGCAATGCGCTGCTCCCACACCGATTGTTCGGAAATCTTCTTGCCGAAGGCCGTGCGCGTCGAGAGCCGCCGCACCATTTTCTCGAGCGCAGCTTCAGCCGCACCGACCGTGCGCATGCAGTGATGAATGCGGCCCGGCCCGAGTCTTCCCTGCGCGATCTCGAAGCCCCGTCCCTCACCGAGAATGAGGTTCGCCGCCGGCACCCGCACATGATCGAGCAGAATCTCGGCGTGGCCATGCGGCGCGTCATCGAAGCCGAATACCGGCAGCATGCGAACGATCTTCACGCCCTTGGCGTCGAATGGCACGAGGATTTGCGACTGCTGCTTGTGCCGCTCCGCCTTGGGATCGTTCTTGCCCATGACGATCGCGATCTTGCAGCGCGGATCGCCTGCGCCGGTCGACCACCACTTGCGGCCGTTGACAATATAATGGTCGCCGTCTTTGGTGATCGACGTTTCAATATTGGTGGCATCGGACGAGGCGACCGCCGGTTCGGTCATCAAGAACGCCGAGCGGATTTCCCCGGCCATCAGCGGTGTCAGCCACTTCTCCTTTTGCGCCTTGGTGCCGTAGCGCATCAACACTTCCATATTGCCGGTATCGGGCGCCGAGCAGTTGAACACCTCCGATACCCATTCGATGCGCCCCATCTCTTCGGCACACAGCGCATATTCGAGATTGCTGAGCCCGGCGCCGTGATAATCGCCCTCGTCATGGTCCGAAGGCGGCAACGCGAGATTCCACAAGCCTTCTTTTTTTGCCTTTGCCTTCAACTCTTCAATGACCGGCACGACCTGCCAGCGATTACCGCCGAACGCCGCGATCTCTTCGTCGTAGCGATGCAGAACCGGCTGAACGTGCTTGGCGATGAAGGCAGCGACGCGGTCGCGCCAGTGGCGCTGGCGTTCCGAAAGCGAAAAATCCATGGGGCGTTCTCGTGGCGTTCCCGTGACGTTTTTATTGTTGCGCCGAGACTCTCGGATTAATGGCGATGGCCGTCAATTGCCGGGCAGCAAAGACCGGTATTGACGCCTAGTGCCGGGATTGCCGCTGCACCGATTGCGGCAGCACGAACGGCCCTTCGGGCACCGCGCCGACCTTACAGGTAACGCCATAGAGTTCGGCCATCAGCGCATCGGTCACGATGGCCGAAGGCGCACCGGCGGCGACGACCCGGCCATTTTTAAGCGCGACGATTTCATCGGCCGCCATCGCCGCGAGATTAAGGTCGTGCAGTACGCAAATCACGCCCGCGCCAGTCGCGGCATGCTGGCGCGCAAGCTCGAGCGTCAAAAGCTGGTGCGAAAGATCGAGGCTGCTGGTCGGCTCGTCGAGAAGGAGATAGCCGTTGCCGCCGCCCGCCCAGAGCTGTGCGAAGACGCGCGCAAGCTGCACGCGCTGGCGCTCGCCGCCGGAAAGCTCGTCATAAAAGCGCGCGGCGAATTGCGGCATCTCCACGGTCGAAAGCGCCCGCGCCACCAGCGATTCCTTCTCGGCGCGCGTGAAGCGCCCGACCGCACCGAGCGCGACGATCTCCGCGACGGTGAACGGGAAACTCACCGACGCCGATTGCGGCAACACTGCGCGCCGGTGTGCGAGTTCCTGCGGCGCGAAGGATGCGAGCGGCTTGCCGTCAAGCCGGATCTCGCCCGACGACGGCGCGAGTTCGCCGGTCAGAAGTTTGAGCAGCGTTGATTTGCCCGCACCGTTAGGCCCAACGATCGCGACCGTGCGGCCGGGCGCAACCGAAAAATCCACGCGATCGAGAATGGCGCGGTTGCGGCGAGAAAACGAAAGAGCGCACGCTTCGTACATCCTCTAGCCTCCGAGCGAAGCGCGATAGCGCCGCAGCAGCCACAGGAAGAAGGGTGCGCCGAGAAACGCGGTGACGACACCGATCGGCAATTCCGCGGGTGTCACGACCGTGCGCGCGCCTACATCGGCGGCGACCAGAATTGCCGCACCCAGAAGCGCGCTGCCGATCAAGAGCTTCTTGTGCGACGGCCCGATCATCAGGCGCAGAAGATGCGGAATGACGAGCCCGATGAAACCGATCGTGCCCGAGACCGCCACCGATCCGCCGGCACCGGCGGCGACCGCGACGATGGCGAGCCGCTTCAGGCGCTCGACATTAACGCCAAGATGAAACGCTTCCGCTTCGCCAAGCGCGATGGCGTCGAGCCCATGCGCAAGCACGCCCGCGATCACGAACGACAGAAGCGCGAACGGCACGAGCATCGCGACCTTGATCCAGGTCGCGCCGCCGAGCGATCCGAACGACCAGAAGGTGAACTCGCGGAGTTGCTGATCGGAAGCGAGGAACAAAAGAATGCCGGTGCCTGCCGACGCGAGCGCGCCGAGCGCGATGCCGGTGAACAGCAGTGCCGCAACCGAGGTGCGGCCTTCATGCACCGTGAGTTGATGCAGGACCACGGTTGCCGTGAGCGCCCCGAAGAAGGCCGAGAGCACAAGACCAAAACGGCCGATGAAATCGCTCGCGCCGATTACCACGCCGCCGCCGAGCACGATGAAGGCGACAGCCGCGAGCGCAGCGCCCGGTGAAACGCCGACGAAGATCGGATCGGCCAGCGGATTGCGGAAAATGCCCTGCAACAGCACGCCCGCGACGGCGAGCGAGCCACCGACCAGCACGCCGAGGATCATGCGCGGCAAACGGATATCCAGCACGATGATCGCGTCGCGCAGCGCATTGCCGCCCGAGGGCCGCGTGCCCGTGAGCGCGTCGTAGAGAATGCCGAGCACATGGCCCGGCTCGATCGTAACTGGGCCGATCGCCAGCGAGCCGATCATCGCGGCAACGAGCAGCACCGCACATACCCACAAGCCGGTGGAGCCGCGGCCAAGCGGCGCCATCAGCGTGCCGGAAACAGTGGCGCTCACTTTTGTTTCGCTTCGCCGCTCGAGGTCGCCGCCGTGGTCCAGGAGCGTGCCGGCAAGGCGGGAATATTCGCTTCGGGGTAAAGGGCCGCTGCGAGGTCGCGCGCTGCATGCGCGGTGCGCGGGCCGAAGCCAAGCAGATAAAGCCCGGGCAGCCCGATCATGTTGCGGGTTTTTGCCGCCGGGCTGTTTGCCAGCGACGGCATTGCGAACACTTTATCGGGCGACATTGCATGGTCGCGCTCCGACATCACCACCACCGCGTCGGGCGCGGCGACGATCAACGCTTCGTCGCTCGCGGGCTTGAACCCGTTCACGGCCGAAAGCGCGTTGTCGACATCGGCGAGCTTGAACAGCGCATCGGCGCTCGTGCCTGTGCCGCCGACAATCGGCGAGCCACTGCCCATCGAAAGAATGAACGCCGCCTTGCGGTGTTGCTTGACGCCTTTCAGCGCATTGCCGAGCGCCGCGAAATCTTCGCGCACGGCGTTGGCGAGCTTCTCGCCTTCAACCGGCACGCCGGCGGCTTCGGCGATAAAGCGGATCTTGCGCAGAACGCCTTCGGCATTCTTCGCTTCGGGCACTACGACATAGGGCACGGAGGCGCGCTCGAGAATTTCGACAGCTTCTGCGGGACCCGAACCTTCAATAGCGAGGATCAGCGTTGGGCCGATTTTCAGAACGCCTTCCGGCGCGAGCGCGCGCATGTAGCCGACATTGGCTTTCTGCTTCGTGGCTTCGGGAAAAGTGCTGGTCGAGTCGACCGCGACAATCTTGTCCGCGAGGCCGAGTGCGTAGAGCACTTCGGTCACCGCGCCGCCGATCGAGACGATGCGCGAAGTATCGGTGATCGTAATCTTGCGGCCCGCCGCATCAGTGATCGTGCGCGACTGCGCGAAGGCGCTAGCGTTCAATGCAAAAAAAACAAACGCAGCCGCCAAAGAAACAAAACGATAAACGAAACGATTCATGATTTCACTTCGTGAGAATGAGCTTGTTCTGGCCTGTCAGACGCAAGCGGTACGTTTCCGCTCCATGCTGAATCAATATTTCTTTTGTCGCGACAAATAAGTCACGGCTGGCGATGCTGTTCTCATGCACCGCAACCGAGCGATCGCCCGTTGCCGTGTTGATTCCGCTCACGGTTTTTTCTTCCTTCGAATGATTCAAAGCTGCTCCTAGTTTAGAAGCATTTTAGTGTGTTATTTCAAGTACTTGACCGCAATTAGCGTGTGGCGCTACGAAAAGCAACGGCCAAGTGAACGGAAAACAATTCCGGCTTGGTCAACATGCCAGCCAGCCCTCCGGCGCCAGCCAGCACAAGAGCAAACAACTGGGCGACTGGGGGCAGTCAATGAATGCAAAAACGACACGCATGCGGGTGCTATGCGCCGCTGCGTCGACACTGGCAATTTTCATCGCCGGGGCGGGCGGTGCGAACGCGCAAACGATAGCGCTCGATGCAATCACCGTCACGGCAACAAAGACAGCGGAAGCGGTGAGCGATGCGCTCGCCGCATCTTCCGTCATCGGCACAGAACAGATCGAACAGACGCGAGCCACGAGCGCCGCCGAATTATTTCGCGCAACGCCGGGCGTCTGGTTCCAGAATCGTCCCGACGATCCATCAACCTCGATCAGCATCCGCGGCTTGCAGGACTTCGGCCGTGTCGCCGTGCTGATTGACGGCGCGCGGCAGGACTTCCAGCGCACCGGGCATTCTGCGAACGGCCAGTTCTATATCGAGCCGAACACCATCGCGAATGTCGACATTACGCGCGGCCCGGTCGCTAACATCTACGGCTCTGGCGCGATTGGCGGTGTCGTCTATTTCCGCACCAAAGACGCCGAAGACATCCTGAAGCCCGGCGAAAAATGGGCGGTCGAAAGCCTCGGCGAATACAGCTCCAACAAGGGCTGGAACACTTATCTGAACGCCGCCGTGCGTGCAGGCGACAACATCGATCTTTTCGTGGGCGGCACTTATCGGGATCAATCGAACTACAAGGACGGCGACGGCAACCGCGTGCCCAATACGGCGTCGGAAACCTGGACAGGCACGGCAAAAGCTACGCTGCGTCCCGCCGACGGCCACACGTTGAAATTCGGCTACACGCAATTCCAGTCAGATTTTACTTCGGGCATTCCGTTCATCGTGAACTTCCCGCCGCCTCTCCAGGCGTCTTCGATCTACGACACGGGTGTGCTCAACCAGATTGCGACCGCACGCTGGCTGTACTCGAAACCGGATGACAACATCTTCAATTGGGACGCCAACGTATATTGGACGCGTACCAGCACGGATCAGACGAAGACCGACGGCCTGCCCCCGATGTTTGGAGGTATCGGCAACATCGGCGATACGCGCAATTTCAGCATCGAAACGCTCGGCTTCAATCTGAACAATACCTCTCGGTTTGAATCGGGTGCGTTCCGCCATGCGTTTACGTTCGGCGCCGACGGCTTGCAGGATAAGGTCGATACAAGTGGCTTCGGCGTTGTGTTCACGCCTTCGGGTGAAAGGTCGCTGCTAGGCGCCTTTGCACAATGGAAGATGAATTATTCGAGCTGGCTGGAGGTGATCAGCGCACTTCGTTTCGACCAGTACCGGCTCGAAGGCGGAGCGGCAAAGGCCGACGGCAGCCGTGTGTCACCAAAAATCACTGTGGGCGTTACCCCGTTTCACGGCTTCCAGCCTTATGTAACTTATGCTGAAGGCTATCGCGCCCCGGCTGTCACCGAAACTTTGGTCGCCGGCTTGCACCCCATCGTCTTCGCACCCTTTACATTCCTTCAGAACCCCTCACTTCGTCCTGAAGTTGGAAAGACAAAGGAAGTCGGCATCAACTTGAAATATGATGACGTCTTCAAGGCAGGCGACCGCTTTCGCGGCAAGGTGAACGCTTACCGCAACGATGTGGATGATTACATCGATCTAACGGGTGTGTTCTTTGGTACGCCAGGCCAAGACGGCATCGTTTGTACGACGCCGAACTTCGGCGGCGGCTTCGCTCCAGGCTGTCAGCAATATCAGAACGTCGCGAGCGCCCGTCTCGAAGGCGCCGAGTTCGAGACAATGTATGACAGCGGCACCTGGTTTGCCGGACTTGCGGGCAGCCATGTCCGCGGCAAGAACGTCAACACCGGAGCCCCACTCGCGACCGTTCCGCCGGACTTCCTGACCACGACGATCGGCACGCGTCTAAACGAACGCGTCACCGTTTCGGCGCGCTGGCAAGCGGTCGCGGCGAAAACTGCAAGTGAGATCCCGGTCGATAGCCGCGGCTTCTCGGTTTACGCGCCGACGAGTTCGTTCAACATCGTCAGCCTTTATCTCGGCTACAAGCTGAGCGAAAACGCGCAGGCGGCGCTTGCGGTAGAGAACCTGCTCAACGAGCAGTACTCGCCCTATCTGACTGTCTTCGCCAATCCGAGCGGTTCCGGCACGCCGCTCTCGATCCCGATGCCTGGCATTACCGTGAAGGCTTCGCTGAAAGTTCGCTTCGGCGGTTAACCAACGCGGGGCGGCGCGGGCAAATCCGTGCCGCCCTTTTCAATTTTGACACCGTATGCAACTGCTATCCTGAGGAGGACGACCCGATGTTTATCGCAATGAATCGTTTCAAGGTGAAACTCGGCAGCGAGGCTGTGTTCGAGAAAGTCTGGCGCGAACGCGAATCGCGTCTCAACGAATTGCCTGGTTTCATCGAATTTCATTTGCTGCGCGGCCCGGCGAAAGACGATCACACGCTGTACGCCAGCCATACCACCTGGCAGACGCGCGCCAATTTCGAAGCCTGGACCAAGTCGCAGCAATTCGCCGACGCCCACAAGAACGCCGGCAACAACGCTCCGCTCTCGATGGGCCATCCCGAATTCGAGGGCTTCGAGCAGGTGCTCTCGCTGCTCCCGAGCGGCAAGGCCGCCTAAGCGCCGGGTAATGTCATGACACCCCGGAAGGCGAGAAAACCGCGCGAAGCTGAAGTCAGCGCCGTTGTCATCGCCTTCCCGGTTGTCGCGCGCCGAGATCCCGGCATCGGCGCAAAACTTCCCTTCACCGTTATTCCGGTGCACCCGTCCGAGCATGTGAGCTCGAGGGCAGCCCCCAAAGCCGCCAACCAGAACGATCGTCCGGCGCTGCCGCCGCCGCCGCGCAGCCGCTTCTGGGAAGCTGCGATTGCATTTTCGCTCATCGCCCACACCGCGCTGTTCGCCGCCATGTGGGAGCGCAACAATTACGATCTCGAGCGCGCCGCGGGCGCGGCGGCCGCCGCAAGCGACGGCGCGGTCGTCATTCCGATCGAGGTCATCGTCACCGCTGCGCTGCCTTCGGCGCCGACGCCGGTCGAAGCGACCACGCCCGAGGAAAAGCAGGTCGCGCCCAGCGTTCCGCAGGAACAGCAGGACACCGAGAAAACCGAGAAGGCCGACGCAGCACCGCCGCCCAAGAGCGACGAAGCGCCCGAAGTCGTACAGGAGGCGAAAGAGACAAAAGAAACGCCGAAGCCCGAAAAGGAAAAGCGCAAAGAGAAGAAGCATTCCGCGCCGACGCCGCGCACTGCCGCCGCCAACCCGAGCCAGGCCGCAGGCGCTCATGCGCAAGGTCGGGCGGGCGCGGGAGGCCGCCGCAACGACGCCGGCGGCAATGCCAACACATCTTCCTATCAGGCACAGGTGCTGGCGCATTTGCAGCGATACAAGTCCTACCCGGCGGCGGCAAAGAGTGCCGGCATTCGCGGCGTCGCCACCGTGCGCTTCGCGCTGTCGGCAAGCGGCGCTGTGATCTCGGCTTCGCTCGCGCGCGGCAGCGGTGCTTCGGTGCTCGATCAGGCCGCAGTTGCCATGGTGCGCCGTGCCTCGCCCTTCCCGCCGATCCCGTCCGGCCTCGGGCGCTCGCAGATGGCTTTCTCCGCGCCAATCCGGTTTGATTTGCGCTGAATAATCAGCCTCTTATATCTATACACAATTTTAGCGCGCATAGTAAATAAATACAACTGTCATTAACTTTTCCGGCTGACACTCGGCCCCGTTGCGTTCGCGATTCCCGCGAACGGCAAACTGCGCCGCGGTGCCCTCATGTTTTCCTTCTTTTCCTCGTCCGCCTCCTCCGCTTCCCGCGAAATGCAAGCCAAGCTCGCCGCGCTCGACCGCGTGCAGGCGATCATCGAATTCGATCTCGAAGGCCGCGTGCTGCACGCCAACCCAAACTTCCTCAAGGTGATGGATTACACGCTCAACGAGATCGAAGGCCGGCACCACAGCCTGTTCGTCGAGCCCGCCTACAAGGACAGCGCCGAGTACCGCGATTTCTGGGCGGCGCTGCGCGCCGGCGAGTTTCGCGCGAGCCAGTTCAAGCGGCTCGGCAAGGGCGGCCGCGAGGTCTGGATCGAGGCGTCCTACAATCCGATCCTCGACGCCACGGGCAAACCCTACAAGGTCGTGAAATTCGCGACCGACATCACCCGGCAGATCCAGTTGCTCTCCGATCTGCGGCGGATGATCGACCAGAATTTCGGCGAGATCGATCAGGCAGTGATGCGCTCGAGCGACGAATCGCAATCGGCTGCGAGCGCCGCCGCTTCCACCACCGAAAGCGTGCAGGCGATGGCGACCGCGTCCGAAGAACTCGCCGCTTCGGTTTCGGAAATCGCCGAGAGCATGAGCAAGTCGCGCGGCGCCACCGACAGCGCCTTCGATCAGGCCAAGGCCGCAGGCGATCTCACCGGCAAGCTTTCGACCGCCGCCGATGCGATGGGCAACATCATCGGTCTCATTCAGGACATCGCCGCACAAATCAATCTCCTGGCGCTGAACGCCACCATCGAGTCGGCACGCGCAGGCGAAGCTGGACGGGGCTTTGCGGTCGTCGCGCAGGAGATCAAGACACTGGCCGGTCAGGCGGCCAAAGCAACCGAGCGCATCGGCGGCGAGATCAACAATGTGCAATCGATCGCCGGCGAGGTCGTCAGCGCGCTCGCCTCGATCAAAAACTCGGTCGATGTCATGCGCGAAAACGTGCTCGCGACTTCCACCGCTGTCGAGGAACAAAATGCCGTGACACGCGACATGTCGGCGAACATGCACGGTGCAGCGCAAGCCGTGACGGCGATCTCGGCGAATATCTCGGCGATCTCGGCCGCCGTGACGCAGGTTTCATCTGCTGTTGCAACGACGCGCGATGCCGCGAAAGTGCTCGCGCGCTGAACTTATCTCGCGAACAAAAAGGCCGGCATCATGCCGGCCTTAAACCATCAGCGTACGGTTATCGCTCATGCGACATGCGCCGCTGCTTTTTTCAGAACGCGATAAGGATGCGTGAAAACCTCGAAGCCGTCCTTGCGGGCGATGGCGACTAACGTGATGCCTGCAGCCTCGGCGGTGCGGATCGCGAGCGCCGTCGGCGCCGAAACGGCGACAATGATCGCAGCGCCAATCGCCGCGGTCTTCTGCACCATCTCGACCGAAATCCGGCTGGTCAGCAATACAAAGCCATGCCGCGGCGAAACCTTGCCGCGCGCCAGCGCACCCGCAAGCTTGTCGAGCGCATTGTGGCGGCCGACATCCTCGCGCACGGCGATGATGCCCTCGCCCGATTTCCAGAAGCCCGCGGCATGCACCGCGCGCGTCTCGTGATTGATTTTCTGCTCAGGATAAAGCGCGTCGAGCGCCTGCATGATCTCTTGCGGATCGACGCGCAGATCGTCCTCGACCGATTGCGCCGGGCGCATCGCGTCGGTGAGCGTCTCAAGGCCGCATAGCCCGCAGCCGGTCGGCCCGGCAAGGCGCCGCTTGCGCACCGTAAAGGCTTCGCCCTTTTCCTTGGCGAGCCACATCCTGACTTCAATGCCAAGCTCGCTCTCGACCACCTCGAGCGTCTCGATCTCTTTCGTCGACGCGATGATTTCTTCCGTCAGGCTGAAGCCATAGGCGAAATCTTCGAGGTTTTGCGGCGTTCCCATCATCACGGCGTAGGACGAGCCGTTATAGGTGAACGCAATGGCCGTCTCTTCCGGAATGGCGCGCTCGCCTTCCGAAAAAGACCCCTCGCGCCAGATGACGCGAGTGATGCGGCGTATCGGTTCCATGACATCGCAAGTTTACTCCGCGGCCTCGAGCGGAGCAATCCGGCGGCTTTGCTAGCGTATTTCTAGGAATCTTCTTGCCACTCGTTCGGCCCGTTCGAAGACGCGGCCTGTACCGGACGCGGAAAGCGCCCTCGAAGAAAAAGTGCGGAAGAAGATAGAGAGATGGTGCCGCAAGAGGGATTCGAACCCCCGACCCCGTCATTACGAATGACGTGCTCTACCAGCTGAGCTATTGCGGCATCTCTTGATGATGGCCGTGGTGATAGCGGCGGCGGCGCGCATTATCAAGCAGACAGCGCTACGCCGACGGCCCCTGCCGCCAGCCGAATAGCGAAAAACCCCGTAGCGGCGGCGTTTCCTCGGCAATTTCCGGACCCGGGGCATCGGGGCCGGGGTCGTCGGGACGCGGCGGCTCGGCCACGATCGGCGGCGGCGCGGCGTCGCGCACGGTCTTTTCAATTGCAGCCTTGCGCTCCGGGAGCGTCTTTGTTTCCACGGCTACGGGTGCCGGCGGCGGCACGGTCAAAACAATTTCCGCCGCCTGATCGAGAATCGGCCCGCCCGGCACGGCGTCCGGCACCGCCCAGACGAAGGCATCGAGCGCTCCAGTGCGCGGCGAAGCCGGCAGCCACTCAGGCGACACATAACCATCGGCAACCCACGCCGGATCGCGTTTTGCGCGCAACGCGCGCACCGTCCACTCGCGCGCCTTGCCGTGATCGCCATGCTCGGCCGCTTCGAGTTCCGCCATCAGCAAACAAGTGCGCTGTGTCGGATCGCCCATCAGCGGTTCGAGGATAGTGCGCGCTTCGGCAAAGTGCTGCGCTTCAAGCGCCGCGCGCGCGAGCATCAGTTTCGATTCGAGCACGTCCGGCCTTTTCTTCGCGAGCTTGCGCGCGCGCTTCAGCCGGTCCTCGGCGGCGTCTCCCGGACGCAAATGCGTGTAAGCGAGCGCAAGATCCGGATGCGGCGTTGCCGTCCACGCTTTCTCGATAATGCCCGACGCCTTGCGCAGGCTGCCCTCGATGCCGAGCAGACGGCCGGTCAGCGCAGCCGCCGGAACGAGATCGGGCGAAAGTTTTACTGCTTCCTGCCCAAGCTCGCGCGCGAGCATCGGGTTCTTCTCTTCAATTTCGAGCGCCTGCGCGGTGAGGAGCACTGCACGGCGGCGCCTCGCAAGCGTCTTGTCGACAACGCGCGCGGCAACGGCGGCTTCCAGCGTCGCGAGCGCCGCGCGCCAGTCTTTTGCACGTGTCTGAAATTCGATCAGCGCCTCGGCCGACCATGCCGGCATCGCGTCCGAGCGCGCCGCTTCCTGTGCGAAGCCATAGGCTGCGGCCGGATCGTTCTTGCGCACGGCTTCGATGTAGAGACCGCGCAAGCCGAGGAGCTTCGTGTCATTACGGCCGAGCATCGCGCGGAATTCGCGCTCGGCGCTCGAAGCATCGCCCTCAAGCTGCGCCGTCTGCGCCGCGAGTAAAAGCGTCAGCGGGTTATCGCCCGCGAACTTGCGCGCCTCCGAGGCCGAGCGATGCGCAAGCGCGAGATTGCCGGTGCCGACCGCGAGCAAGCCTTGCGTGATCGCGCGCCAGCCTTTGGCGCGGCGACGCTCGCGGAAGAACAGCGACACGACATCGGGCGAGCGCAGAATGAAGCGCACAATTGTCCAGATCAGCATCGCGACGAGCACGGCGACGATAAAAAAAACGATCGCCACCGCGAGCGACGTCGTGATCTGCCAGTTCTGCCAGGTCATGACGATCTCGCCGGGCCGGTCGGCGATCCAGGCGGCGCCAAGCGCGGCGAGCGCGGCAAGGATCAGGAAAGCGGCAATGCGGATCATTGCCCTTGCCCCGGATTGTTCTTGTTCTGCGCCGCTTTCGGCTGGGTCAGCGCGGCATTCAGGAGATTCCCGACGGCGACATCGGCTTCGTGCCGCCGCGATGCATCCGCGAGCCAATCGGCGGCCTGCACTTTTGCGGCAGCCGGCAATTTAGCGGCTTCCTGAAGCGCACCGGCAAGATCGTTGTTCGCAAGCCGCGTCTCGACGCGGGCGACCACCGCGCCTGCACTGTCGCCGGCGGCATCCCCAATCGGCCGCACTTCGACGAGGCGTCCTGCGCTCGACATCAGCCGCGAGAAATAGCCGCTCTCATTTTTCGGCTCATGCGCGAGCTTCGGCGCGAGCGCCGTGAAGCGTTTGCGCAGATCCGCGACCGTCGGCAGCCCCTTCGCTGCCGCGGGCTCGAACGGCGCGAGCGCGCCGCCCGCCTCGCCCAGCATCGCGCGCACGGCGTTAAGCTCGCGCGTAAACGGTGCCCCGCGCGCAATGGCATCGCGCAACGCGCCGAGCGCCACGACTTCGGCGGCATTCGCCACCGCCGGTCGGGCCTGTGCCTGCTTCACCTGTGCATCGAGCGCCGCGAATTTGGCGGCAAGCTCGTCGCGCGCGCGCGTTTCCGCCGTCTTGGTTTGTTCGGCGGCGGCGCCCGCCGATTTCAACGCGGCTTCCGCAGCATCGAGGCGGCTGCGCAACGCAGCAATATCGAGTGCCTTTATTTCTTTGGTCTGCGCTTCCGCCTGTTTGGTCAGCGCCTCGATTTCTCTCGTCTGTATCTCGGCTTGCTTGGCACGGGTATCCAGCTGCTTCGCCTGCGCATCGATCTGCGCGCTGAGCGCGCCGATCTGCTTGGTGATGTCGTCCTGCCGCCGCGCGATCTGATCGGCGCGCGAGCGCAACGCCGCAAGATCGCCCGATACCGGCACGCTCGTTCCCGTTTCGCCCGATGAAGCAAACAGGCGCTTTGCGCCATCGCTCGCGAACAGCACGATCAGCGAAAGCACCAGCGCACCCGCGAGCAGTCCGATCACGCCCGCCAGAATCGGAAGAAGGTGCTTGGCTTCACGCGCCGGCCGTTCGCGCGATTGTTCCTGCTTGCCGGATGGCTGGCCGGACTCTTTCCCGGTTTCTTTTTCAGGCTCTTTTTCGGGTTTGGGCGTCACATCGGTCGCCGTGAGCTCGATCACCGGCGGCTTCGCCTTGCGCTCCGCGCCCGAACTCGATCCGGAGCCCGGAGCGGAATTCGACGCTGGATCGGATCGGTCATCCGGCACGATGGCTTCCTCGCTCGTTCGTGTTTGCCCGCCCGACTATCGCATAACCCCGCGCGCCAAAGCCCGCAACCTTTTCAACTCAATAAGGAAAACAATGCGTCTTCGCTCGGCCGCGGCGGCGCTTCGGGTGCAAAACCTGCCCGCTCCAGCGGCTCGGCGACCGCATTCGAGATGCAGATATGCCGCGCGCGGCTAGCCGCCTCGCGCAGGCCTGCTTCGTCGACAAGGCGTAGAAAAACGCCGGCGCTCCGCGCCGAATAATGCAGCACGGCGTCGATTTCGCCCGCCGCCAGCCGCGCGAGCGTCTTGTCCTGCAAACGCTCAATGGGAACTGCGCGATAAACGACGCGCGTCTCGATTTCGATGCCGGAACTGCGCACCAGTGCCGCAAGATCATGCGCGCGCTCGGCACCCGCGAGATAAAGTACGCGCGCGCCGAACGAGAGCTTGTCGATTAAGAGCCGCGCCAGCGAATAGGCATCGCCCCCCGCAGCCTGCGTGTCCTGAAACCCGAAAGCGGTTGCCGCTGCCGCGCTATGCGCGCCGACGGCAAACAGCGGCTGCTTAAAGAGCGGCGCGAGCAACGGCTGCGGCACCGCACGAAACACATTCGCGCTGGTGATGGTGACGGCAGCTGTATCTTCCGGCAGATCGAAGGCGACGGGCTCGATAAGGAGCACCGGATCGATCACCGCGTCATGGCCCAGCGCCGCGAGGCGCTGTGCTGTGCGCTCGGCATCGTGCAGGGGCCGCGTGACGAGAACGCGCATTCTCTTTCCTGCTCCCTATGCATCCAGCACGCCGGCCGGTGCGCGCTTGCGCAATTCTTCGCCCGCATCGCGGCCAAGCATCTCGGCATCTTGAATGTTGCCTTCACGCGTCGTCTCGACTGCGCCGCTGCCGTCGGGCGCAATCACGAGGCCTGAGAAAAACACGCGCTCGCCCTTCACCTGCGCATGACCGCCGATCGGCGCGCGGCACGAGCCGTCGAGCGCAGCGAGAAACGCGCGCTCCATCGTGACGGCGATTTCTGTGGGCATATGCGTAATTGCGGCGACGAGTTGCGCGGTCTTTTCGTCGCTCGTGCGCACGGTGATCGCGATTGCGCCCTGCGCGACCGATGGCGGAAAGATCTTCGGATCGAGCACCGCATGCGCCTGCCCGGCAAGATCGAGCCGCCGCAATCCGGCGAGCGCAAGGATCGTCGCATCGAACTCGCCGCGCGCGATCTTGTCGAGCCGCGTGCCGACATTGCCGCGCAGAAGCCTGATCGAGGCATCGGGCCGCGCCCGCAACACGAGGGCCTGCCGCCGCACCGAAGAAGTGCCGACGACCGGAGCCTTCGGCAGATCGGCGAGCGATGCCGCGTCCTTCGCGATCAGCACATCGCGCGGGTCTTCGCGTTCGGGAAAGGCCGCGATCCGGATGCCGTCCGGCAGGAACGTCGGTACGTCCTTGCCCGAATGCACGCCAAGATCGACCCGCCCGCCAAGCTGCGCTTCGTCGATTTCCTTGGTGAACAACCCCTTGCCGCCGGCATCTGCAAGCGGCCGGTCGAGCACGCGGTCGCCCGTCGTCTTGAGCGCCACGATCTCGAAATCGGATTCGGGCCGGTTATGCGCCTTCGCCAGCAAGGCGCGTACGATTTCGGCTTGCCGCAGCGCCAGCGGGCTGCCGCGCGTACCGATACGGATTTTGGGCGTCGTTTGCGTCATCTCAAGGAGCGATTTGCTACCGTCTGCCGGGCACTTTAATACGTCTGTTCATACGACGTCCTGCACTCTATCCGCTACCGGAATCGCGATACCTCATGCTTCTCCTCGGCATCGAAACGACCTGCGACGAAACCTCGGCCGCTGTGGTTGAGCGTGACTCCGGCGGCAACGGCACCATCCGCTCCAACATCGTGCTCTCGCAGCTCGAGGAGCATAAGCCGTTCGGCGGCGTCGTGCCGGAAATCGCCGCGCGAGCACACGTGCAATTGCTCGACGACGTCATCAGAAAAGCGATGCTTGAAGCCAAGATCGACTACAACGCCCTCGACGGCGTCGCGGCTTCCGCCGGCCCCGGCTTGATCGGCGGCGTCATCGTCGGTCTCACAACGGCCAAGGCGATGTCGCTCGCGCTCCAGAAGCCGCTCATTGCCGTCAATCATCTCGAGGCCCATGCGCTGACCGCGCGCCTCACCCACAAGCTCGACTTCCCGTATCTTTTGCTGCTCGTCTCCGGCGGGCACACTCAGCTCGTCTTCGTCGAGGATGTCGGCACTTACACCCGGATCGGCACGACGCGCGACGACGCCATCGGCGAAGCCTTCGACAAGACCGCAAAGCTCCTCGGCCTGCCTTATCCGGGCGGCCCTGCCGTCGAGCGCTGCGCACAGGACGGCGATCCGAAACGCTTCGCGCTGCCGCGCCCGATGATCGGCCGGCCTGAGCCGGATTTTTCGCTCTCGGGCCTCAAGACCGCGATCCGCATCGAAGCCGAAAAGATCGCGCCGATCTCGCGCCAGGATATCGCCGATCTTTGCGCGAGCTTTCAGGCCGCGATCACCGACGTCATCGCCGACCGCGTGCAGACGGCCGTCGAAATCCTTCGCGAAAAGAGCGTCCATCCCAACGCGCTGGTCGTCGCCGGCGGCGTTGCCGCCAATCGCTCGATCCGTACCGTCATGGAGGAGCTTGCGATCTCGCTTCGTCTGCCGCTCGTCATTCCGCCGCCGGAGCTTTGCACCGACAACGGTGCGATGGTCGCCTGGGCCGGGCTCGAGCGCCTCGTGCGCAACATGACCGATCCGCTCGACATCAAGCCGCGCGCCCGCTGGCCGCTCGACATCAATGCGCCGGCGCGCAACGGCTTTGGGTTTGCACAAGAGCCGAGCGCAGGATCCCCCACATGAGCGCCCTCCAGCGCATCGGCATTATCGGCGCCGGCGCCTGGGGCACGGCGCTCGCCAACGCCATCGCCAATGCCGGCCGCAACGTCGTGCTCTATGCGCGCGATCCGGCGGTCGCCGACGAAATGCGCGCGAGCCGTACCAATGCCGCACATCTCCCCGGCGTCGCGCTGCACCCCGAGGTCGTCCCGACGCACGCGCTGAACGATGCCGCCGAGACCGATGCCATTTTGCTGGTCATGCCCACGCAATCGCTGCGCGAAGCCGCCGAAACGCTTGCGCCCGCGATCCGCCGTGCGCTGCCGATCGTCGCCTGCGCCAAAGGCATCGAGCGCCGCACCGGCAAGTTCGTCACCGAGATCGTCGCCGAAACCATTCCGCTCGCACGCCCGGCGATTCTCTCGGGGCCGAGCTTCGCCGCCGATGTCGGCCGCGGCCTTCCGACCGCGGTGACGATCGCGGCAGCCGACGAGGCGCTCGCGAGCGCGCTTGCCGAGGCGCTGAGTTCGCCCGCCTTCCGGCTTTATCATTCGACCGATGTGCGCGGCGTCGAGATCGGCGGCGCGGCCAAGAACGTGCTCGCCATCGCCGCCGGTATCGTCATCGGCCGGGGCCTGGGCGCAAGCGCACAAGCCGCCCTCGTCACCCGTGGCTTCGCCGAGCTTGCCCGCCTCGGCCGTGCCTATGACGTCAAGCCCGAAACCCTGATGGGCCTCTCGGGCCTCGGCGATCTCGTGCTCACCTGCTCGTCGCCGCAATCGCGCAACTATGCCTTCGGCTTTGCCATCGGCCGGGGCCAGGCTGCGGGGAGCGGGCACAAGCTTCCGCTTGCGGAAGGCTCGTTCACCGCCCCGGTGCTTGCCGGCATCGCTGCACAAAAGAATGTGGAAATGCCGATTGTGAGCGCGGTTCAGGAAATTCTCGCTGGACGCCTGAACGTGGATGCCGCAATTTCGGAACTGCTTTCGCGGCCGATCAGAAGCGAAACGTAACGAACGAGTATTTCGTGTTCTTCGTAGCAATCTGCCTCGACAAACCGGACAGCCATGAGCTGCGCTTACAGAACCGCGCAGCCCATCTCGATTATCTTCGCCTGAATTCCGGCTCCATCAAAACCTGCGGGCCGTTTCTCAGCGAGGACGGCACGCGGATGATCGGCTCGCTCCTCGTCATCGAAGCCGAGGACCGCGGCACCGTCGACGCCCTGCTGGCGCGCGATCCCTACCGCGCCGTCGATCTTTTCCAGTCGATCGAGGTCCGGCCGTGGCGCTGGGTGATCGGCGCACCCGTCCCGTAATTCGGCATAAGGCGATAGACAAAATGGCGCACTGGCTGATCAAGAGCGAGCCTTCATCCTGGTCGTGGGACGATCAGGTCAAGGCGGGCGCCAAGGGCACCGCGTGGAACGGCGTTCGCAATCATCTCGCCAAGAAGCACCTGATGGCGATGAAGAAGGGCGAGCAGGTTTTCTTCTATCACTCGGTCGACGAGAAAAGCATCGTCGGCATCGCCGAAATCATCGGCGAATACCGTCCCGATCCCACCGACAAGACCGGCAAGTTCGGCCTTGTTGACGTCAAAGCCGTCAAAGCCTTGCCGCACCCGGTAACGCTTGAGATGTGCAAGGCTGAAAAGAAGCTCGCCGGCATGGTGCTGCTCAACAACTCCCGTCTTTCGGTGCAGCCGGTGACCGCCGGGGAATGGGCGCTCGTCTGCAAGATGGGCGGCATCAAGTAACGAGCCTCGTCACCTCTCTGCACCAGGAAATGCTTTCCATCTGACTGGGATACCTGAGCCGGATATCCGGCTTCCGCCGGACAGCCTCGCTTTACCGGCGGATTTCGTGCGCCCGCCCCTGACCCCACAGGAAGACCGCCATCAAAGGCTGACCAAAGTCGCAGCCACGTTTCGCTTGTCGCGTCATAGGCAGCTTCGCATAATGCTGAAAACCCGGCGGCAACCGGCGAGACGCTTCAGGAGGAAGACCATGTCCGACAAAATCTACAAGGTTTCGGCTGCGTGGAAAAAACGCGCCTTCATCAACGAGGACAAGTACAAGAAGATGTACGCGGCCTCGATCAAGGACCCGAACAAGTTCTGGGCCAAGGAAGGCAAGCGCATCCACTGGATGAAGCCGTACAAGAAGGTGAAGAACACCACCTTCGGTCCGGGCAACGTCTCGATCAAGTGGTTCGAGGACGGCAAGACCAACGCCGCCTACAACTGCGTCGACCGTCACTTGCGCAAGCGCGGCAAGCAGGTTGCCATCATCTGGGAAGGCGACGACCCGAAGGACGTTCGCAAGATCACCTACAAGGAATTGCACGCCGCCGTCTCGCGCTTCGCCAACGTCTTGAAGAAGCAGGGCGTCAAGAAGGGCGACCGCGTCACCATCTACCTGCCGATGATTCCTGAAGCGGCGTTCGCGATGCTTGCCTGCGCGCGTATCGGCGCGATCCACTCGGTGGTGTTCGGCGGCTTCTCGCCCGACTCGCTCGCCAACCGCATCGTCGATTGCAAGTCGAGCGTCATCGTCACCTCCGACGAAGGCATCCGCGGCGGCCGCAAGATTCCGATGAAGGAAAACACCGACGCCGCGTGCAACAAGGCCGGCGGCGTGAAATCGGTGATCGTCGTCCGCCACACCGGCGCTGCGGTCAACATGAAGAAGGGCCGCGACTTCTACTACGACGAGCTCGCCAAGAAGGTGAAAGCCGTCTGCAAGTGCGAGCCGATGAAGGCGGAAGACCCGCTGTTCATTCTCTATACGTCGGGCTCGACCGGCAAGCCGAAGGGCGTGCTGCACACCACCGGCGGCTATCTCGTCTTCCAGTCGATGACGCACCAATACGTCTTCGACTATCACGACGGCGATATTTACTGGTGCACCGCCGACGTCGGCTGGGTCACCGGCCACAGCTACATCATCTACGGGCCGCTCGCGAATGGCGCGACGACGCTGATGTTCGAAGGCGTTCCGAACTACCCGTCGATGTCGCGCTTCTGGGAAATCATCGACAAGCACAAGGTCAACATCTTCTATACCGCGCCGACCGCTATCCGCGCGCTGATGCAGGCCGGCGACGACCCGGTGAAGAAGACGAGCCGCAAGTCGCTTCGTCTGCTCGGTTCGGTCGGCGAGCCGATCAACCCGGAAGCCTGGGAGTGGTATCACCGCGTCGTCGGCGACGGCCGCTGTCCGATCGTCGATACCTGGTGGCAGACCGAGACCGGCGGCATCATGATCACGCCGCTGCCGGGCGCCATCGCGCAGAAGCCTGGCTCGGCGACGCTGCCATTCTTCGGCATCAAGCCGCAGCTTGTTGATGCGAATGGCGCAGTCATCGAAGGCGAAGGCAGCGGCAATCTCTGCATCACCGACTCCTGGCCCGGCCAGATGCGCACGGTCTACGGCGATCACCAGCGCTTCATCGACACCTACTTCAAGACCTATCCGGGCAAGTACTTCACCGGCGACGGCTGCCGTCGCGACAAGGACGGTTATTACTGGATCACCGGCCGCGTCGACGACGTCATCAACGTCTCGGGCCATCGCATGGGAACCGCCGAGGTCGAAAGCTCGCTCGTCGCCCACGAGAAAGTGTCGGAGGCCGCCGTCGTCGGCTTCCCGCATAACATCAAGGGCCAGGGCATCTACGCCTATGTCACGCTGATGGTCGGCGAAAAGCCGAGCGAAGAGCTGCGCAAGGATCTCGTGCAGTGGGTGAGGAAGGACATCGGCGCCATCGCCGCGCCCGACCACATCCAGTTCGCGCCCGGCCTGCCGAAGACCCGTTCGGGCAAGATCATGCGCCGTATCCTGCGCAAGATCGCCGAGGACGAGCACGGCAATCTCGGCGACACCTCGACGCTCGCCGATCCGACAGTGGTCTCCGATCTCGTCAATAACCGGTTGAACAGGAAGACGGCCAAATCAGCCTGATCGCGGCAGCCTGAAACAACGAAGGCGCGAAGCTTGGGCTTCGCGCCTTTTTATTTGCCCGGCTCCCGGCGGTTATGAGAAGTCGCTGGCAATCCCCTTCTTCTCCCAGTCGCCATAGCGCGTCGGCTCCGGGCCCTTGCGCGGCGGATCTTCCGGCGCGGCAGCGTGTTTTTCTGCTTCGGCACGGCGTGCGGCGGCCTCAGCTAGCGCGCGCTCGGCGGCAGGCGTCAATTTTTTCGGCTTTTGTTCGCTCATAAACGTTATTTCGAGCGCTACCCCATAGAACGTCAAGAGGACATCAAGGGCGCAAGTGAGCGGCACATTTCGCATTCCGGCGCGAATGCGCCTATATGTGCCCGCTCATCATGCCCGACGATACTCAGCAAAAAATCCCCGGCCTGCCCGCGCGCCACGCCGCCGCGAAGCTTCTGCACGCCGTCCTTCACCAGAGCCGTCCGCTCGACCTGATGCTCGAAGCCAAAACGGGGCTTCCCGAACTCGGCGAGCTTGACGAGCGCGACCGCGCGCTCGTCCATATGCTCACTGCGAAAACGCTGCGCCGCCTCGGCACGCTCCGCGCGTTGCTCGATGAAATGCTGGAACGCGGTCTCCCCAAAGACGTGCCGCACCTTGAGGTGTTGCTGCTTCTCGGTGCCGCGCAAATTCTTTTCCTCGACGTCAAGGATCACGCCGCCGTCGATCTTTCGGTGCGGCTCGCCAACCGCGGCCGCTCGACGCGCCGCTATGCCGGGCTCATCAATGCCGTGCTTCGCCGCATCAGCCGCGAGGGCAAGGAACGCATCGCCAAATTCGATGACGCCATCGACACTCCCGCCTGGCTGATGGACCGCTGGATGGTGACCTATGGTCGCGATACGGCGCTGGCGATTGCCCGTGCGCATCGCAATGAGCCGCCGCTCGATCTTAGCGCCAAGGACGATGCCGCCGGCTGGGCGCAAAAACTCGGCGGCGAGCTTCTGCCGGGAGGATCCATTCGCCTCGCCGATGCCGGCGCCGTGCCCGCGCTTGCGGGTTTCGACGATGGCGCATGGTGGGTGCAGGATATGGCTGCATCGCTGCCCGCAAAACTCCTTGGCGACATCAAGGGCAAGACCGTCGCCGATCTTTGCGCCGCGCCCGGCGGCAAGACCGCGCAACTCGCAGCGCAAGGCGCGCAAGTGACTGCGCTCGATCGCTCCGGCCCGCGCCTCGCGCGCCTCAAGGAAAATCTCGCGCGCCTCAAACTCGACTGCACCGTTGTCGAAGCCGATGCTGCCGCGTGGAACAGCGAACCGTTCGACGCCGTGCTCGTCGATGCACCTTGCACCTCGACCGGCACCATCCGCCGCAATCCCGATCTGCCGTGGCAACGCAGCCGTGACGATCTCGCCCGGCTCTCGGCGCTGCAAACGCGCATTCTCGATAACGCCGCCAAACTCGTGAAACCGGGCGGAACGCTCGTCTACGCCGTCTGCTCGCTCGAGCCCGAAGAGAGCGAGCGCCAGATCGAGGCCTTTGTGGCGCGAGAGCCGGGATTTCAGCGCGCGCCCGTTACGGCGGGAGAAGTCGGCGGCATCGAGAGTTTCGTCAGCAAGGCCGGGGATCTCCGCACTTTGCCCTGCCATTTGCCGAATCAAAACCCACGGCTTTCCGGCTGCGACGGCTTTTACGCCGCGCGCCTGCGGCGGCTTGCCTGAACGGTTTCGCAGCGCGGATTGGACACACAAGTCCGCTTCGCTATCTTGGCCCCGAATAAGGGCGGCTCCTTCCATGCGGCGCGAAAAAATCACCGATCGCGTGCGCCTTGCGGCGCATCTCGGCAGCTATCGCTGGCGCCGCCTTGTCGTGAGCCTCGTCGACAATCCGCGCTATCGCTGGCAGATCGGCCTCAAGGTGCCCGAGCGGCTTCTGATCGCGCCGCAGGATCTGCGCACCGGCGATCCGACCGTCGCCAACGAGGTCTATGCCGGCGAATTCGCCTTCTCCGGCAAGGTGGTGGCGACCGAAGGCCGCTCGCCGTTCGAGATCGCGCCGCCCTCGCGCGAATGGAGCGAGCAGCTTTTGGGCTTCGGCTGGCTGCGGCATCTGCGCGCCGCCGGAACGCCGATCGCGCGCGAGAACGCACGCTCGCTCGTCGCCGACTGGATCATGATTCAGGGCCGCGGCCATGCGCTGGCGTGGGAGCCGGAAATTCTCACCCGCCGCATTATCTCGTGGCTGACGCAGGCGCCGCTCATTTTGCAGGACGCCGATCACGGTTTCTACCGCGCCTTCCTGCGCAGCCTGTCGCGCCAGGTGAAGTACTTGCAGAAGATCGCTTTCAAGTCGCGTGACGGCTATCCGCGGCTTGCCGCCGCCATCGCGCTTGCTTTCGCCGGGCTCTGCATCGCCGGCGAAACGCGGTTACTCAAGCGCGCGACGAAGCGCCTCGCGCATGAACTCGAGCGGCAGATTCTCGCGGATGGCGGCCACATCAGCCGCAACCCGGCAGTGCTGGTTTCGCTGCTCCTCGATCTCCTGCCGCTCCGGCAAGCCTATGCCGCGCGCAATCTGCCGCCGCCGAAGGAACTCTTGAACGCCATCGACCGCATGATGCCGATGCTGCGCTTCTTCCGGCATGGCGACGGCGCGTTTGCGCAATTCAACGGCGCCGGCATGACACCGGCCGATTCGATCGCGACGGTGCTCGCCTATGACGACGCGCGCGGCACGCCGATCTCGAACGCCACGCATTCGGGTTATCAGCGCGTCGAGGCGGGCTTGAGCTTGATCGTCGCCGATACCGGCAAGCCGCCGCCGTTTCGCGTCAGTCAGGATGCGCACGCCGGCACGTTGTCATTTGAATTTTCCCATGCCCGCCACCGTATCATCGTCAATTGCGGCATGCCCGGCATCAACAAGAAGGCATGGCAGCGCGTCGCGCGCGCCACCGCCGCCCATTCGACGGCGACGCTCAACGACACTTCGTCGTGCCGCTTCCTGATCGAGACGGCTTCGAGCCGCTTCACCGGCACGCCGATCGTCGCGGGACCGAAGGAAGTTCGCGTTGCGCGCACCGAGCGCGACGGCGCGCACTCGATCCGCGCGAGCCACGACGGCTATGCCCGCAACTACGGCGTCGTGCACCAGCGATCGTGGCTATTGTCGGTCGACGGCACGCGGCTCGACGGCGAAGATGCGTTCCTCGCCGCTTCTTCGCGAAAAAAAACCCGCCGCAACGAGGACGAATTCGCGCTCCGCTTCCACCTGCACCCGGGCGTCAAGGCGAGCCGCCTCGCCGACGGCGCGACCGTGATGCTGGTGTTGCCGCGCCAGCAGGGCTGGCTGTTCTCGGCGCCGGGCCGCGAAGTTCGCCTGGAGGAGAGCGTGTTTCTCTCGACCTCCGACAATCCGCGCCGCACCAGCCAGATCGTCGTCTACGGCAAGGTCGAGGAAGGCGAGCGCATCCTCTGGCATCTTGTCCGCACGGAAGCCGCGCCCGCCGAAAAGCGCGAAACCGCGAGCGTGCCCGAGCTGCCGCTCTAGAGCGCCATTCCGAAAAATGGAAAGCGGTTTTCGGAAAAGGCAGCGCCCGAAAGCGGGTCTTCCATGCTGTGCATGAGCGCCCTCGCGGCGTTTCCCTTGCTGTGCCCGCTATGCTATCGCGGCGCCATCGCTCAACCCGGATTTTCTCATGCCGACCCGCATTCGCCCGGTTGCCCGCGCGCTCCTTTCGGTTTCCGACAAGACCGGCCTCATCGATTTTGCCAAAGCGCTCGCCAAGGCAAAGTCCGCCCTCGTCTCGACCGGCGGCACGTATCGTGCGCTGAAGGACGCGGGCCTTGCTGTCTCGGATATTCCGGAGCTGACCGGCTTTCCCGAAATGATGGACGGGCGCGTCAAGACGCTGCACCCGAGCGTGCATGGCGGCATTCTCGCGATCCGCGACAACGCCGAGCACGCGGCTTCGATGCGCGAGCACAAAATCGCGCCGATCGATCTCGTCGTCGTCAATCTCTACCCGTTCGAGGCGACGGTCGCCAAGGGCGCGAAGTTCGAGGATTGCATCGAGAATATCGACATCGGCGGCCCCGCGCTGGTACGCGCCGCGGCCAAGAACCATGACGATGTCGCGGTTGTCGTCGATCCCGCCGACTACGCCGAAGTCGCCGCCGAAATCGAAAAGCATGGCGGCACGACGCTCGAGCTGCGCCGCCGTCTTGCCGCGAAAGCCTTCGCCCGCACCAGCGCCTACGATGCCGCGATTGGCAACTGGTTCGCGGCGGAACTGAAAGACGAAGCGCCGGCCTGGCGCACGTTCGGCGGCAAGCTTGCCGAAGCATTGCGCTACGGCGAGAACCCGCATCAGTCGGCGGCATTCTACAAGACACCCGGAACGCGGCCGGGTGTCGCCACCGCGCGGCAAGTGCAGGGCAAGGCGCTCTCCTACAACAACATCAACGACACCGATGCCGCCTACGAGTGCGTCGCTGAGTTCGACGCCTCCCGCGCAGCCGCCGTCGTCATCGTCAAGCACGCCAATCCTTGCGGCGTTGCCGAGAACGCGAGCCCCATTGAAGCCTATAAGCGCGCGCTTGCCTGCGATCCCACCTCGGCCTTCGGCGGCATCGTCGCGCTCAACCGCGCGCTCGATGCCGAAACCGCGCGCGAGATTGTTGAGCTGTTCACCGAAGTCATCATCGCGCCCGATGCGAGCAATGAGGCGATTCAAATCGTCGGCGCCAAGAAGAACCTGCGGCTTCTCCTCGCCGGTGGCCTGCCCAATCCGCGCGCGCGCGATCTCGTTTACAAGTCGGTAAGTGGCGGCCTTTTGGTGCAGTCACGCGACAATGCTTCCGTCGATGACCTGGAGCTAAAGGTCGTCACCAAGAGGAAGCCCACCGATGCCGAGCTGCGCGACCTGAAGTTCGCCTCGAAGGTCGCAAAGCACGTCAAATCGAACGCCATCATCTATGCGAAAGACGGCGCGACTGTCGGCATCGGCGCGGGGCAAATGAGCCGCGTCGATTCGGCGAAAATCGCCGCGCAAAAAGCCCGTGATGCCGCAAAAACCATGGGCCTTGAGAAACCGCTGACCATCGGTTCGGCTGTCGCGTCCGAAGCCTTCTTCCCGTTTGCCGACGGCCTTTTGGCTGCCATCGAAGCGGGTGCCACCGCGGTCATCCAGCCGGGCGGCTCGATGCGCGACGAGGAAGTCATTAAAGCGGCCGACGAGCACAATATCGCCATGGTGTTCACCGGCGTGCGGCACTTTCGGCATTAAAATTTCTGATTAGGTTTTTGCCCTGGCAAGCAGCGCGCCGCCGAGCACGAAGAAGGCGATCAGCACCGAGACGCCGGCCTTCTGGCTCATGGTCAGCGCCGTCACCGTCGCAACGAGAAACGGCCCGGCGAAAGAAGTGAGCTTGCCGGAGAGCGCGAACAATCCGAAGAACTGCGCAAGTTTATCTTCCGGCGAAAGGCGCACGAGCAAGGTGCGCGAGGCGGCCTGTAGGGGACCTGCGACGGCGCCGATCAGCGCACCGAGCATGAGATAAAGCTTTTCCGCCGTGCTCGAGAACAATCCCGCGCCCGGCTGCGGCGGCGCGACATCGACGACGAAGAAAATCGTATCGCGATCGATGGAAAGAATGCCGACGCAGCAGACAATCAGCACGACGAGTGCACTGAGCACGACTTTCTTCGCGCCGATCTTGTCGTCGAGCCTTCCGCCGATATAAGCGCCGATGGTACCAGTGATGGTGAGCAGAATGCCGAACAGACCAAGCTGCATCGTGCCCCAGCCGAGCGCACCCGCGCCGTAAATGCCGCCGAACGCGAACAGCGCCAGAAGCCCGTCGGTGTAGATCATATTGGACAATAGAAAGTAGCCAAGATCGCGATGGCTGCGCGCTTCGCGAATTGTCTCGCGCAGCGCCGAGAGGCCGTGGCGGATCGCCGGGCCGAATGCATAACCGCGCGCGCCATCTGGCGTGAACAGAAGAAGCGGAATGACGAAGATGATGAACCACAGCGCCGTGAGCGGGCCCGTCGCGCGGTCGCCTTCGTGCGAAGCGGCATCGAGGCCAAAGATCGGCGTGAAGCCGAGCAGCGTCTTGCCGGTTGCGGGATCGGCGGCGAGAAAGCCGAGCGCGATCACGAGCGAAATCAGACCGCCGATATAACCCATCGCCCAACCCGCGCCGGAAAGCGAACCGATCTTCTCGCGCGGCACCAGAAGCGGCATCATCGTGTTGTTGAACACCGTCGCGAACTCGACACCGATCGAGCCGATGGCGAAGGCAATCAGCACCGGCAGCACGCTCGATGCATCCCCCGGTTTACCGAGCCACAGCATCGACGCGCCGATGACGATGAGAACGCCGAAGGCCGCTATCCACGGCTTGCGGCGGCCCGTCGCATCGGCGACCGCGCCCAGGATCGGCGAAGTGCAGGCGATGAAGATACCCGCTGCTGCCGTCGCAAAACCCCACAGCGACTGGCCGCGCGCCGCGTCCCCGACCACGACGGAGGCGAAATACGGCGCGTAAATGAAGGTCATCAGGAGGGTGAAATAGGGCTGGCACGCCCAGTCGAAAAACACCCAGCCGAGAATGGCGAGCTTGCCTGCTTTTCGTGGCGGGGTGTCGTTCATGATCGGCTATCTGCCGATCAAGCGGATTCGCTACTCTTTGACAAGATCGCGCATCAGGCTCGCGGCGATGATCAGCTTGGCGAGCGAAAAGCCCGAGGCGTCTAACTCCTTCAGGCGGCTCCGCACCCGGACGATCTCGTCCTTGCGCGTCTCGCTCCAGGCGGCGACCGCCGCCTCCCCGCTGCCGCCATGCGCCAGAATGTCCGCGATCAGCGCGCGCTCGTTGGCGGCGATCGAATCGACGGCGCGGTCCATCGCGAGCCGCTCGAAGCGATCCTGCGCATCGATGGCCCGCGCCGCGGTAAAGATCGCATCTAACCGGAAGAACTCGCGCGTCGCGAAGTAGGCCGACGCCGCGGTCCCGATGGGCTTGCCGGTCTTGTCGGCGATCAAGACGATATCCGTCGCGGCAGCGAGCAGAGGAAGCCGCGCGATTTTGTGCGCGAGCGCTTCCGGCACGCCGCCTTCCCTGAATTTGGCCGCGCGCGCTTCGATGCCCTGCCGGGCCTGCGCGGTGACCAGCGTGCCAAAATCTTTCGCGAGCCGCTCGACGCCCTCCCGGTAATGCGCCACCAGTTCATCGAGCCCGCCCGAAAGCTGCGTATTGCGGATGAACCAGATCGTACGGTTGAGGAGAAGATTCTCGACCTCGGCATAAAGCTCCAGTTGCAGCGCGCCGGAGATCTTGTTGTCGAGCGCGTCGATCTCACCGTTGAGCGCCGTCATGCCGAAAGCATCGCGCACCACCGCGAAGGCCCGCGCAATGGCCGCGGGTTCGGCATCGGCCTCGTCGGCGACACGGCCGACGAACGATGGCCCGCCGCGATTGACGATCGAGTTTGCGAGCATCGTCGCGATGATCTCGCGCCGCAGGCGATGATGCTCGATGGCGTCGGGGAAGCGTTCAGCCAGCGCGTCGGGAAAATAGCGCTTCAACTCGCGCGCCAAATATGGGTCGTCCGGCACGCTTGAGGTGAGGAGGTCCGAATAGAGCGTGAGCTTGGCGTAAGCGAGCGTCACCGCAAGCTCGGGCCGCGTCAGCCCCTCGCCGCGCTTTCTGCGCTCGGCGATCTCGGCATTCGACGGCAGATATTCGACACCGCGGTCAAGGAGATGCCGCGTCTCGAGAATTTCCATGGCGCGCTGCTCGAAACCCAGATCCGCCGCCGCCTGCCGCTCGGCCAGCGAAAGCGCCAGCGACTGCTGATAGTTGTTACGCAGCACGAGTGCTGCGACGTTATCGGTCATCGCCGCGAGCAATTCGTTACGCGCGTCTCCCTTTAGCTTGCCTTCGCCGACCGGCTTCGAGAGCGCGATCTTGATATTGACCTCGACGTCGGACGTGTTGACGCCCGCCGAATTGTCGATGGCGTCGGTGTTGAGGCGAACGCCGGCTCGCGCAGCTTCAATGCGGCCGCGCTGGGTCATGCCGAGATTGGCGCCCTCGCCGATCACTTTGCATCGAAGTTGAGAAGCAGCGATGCGGATCGCATCATTGGTGCGATCGCCCGCCTGTGCATCGGTCTCGGAGGAGGCGCGAATATAAGTGCCGATGCCCCCGAACCACAAAAGATCGGCCGGCGCGCGCAGGATCGCGCTCATGAGTTCTGCCGGGGTCACGTCGCTTTTCTCGATGCCGAGTGCGGCGCGCGCTTCCGGCGAGAGCGCGATGCTTTTCGCCGAGCGCGAAAAGATGCCGCCGCCCTTTGAAATCAAGGACTTATCGTAGTCCTGCCATGAAGAACGCGGGAGCTTGAACACGCGCTCGCGCTCGGCAAACGACTTCAACGGATCGGGTGACGGATCGAGAAAGATGTCGCGGTGATCGAAAGCGGCGATGAGCTTGATCGTATTCTCGCGCAGCATGCCGTTGCCGAAGACGTCGCCCGACATGTCGCCGACGCCGGTGACGGTGAACGGCGTCTTGCCGATGTCGACATCCATCTCGCGGAAATGCCGCTTGACGCTTTCCCACGCGCCGCGCGCGGTGATGCCCATGCCCTTATGGTCGTAACCGGCGGAGCCGCCCGAGGCGAACGCATCGCCGAGCCAGTAGCCATGCGCGATCGCAAGGCTGTTCGCGGTATCCGAAAAGGTCGCGGTGCCCTTGTCGGCGGCGACAACGAAATACGGATCGTCATCGTCATGGCGCACGACATGCGCGGGATGCACGATGCTCGCGCCCTCGATGTTGTCGGTGATGTCGAGCATGCTGCCGATGAAAATTTTATAAGCCTCCGTGCCCTCTTTCAGCCAGGCGTCGCGCCCGCCGGTTGTCGGCAGCCGCTTCGGCACGAAGCCGCCCTTGGCGCCGACCGGCACGATGACAGCGTTCTTGACCTGCTGCGCTTTGACGAGGCCGAGAATTTCGGTGCGGAAATCCTGCGGCCGGTCCGACCAGCGGATGCCGCCGCGCGCCACCTTGCCGAAGCGCAGATGCACGCCTTCGACCCGCGGCGAATAAACGAAAATCTCGTAGAGCGGCTTCGGCAGCGGCAGAAGATCGATCTTGCGGCTTTCGAACTTGATGGCGATCGTCTCCTTCGGCTCGCCGTCCTTGCCGGGCTGGTAGAAATTGGTGCGCAACCCCGCCATCACCAGCGCGCGGAACTCGCGCAGGATGCGGTCTTCATCGAGGCTGTCGACCGCCTCCAGCATTTTCTCGATGTCGGCGACAAGCGCCGTCTGCGCCTGCTCGCGATCCTTCATCTCGGGCGTGAAGCGTGCGTGGAACAGTGCGACGAGCTTCTGCGCGATGCCGGAATGCTTGTTGAGCGTCGTCCAGAGATAATCCTGGCTGTAGGGCACGCCGGCCTGCCGCAAATAGCGCGCGAGCGCCCGCACCAGCGCCACATCGCGCCACACCATGCCGGCGGCCAGCGTCAGCCCGTTGAAGCCATCGTCCTCGGCGCGGCCCGCGGCAACCGCCATCAGCGACGCTTCCAGCGCGCTGTCCAGGCGATCGAGATCGACCTCGCCGCCGCCCGCGCGCATAAGCGTCATGTCGTGGAGATAGTTGCAGGCCGCGTTTTTGCCCTTGCCGGGCAAAACATAAGTGCGCTCGTCGATGACCGAAAAACCCATGTGCTCGAGAACCGGCACCCGCGCGGAGAGCGCGAGCGGCTCCTGATAGCTCCAGACCTTGAGATAGATTTTCTCGAGCTGCGCCGGATTGCGCCGGTAGAAATCGATCGCGAGCCGCCGCTCCGGCGAGAGCCGCTCTAACGTCGCGATATCCTTGATCGCATCTTCCGGCGCGAATGCTTCGCGGTAGGCCGCCGAAAACACTTCGTCATAGCGCGCCGCAAGCTCGTGCGCCCGCGCGCCGCCGTGAACCTCCGTCAGCGCCCGTTGAAAATCTTCGCCCCAGTTGCGGGTAATGCGCGCGACCGCGGCTTCCAGCGTATTCTGGTCGGGGTTCGGCGTCTTGCCCTCGTCGCGGCCGATGATGAAATGCACGCGCGCGAGCTGCCCGTCGGAAAACGACGGATAGAACGCCGACACGCGGCCCTTGAAGACATCGGCGAAATATTCGCCGAGCCGCGCGCGAACTTCGCTGTCGTAGCGGTCGCGCGGCACATAGACGAGGATCGACACGAAGCGGTCGAAGCGGTCGCGCCGCGCCAGCACGCGGATGCGCGGGCGCTCCTCGAGTTGCAGGATCGCCAGCGCGAATTCGAGCAGAAGATCGTCGTCGATCTGGAACAGCTCGTCGCGCGGATAGGATTCGAGCACGTTGACGAGCGCCTTGCCCGAATGGCTCGCGGGATCGAAGCCCGCGCGCTCGGCAACCTTCGCGATCTTGCGCCTGAGATACGGGATCGTCCGCGCCGAATGCATATAGGCGCTTGAGGTGAAGAGACCGACGATGCGCAGTTCGCCGACCGGATTGCCGTCCGCATCGAAACGCTTGATGCCGATATAGTCCATGTGCACGCGGCGATGGATGCGCGAGCGCAGGTTGGACTTGGTGACGATCATCGCCACCGGCCGGTGCATGAATTCCAGAAGCTCCGGCGTGAGATTCAGAAACTTGCCCTGACGTTGCAGCACCGGGACTTCGACATTGCGCAGAATGCCGAGCGCATTCTCGAACACCGGCTTCAACTCGCTCTTGCCGCTCTTCTCGCTGAAGGCATATTCGCGGCAGCCGAGAAACGTGAAGTTGCCCTCGACGAGCCAGCCTGCGAAATCCGCCGCCTCCCAAACTTCGTCTTTCGGCAGATGCCGCGCATGGGTCTGCAAATCGCCGACCGCGTCCTGCACATGATCGAGCATCTTGCGCCAGTCAGTGACGCAAACGCGCAACTCCTCGAACAGCGATTGCAGCGCCTTCTCGATCGCCGGAAAGCGCGCTTCCTCGATCCGCTCGACATGGATGTGGATGAAACTCTCGCGCCGCGCGCCCTCGGGCCCGCGATTGGCGCTCCCCGGCTCACGCCCCTTCTGCCAGCCGGTGAGCTTGCCGCTACTGTCGCGCTCGACGGTGAAGATCGGATGCGCAACCATCATAACATTTAGATGATGCGCGCCGATCTCGCCCATCACCGAGTCGAGCAGGAACGGCATGTCGTCGTTGGCGATCTCGATCACCGTGACGCGCGCAAGCGACTCCTTGGTCGCGTCTTTGCCGCTCGCTGCCGGGTTGGCGAACCTGATTTTGGCTTCGCCCGCCGTACGCGTTTGCAGAAAAACGTAGCCGGCTTCGGCGAGTGCCGCGAGATCTTCGGCGCCATAGGCGACGACATCTTCAGGCGAAGCGTGCGAGAACAGCGCGGCGACGAAACCCGCCGGCAGCTTGCCGGGCCGCTCGGCGATCCTGGCCGCTTCGTCGATCAGTTTGAGGCTGCGGTGTTCGTCATGGCTGGCAGGAGAGACGGCGTCCATGTTTCCTCTCAAGGCTTCTTCTTATTAACCCCGCTCCACGAAGAAATCGTGGCAGCGCGAAACATTACAAAACATTCTCGAAATATTTATGCGGGTCCGCCAAACGCTATGCTTCACGCCACGCGCTACATCGCGCACGCAACGCTACTCCTGACGCGAACGAATGCAACGCCGCCTTGTTCCGGAAATCGCGCGTCACTGCTAGAATTCCTGCACAGCAGCGGGAGATCAGCATGAAAACTCAAGAAAAAGTGTCCACCGAAAAACCGATCGCGCTGGATCTGCCGCCGGCTCCGCTCGACGACGCCATGCAGGCTTATTTCGCCAAGTGCCAGGAAAAGCTCGGTTTCGTCCCCAACGTGCTGAAAGCCTACGAATTCGACCTCGCGAAATTGAAAGCGTTTGTCGCGATGTCGGACGATCTGATGCTGGCGCCGTCCGGTCTTTCCAAGCTCGAGCGCGAAATGATCGCCGTCGCCGTCTCGACCGCCAATCACTGTCACTATTGCCTCGTCGCCCACGGCGCTGCCGTGCGCAAGCTCTCCGGCGATCCGCTGCTCGGCGAAACGCTGGTCACCAATTATCGCGCGGCCAAGCTCGATGCGCGCACCCGCGCGATGCTCGATTTTTCCTGGAAGCTCACCGTCGAGCCGTGGAAGGTCGGCGAGGAAGATCGCGCGGAATTGCGAAAGCACGGCTTTAGCGAGCGCGACATCTGGGATATCGCAGCGGTTGCCGGTTTCTTCAACATGAGCAATCGGCTGGCGAGCGCCACCGAAATGGCGCCGAACGCGGAGTACTACAAGCTCGCGCGCTAGCAATCAGATCAAAATCAACCTGTCCGGCAGCTCGTTCTTCTTGCCCTTCCCCGGCGGGAAGTGCGCGGCAAGCACTTCTCCGCAAATCTTGATCGCCTCGACATAGCCGTCGGCCGGGCGGCCGGCTTTGATTTTCGCGACCAACACTTCGACCGCCCGATCCCAGACTTCCGGCTGTACTTTTTCGTTGATGCCGGAATCGGCAACGACCTCGACATAACGCTCGGCGACCGAGACGAAAATCAAAACGCCGGTGCGCGTCTTGGTGAGATGCAGGCCGTGCGCGGCGAACTGGCGCTTGGCCTCATGGCTCGCGCGTTCGCGCTTGATCCAGCTTGCGATGAACCAGTGCCGTAATCCCGTCACCGAGAACAGCACCGCGCAGACGATGAAGGTCGCGATCTGCGCGAGATAAATCTCCTCCGCCCACCACGACGTAAAGAAGAACAACGGCAGCGGCACGAGAAGCGCGACGATCGCCGCGCGTGCGATCGCAAGATAGCGGTAATTGCTCGAGGCCGAGGCCATCACGCAGAAAATCTCGCCGGAGGTTTTCTTCTCCGCGGCGCGGATCGCGCTGACGATGCGTTGCTGGTCTTTGGCGGTAAGTTTCATCGTCACCAGCTCCCCGACGAGCCGCCGCCGCCGAACGAACCGCCGCCGCCCGAAAAGCCGCCGCCGCCGCTCGACCAGCCTGAACCCGAGCCGCCGCCCCACGACGAGCCTCCGGTCGGCACCACCCAGCCCCAGTCGTTGCGCGCGCGCCGCTTGCGTTCCTGCGGCGTCATCGGCTTGGTGAGGCCGAGCCACTCGAACAGCTTGCGCAGGAACTGCACGAAGAAATGCAGGAAGATGATGAGGAACAAAAGCCCCGGCCACTGGAAGAAGAAAATCATCAGGAAGCCGAGAAATGCCGAAAGCGAATCGTGCTGCTTCGCCGGTGCCTGCGCCTCTTTCTTGAATTCGTCGCCCGCGCCCGAGGCGACATCGATGATGGCGTCGGCGCCGGCGCGGATGCCGCCCTGATAGTCGTTGACGCGAAAACGCGGCAGGATCTTGCTCTGGACGATGACGCTGGTGATGGCGTCGGTGAGCGTGCCCTCGAGGCCATAGCCGACTTCGATGCGAACCTTGCGCTCGTTCGGCGCGACGATCAGCATGACGCCGTTGTTGCTGCCCTTCTGGCCGATGCCCCAATGGCGGCCGAGCTGGTAGCCGTATTCCTCGATCGTCCGTCCGCGCAGCGATTTCAGCGTGACGATGACGAACTGCGTCGTCGTTTTGGTCTCGAGACCTTCGAGCTTGGTATCGAGGTCGATCTTCGTCGCGGCATCGAGAATGTTCGCTTCGTCGACGACGCGGCCGGTGAGCTGCGGGAAATCGTAGTTCTGCGCGAGTGCGATCCCGCCCGGCGCGAGCAACAGGAACGCGCCGAGCAGGAACAGCCAGATGCGGGCGTTGAGCGCCGCGCGCATGATGCGCCGGCCTTAGCCCTTCTTCTCGAAATTGACCTTCGGCGTCTGCATCTGCTGCTCGGAGATGGTGAACGTCTCCATCGGCTTGTTGCTGCGATAGAGAATGTTCGCCCAGATGACGCCGGGGAAAGTTCTCAGCTCGGTGTTATAGACGCGCACCGCTTCGATGTAGTCGCGCCGCGCAACCGAGATGCGGTTCTCGGTGCCTTCGAGTTGCGATTGCAGCGCGAGGAAGTTGGCGTTCGATTTCAGGTCCGGGTAATTCTCCTGAATCGCCAGGAGCCGTCCGAGCACGCCCGAGAGCTGCGCCTGCGCTTCCTGGAATTTCTTGAAGGCTTCAGGATCGGTGATCGTGGAGGCGTCGACCTTGATCGAGGTCGCTTTCGCGCGCGCTTCGACCACCGCCGTCAGCACCTCGCGCTCCTGCTGCGCGTAGCCCTTCACCGTTTCGACGAGGTTCGGGATGAGATCGGTGCGGCGCTGGTACTGGTTCAGCACTTCGCTCCACGCCGCTTTCGCGCGCTCTTCTTCCGTGGGGATGGTGTTGACGCCGCAGCCGGCGAGCTGAAGTGCGAGAAACGCGACAGCCAAGGCAGCAACGATACGAGCACGCATGGAAAACTCCCCTTTTGAAAAGCGAAGAAACCTGGGATCGAACTCTGCGACCATCTCTTAGCATGTGCACAAAAAGCACGCACGACGGCGAAAAGGCGCTAACCAGCGCCATTTTTCTTTTCTGAAGCGGAAAATTGGAGCGGGCGAAGGGATTCGAACCCTCGACCCCGACCTTGGCAAGGTCGTGCTCTACCCCTGAGCTACACCCGCATCCTTTGGGTTTGCAGAGGCCGCGAGGCCGCCGCAGGGGGCGGTTCTAGGCAAAAGCCCCCACAAAAGCAACCGGGCAATGGGACCGTTCCTTGACTGTTCCTTGGACCCCAATTCCCCAAAGCCCTGCTACGATAAGGCATAAATCGCCCGAAACCCTCGAAGACACCCTCTTTTAAGAACCTGGCCTCATGCCCGCGACGCCCGCCGATCTCTTCGCTTTCCTCACCAAACTCGGCATCGAAACCGTCACCGTCGAGCACCCGCCGCTCTTCAGCGTCGAGGAATCGCAACATTTGCGCGGCGAAATCCCCGGCGCCCATACCAAAAATCTGTTCCTGATCGACCGCAAGGACCGGCTGTTTCTGGCTGTCGCCGGCGAGGAGGCAAAAATCGACCTCAAGCGCCTGCACGAAAAGCTCAACGCCTCCGGGCGATTCTCGTTCGGCAAGCCCGCCTTGATGGAAGAAACCCTCGGTGTCACGCCGGGCTCGGTGACACCCTTTGCCGCCATCAACGACACCGAAAAGCGCGTCGAGGTCGTCCTCGACGCCGCCCTGATGCGGCAGGATCCGCTCAATTTTCATCCGCTGCAAAACACCATGACGACGCGGATTAAAGCCGAAGACCTCCTGCGCTTCCTGCGCGCGACCGGCCACGAGCCGCGCATTGTTGCGCTCGGTGAAGCCGCCTCCTGAGCCGCTACCGCCGCGATTGCATTCCGGCCGAAAGCGCCCCATTTAATTCTCTGAATGGGCGACTGCCCGACCTGCCGCTCACTTTGGAGAACACAATGCTGCTCAATCAGGGAACCAACCCTGCTGCACCGGCCGCCGGCGAAGCCGTGATCGACGTCACGGCCCAGAACTTCATGAAAGAAGTCATCGAGGAATCGAAGAGCCGCCCGGTGCTCGTCGATTTCTGGGCGCCGTGGTGCGGCCCGTGCAAGACGCTCGGCCCCGTCATCGAGAAGGCCGTGCGCGACACCAAAGGCAAGACACGGCTCGCCAAGATGAATATCGATGAGCACCCGCAGGTCGCCCAGCAGCTCGGCATCCAGTCGATCCCGGCGGTTTATGTGTTCTCGAACGGACAGCCGATCGACGGCTTCGTCGGCGCGCTGCCCGAAAAAGACGTGAAGGCGTTTATCGACCGCGTCACCGGCGGCGCGGGCGGTGACGACATCGGCGAACTCATGAAGCACGCCGAGGAAGCCTTGAGCGCAGGCGATGCCGCCGGTGCGGCGGCGGCCTTCTCGCATGTCGTTTCCGCCGACAAGGACAATGTCGCGGCGCTCGCCGGTCTCGTGCGCGCGCAACTCGCCGCGGGCGACGCCGAGGCGGCCAAGCAAACCTTCGCGCTGATCCCGAAAGACAAGGCGAACGACGCCGCGGTCGCCGCCGCGCAAGCCGCGCTCGATCTTGCGGCGCAGGCCGAGAAGGTCGGCGACATCGCGCCGCTCGAAGCCAAGGTCGCGGCCAATCCGCTCGACCATCAGGCGCGCTTCGATCTTGCCGTCGCGCTCGCCGCGCACAACAAGCGCGCGGAGGCCGTCGATCATCTGATCGAGATCGTGAAGCGCGACCGCAAGTGGAACGACGACGGCGCAAGGAAGCAACTCGTCCAGTTCTTCGAGGCCTGGGGCGGCGCCGACGAGAGCACCGTCGAAGGAAGGCGCAAGCTCTCGCTGATTCTCTTTTCATAAAGAGCGAGCGGCATGAACGTGCGCTACCGCGATCCGCAGGAGCTGCCGGACACCATTCCGGTGTTCCCGCTCGCGGGCGCGCTGCTCTTGCCGCGCGCGCAGATGCCGCTCAACATTTTCGAGCCGCGTTATCTTGCGATGACCGACGACGCCATGAAGGGCGCGCGGCTGATCGGCATGATCCAGCCCGATGACAGCAAAGCCGCCTCGGCGGCCGGGCCCGCGATCTATGCCACCGGCTGCGCCGGCCGCATCACGCAATATGCCGAGAGCGGCGACGGGCGCTATCTCATCACGCTTACCGGTGTCTCGCGCTTTCGCGTGCGGGAAGAGCTTTCGGTGACGACGCCCTACCGGCAATGCCGCGTCGATTTCGCCGCCTTCAAGGACGATCTCGTGCCGCGCTTTGGCGAAGAAGCCGTCGATCGCGAGCAGCTTTTGCAAACGCTCCGCGATTATCTCAAGGCCAACGATCTTCAGGCCGACTGGCAGGACATCAACCAGGCGCCGACCGAGGCGCTGGTGAACGGGCTCGCGATGATGTCGCCCTATGGCGCGCGCGAGAAGCAGGCGCTCCTCGAAGCACCCGACCTCAAGAGCCGCGCCGAAGTGCTGATCGCGCTCACCGAAATGGCGCTCGCCAAAACCGACGGCGACAACGATCTGCCGATGCAATAAGATGGTGCCATGAGCGATTCCGCGAGCGAGCCCGCCAAAGTCGATCCGAAGCTCTTGGAAATTCTGGTCTGCCCCGTCACCAAGGGGCGGCTCGAATACGACCGCGCCAAGCAGGAATTGATCTCGCGCTCGGCGAAACTCGCCTACCCGATCCGCGACGGTATCCCGATCATGCTGCAGGAAGAAGCGCGCAGGCTCGAGGACTGATCGCCACCGCGAGCGCGGCGCGAATTTCGATCAACCCTTCGAAGATTCGTAAACCGCGAGCTGCGCGGCAAAGGCCCGCTTGTAGGCAGGGCGCGCCTCGCCGCGCGCGACGTAAGCGGCAAGGCTCGGAAATTCGTCGAGTATCCCCGACGGCCGAAGCCGCAGCAGCACCGACACCATCATCAGATCGCCCGCGCTGAACGCGCCATCGAGCCACTCGGCCTTGCCGAGGCGGGCGGAAAGCTGCTCCAGCCGCGCGCGAATACGATCCATCACCAGCGGCAAACGCTCCTTGCTCCACGGCTTGTCGCTTTCCAGAATCCTGACATTGACGAGATCGAAGATCGGCGGCTCGACGGTGTTGACCGCGGCAAACATCCACGCGATGGCGCGCGCCCGCGCATTGGCGTCATCCGGCAGCAGGCCGGGATATTGTTCGGCGATGTGGAAGACGATCGCGCCCGTCTCGAACAAGGCAAGATCGCCTTCTTCATAAGTCGGAATCTGGCCGAACGGATGCAGCGCGATATGCGCGGGCTCCTTCATCGCCTTGAACGAAACAAGACGGACCTCGTAGGGCTGGCCTGCTTCTTCGAGCGCCCAGCGAACGCGCGTGTCGCGCGCGAGGCCTTGGCCTTTATCGGGAGAACGTTCGAAGGCAGTGATGGTGATGGTCATCGTCAGCCCTTGACCCGCAACATCGGCCGCATGATGGCGCGAGCCTTATCTTGCCAGCACTTAACCAAGCACCTTCTTCGGCCGCGCCGAAAGCAATGCCTCCGCCTCTTCCGAAATCATCCGCACGATGTCGGCGGCGGGCTTCACGTCATGCATCAGGCCCGCGGCTTCGCCGAACCACACGCCGGTCTCGTTGCGGTCGCCCTTTTCCTGCCCGTCGTAATAGCGCTTCTTCTCGCGCGCCGTGACCTTGGCAAGCTCCGCCTCGCGGCCATGCCAGTCATCGACGAATTTGTTTTTCATGACGCGTGCGCTGAACGGCTTCGGCCACGCAAGCTCGCGCGCGATATCGACAACGCTGGTGCGGATCGTCGCATCGCCATTGGCTTCGATCGCCGCCGCTTGCAATGACGGATGCACTTTCGCCTCATGACTTGCCCAGAAGCGCGAGCCGACAAGCACGCCTTCGGCGCCCAGCATCAGCGCCGCCGCGAGCCCGCGCCCGTCGGCAATGCCGCCCGCCGCGACGAGAATCGTCGAAGGCGATTCCTTCGCCAATAAATCCGCTGCCTCCGGCACGAAAGTGAGCGTCGAGCGCGACGCGCCGTGGCCGCCGGCTTCCGTGCCTTGCGCAACGATAATGTCGGCACCGGCTTTGATCGCATCGCGCACATGGCCGATCGTTTGCGTCTGGCAGATCAGCGGAATGCCCGCCTGCTTAACGCGCGGGCCGAACGGCACGGGATCACCGAACGAGAGCATCACCGCCGCGGGCGAGCGCGCGATCACTTGATCGAGAAGCTGCGGCTGCTTCGCGAGCGACCAGGTGATGAAGCCGCAACCGACCTTGGTGTTGCCGGCGTCGGCAAACGCGCCCTTCAGCCATTCGGCATCGCCATAACCGCCGCCGATCAACCCGAGCCCGCCCGCGCCGGTGACGGCGGAAGCGAGCGCGCCGCCCGCCGCGAACGCCATCGGCGCCGAGATGACGGGATGCGTGATGCCGAGTTTTTCGGTGAGACGAGTTCGCAATGACATGGAGAATATCCTTCTAGAGTACTTCGCCGCGCATCAGGCGCGGTACGTCGCCTTTCGTTCCCGCGGCTTCCGCCGCGAAAAATTGCTGGAGCTTCGGCAGCCGCGCGACGATGCCGAGGCCGACATCGCGCACGAGTTTGAGCGCATCCGAATCGTTCGAGAACAGGCGATTGAGCCCGTCGGTCGTGCCCGCGAGCATCACCGCGTCGGTGCGCCGCCAGCGCTCGTAGCGCGTCAGCACATCGGGGCTGCCGGGATCGAGCCCGGCGCGCACGGCATCGGTGATGCATTCGGCGAGCGCCGCCGCATCGCGCAAACCGAGATTAAGCCCTTGTCCTGCGAGCGGATGCACGACATGCGCGGCATCGCCTAAGAGCGCCAGCCGCTCGCCGATGAAGCTGCGCGCGATGGAGAGCATCAGCGGATAGGCCCGCGCCTTCGAGAGCACTTCGATCTCGCCAAGCTTGCGGCCGAAGCGGCGCAACAGCTCTTCATGGAACGCGGCGGGCGGCAGCGCGACGATGCGCTGCGCTTCTTCGGGGGACTCCACCCAGACGATGGAAGAACGTTTTCCCGTGAGCGGCAGGATCGCGAAAGTACCGGCCGGCAAGAAATGCTGGACGGCAACGCCGTCATGGTCGCGCTCGTGGCCGATCGTCGCGACGATGCCCATCTGTTTATAGTCGGTGGTGACGGTCTGGATTTTGGCGCGGGCGCGCAGTTGCGAGCGCGCGCCATCGGCGGCGACCAGGAGCTTCGCGGCAAGGAGATCGTCTCCGGCCTGAACCTCGATCGTTTCGTCCGCTTGTGAAAAACCCGCCGCGGGCTTTGCGAGAAAGTTCACGCCCTCGCGCTCGGCCGCCGCGCGCAGCACGCGCGCCAGCGCCTGATGTTCGACGATATGCGCGAGCGGCGCGCCGTCCTCGGCTTCGCCAAACTCCAGAAACGACGGCCGCACCATGTCAGCGAGCTTGCTGTCGGTGATCTCCATGCGGTGCACGGCTTGCGCATCGGCCGCGATCTCCGGCCAGACCTTGAGCGCCTCCAGCATGCGGCGCACGCTTGCCGTGATCGCCGAGACGCGATCGTCCGCCGCGGGCGGCGCGGCGAGCGCGGGATCGCATAACGTAACGGCAAAGCCGGGTTTCAGCGCACCGGCAAGCGAAAGCGCGAGCGTCAATCCGGCGATACCGGCGCCCGCGATCACGACCTCTGCCTGTTGCGGTTGGCGCATGACGATCCTCTTATATACTGTCTTATTGCCTTTCAGGATTATCCAAAAGCTCATGTCCGAAGCCGTTCAAAGCCTCCTTGAAATTCTCGATCTCGAGCCGCTCGAAGTGAACCTGTTTCGCGGCCGCTCGCCGCAGGTCGGCTGGCAGCGCGTCTTCGGCGGACAAGTCATCGGCCAGGCGCTCGTCGCCGCGACCCGCACGGTGGAGGCGCGCCCGGTTCATTCGCTGCACGGCTATTTCATGCTGCCGGGCGATCCGAAGGTGCCGATCGTTTACGAAGTCGATCGCCTGCGCGACGGCCGGAGCTTCACGACGCGCGGCGTGCGCGCCATCCAGCACGGCCGCGCCATCTTCTCGATGCTGGTGTCGTTCCATCAGGACGAGCCGGGCTACGATCATTCGTCGACCATGCCGAAGGTGCCCGCGCCGGAGGAACTGCCGAGCGACGAAGAGATCCGCAAGAACATCCTGCCGAACATGCCCGAGGCCGTCCGCATCTATTACGAGCGCGAGCGGCCGATTGAACTCAGGCCGGTGGAATTTCGCCGCTACATCTCGAAGGACCATCGCGATCCGAATTTTCATGTCTGGATCCGATCAACCGCGCCGCTTCCTGCCGATCCCGCCATCCACCAATGCGTGCTCGCCTATGCGTCCGACATGACGCTGCTCGACACCGCGCTCATTCCCCATGGCCGCACGGTGTTCGACAAATCCATTCAGGCCGCGAGCCTCGATCATGCGCTGTGGTTTCACCGGCCGTTCCGCGCCGACGAGTGGCTGCTCTATGCCCAGGACACGCCGAATGCATTCGGCGCCCGCGGCCTTTCGCGCGGGCTGATCTTCGCCCGCGACGGCACCCACGTCGCGACCGTCGCGCAAGAAGGCTTGATTCGCCAAAATCGCCCCGCCACGAAGCCTTGATCGTCGCTTGCTTACGAAATGATCATGCCCTTGGCGCCTCGGTCCCTGCCGCCCAGTTATTAGGCAGGCTTGCCGCGTGTCTAAGCGTGCATACGCCATAGGCTGCCGCACTCAGGCCCTCACTCTCCAAAATCGCTGACGCAACAATCCCTTAGCCCGCTCTCACCGGCTTGGCACGGGATTTGACTCTCTCTGTCCAGCTTGGCGTCCGAACGGTCTCGTTCGGCTCCGCCCGGCCCGATCCGGCGGCAAAGGCCGCCTGCGTAACAAAACGGGGACAGGAGCCACATGAAAATCGTCACGGCCATCATCAAGCCGTTCAAGCTGGAAGAGGTGCGCGACGCCCTCACCGGTATCGGCGTGCACGGACTGACCGTCACCGAAGTCCGCGGCTACGGAAGGCAAAAGGGACACACCGAAATCTATCGCGGCGCCGAATACGCCGTGAACTTTTTGCCGAAGCTGAAGATCGAGGTCGCCGTCGATTCCGATCAGGTCAAGAAAGTGATCGACGCCATCACCGGCGCCGCCAAGACCGGCCAGATCGGCGACGGCAAAATTTTCGTCATCTCTCTCGAACACGCAGTTCGCATCCGCACGGGCGAGACCGATGCCGACGCCCTCTGATTTCCACAACGATCCCAGTCAAACCGTGACGGAGAAAATCTCCATGAAGTTCGTAAATCTCATTCGCGCGGGTCTGCCCGCGCTGTCCGCGGTGGCGCTCAGCGCCGCTCCGGCATTCGCCCAGGCAGCCGCGCCGACAATCAACAAGGGTGACACGACCTGGATGATGACGGCGACCGTGCTCGTGCTCGTCATGACGGTGCCGGGCCTGTCGCTGTTTTACGGCGGCCTTGTGCGCTCGAAGAACATGCTCTCGATGCTCACCCAGGTTTTCTACACGGTCTGCGCCGTGTTCGTCCTGTGGGTGCTCTACGGCTACAGCCTCGTCTTCACCGGCGGCTCCGATTTCATCGGCGGCTTCTCGAAGGCGTTTCTCGGCGGCATCGCGCCGGATACCGCGGGCGGCACTTTCACCGTCGGCGTCGCGATCCCGGAAATGGTCTTCGTGATGTTCCAGATGACCTTCGCGGCGATCACCGCAGCGCTCATCCTCGGTTCGGTCGCCGAGCGCACCAAATTCTCGGCGATCGCGCTGTTCATCCCGCTCTGGATCACGTTCATCTATTTCCCGATCGCCCACATGGTCTGGTACTGGGCGGGCCCGGACGCGGTCGATGCTGCTGCCAAGGCGCTGGCTGCCGCGACCGATCCGGCCGCCAAGGCCAAGGCCCAGGAAGCGCTCGATGCCGTGATGGCGGACGGCGGCTACCTCTTCAAGGCGGGCGCCATCGATTTTGCCGGCGGCACCGTCGTGCACATCAACTCCGGCATCGCCGGCCTCGTCGGCTGTCTGATCGTCGGCAAGCGTCTCGGCTACGGCCGCGATGTCATGGCGCCGCACTCGCTCACCATGACGATGATCGGCGCCTGCCTCCTGTGGTTCGGCTGGTTCGGCTTCAATGCCGGTTCGAACCTGGAAGCCACCGGCTCCGCCGTTGTCGCCTTCGTCAACACCTTCATCGCGACGGCGGCCTGCGCGTTGTCGTGGATGTTCGTCGAATGGATCGTCAAGGGTAAGCCCTCGATGCTCGGCATCGTCTCGGGTGCCGTCGCGGGTCTTGTGGCCGTGACGCCGGCTTCGGGCTTCGCGGGCCCGATGGGCTCGCTCGTACTCGGGCTCGTCGCCGGCGTGATCTGCTTCTTCTTCTGCACCACGGTGAAGAACATCTTCAAATACGACGACGCGCTCGACGTCTTCGGCGTGCACTGCATCGGCGGCATTACCGGCGCCATTGCGACCGGCATCCTTGTCGATCCGTCGCTCGGCGGCACCGGCGTGTTCGATTACGTCGCCAACAAGGTCGGCGACTACGACATGGTCACGCAGGTCGTTGCCCAGCTCAAAGGCGTCGGCATCACCATTCTGTGGTCCGGCATCGGTTCGGCGATCCTGTGGAAGTTCGTCGATCTCGTCGTCGGCCTCAGGCCCGCCCCCGACAAGGAGCGCGAGGGCCTCGACATCTCCGACCATGGCGAGCGTGCCTACAACGCATAACCGCAGGCGTCCTCCTCCACCTGCAACCTCGAAGGCCCCGGGAAACCGGGGCCTTTTCTTTATCTCCGGCCCGCAGGCGCCGATGGTTAAGGAGACCTTAACCAGCCGTTTTTAAGTTCCTCGCAAGGGGAAGCGGCTCATGCGGAACACCAGTACTCGCGCATCCATCGACCTTGCCGACGGCATTGCCGGGGCCATGCGGCGTCGCGCGGCCGAGCTTGGCGGATTGCTGCTGGTGGCGCTCGCCGGCGCCGGCATGGCGGCGCTCGCCACCTGGTCGGCACTCGATCCGAGTTTCAACTACGCCGTTGAAACCAAGGCGCATAATCTTTTCGGCCGCCCCGGCGCGATTTTCGCCGACTGCCTGATGCAGGTCTTCGGTCTTGCCGCCGTCGTCTTTATTCTTCCGGTCGCGGTCTGGGGCTGGCGCTTCATCACGCATCGCTGGCTGAAGCGCATGCGCGTGCGAGTTGCCGCGTGGCTCGCGAGCCCGATTCTTGCCGCGGGCTTTGCCGCCTGCTTCATGCCGACCGCAAGCTGGCCGCTCTCCGCCGGGCTCGGCGGCGTTGTCGGCGATCTCCTGCTCAAGTTTCCGCTATGGCTGGCGGGACATTCGCTCTCCGTCCGGCTCGTGCTGGCGCTGTTCTTCGGCACACTCGCCGCCGCGACGCTCGCCGTCGCATTCGGCTTCGGCTTTCAGACGGAGCGCGAAGCGATCGAGGAAGACGACGAGGAAGACAGCGACGAGCCTGCCGACGGCTTCTTCAGCCGTATCGTCGTTTCCTTCGGTGCCATCACCCACGCCTTCCTTGGCCTCAAGGCTCGAATTCTCAATCCGCGCGGCGCCGGCGTCATGGCGCTCTTGCGCGAAATGTTCCGCAACGACGAACCGGCACCGGTTGCGCACGGCTCGCGCAAGGAGCCGATGCTGCGGCTTGGCCAGTCCGGTACATCCGCCGAAGCGGACGATTACGAAGAAGAAGACGAGGAAGAAGACGAAGAGCCCGCGCCGCGCCGCGCCCGCGCGCCGGCAGCAGCGCCTGCGCCGAAAAAGCGCCGCTCGCGCGGCCGCTATGACTTTCCGCCGCTCGATCTTCTCGCCGCGCCGCCGAAAGAGCGCGCACCGGCGCTCTCGCCTGCGGCGCTCGAAGAAAATTCCCGCACGCTGGAAACCGTGCTCGACGACTTCGGCGTCAAGGGCGAGATCGTCAACGCCCGCCCCGGCCCGGTCGTCACGCTTTACGAGCTTGAGCCTGCGCCCGGCATTAAATCGTCGCGCGTCATCGGTCTTGCCGACGACATCGCCCGCTCGATGAGCGCCGTCTCGGCGCGCGTTGCCGTCGTCCCCGGCAGGAATGCCATCGGCATCGAACTGCCGAACCCCAAGCGCGAGAAGGTTATTCTGCGCGAGCAGCTCGCTTCGAAGGAATTCACCAAGGGCACTTCTGCGCTTCCCTTGTGTCTCGGCAAGACGATCGGCGGCGAGCCGGTGATCGCGGATCTCGCGCGCATGCCGCACTTGCTGATCGCCGGTACCACCGGCTCCGGTAAATCGGTCGCCATCAACACGATGATCCTGTCGCTCCTCTACCATCACCGGCCGGAGGAGTGCCGCTTGATCCTGATCGACCCGAAGATGCTCGAGCTTTCGGTCTATGACGGCATCCCGCATCTTCTCGCGCCGGTCGTCACCGATCCGAGGAAAGCCATCATCGCGCTCAAGTGGACAGTGCGCGAGATGGAAGAGCGCTACAAGAAGATGTCGAAGGTCGGCGTGCGCAACATCGACGGCTTCAATGCCCGCGTCGCCGAGGCCCGTGAAAAAGGCGAGACGATCACCCGCACGGTGCAGACCGGCTTCGACCGCGAAACCGGCGAAGCGATCTACGAGCATCAGGAGATGGAGCTTGAGCCGCTCCCCTTCATCGTCGTCGTCGTCGACGAGATGGCCGACCTGATGATGGTCGCCGGCAAGGACATCGAAGGCGCGATCCAGCGCCTCGCCCAGATGGCGCGCGCCGCCGGCATCCACCTCGTGATGGCGACGCAGCGGCCTTCCGTGGACGTCATCACCGGCACCATCAAGGCCAACTTCCCGACCCGCATCTCCTTCCAGGTGACGTCGAAGATCGACAGCCGCACCATTCTGGGCGAGCAGGGCGCCGAGCAGCTGCTCGGCCAGGGCGACATGCTCTACATGGCCGGCGGCGGCCGCATCTCCCGCGTTCACGGCCCCTTCGTCTCGGACCGCGAGGTCGAGCAGGTCGTCAAACACCTGAAATCGCAGGGCACGCCGGAATATCTCGAAGCCGTCACGGCCGAAGAGGAAGAAGGCGGCGCCGACGGGGCTGTGTTCGATAAGGGCGATTTCGGCGCCAATGACGACGGCGCCGATCTCTACCGGCAGGCCGTCCAGATCGTGCTCCGCGACCGCAAGGCCTCGACCAGCTACATCCAAAGACGGCTATCGATCGGCTACAATCGGGCCGCCACAATCATTGAGCGGATGGAAAAAGAAGGTATCGTGGGAGCTGCGAATCACGCGGGCAAACGCGAGATTCTCGTCGAAGGCGCGGAAGACCCCTATTGATCGGCCAGCCTTGAGTCGCCAAATCGCCATAACTGCCCGCTAGGGCGTGGTCCCGAAAAGTGGCAACCGGTTTTCGGACAAGATCACGCCCAAACAGAGCGCAAGCCCAAGCCGGTTCCCCGGCTGGAGGAACAATGATTCGAATGCTGTCCCGTCCCGGCCTTGCCGTTCTCGCCCTCTGCGTGGCGGGCCCTGTTTTGGCTGCGCCGCCGTTCTCTTCCGCGCCGACGACGCGCCGGACGTTCGATCGCGACCAGCGCCAGCAGCTCGAGAAGATCAACACCTACTTCAACTCGATCACCAACCTCACCGGCAAGTTCGTGCAGGTCGGCCCCGACGGCTCGAAGACGCAAGGCGACTTCTACATGTCGAAGCCCGGCAAGGTGCGCTTCGAATATGACGAGCCGAGCCCGATCGAGCTGATCGCCGACGGTGACGCCGTCGCCGTGCGCGACCGCAAGCTGGCGACGCAGGACATCTACCCGCTGTCGCAGACGCCGCTCCGCTTCCTGCTGTCCGACAAGCTCGACCTCATGAAGGACACCAACGTCATCAACGTCTATAGCGACGAGCTGTTCACCACCGTCGTGATCGAGGAAAAGAGCCTGGTCGCCGGCACCAACCGCCTGATGATCATGTTCGGCGCCAAGGATCATCAGTTGAAGCAGTGGACCGTCACCGATCCGCAGGGCTACGACACCACCGTCGCCGTCTCTCACCTCGATTCCTCGAAGAAGCCCGACCCGCGGCTCTTCAAGATCAACTACGAACGCATGCTGCGCTGACCATCTCCGCCGCATGCGTTTTGTCGTCTCGACCTGGAACATCAACTCCGTCCGCCTGCGCCTGCCGCTCGTCAAGCGCTTCCTGCAAAAGCACGCGCCTGACGTTTTGTGCTTGCAGGAAACCAAGTGCCCCGACGACAAATTTCCGCGCGGCGAGTTCGAGAAGATCGGCTATCCGCACGTCGCGATCTACGGCCAGAAGGGCTATCACGGCGTCGCGACGATCTCGCGCCTGCCGATCGAAAGCATGCAGAAGGAAAACTTCTGCCAGAAGGAAGACTGCCGCCACCTCGCGGTCAATTTCGGCAAGCAGGCCGGATTGAAGAAGCCGCTCGCCATCCATAATTTTTATGTACCGGCTGGCGGCGACGAGCCCGATCCCGTCATCAACGTAAAATTCGCGCACAAGCTGTCGTTTCTCGACGAGCTCGCGGCCCACACGATTTCGCGCGATGCGAAGAATGGCGCACGTTCCATTTTGGTCGGCGACCTCAACGTCGCGCCGCTCGAGCACGACGTCTGGAGTCATAAACAAATGTTGCGTGTCGTCAGCCACACGCCGGTCGAGGTCGAGAAATTCGATCAGTTTCGCGCCGCGGGCGGCTGGATCGATGTGATGCGCTCTTTCGTGCCGCCCGAAGAAAAGCTCTACACTTGGTGGAGCTATCGCGCCGCCGACTGGGCCGCCGCCGACCGCGGCCGGCGTCTCGATCATGTGCTGGTCAGCCCCGCGCTCGACAAGACCGCGATTGAAATGAGCATCCTGAAAAAAGCGCGCGGCTGGACGCAGCCTTCCGACCATGTGCCGGTGACGGTCGCGTTCGATCTTTAAAATCTAGCGGTAATCCTCGCCGGCTTCCTCGAACAGCGGCCGCACGACGTCTAGATCGTTCAGCACGCGCCCGACGCGCGTCGCGACCAGCCGCCGCAGCGCCACCGCCGCCTGCGGCTCGCCCTCGAGAATGCGCATGAAGACGACGCGCGGGATGCGAAAGACGATCGTCGATTCGGTCGCGATCGCCGTCGAGGGCCGCGTCGTGTCGGTGATCATCGCCGTTTCGCCGATCAGCATGCCGCGGCGCGCTTTCAGCGGCGCTTCGCCCTTGCGGTCGTTGGCGCCTTGCAGCACCAGCTCGCCGTTCACCACGACATAGCCGCCGTCGGCCGGCTGGCCTTCCTCGAACAGGATGTCGCCGCGCGAGAGCTTCATCGTCTCGACGCTGATCGCCAAAAGCCGCAGCGCCTCGCGCCCGAGAAGGTGCAAGGTCGGCACGCGGTCGAGGAAATTGATGTCGTCTTCGAGCGCCATTCCGTCAGGGTACGAGCTTGTAGCCGCCGGCTTCGGTCACGAGGAGCGCGGCATTCGCCGGATCCTGCTCGATCTTCTGCCGCAGCCGGTAGATGTGGGTTTCCAGCGTGTGCGTCGTCACGCCGGAGTTATAACCCCAGACTTCCTGCAACAGAACTTCCCGCGACACGGGTTTTTCGCCCGAACGGTAAAGATAGCGCAAAATCGCCGTTTCTTTTTCGGTCAGCCGCACTTTCGAGCCGCGCTCGTTGACCAGGAGCTTGGTGCCCGGATGAAAGCTGTACGGCCCGATCGGGAACACGGCGTCCTCGCTCGCCTCGTGGCTGCGGAGTTGCGCGCGGATGCGGGCGAGCAGGACGGCAAAGCGGAACGGCTTGGTCACGTAATCGTTGGCGCCGGCCTCAAGACCCAAAATGGTGTCGGAGTCGGCATCGTGCCCGGTCAGCATGATGATCGGCGACTTGAAACCGTTCTTGCGCAACACGCGCACCGCCTCGCGGCCGTCCATGTCCGGCAAGCCGACATCCATGATGACGAGATCGAAGTGGCCGTTCTTCGCGAGCTGAATCGCGGCCTGCGCATTTTCGGCGGCCTCGGCCTCGAATTCCTCATGCAGCGCAAGCTGCTCGTTCAGCGCGTTACGCAACTCGGCGTCGTCATCGACCACTAGGATTTTTCGCGAATTCGCCATAAGCGCTCCTGCAATCACGACTCTACAACAGGCCAAAGCCCTTCAGGTACTGAAATTAGGGGAAATCCCGGCGGACTTTGGACCTAGACCGGTGCGGGACAAGCGGGCAAGAGCAAGGTCATGAATAGAGCGTCTGCGATCATCACGGTTACGCGAGCCCCCGGTGAACGGGCACGTGGCATTCTTCGTTACGGCGCGAGAAGCCACCGCGTGGCGCTCGGCCGAAGCGGGATCGCTGTGAATAAAACTGAAGGCGACGGAACGACGCCCCGCGGGCGCTTCCATCCGCTGCGCATCTGGTGGCGCGCCGACCGCCTGCCGCGGCCGCGCACGCAGCTGCCGCTCCGCCGTATCGGGCCGGACGACGCCTGGTGCGAAGACCCGAAGGATCGCCGCTATAATCGGCCGTTCCTATTAAACGAAGGTACGGCGGGCGACCGGCTGAAGCGCGACGATCATCTCTACGATCTGATCGTCGAGATCGACCACAACACCCGGCCGCGTGTCGCGAAGCGCGGCAGCGCCGTGTTCATTCATCTCGCGCGTGAAGGGCTGAAACCCACCGCGGGCTGCATCGCCATGCCGCTCGCGGATTTGCAGCGGCTGGTGGCGCGGCTCGATCGGGATTCGGTGATCCGGATTGTCTAGCGCAAATTATTTCGCGTAATCGCGCTCGCCGAAGATCGCGCTTCCCACCCGCACATGGCTCGCGCCGAAGGCGATTGCGCTCGGATAATCCGCGCTCATGCCCATCGAGAGTTTCGCAAGACCGTTGCGCGCGGCGATCTTGGCCAGGAGCGCAAAATGCGGCGCCGGCGGCTGGTCGAACGGCGGAATGCACATCAGGCCTTCGATGCTGAGCCCATACTGTTCGCGGCATGTCAGGATAAAAGCATCGGCGTTTTCCGGCAGTACGCCGGCTTTCTGCGGCTCGCCGCCGGTATTCACTTCGATAAACAGTTTCGGCTTGCGGCCCTGCTTCTCGATCTCGGCGGCCAATGCCTCGGCGATCTTCGGCCGGTCCACGGTGTGAATCGCATCGAACAGCGCCACCGCTTCTTTTGCCTTGTTCGATTGCAGCGGGCCGATGAGATGCAATTCGATACCCGCATAACGCTCGCGCAAGCCCGGCCATTTGGCCTTGGCCTCCTGCACGCGGTTCTCGCCAAAGACACGCTGCCCGGCTTCCAGCACCGGCACGATGGCCTCGGCCGGGAACGTCTTGCTGACCGCGATCAGCGTCACGTCTTCCGGCTTGCGCTGGTTGCCGAGCGCCGCCTTGCGAATTTCGCCGCGCACGAAGGCGAGCCGTTCGACGGCATTGCCGGCAGAGTTTGAGGCCGGATTTTCGCTCGCTGAAACCATGATTTCCTCTGGCCTTTCGCATAGCCCGGCGGGTTAAAGCCCTCAATGCCAAAGCATTGACCCGGCGGGCCTTTTCGTGTCCTTTCCGGGCAATCTGCGGTGAAATCAATGAAAAACGAACGCTACAACGCCCGCGAGGCCGAGCCGCGCTGGCAGAAGATTTGGGAAGAACGCGGCATCTACAAGACGTCGAACGACGACCCGCGCCCGAAATACTACGTCCTCGAGATGTTCCCCTATCCGTCGGGGCGCATCCACATGGGGCACGTCCGCAATTACGCGATGGGCGACGTCGTCGCGCGCTACATGCGCGCCAGGGGCCACAACGTCCTGCACCCGATGGGCTGGGACGCCTTCGGCCTTCCCGCCGAGAACGCCGCCGCGCAAAACAAGATCCATCCGAAGAACTGGACCTACGAAAACATCGCGACGATGAAGAAGCAGCTCAAGTCGATGGGCCTGTCCCTCGACTGGAGCCGCGAGATCGCGACCTGCGATCCGGAATATTACCAGCACCAGCAAAAGCTCTTCCTCGACTTCCTCAAGGCAGGTCTCGTCGAGCGCAAGATGTCGAAGGTCAACTGGGATCCGGTCGATCACACCGTGCTCGCCAACGAACAGGTCATCGACGGCCGCGGCTGGCGCTCGGGCGCGCTCGTCGAGCAGCGCGAACTGACGCAGTGGTTCTTCAAGATCACCAAATTCTCCGACGATCTTTTGAACGCCATCGACACGCTGGATCGCTGGCCGGAGAAAGTCCGCTTGATGCAGAAGAACTGGATCGGCAAGTCCGAGGGCTTGCTGATGCGCTTCATGCTTGCCGCGAACAGCGAAAACGCGAGCGAGGTCGAGGTTTTCACGACGCGTCCCGACACGCTGTTCGGCGCTTCGTTCGTCGCGCTTTCCGCCGATCATCCGCTCGCGACCGAAGCCGCGAAAAAGAATCCCGCGCTCGCCTCTTTTATCGAGGAGTGCAAGCGCACGGGCACCGCGCAGGAAGCCATCGACAAGGCCGAGAAAAAGGGCGTCGATACGGGCCTGCGCGCCACGCATCCGTTCGATCCGAGCTGGCAGCTGCCGGTTTACGTCGCCAATTTCGTGCTCTCCGGCTACGGCACCGGCGCCGTGTTCGGCTGCCCCGCGCACGATCAGCGCGATCTCGAATTCGCGCGCAAATATAATTTGCCGGTGAAGCCTGTCGTCATTCCCGAAGGCGCCGATCCGAAGACCTTCGAGGTCAAGGACGAAGCCTATGTCGAGGACGGCAAGCTCGCCAATTCGCGCTTTCTCGACGGCATGACTGTCGAAGCCGCGAAGGAAGAAGTCGCGAAGCGTCTCGAGAGCGAGACGCGCGGCAACCGTCCGGTCGCCAAGCGCAAGGTCCAGTTCCGCTTGCGCGACTGGGGCGTCTCCCGCCAGCGTTACTGGGGCTGCCCCATCCCGATCATTCACTGCGCCAAATGCGGCGTCGTGCCGGTGCCCGACAAAGACTTGCCGGTGAAGCTCCCGGAAGATGTCACCTTCGACAAGCCGGGCAACCCGCTCGATCATCATCCGACCTGGAAGAACGTGAAGTGTCCGTCCTGCGGCGGCGACGCGCGGCGCGAAACCGACACGATGGATACCTTCGTCGATTCGTCTTGGTACTTCCTGCGCTTCACCGCGCCGGACGCTTCGACACCGACCGATCTCAAGGCGGTGAAGTACTGGATGCCGGTCGATCAATATATCGGCGGCATCGAGCACGCGATTCTGCATCTTCTTTATTCGCGCTTCTTCACCCGCGCGATGAAGGAAACCGGCCACGCCAATATCGACGAGCCGTTCAAGGGCCTGTTCACGCAAGGCATGGTCGTCCACGAGACGTACAAGAGGCCCGACGGCAGCTATGCGTCCCCGGCCGAGATCAAGATTGAGATCGTGGACGGCGAGCGCGTCGTAACCTTTTCTAAAACCGGCGAAAAAATCGACGTCGGCCCCATCGAAAAGATGTCCAAATCGAAGCGCAATACGGTGGACCCCGACGACATCCTGTCGAGCTACGGGGCAGACACCGCGCGCTGGTTCATGCTCTCCGATTCGCCGCCCGACCGTGACGTCATCTGGACCGAAGAAGGCGTGCAGGGCGCGACGCGCTTCGTGCAGCGCCTGTGGCGGCTGACCAACGAACTTGCCGAGCTTGCCGCGCCTTCCGGCACCGCCAAGCCCGCGCAATTCTCCGAAGCCGCGCTCAGCGTGCGCAAGCATGCCCATGCCGCGCTCAAGAGCGTCAGCGAGCATATCGAGCGGCTGCGTTTCAACAGCGCCATCGCTCAGGTGTATCAGGCCACCAATTCGCTGGCCGACGCCGCAAGCAAGGCGAAAGCGGATGGCAAAAAGATCGCCGATGATCTCGCCTTCGCCTTCCGCGAGGCCGGCGAAATCCTCGTGCGGCTGGCCGCTCCCATGATGCCGCACCTTGCCGAAGAGTGCTGGGCCGCGCTCGGCCACAAATCGCTGGCCGCCGAGCAGCCCTGGCCGGTGCTCGAAAACACCCTTCTGGTTGAGGAAACCATTACGCTGCCCGTGCAGGTAAACGGCAAAAAGCGCGCCGATGTCACGGTTCCGCGCAATGCCGGTAATCCCGAAATTGAGGCCGCCGTGCTTGCGCTCGAGCCGGTCCGGCGCGAGCTTGGAAACCGCCCCCCGAAACGTGTTATCATCGTCCCGCAAAGGATCGTGAATGTCGTCGCGTAAGGAACTCAGGCTGACCGGTATTTCCCGCCGCGCGTTTACGCTCGCGGCGCTTCTTGCGCTCGGCGGCTGCTTCCAGCCGATGTATGGCGACCGCTCCATCGGCGGGACGGGCACGAACCTGCGGAATGCATTGCGTGACGTCGAGATCGCGCCGATCGAAGGCCGCGTCGGACAGGAACTGCGCAACGATCTCATCTTCGAACTCGGCGGCGGCAGCGGCAATCCGGTCGGCGCGCCCTACCGGCTGCACCTCACCGTCGCGACCAACAGCTTCAGCGCCATTCTCGACCCGGTGTCGGGCCTCGGCCAGGCCGAAACCGTCGCGTTCGATGTCACCTATCGCCTCAAGGACGTCTCGAACGACAAGTTCGTCATGACCGACAAGGCGACGGCCCGCGTCACCGTCGATACCACCTCGCAACGCTACGCGCGGCTGCGCGCCATTCGCGACGCCGAGAACAAGGCGGCGCAGGTCATCTCCGAGCAGATCCGCTCGCGCATCGCGTCCTATTTCCTCATCAAGACCTGACGTCCGCGCGCCCGTGACCGTCCTGCGCGCCGGCGATATCGACCGCTTCCTCAAAGAGCCCGATCCGAAGAAACCCGTCGTCCTCGTCTATGGCCCCGACAGCGGCCTCGTGAGCGAGCGCGCCGGCATCCTTGTTCGCAAGATGTCGGGCGAGAATGCCGACCCGTTTTCGCTCGTCCAGCTCGATGGCGACATCGTCGCGGGCGATCCCGGCAAGCTGATCGATGAAGCGCAGACCATCGGGTTGTTCGGCAACCATCGGGTGCTTCGCCTGCGCGCCGGAGCCAAGAACTTCGCATCCGCCGTCGAAACGCTGCTGGCAAATCCGCCGCAGGCGACGGTCGTGATCGAGGCGGGCGACCTGCGGCCCACGTCGCCGCTGCGCTCGATCTGCGAAAAATCGCAGTCCGCCGCCGTCATTCCCTGTTACGTCGATACCGAGCGCGATCTTGCCCGGCTGATTTCGGATCAGAACCTTTCATTTGAACCCGGTGCCCGCGAAGAACTCGTGGCCCTCCTCGGCGCCGACCGCCTCTCCACCCGCGCCGAACTCGACAAGCTCGCGCTCTACGCACAGGGCAATGGCGGCAGAGTAAGCATCGAAGATGTCCGCGCCGTCATTGCCGACGCCTCGGCCCTGGCGCTCGATGATGTGATGGATTTCGCCGCGACAGGCGATGCCGAGGCCGCACTCGTTGCGCTCAACAAGGCCTTCACCGCCGGCACTCAGCCCGCCGCGATTCTCAACGCGGCGATCCGGCACGTGACGCAACTGCATCGTCTGAAGCTCGCGATCGATGCCGGCGACAGCCCTGCCCGCGTCGTCGAATATGCCCGGCCGCCGGTGTTTTTTCGCCGCCGCTCGCATTTTGAGCGCGCCTTGAATCGCTACGGCAGCGAACTTCTCGCACGCGAGATCGTGGCACTTTCGGATGCTTCGCTCGCCGCGCGCAAGGACGCAGCCCTCGCCGCCACGATCACCGAACGCGCAATCTTGCGATTCGCGAAATGCGGCAAGCAAAATACAGCCCGCCGCAGCTGATTTTCTCGTGCTTTAACGACGGCCTGCAAGTCTTCGCGACAGCGCTTCGAATTGCTCGAGTGTCTTGTAACGCACGCGCACTTCGCCGCTTTGGCCGCCCTGCCCGCGCGCATGGATCTCGACCGTGAGACCGAGCGCATCCGAAAGCTGGCGCTCAAGTGCGCGAATGTCGGCGCTCTTCGCCGCCTTGGTTTTCTTGCGGCCGCCCTTGCCCTTGGTCGTCGCCGGCCGGTCCTGGGCGCGCGCTTCCGCCTCGCGCACGTTGAGGCCCTCTTCGACGATAAGCTTGGCAAGCCCCTCCGGGTCTTCGTGCGCGAGCAGCGCCCGCGCGTGACCAGCCGTGAGTTTTCCTTCGGCGAGATATTTCTTCACACTGGCGGGAAGCTTCTGTAGCCGAAGCGTATTTGCGACATGGCTGCGGCTTTTGCCGACGACGCGCGCAAGATCGTTCTGGGTGTATTTGAATTCCTCGATCAGCGACTCGTAGCCCGCCGCCTCTTCGAGCGCATTCAGATCGGCGCGTTGCACGTTCTCGACGATGGCGATCTCTAACGCTTCGCGGTCGCCAATCTCGAGCTGCAGCACCGGCACATCGCGAAGGCCGGCTTTCTGTGCAGCGCGCCAGCGCCGCTCGCCGGCGATGATTTCGTACTGATCGGACTTGCCCGGCACGCCGCGCACCAGAATGGGCTGCAGTACACCTTTCTCTTTGACCGAAGCGGTGAGGTCGGCAAGATCCTCCTCGAGGAATTTGCGCCGCGGATTGCGTGGATTAGCGCGAACAAGTTCGATCGGAAGACGGCGGACACCGCGCGCACGTTCAAGCGCTGCGCTTTCGTCACCGGCATCGCCGATCAGCGCCGCGAGACCCCGCCCTAATCTCGATCGTTCCGTCGCCGCCATCGCCACCTTCGCGCCTTTTCTTACGTCATCTCACAAGTAGGAATTTAATCAGAGCGTTTAATCGGCACCCTTCGCGCTTACGCCGCGATGCCGCGCTCGCGCTTCACGACTTCCGACGCCAGCCGTAAGTAAGCCTGGCTGCCCGTGCACTTGAAATCGTACAGCAGCACCGGCTTGCCGTAGGACGGCGCCTCAGAGACGCGGACGTTGCGCGGAATGATCGTCTGATAGACCTTGTCGCCCATGAACTGTTTCACGTCCGCGACAACCTGATCCGACAGGTTGTTGCGCGCATCGTACATCGTTAGCACGATGCCGTGGATCGAGAGCTTCGGGTTGAGTGTCGTCTTGACCTGCTCGACCGTCTTCAAAAGCTGCGACAATCCTTCGAGCGCGAAGAACTCACACTGCAACGGCACGAGGATCGAGTCGGCCGCTGCCATCGCATTGATGGTGAGAAGGTTGAGCGACGGCGGGCAATCGACCAGCACATAGCCGAAGCCGTCCGCTTGATCGGAGCCGGCAAGCGTGAGCAGGGCGTTGCGCAGACGGTAGTTGCGCTCGCGCTCGTTCGCCAACTCCAATTCAAGCCCGGAGAGATCCATCGTCGACGGCGCGATGAAGAGGCGAGGGATCGCCGTCTCTTGGATGACCTCGGAAAGCTTCGCGTCACCCACCAGCACATCATAGGTCGAACGACGGCGATTCTTGTGCTCGACACCGAGACCGGTCGAGGCGTTGCCCTGTGGATCGAGATCGACGATCAGCACGCGCTCGTTGATCGCGGCGAGGGCGGTGCCAAGATTGATCGCCGTCGTCGTCTTGCCGACACCGCCTTTTTGATTGGCGAGAGCAAGAATGCGCGGGCGACGTTGAGTCTCTGGGCGCTGGGTCATGGCCTAATTCCGAGCGTGGTTAATTTTGTCTTAAAACCTGATCGACGAGGAGTATACGACCCTCGGCATCGGTTTTACTCGGCACGGTGGTCGAGCGGATGTTCCAAGATTTAGTGGCTGCGGTCAATTCGTTATCTAGATTTGCCCCCTTCATAAACAGGCCTTTGGCGCCGTTTTGCAGGAACGGATAGGCAAGCTCCAGAAGCTCCGAAAGCGGTGCGAGCGCACGCGCCGTGACGACCTCAAGACCGGGCAGGGTATCGAGCGAGACCGTCTCGATACGTTTCACGTGAATCATTGCCGGGAGACCCAGCACCCGCACTGCCTCGCGCAGAAATGCGCTCTTGCGCTGATCGCTCTCGATGAGATGCATCTTGGCACCGGCGCGATCCTTCAATGCGATCGCAACGACAAGCCCTGGAAAGCCGCCGCCCGAGCCGAGATCGGCCCACACCCTTGCGCCAGGTGCGAGATCGAGAAGCTGCAAACTGTCGGCAATGTGCCGCGTCCAAAGATGCGAAAGCGAAGACGCCGAGACGAGCTGCACGGCCTTCTGCCATTTCAAAATCAGTTCGACGAACTGGTCGAGCCGCGCCGCCGTTTCACGTGAAACAGGTGTGAGTTTGAGCACCGCCTTTTTGTCAGCGGCGAGATCACTAGCGAGATCTTGCGTGCTCATCCGGCGCGGCGCGCATGCAGTGCGACGAGCGCGAGTGCCGCCGGCGTCATGCCCTCGATGCGATTGGCGTGGCCGATGGTGCGCGGCCGCACCGTGCCGAGCTTGTGGCGAAGCTCCAGCGAAAGACCGGGGATGTTGTCGTAGTCGAGCACATCGGGAATCGCGAGCGCCTCTTCCTGCCGGAAGCGCGCGACGTCCTCAGCCTGGCGTTCGAGATAAACCGCGTATTTCGCGTCGGTTTCCAGCTGCGCGACGATTTTCGGCTCGAACGAAGCTATCTCCGGCCAGATGCGCGCGACGTCCGAAGCATCGAATGCCGGATACGAGAGAATGTCGAAGGCCGTTCGCCGCACGCCATCGAGCTTGAGCGCAATCCCGAAACCCTGCGCCTCGTTCGGTGTGACCGAGCGCAACTTTGCCCAGGCGCGCGCCGCTTCCAGCTTCTCAATCTTGGCTTTGAACGCCGAGCGTCGCTCAGGGCCGACACAGCCGAGCGCAATGCCTTTTTGCGTGAGACGCTGATCGGCGTTATCGGCGCGCAAGGTGAGGCGATACTCGGCGCGCGAGGTGAACATGCGGTAGGGCTCGGCAACGCCGCGTGTGACGAGATCGTCGATCATCACTCCGAGATACGCCTCGGCGCGATCGAACACCGCGCCCTCGCCGCCGGCCGCGCGCTTTGCCGCGTTCAGCCCGGCAAGCAATCCCTGCGCGCCTGCTTCCTCGTAGCCGGTCGTGCCGTTGATTTGCCCCGCGAGAAACAGGCCGGGGAGTCGCTTCGTCTCGAGCGTATGCGTCAGCTCGCGCGGATCGACATAATCGTATTCGATGGCATAGCCGGGGCGAAGAATTTCAACCCTAGCGAGTCCAGGGATCGTCGCGACGAGGGCGCGCTGCGCTTCCTCGGGCAGCGCCGTCGAAATGCCGTTCGGATAGACAGTGTTGTCGTCGAGCCCTTCGGGCTCGAGAAAGATCTGGTGCCCGTCGCGGTCGCCGAAGCGCATGATCTTATCTTCGACCGACGGGCAATAGCGCGGCCCCTTGCTCTTGATCTGGCCCGAGTACATCGGCGAGCGGTGGACGTTGGCGCGGATCACATCGTGCGTTGCCGCCGTCGTCCGGGTGATGCCGCAGGCGATCTGCGGGTTGGTGATTCTGTCGGTCAGCGTCGAGAACGGCTCGGGCTCATCATCGGCGCGCTGCAGCTCCAGCGAGTCCCACGCGATGGTATTGCCATCGAGGCGAGGGGGCGTGCCGGTCTTGAGGCGCCCGAGCGCGAAGCCAAACTGCGCGAGCGTTTTTGAAAGACCGAGTGCCGGCTGCTCGCCGGCACGGCCAGCCGGAATTTGCTTCTCGCCGATATGGATCAACCCCGAGAGAAACGTGCCGGTGGTGAGCACTACCGCGCCCGTTTTGATTTCGCGGCCATCAGCGAGCTTCACGCCCGTCACAACGCCGCCCTGCACGATCAGATCATCGACTTCCGCTTCGATTACTTCGAGGTTTTCAGTCGCGGCAATCTCGGCCCGCATCGCCTCCGCGTAGAGCCTGCGGTCGGCCTGGGTGCGGGGACCGCGTACGGCAGGGCCCTTGCGGCGATTGAGCACGCGAAACTGGATACCGCCCTTGTCGGCAACGCGGCCCATCAAGCCGTCGAGCGCATCGATCTCGCGGACAAGATGGCCTTTGCCCATGCCGCCGATCGCCGGATTGCACGACATCGCGCCGATCGTTTTGGCCTGATGCGTGACGAGCGCCGTCCGCGCGCCCATGCGCGCTGAAGCATGCGCCGCTTCGCATCCGGCGTGGCCGCCGCCGACAACTATGACATCGAACGTCTGCATGAGCGGGTTCTTCGCGCGGATTCGAACCCGCGTCAAAACGTTTCACGTGAATCAATCGGCGGAGAGGCGTGGCCGGGGTGTTTCACGTGAATCATTTCAGATGACGAGGGCAAGTTGTTTCACGTGAATCATTTTCAGGGGCCCGTCTGTCCCACCGGTTTCACGTGAAACAGGCGGCATTAACCTTTCATTTACCAACGCAGAAGTTTTTGAAGAGCTCGCCCAGCACGTCTTCGATGCCGATCTTGCCGGTGATTCGCCCGAGTGCATCGGCGGCGAGACGCAGCTCTTCAGCGAATAATTCCTCGCGACCGGAAATCTCGGGGCTCGAGAGCGCGACGAGATGCGCAACCGCCGCCTCGAGCGCCTGGCGCTGGCGCGCATTTGTGACGAGCGCCGGCTCGCCCGCGAGCTTGCCTGCAACTTCTGCGAGTCTCGCGATCAAGCCGTCCATGCCCTCGCCGGTCTTCGCCGAGACCGCCAGTTCGCCAGCAGTTACGGCCCGCAAATCGGCTTTCGTGCGCAACACCCATTCCCGCCCGGGCTCTTTCACCGCGACTTGCCGATCATCGTCCACGAGCCACAGCACGAGATCAGCAGCCTCTGCCCGCGCCTTTGCACGTTTCACGCCCTCGGCCTCCACCGGATCGGACGTTTCACGGATTCCCGCGGTATCGACCAGCACTACCGGCACGCCATTCAGATCAAGAGCGACCTCGATCACATCGCGCGTCGTGCCGGGAATGTCGGAAACGATGGCGACTTCCCGCTCCGCCAAGCGGTTTAGAAGCGTCGATTTGCCGACATTGGGAGCCCCCGCAATCGCAACCGTGAAACCCTCGCGCAGCCGCTCGCCGCGCCCGGCGTCTCGCAGCGCCATGCGGATTTCCGCGACAAGCGATGCCGCGGCATTCCGCGCCGAGTGCAGGAGATCCTTCGGCACATCGCCCTCGTCCGAAAAATCGATTGCCGCGGTGACCTCGGCTTGCACCGAAAGCAGCTTCTCGCGCCACGCCTCGACCTTTTTGGAAAGCCCGCCGCGGAACTGCAGCACAGCCTGCCGACGCTGCGCCTCCGTTTCGGCAGCGATCAAATCGCCAAGGCCTTCTACCCGGGCAACATCGATCTTGCCGTTCAGGAGCGCCCGCTTGGTGAACTCGCCCGGGCCCGCCGGGCGAAAGCCTGCGATCTTGCTGAACACCGCGAAGATCGAACTGACGATGGCGCGGCCGCCATGGATATGCAGCTCCGCCATGTCCTCGCCGGTTTCGCTTTTCGGCCCCGGCACCCAGACAGCTAAACCGTCATCGAGTGTTTCACGTGAATCAGGATTCCTGAACACGGCATAAGCCGCTTTGCGCGGCTCCGGCACTTTGCCGGTGAGAGCAATCAGTCCTTCATTCGCCTTCGGCCCTGAAATCCGGATAACGGCGATCGCCGCCGGCAGCCGCCCGCTCGAAAGGGCGTAGATCGTGTCATTCATAGTGATTTCCGCATGCTAGTTTCCGCTTCATGTCACAGAACAGATTAGCGCAAGAAACCAGCCCGTATCTCATTCAACACAAGGATAATCCGGTTGCCTGGTGGCCCTGGGGGCCGGAGGCGCTTGCGGAGGCCAAGCGCAGCGGCAAACCCATTTTGCTTTCGGTTGGTTATGCCGCCTGCCACTGGTGCCATGTGATGGCGCACGAGAGCTTCGAGGACGAAGCCACCGCCGCGGTGATGAACGAGCTCTACGTCAACATCAAAGTCGATCGCGAGGAACGCCCCGACATCGACGAAATCTACATGCGCGCGCTCCAGCTCATGGGCGAGCAGGGCGGCTGGCCGCTCACGATGTTTCTCACCCCCGATGCCGAACCGTTCTGGGGCGGCACTTATTTTCCGAACAAGCCGAACTACGGCCGGCCCGGTTTTCAGGATGTGCTGAAGACCGTATCGCGTGTCTTCCACAACGAACCGGGCAAGGTCGAGGAAAACCGCAAGCAGCTTGCAAAGGCACTTCAGGAACGCGCCCGCGCGAGCGGCGCGGTCAAGCTCGGCATTCCCGAGCTCAACCGCGCGAGCGAGCAGATCGGCAGCCTGTTCGACCCCATCCACGGCGGCCTGCGCGGTGCGCCGAAATTTCCGCAATGCGCGATGCTCGAATTTCTCTGGCGCGCCGGCGAGCGCACCGGCGAGGAGCGCTACTACGCCGTTGCCGAGCGCACGCTCGATCGTATGAGCCAGGGCGGCATCTACGATCATCTCGGTGGCGGCTACTCGCGCTATTCGGTCGACGAGCGCTGGCTCGCGCCGCACTTCGAAAAGATGCTCTACGACAACGCGCAAATTCTTGAGCTCCTGGCACTCGCCTTCGCGCGCACCGGCGACACGTTGTTTTACGACCGAGCCCGCGAGACAGTCGAATGGCTCGCCCGCGAGATGACGACGCCCGAAGGCGCCTTCGCGTCGTCGCTCGATGCCGACTCCGAAGGCGAGGAGGGAAAATTCTACCTCTGGTCGCTCGAGGAAATTCGCGACGCGCTCGGCGCCGAAGACAGCGAATTTTTCGCCAAACATTACGACGTCAGCGAAGGCGGCAATTTCGAGCACGCCAATATTCTGAATCGTTTGAATCGCTTACCGCGCAGCAAGGAAAATCCTTCGCGCAGCAATGACGACGAGACACGCCTCGCGAACCTGCGCGCGAAGCTTCTCCAAACGCGCGCCAAACGAGTCCGGCCGGGCCTGGACGACAAAGTTCTCGCCGACTGGAACGGCCTGATGATCGCCGCGCTCGCCAACGCCGGCGCACTGATGAACGAGCCCGACTGGGTCAAGCGCGGCGAGAAAGCCTTCGCCTTCATCGCAGCGAACATGACGAAGAGCGATCGCTTAGGCCACTCAACGCGCGCGGGCCGCCTGCTGTTTCCCGGATTATCGTCGGATTTCGCCGCGATGATTCGCGCCGCGATCGCACTCCATCAGGCAACCGGCAAACAGGATTATCTCGATCACGCACGGCGCTGGTCGGCCGCACTCGAGAAGCATCACTACGATTCCGAAACGCACGGCTACTTTCTCACCGCCGACGATGCCGAGGGATTGATCGTACGGCCCGCACTCACCCGCGACGACGCACTGCCGAATCCGAACGGCGTACAGGCGCAGAACTTGATCCGGCTCGCACTGCTCACCGGCGACGACAGTTATCGCGAGCGCGCCGACAAACTGCTCGAAGGTCTCTTGCCGCTCGCGGCCGAGAGCGTGTTCAATCACATGACCCTGCTCTCGGCGCTCGATCTTCGGCTGCGCCATCTCGAGATCGTCGTGGCCGGAAAGCACGCGGAAGAATTTGCACAAGCCGCGCTCAAGCTTTCTTTTCTCGATCGGACGCTGTTGCGCGCAACGAGCGTCGACGCATTACCGTCGCAGCACCCCGCACGTGCGAAACTCGATTCTCTGAAAGGCGAGAGTGCCGCTTTCGTCTGCCAGGGCGAGCACTGCTCGCTGCCGGTGACGAAGCCGGCAAGACTGGCGGAAGCCGTGACAGCTTTCGCTGCCTCATCCTAAAAGGATTATATTCTTATAGCCGCGCCTGCGGCTACAGGAAGGGCCGGATGAACAGCTGCACGCCGAGCAGGAACAGGCAGATCAGAAACCAGCGCCGGAACGTCGCCGCGCTCACCCGCGCGCGGACGACCTGACCGAAGCCCATGCCGGCAAGTGCCGGCGCGATGGCCAAGAGCGATGCCGCCGCGTTCTCCAGCCGGAACGCCCCGCCGCCCGTGAGCCCGATCGCGAGCGCGATCGTCGAGACGGTGAACGAGAGCCCAAGCGCCTGGATGAGATCGTCCTTCCCGAGCCCAAGCGCCTGCAAGTAAGGCACCGCCGGAATGACGAAGACGCCCGTTCCCCCCGTCACGAGCCCGGTCGAAAGCCCGATCCACGGCGAAAGCTTGCTTTCGAGGCGCGGTGGCACCGAAAGCTGGCGCGCGAACAGCGTGAACGCCGAATAGATCATCAGCGCGAGGCCAAGCCCCATCGTCGTCCAGCCCGAGGTATCGCTGGTGAGCATCCATGAGCCCGCAACGGTGCCTATGGTGACGCCGGCCATCATCAGCCACAGCCGCACGGCGAGCGCGCGAAAATTTGGTCCCGTTACGAGCTGCCAGACATTGGTGACAAACGAGGGGATGATCAGAAGACCGGCTGCCGTTACCGGTGGCATGATCGCGCCGAGCAGCGCCATCGACACCGTCGGCAGTCCCATCCCGGTGATGCCTTTCACCGCGCCGGCGAAGAAAAACACCAGCCCGATCAGGAGGACATAAGACAGCGAGACGTCGGCGGGAAGCGACATAAACGCCTATCGCCCGATTCCATCGCCGCCACCATGCGGAAGATTTTGACCCTGCCTTCGTTTCCTCCGAAGGCTGAAAACAAAAAGCCGGGCACGAGGCCCGGCTTTCATCATTCGATTTCGATCGCTTACGTATTCATGCTCTCGAAGAATTCGCCGTTGTTCTTGGTCTGCCGGAGCTTGTCGAGCAGGAACTCGATGGCGTCGACCGTGCCCATCGGATTGAGGATGCGCCGCAGCACATACATCTTCTTGAGCGTGACCGGATCGACGAGAAGCTCTTCCTTGCGGGTGCCCGAGCGCGTGATGTCCATCGCCGGGAACACGCGCTTGTCGGAGACCTTGCGGTCGAGAATAAGCTCGGAGTTGCCGGTGCCCTTGAACTCTTCGAAAATCACTTCGTCCATGCGCGAGCCGGTGTCGATCAGCGCAGTCGCGATGATCGTCAGCGAGCCGCCTTCCTCGATGTTACGCGCGGCACCGAAGAAACGCTTCGGCCGCTGCAAGGCGTTGGCGTCGACGCCGCCCGTCAGCACTTTACCGGAAGAAGGAACGACGGTGTTGTAGGCGCGGCCGAGGCGGGTGATCGAATCGAGCAGGATCACCACGTCGCGCTTGTGTTCGACAAGGCGCTTGGCCTTCTCGATTACCATTTCGGAGACCTGCACGTGGCGCGAAGCCGGCTCGTCGAAGGTCGAGGAAATGACCTCGCCCTTCACCGAGCGCTGCATGTCGGTGACCTCTTCCGGGCGCTCGTCGATCAGGAGCACGATCAGGTAGCACTCCGGATGATTGGCCGTGATCGAATGCGCGATGTTCTGGAGCAGCACCGTTTTACCGGTGCGCGGCGGCGCGACGATCAGCGCGCGCTGGCCTTTGCCGAGCGGCGCGACGATGTCGATGATGCGGTTGGAGAAGTCCTTGCGCGTCGGGTCTTCGATTTCCATCTTGATCCGCTCGTCGGGATAGAGCGGCGTCAGGTTATCGAAGTGGACCTTGTGCTTGATCTTCTCGGGATCTTCGAAGTTGATCGCGCTGACTTTCAGCAGCGCGAAATAACGCTCGCCGTCTTTCGGTCCGCGGATATGGCCTTCGACAGTGTCACCGGTACGCAATGAGAAGCGCCGGATCTGCGAGGGTGAGATATAAATATCGTCCGGTCCCGCGAGATAGTTCGCGTCCGGCGAGCGCAGGAAGCCGAAGCCGTCCTGCAGCACCTCGACGACGCCCTGGCCGATGATGTCGACCTCTTTCGACGCGAGCTGCTTGAGGATGGCGAACATCAGTTCCTGCTTGCGCATGGTCGAGGCGCTCTCGACCTGATGTTCTTCGGCGAACGCCAAAAGCTCCGCCGGCGATTTCTTTTTCAATTCCTGTAGCGAGATTTCCGCCATTATATTCAAACCTTCGGACGGATGAATTGCGTCCGCATTCTGGAGGGGGAGGAGTCGCAGGTCGTGAAGGGCGAAGGTTGCTTGCCTTGCTCCACGCGCTGAGCGACCGGGAGGCCGCCGACTTAGGCACGAGCGCCTGCGTTGGGAGGAAGTGGAATCACAATAGGTAAAACCGTAGCCCCGCGCAAGACGGTAGCTGTTGTGGCCTAGAACGGCTTCAACACCACCAGCAGCACGATCAGCACCATCAGTACCGCCGGAATTTCGTTGGCGATTCGGTAGAAACGGGCAGGGCGCGTATTGCGGTCGGCCTCGAAATCCCGATACCAGCGCACCAGCGAACCGTGCAGGCCCGAGAGGATCATCACCAGCACGAACTTCGCCTGCAGCCAGTACTCGCGATAAAGCTCGCTGTCCCAGGCAAGCCACAGGCCGAGAATCCAGGTCACGGTCATCGCCGGGTTGATGATGACGGTGAGGAGCTTGCGCTCCATGATCTTGAAAGTTTCGGACTGCGGTGAGCCTTTCGGCGCATCGCAGTGATAAACGAAGAGCCGCGGCAGATAGAGCATCCCGGCCATCCACGAGATCACCGCGATGATGTGAAAGGCCTTGAGCCACAGATAAAACCCGGCCGGCAGCCACAGGATGAGCGCGACGACGCCGGCTGCCATGACGGCGAGCGAAATCGCCCATAGCCATTTCTTCGCAAAGGATTTCCGCTCAACTGCCATCAGCCTTTGACCCGCGCAATCATCCGCTCGACATTTTCAATCGGCGTTTGCGGCTTGATGCCATGACCTAGATTAAAAATATGGCGAGCACTGCCGAAATCTTCGAGGATCGAATCGACCGCGCGATCGAGCGCCATACCACCCTCGATCAAAATATCCGGATCGAGATTGCCCTGGATGGCGCAGCGATCCGAAAGCCTTGCCCGCACGGCTTTCCGGTCAGCCTGCATATCGATGCTGATGGCATCGCCGCCGCAGGCCGCAACGATCTTTTCCATATTGGTGATGGAAATTCCCTTCGGGAACAGGATGATTTTAGCGTCCGGCTTCTTTGCCCGCACCCGCCGGACGATCTCGGCTGAAGGCTGGATACACCAGCGCTCGAACGCCTCATCGTCGAGAACACCGGCCCAGGTATCGAACAGCTGCAGAAAGTCGGCGCCCGCTTCCAGCTGGCCGGTTAGATGGGTCGCTGTCGCATTGACCAGCCGCTCGATGATCGCCTCAAACAGTTTCGGATCGGATTTCGCGAGATTTCGGGCCGGGCCCTGATCGGGTGTACCGCGTCCGGCGACCATGTAGCTCGCGACTGTCCACGGCGCGCCGCAAAAACCGATCAGCGCCGTGTCCTTCGACAAATCGGCTCGCACCCTGCCGATCGCCTCGTAAACGCGGGTGACGACGTTGCGATCGATTTCCGGCCGCATCGCCTGCACCCCCGCCTGCGTTGCAACCGGTTCGAGCCGCGGACCCTCGCCTTCCTCGAACCAGAGCTTTACGCCCAGCGCATGCGGAACAATCAGGATGTCGGAAAAGATGATTGCCGCGTCGAACGGAAACCTTCTGATCGGTTGCAGCGTTACCTCGGCGGCAAGCTCCGGTGTCAGACAAAGCGTGACGAAGTCGCCCGCTTTGGCTCGCACCGCGCGGTATTCGGGAAGATAGCGGCCTGCCTGCCGCATCATCCAGATCGGAGGTCTGGCGAGACTCTCCCCTCCGAGTACGCGGAGGATCGGGTTATGCATTTTCTCTCCCCGCATCTTCTTCCGATCTGATCCTTATTAGAATCTTTGTTTGAGTCTGTTTGAACGGGGATTGTGGTGTTCACAATCTTCCACCGCTTGTACACACTTCATCCAGTGACGACATCCATTTCAAAGCGCCGGTAAGCCTGCAAAGCGGAGCTAAGTTTGTTCTTCCCGCTTTCCATCTTCGCAGCCGCCGACTTATTCCTCATCCAAGCCTTGTGGATGGGGTGGCGGTTTCTCCCCAGCCTTCCGGGCTCGAAGCATGATAGGGTGAATCCGAAGCAATTTATCCACAAGGTCGCGGGACAACGTGCCGCCGAAAGCCCGGAATACCGAGAGCTACTTTCACTTGCACCTCGTGTCGGATTCGACCGGCGAGACGCTGCTTGCCGTCGGGCGCGCCGCTGCCGCGCAGTTTCCGACCGTCGTGCCGCTCGAACATGTCTTCCCGCTGATCCGTAACCCCAAGCAGCTCGAGCAGGCGCTCGCGGAAATCGAGAACAATCCCGGGATAGTCCTCTACACGCTGGTCGATGAAGCCTTGAGCAATCGGTTACAGGCGCGGTGCGTTGAACTCGGCGTACCGTGCCTCTCGGTGCTCGGGCCGCTTTTGGCGCTGTTTCACAATTATCTTGGCACCGAAACGACGCCGACGATCGGCGGTCAGCATATGATGAATGCCGGTTATTTCCGGCGGATCGACGCCTTGAATTTCACGATGATGCATGACGACGGTCAGCATATTCAGGATATCGAGCAGGCCGATGTCGTATTGGTGGGCGTCTCGCGCACCTCGAAAACCCCGACCAGCATCTACCTTGCCAATCGCGGCATCAAAACCCTGAACGTCCCGCTCGTGCCTGAAATCGCGCCCCCTGCCGAACTCGAAACCGCCGCAAAACCTCTGGTCGTCGGTCTGTTCGCAACCCCCGAGCGTATCGTCCAGATCCGTCAGAACCGCCTGTTGTCACTGAACGCTACCAAGGCCGATTCGACCTATATCGACCGCGAACACGTAACCCAGGAAATCGCCGCCGCCCGGAAACTTTGTGCCAAACATGGCTGGCCGAGTATTGATGTGTCGCGGCGTTCGATCGAGGAAACGGCCGCCGCCGTTATTGCTCTGCTACAGGAGCGCCGCCGCGGCGCGGAGTCGTCATGAGTTTATGGACTGGCGAGCCGCTCGTGCTCGCATCAAAAAGCGCTTCGCGCCGGACGCTGCTCGAAGCCGCCGGTATCCCGCTCGTGCTCGATCCGGCGGAGGTCGACGAGCGCGCCATCGAGCAGTCGAAAGCGGCACAAGCCGGCGCGAAGGAAGTCGCGCTTTTGCTTGCACGCGAAAAGGCGCTCGCGACCGCCGCGCGCCATCCCGGCCGGCTGGTGCTCGGCGCTGATCAGACGCTTGCGCTCGATGAGCGCCGCTTCTCGAAACCGCGCTCGCTCGAAGCCGCACGCGATCAGCTCGCCTTCATGGCCGGAAAAACGCACGAACTGCACTCCGGCGCCGCCGTCGCCAAAGACGGCAAGATTATTTTTGAAGCCGTGACGACGGCGCGGCTCACCATGTGGGCGCTAACCCCTGCATTCATTGACGCTTATCTTGCCGCCGCGGGCGATCGTGTCCTGACGAGTGTTGGCGCCTATCAACTCGAAGGCTTCGGCATTCATCTGTTCGAGAAGATCGAAGGCGATCACTTCACGATTCTCGGCATGCCGCTCCTGGCATTGCTCGCTTATTTTCGGGCGGACGGGATGATCGCGTCATGAGCGACATCAAGGCCTGTGTTATCGGTCATCCGGTCGCGCATTCGCGCTCGCCGCTGATTCACAAATACTGGCTCGCGGTTCATCACATCAAGGCTGACTACACGCGCGTCGATATTCCACCCGAGGAAATCGAAAGCTTCTTCGATGGCTTCGCGAATGGCCCGTATATCGGCGCGAGCGTCACGGTGCCGCACAAGGAAGTCGCTTTTCGCAAGGTCTTCGAAGCCGATGCGGTGGCGAAAGCTCTCGGCGCGGTAAATACGGTGTGGCACAAGGACGGCAAGCTTTATGGCGCGAGCACCGATGTGCACGGCTTTATCGCCAACCTCAATCGCTCGCAAACGAAATGGGAAAGCCAGACCAGGACCGCGCTCGTAATCGGCGCGGGTGGCGCCGCGCGCGCAGTGGTTTACGGGTTGCTCGAGCGCAAGGTGCAGAACATCGTGATTGCCAACCGCACGGTGGCGCGCGCCCGCGAGCTTGCGGCGCATTTTCAGGACCGCATTACGCCGAGCACGCTCGGCAATATGCGCATTCATATGCGCGAAGCCGATCTCCTGGTGAACACAACCTCGCTCGGTATGAAAGGCCAGCCGCCGCTCGAAATCGATCTCGATCCGCTCAAGAAATCGGCGATCGTTTACGATATCGTCTATGCGCCGCTCGAAACCGAGCTGTTAAAAGCCGCGCGTTTGCGCGGCAATCCGGTCGTTGACGGGCTCGGCATGCTGCTGCATCAGGCCGCGCCTGCGTTCGAGCGCTGGTTTGGTGTTCGCCCGGAGGTCACGCCTGAGCTGCGCGCACTCGTTGCCGCCGATCTGGCGCGTGATGCGGGATAACACATGATCGTCCTCGGTCTCACCGGTTCGGTCGGCATGGGAAAATCGGTGACCGCGAAGATGTTCGCCGAGGCGGGCGTTCCCGTGTTCGATGCCGATGCTGCCGTGCATCGGCTCTATGAAGGCGAGGCCGTGCCGCTGGTGGAAGCCGCTTTTCCCGGCAGCACCGTAAATGGCCGTATCGACCGGGAAAAACTATCGGCACAGGTCGTCGGCCGGCCGGATGCGCTCGAAAAGCTTGAAGCGATCGTGCATCCTCTGGTGCGCAAGGCGCGTCAGGAATTTCTCGACAAAGCCCGCGCCGATGGTGCGAAAATCGCCGTCGTCGATATCCCTCTATTGTTCGAGACCGGCGGCCACGGCGAGGTTGACCGCATCGTGGTCGTCAGCGCGCCGCACCACATCCAGAAAAGCCGTGTGCTGGCGCGCCCCGGCATGACCGAAGAGAAATTCGCCGCCATTCATGCGCGCCAGATTCCCGATGCCGAAAAGCGCCGGCGCGCCGATTTCGTCGTCGATACTTCGCAAGGCTTCGATGCCGCGCGCGAAAGCGTGCGCGCAATCTTGCGCGAGCTTCTCGCGGCGGAGTAGAACGAATCATGCGCGAAATCGTTCTCGATACCGAGACCACGGGCCTTGATCCGGCGCTCGGCCATCGTGTCGTCGAGATCGGCTGTGTCGAGCTGATGAACTACATCCCGACCGGCAGCGTTTATCATGTGCTGATCAACCCCGAGCGCGACATGCCGCCGGAGGCCGAAGCGATCCACGGTCACTCCGCTGCATCGCTTGCCGGCAAGCCGAAATTCGCCGAAGTCGCCGACGCTTTTCTGGAATTCGTCGGAGACGCAAGGCTCGTCATCCATAATGCCGGGTTCGATTTCGGTTTTCTCAATTTCGAGCTTGGACGTTGCACGCGCAATTTGCTGCTGCGCGAGCGCATCGTCGATACGCTGGCGCTGGCGCGCCGCCGCCATCCGGGCGGCCCCAACAGGCTCGACGATCTTTGTGTTCGCTATGGCATCGACAATTCGCGCCGCACCAAGCACGGCGCGCTGCTCGATGCCGAATTGCTCGCGGAAGTCTACGCCGAACTCGTCGGCGGCCGACAGGCACGGCTCGGCCTTGACCGCATCAAGTCCGCTTCACGACTGGAGAAGTCAGGCAAGACGCGCGCGCGGCCGGCTGCGCTTGCGCCGCGCCTGAGCGATGCCGAAGCATCGGCTCACGCCGCACTTATCGAGCGGCTCGGCGAAACCGCGATCTGGCTGCGCTACGCCAAGAAAACGTAACAAGAAACTTAATCAGGCCTGTGCTGGCGGCGGCGACTGATTGAGCATCCGCTCCTGATATAGCCGCGCGAAATCGACCGGGTCGATCATCAGCGGCGGGAAGCCGCCGTTTCGCGTGGCGTCACAAATGATTTGCCGCGCGAACGGGAACAGCATGCGCGGGCATTCGATCAGCACCAGCGCCTGCAGTGCTTCCTGCGGAATATTCTGGATGCGGAAGGCGCCGGCATAGCTAAGTTCGACGTTGAACAGCACCTTGCTTTCCTGCTCGGCGCGCGCCTGGATGCGCAGTTCGACTTCGATGTCGTTACTGGGAAGCGATTTGGCGCCGACGTTGAATTCCACCTGGATCGAAGGCTGCGGGCCGCCGCCGCGCAAGGATTCGGGCGCGGTCGGATTTTCGAACGACAAATCCTTGACGTATTGCGAAAGCACGTTGATGGCGGGCAAAAACGCGGCTTGGGGGTTGGGCCCACCATTCGTGGTCGCCATGGCAATCTCCGATTCTTACTGGATTTTCGGTCGTGACCGAGGTCACGGCGCGAGGGGTGGCTACCATGCCTCGAAAAAGCGCACAAGAAAGGCCTTGAATGCGCCGCTCTTGCGCCTTTCAGTTGGCGGAACCTCGCGGATCGACTAGCTTTAAGCTCACTGGAGGCTGCAATTTTGCGCGCGAGCCCCATATAGACGGCAGCAACGCCGGAAAGAAGAAAAGGTAACGTGCTCGACATCTACACCATCATTTTCCTTGCGCTTGCGGTGTTCATTTTTGCACGGCTCCGCAGCGTGCTCGGGCAGCGGACCGGCAACGAGCGCCCGCCTTACGACGCCTTCAAGCGCGAAGCTGGCAAACCGGCGACTGCCGACAATGTCGTTCAGCTCCCCGGCAGCAAGGTGGCGAGCGACGACGGGATTGCGGATAAAGACGCGACCATTGATGCGACAACCGAAAAGCCCGACCGCTGGGCCGGCATCGCCGCCGCCGGCACCCCTGTCGCGGCCGGGCTCGACGCCATTCAGCGCGAGCAGCACGATTTCAACGCCCAGCACTTCATCGCCGGCGCCAAAGCCGCTTATGAAATGATCGTTACGGCCTTCGCCGAAGGCGACCGCAAGACATTGAAGAATTTGCTCGCGCGCGACGTCTTCGACAATTTCGCCAAGGCGATCGCCGAGCGCGAAAGCCGCGGCGAAACAACCGAGACGCGTTTTGTCGCGATCGAAAAAGCCGAGATCACCGAGGCCGAAGTCAAAGCCAACATGATGCAGCTCACCGTTCGCTTTCTCTCGCAAATCGTCACCACGACCAAGAACAAGGCGGGCGAGACGATCGAGAGTGCGTCGAACGGCATGACCGACATCACCGACGTCTGGACCTTCGCGCGGCCGATCGGCACTAACGATCCGAACTGGAAACTGGTCGCGACCGAATCCGGCTAACGAGCCGCGGACCGGAGAGACGATGGCGGCAAAGCTGCGGCTGCAACTGCTAACCGGCTTCCTCTTGTTCCTGCTTTCGCCGGTCCTGCTCTTGGCGGCGGCTGCGGCGCCGCTGAAGATCCCCAATACCGAACTTGAGCCCGCCGAATTCGGCAAGCTCGACCGCTGGGCGAACGACGATCACGCGGCCGCGTTCGCGACGTTCCGCAAGAGTTGCGACGCGCTTTTAAGACGCAAAGGAAAAATCGCGCCGTTCGCCGAAGATCTGCGCGGTGCCTGCACGGCGGCGAAGGAAATCAAGCTGCCTGCCGATAAAGACACCGCGCGCAAATTCTTCGAGGAGAATTTCCGCCCGGTTCGCATCTCGAAACTCGGCGAGCACGACGGTTTTCTGACCGGCTATTACGAGCCGATCGTCGACGGCAGCCGCACCAAACACGGCGACTATGTCTATCCGATCTATCGCACGCCCGCCGACCTGCGCACGCGCGTCAAGCAATCGATGCGCGCCCTGCGTCACCGGATCGGCCGCACGGTCGCGGGCTATTTCGATCGCGGCGCTATCGAAACGGGCGCGCTCGAAGGACGTGACCTGGAGATCTGCTGGCTGAAGGATCCGATCGAGGCCTTCTTCATCCATATCCAGGGCTCAGCCCGCGTGCGGCTCGAAGACGGCAAGATGGTGCGCCTCAACTTCGATGCCCATAACGGCTATCCCTATGTCTCGGTCGGCAAGATCCTGATCGATCGCGGCATCATTCCGCGCGAGATGATGTCGATGGACGCGATCCGCACGTTCTTCGCCGAGGATCACGAGCAGGCGGTTGAGATCATGAACCAGAACCGCTCTTACGTTTTCTTCCGCGAGATCAGCGAGCTGCCGGGCGATATCGAACCGCCGGGCGCGCAGGGCGTGAACCTCACTGCGATGCGCAGCATTGCCGTCGACAAGAACTTGCACATTTACGGCACGCCGTTCTGGATCGAAGCGAGCCTGCCGCTCGAACGCGACGCCTCCGACACCAAGTTCCGCCGCCTGATGATCGCGCAGGATACCGGCGGCGCCATTGTCGGGCCCGCGCGCGCCGATCTTTATTTCGGCGCCGGGCGCGAAGCTGGTACCGTCGCGGGCCGCATCAAGAATCCGGGACTCTTTTACATGCTGGTGCCGAAAAGCGCCGACCCGTCGAAGCGGATCGACCCGATCCCGCTGCCCGAGCCACGGCCGGTGATAGCGAAAACCGCGCCCGCGCCAAAAGCGCCAAGCGAAAAGCCTGCGCCTGAAAAACCCAAAGCGGACAGCAAGGCAAACAAGTCATGAGCGCGCGTGACGATGACGACGCGCAGGGTGACGCGCTGTGGCACGCAGTAGCGAAGACCGTCACGCCGCTTCGCAAACCGCGCTTGCGTCCGCGTGCGAAAAAGCCTGCGGCAGAACCGAAAACACACGAAAAAACGCCGGCGCGGCCGGCAAAAACGAAGCTCGGAGCCCGAAACCAAACCTATACGCCGCCGGTTCCACGCACGCCGGCAATGCCGCCGCTGGCAACGCTCGATCGCCGGACGAGGGGTAGGGTCGCGCGCGGCAGCGTCGAGATCGAGGGCAGGCTCGATCTGCACGGCCATCGCCTCGACGAGGCGCGGCATCGGCTGCTCGGCTTCCTGAGACGCGCGCAGGACGGCGAGAAGTCGCTCGTGCTGGTCATCACCGGCAAGGGCACCGTCGCGCCGCAAGGCATGCAGCGCGGCGTCCTGAAACGCGAAGTACCGCTTTGGCTCGGCTCCGGCGAATTCCGCTCGCTGGTTGTCGGCTTTGAGGAAGCAGCGAGCCGTCATGGCGGCAGCGGCGCGCTTTACGTGCGGGTGCGGCGGAAGCGTTAGCGCATGATCCCGAAAAGCGGGAAGCGGTGTTCGGATAAGATCATGCGCAAAGCTAAAGAATAAACCGCGATAAATCGGAATTCTTCGCGAGATCCTCGACCTTGTCGCGCACGTATTTGCCGTCGATCACGAGTTTCTCGCCGGAGCGATCCGGTGCCGTAAAGCTGATGTCGTCGAGCACGCGCTCGATCACCGTTTGCAAGCGCCGCGCGCCGATATTCTCGAGCTTCGAGTTCACCTCGACCGCGACATCGGCGATGGCGTCGATGGCATCCGGTGTGAATTCAAGCTCGACCTTCTCGGTCGCCATCAGCGCCACCGATTGCTTGATGAGGCTGACCTCGGTTTCAGTAAGGATGCGGCGGAAGTCGTCGCGGGTGAGCACGTTCAGCTCGACGCGGATCGGCAGCCGGCCCTGCAATTCGGGCAGGAGGTCCGAAGGCTTCGCCACATGAAAAGCGCCCGAGGCGATAAACAGCACATGGTCGGTTTTCACCGGACCGTGCTTGGTCGAGACGGTGGTGCCTTCGATCAAGGGCAGGAGATCGCGTTGCACGCCTTCGCGGCTGACGTCCGCGCCGCGTGCGCCCTCGCGCGCTGAAATCTTGTCGATCTCATCCAGGAACACGATGCCGTTGTTCTCGACTGCGTGAATCGCCTCCTGCACGACGGTGTCCTGATCGAGTAGCTTGTCGGATTCTTCCGCGAGCAACAGCGGATGCGCTTCGGCGACCGAAACGCGCCGCGTCTTGGCGCGGCCGCCCATCTTGCCGAAAATATCGCCAAGCGAGATCGCGCCCATCTGCGCCCCCGGCATGCCGGGAATTTCGAACATCGGCATCTGTGCCGAACCGCCTGTGAGTTCGACTTCGATTTCCTTGTCGTCGATTTCGCCCGCGCGCAATTTGTGCCGGAACGATTCGCGCGTCGCGCCGCTCGCCGTTTTGCCGACGAGCGCATCGAGCACGCGCTCTTCGGCGTTTTGCTGTGCTTTGGCCTGCACGCCGCGGCGCTTGTTTTCGCGTACCATCGAAATCCCGACCTCGACGAGATCGCGCACGATCTGCTCGACATCGCGGCCGACATAGCCGACCTCGGTGAATTTCGTCGCCTCGACCTTGATGAACGGCGCATTGGCGAGCTTCGCGAGCCGCCGCGAGATTTCGGTCTTGCCGACGCCGGTTGGCCCGATCATCAAAATGTTTTTCGGCAGCACTTCTTCGCGCAACTTGTCGTCGAGCTGCTGGCGGCGCCAGCGATTTCTCAATGCGATGGCGACGGCGCGCTTGGCGTCCTTTTGGCCGACGATGAAACGGTCGAGTTCGGAAACGATCTCGCGCGGCGAAAAATCACTCATTCGATTTCAGCTTTCGCTTTTCAGGCTTCGATGGTTTCGATGACGAGATTGCTGTTGGTGTAGATGCAGATCTCGGCGGCAATCTCGAGCGAGCGCCGCACCATCGCTTCGGCGCCGAGATCGCCGTCGGCGAGTGCACGGGCAGCGGCAAGCGCATAGGGTCCGCCTGAGCCGATCGCGGCGATGCCGCTTTCCGGCTCCAGCACGTCGCCGGTGCCGGCGAGAAGAAGCGTCGTCTCCTTGTCGGCAACCAGCATCATGGCATCCAGCCGCCGGAGATAACGGTCCATCCGCCAGTCTTTCGCAAGTTCCACGCAGGCGCGCGCGAGCTGGCCCTTGTGCTGCTCGAGCTTGCCCTCGAGGCGCTCGAACAGGGTGAGCGCATCGGCGGTGGCGCCGGCGAAGCCGCCGATGACATTGCCGCTACCGAGGCGGCGCACCTTGCGGGCATTCGCCTTCATCACCGTATTGCCGAACGACACCTGGCCGTCGCCGCCGATGGCGACCTGATTGCCCTTGCGGACGGCAAGAATGGTGGTGCCGTGAAACTGCTGAGGCTCCGAACTCATGAAAACTCCAAGAAACCGTAGAGATAAACTTCAAGAAGCGCCCGTTTGAAGGGGAGAACGGTTATTTAAGGTGAGATCGGCAGTCTGCAAACCATAACCGTTTTTGGGGCTTTTCGCGGCTATGCGGCGGTGGCAACAGAGCCGCCTTCTTGCTAGAACCCGCGCGTTTCGAGGAGATTTGCATGCGTTCGGGCAAAATTACCCGCAACACGAAAGAGACCGAGATTTCGCTTTCGGTCAATCTCGACGGCACCGGCCGGAGCGAGATTGCGACCGGCATCGGCTTTCTCGACCATATGCTCGACCTCCTCGCGCGCCATGCGCGCATGGATATGACGGTCAAGGCGAAGGGCGACCTTCACATCGACCACCATCACACGACCGAGGATGTCGGCATCTGCCTCGGCCAGGCCGTGAAGCAGGCGCTCGGCGACATGCGCGGCATCACGCGCTATGCCGATGTGCACGTGCCGATGGACGAAACGCTGACGCGCGTTGCGATCGACATTTCGGGGCGGCCGGTGCTGGTATTCCGCGTCGAATTTCCGCGCGACAAGATCGGCGAGTTCGACGTCGACCTCGTGCGCGAGTTCTTCCAGGCGTTCACCACCAACGCCGGGGTGACGTTGCATGTCGAGACGCTCTACGGCGATAACTCGCATCACGTAGCGGAGAGCTGCTTCAAGGCGCTCGCCCGCGCGCTGCGCGCAGCGGTCGCGATCGACGCTGCGGCAAAAAACGAAATCCCTTCGACCAAGGGCAGCCTTGGCTGAGCATCGCTGCCCGGCCGGCAGACGGAGTGCCGCGTTTTGAGAACCTATCTCGTTTTTGAGCCTGACGCCGCAACATCGGATGCAACTGCGCGTGTCACCTTCGTGCGCGACAAGTTCTCGTGGCCGGCGCTGTTCTTCACGCCGGTCTGGCTGCTCCTGAACCGGCTGTGGCTCGCTTTCGTCATTTTCTGCGCGGTCGAAGTGCTGCTGCTCGTCGCGCTGTACTATTTCGGCCTGCAAAACACCGCGGCCGATTTCGTTCTGCTGTTGCCGCCGCTCGTTGTTGCTTTCGAGGCGGCGCAGCTCAAGGCGTTTCGGCTCGTGCGGCGCGGCTATCGCGAGGCCGATGCGGTATTGGCCGACGATCTTGAAGGTGCCGAACGGCGTTATTTCGAACGCCGCAAGGTTTCTCCCGTGCGGCGCGATATTTCGCCATCCGCGCCGCCGGCGTTCTCTGATATGCGTACACCGCGTCCGGTGATCGGCTTGTTCCCGGAGCGCGGTCAATGACCGTTGCGGTGATCGACTATGGCTCGGGCAATCTGCACTCGGCGGCGAAGGCTCTCGAGCGCGCCGGGCGCGACAGCGGATCGAGCGAAACGGTTGAAGTCACGAGCGACCCTGAGAAAGTCCGCGGCGCCGATCGCATCGTGTTGCCGGGTGTCGGCGCCTTCGCCGACTGCAAGGCAGGGCTTGTCGCGGTACCCGGCATGATCGCGGCGATGCGCGAGGCCGTGTTCGAGCGCGGCCGGCCGTTCTTCGGCATTTGTGTCGGCATGCAGCTCTTGGCCGAGCGCGGCCGCGAGAACGTCGTCACCGAAGGGCTCGGCTGGATCAAGGGCGAGGTCGATCAGATCGCGCCGAGCGACAAGTCGCTGAAAATTCCGCACATGGGCTGGAACACGCTGGAAGCAAAACGAGCGCATCCGCTGTTCGACGGCATCACACTTGGCGCGAGCGGCCTTCACGCCTATTTCGTGCATTCGTATCAATTAACGCCTGCGGATCAGAGCGATCTTCTCGCCGTGTCCGACTATGGCGGGCCGATTACGGCCGCGATTGCGCGCGGCAATATCGCCGGCTCGCAATTTCACCCCGAGAAGAGCCAGAAGCTCGGGCTCGCCTTGCTCGCCAACTTTCTGAAGTGGAAGCCGTGATTTTATTTCCTGCGATTGACTTGAAGAACGGCGAGGCCGTGCGCCTGCAACAGGGCGACATGAACCGCGCCACCGTCTTTAATAAAAATCCCGCCGCGCAGGCGCGCGAATTCGCCGCGCAAGGTTTCGAGTGGCTGCATCTTGTCGATCTCGACGGCGCCTTTGCGGGTAAGCCCGTGAATGCCGAGGCCGTCGCCGCGATCCTGCAAAGCGTCAAGATGCCGGTGCAGCTTGGCGGCGGCATCCGCGACATCGCGACGGTCGAGCGCTGGCTTGCGGCGGGCATTTCGCGTGTCATCATCGGCACGGCAGCCGTGCGCGACCCGGCGTTTGTGAAAGAGGCGGCAAAGAAGTTTCCGGGCAAGGTCGCCGTCGGTATCGACGCGCGCGGCGGCAAGGTCGCGGTTTCCGGTTGGGCCGAGGAAACGCAGATGCAGACGGCGGAACTCGCGAAGCTCTTCGAAGGCGCGGGCGTCAGCGCGATTATCTATACCGATGTCGAGCGCGACGGCATGTTGCAGGGCCTGAATTTGGCTTCGACCATTGCGCTTGCCGAAGTGGTGTCGATCCCGGTCATCGCATCGGGTGGCTTGGCTTCGCTCGATGACATCAAGAAGCTGATTGAGCCGCGCGCGAGAAAACTTGCCGGCGCCATCGCCGGGCGCGCACTTTATGACGGGCGCCTTGATCCGAAGTCGGCGCTCGAACTTCTGAAGAAAGCCGCCTGATGTTTACCGTTCGCCTCATTCCTTGCCTCGATGTGAAGGACGGCCGCGTCGTCAAGGGCGTCAACTTTGTCGAATTGCGCGACGCCGGCGATCCGGTCGAGGCCGCGAAAGCCTATGATGCGGCGGGTGCCGATGAATTGTGTTTCCTCGACATCACCGCGAGCCACGAAAAGCGCGGTACGCTCCTTGATGTCGTGCGCCGCACCGCGGAAGCCTGTTTCATGCCGCTCACCGTCGGCGGCGGCGTCCGCTCGGTTGAGGATGTCCGGACTTTACTTGCATCGGGTGCCGACAAGGTTTCCATCAACACCGCTGCAGTGGAACGCCGCTCTCTCGTGCGGGAAGCCGCGGAAAAATACGGCGATCAGTGCATCGTTGTTGCAATTGACGCCAAGAAAGTTTCGCAGCCGAAACAAACGAAAGACCGTTGGGAAATTTTTAC
>DATMGD010000078.1:0-21028 GCA_035555855.1 Xanthobacteraceae bacterium
GGGACGTCGGCCGATTTTCAAGAAATCGATCCCGCCCCGGTTTTCGTACGGGACGACGCTACGGCGGGAGCCGCTGCAGCCCGGTTAAGGGACGTCAATGTTTGGGAATATAAGCTTACGCATGGTGAGCCGTAGCTCACCGAAATCGTTCAAATTTGAACTATTGATTAGCGCTCGCGCAGCGCCTCGTCGTGCAGGAGGCGCGCCGGCCTCATGATGTAGTCGAGCACCGTCTTGGCGCCGGTGATGACCTCGACAGTCGCGACCATGCCGGGAATGATCGGCAGCGGGTTCTTGTCCGATCCTAAGTGATTTTTATCCGTACGAACCATGACCCGGTAATAGCTTTCGGCCTTTTCGCCTTTGCTTTCCTCGACGATGGCGTCGGCGCTGATGCGCTCGACCTTGCCCTTTAACGATCCGTAAACCGAGGAATCATAGGCGGTGATCTTCACTACCGCTTCCTGCTGCGGCCGGATGAAAGCGATGTCCTGCGGCCGGATGCGCCCTTCGACGAGCAGCGTATCGTCGAGCGGCACGATATCCATGACATTCGCGCCCGGCTGCATGACGGCGCCGACCGTCGTGACGTTCAGCTTGTTGACGATGCCGTGCACCGGCGAACGCAATTCGGTGCGCCGCACCTTGTCGGAGGCGGCGCGGATGTTCTCGTCGAGCACCGCGAGATCGCCGCGCGATTTGGCAAGATCCTCGTCGGCCTGCGAGCGGAAGGAGGCGACGACATTGCTGATCCGCGATTTGGTCTCGGCGAGCTGGCCGCGAATTTCATTGGCTTGCCGCTCGAGCCGCAGCTTCTCGATTTCCGGAACGATCTTCTGCTCATAGAGCGGCTTCGTAAGCTCGATCTCGCGCGACAAGAGCTTGAGGCTCTCGTCGAGCCGCGTTTCCTGCTGCATCAATACGTCGATGTCCTGATCGAGCTTGCGGGCGCGCGCCTCGAACACGCTCTTCTCCGCTTCGACGGCGCGCGGCGTTTCGCGTGTCAGTTCGGCGGGGAAAGTGATCGTTTTATCGCCATGCGCCTCGGCCTCGAGCCGCAAAACGCGCGCGGTCATCGCACCGCGCCGCTCTTTCACCTCACCGAGCTGCGAAGCGAAGCTCGTATCGTCGATGCGGATGATGACCTGATCCTTCTCGACGATCGCGCCTTCGTTGACCAGGATTTCCTGAACGATGCCGCCTTCGAGCGTCTGCACGACCTGCATCTGGCGCGACGGCACGACGCGCCCTGCGCCGCGCTTGACCTCGTCCAGCGAAGCGAACGCCGCCCAGACGAGGGCGAAAAAAAGCAGCGCGAGCGTTGTCTTCAAGAGCAGCTGCGCGGTGCGCGGCGTCTTCAGCTCGGCCGCTGCCCGCACATCGTTCACAAAAGAAAAGTCAGTGTGCTGCATCACGCCACCCTATCAGGCGACGACTTGCGCGGGGCGCGGCCGCGCCTGCGGCTGTTGCATGCCGCGCAGTTTTGCCAGCACTTGATCGCGCGGGCCATCGGCAATGAGCTTGCCGCGGTCGAACACCAAAAGCCGGTCGACGAATTCGAGCAGCGTCGGCCGGTGCGTCGAGACGAGCATGGTGAGGTTTTCGCCGCCGAGCATCTTCAGCCGCTGCAAAAATTCGTTTTCGCTGCGAACGTCGAAATGCGCCGTCGGCTCGTCGAGGAACAGGACGCGCGGCTTGCGGATCAGGATGCGGGCGAGGCCGATCGCCTGCTTCTGGCCGCCCGAGAGGCTGCGGCCGCCTTCGGCGATCAGCATCTCGTAGCCTTGCGGATGACCGGCGATGAAACTCTCGACACCGGCGAGCTTCGCCGCGGCGAGCACTTCTTCGTCGGTCGCGGCGGGTTTGCCGAGCGCGATGTTATCACGCAGCTTGCCAAAAAAGAGATCGGTGTCCTGGAGGACGAAGCCGACGCCGTTCCGAAGATCCGTCGGGTCGTATTGGCGCACGTCGATGCCATCGACCATGATGCGGCCTTCCATCGGCTCGTAAAAGGCGGTCAGGAGCCGCCCGATCGTCGTCTTGCCCGAGCCGACGCGGCCGATGATGCCGACCTTTTCGCCCGGCGCGATGCGGAACGAAATGTTTTCGACCGCTTTCTGCGCGCCGTTCGGGTACTGGAACGAGACGTTGTCGAAGACGATTTCGCCGCGCTCGATCCGGCGGGTGACATAGGTGCGCTCGATCGGCCGCTCGCGCTCGAGCGCCATCAGTTTGTCGATTGCGCGGAACGACATCATCGTTTGCGTCGCGCGTGTGATGACGGCGGCAATGCCGGCGATCGGTGCCAGCACGCGGCCGGCGAGCATCACCGAAGCCATCAGCGCGCCGAGCGTGAGCTTGCCGTCGATGACGAGAAAGACGCCGACCACCATGATCATGAGGCTCGCGACCTGCTGCGCGGTGCTCGCGGCGGTGAGCGCCATCGACGACCAGAAATGGACGTCCTCGGCCGAGCGGGCGCTGGCCGCGACCGAGCGCTCCCACAAGGTCTGCATCCGCGCTTCCGAACCCGACGCGCGCACCGTATCCATGCCCGAGAGCGATTCCACCAGCACGCCGTGGCGTGCCGCCGATTCCGCTTGCAGGCGCTGCATCGCGCGGTCGAGCGGCTTTTGCAGGATGTAGCCGACAACGATCATCACCGGCAGGATCATGAACGGCACCCAGGCCAGCGGCCCCGCGATCATGAACAGAACGGCGATGAAGATCACCGCGAATAGAAGATCGATTGCGGATACGACGCTGCCGGAGGTGAAGAATTCGCGTACCGACTCGAAATCGCGCAGCTGATTGGCGAGCACGCCGACCGAGCTTGGGCGCTGCGCCATCTTGAGCGCCATCACATGCTCGAAGATATTGGAGGCGAGTACGACGTCGATCTTCTTGCCGGTGACGTCGACGATCAGCGCGCGCACCGTGCGCATAATAAAGTCGAAGACGATGGCGATCACGACGCCGATGGCGAGCGCGATCAGCGACGGGATCGCGCCGTTCGGAATGACGCGGTCATAAACGCTCATCACGAACAGCGGCGAAGCGAGCGCGAGAAGGTTCACGAGCAGCGCCGCGATCGCGACATGGCTGTAGTTCGCGCCGAATCGGGTGACGACCGACCAGAACCAGTGCGGCTTCGGCAGATCGCCCGCAGCAATCGCGCGGGGATCGGCGAGCGTCATCGGCCGCACGAACAGTACGAAGCCGGAGTAACTCAGGCCGAGATGTTCGATGCTCTCGAATTCCTCGCCGGTCGGCTGGCTCGGGTCGAGCGTCGTCGCCTGGCCGACTTCGGGCGTGATGGAGAGGAGAATGCGCGTCGAGCCGTCGCGCATCACCAGCACGGCGGGCAGGACGAGGGCGGGGATCTCGGCGATCGGGCGCTTGATGAGTTCGGCTTCAAGGCCGGCGCGTTTTGCCGCGCGCTCGAAAAGCTGCACCGGCAGGCGCCCGCTCATCACCGGCAGGCCGGCGAGCAGCGCCTCGCGCGACAACGCGCGGCCGTGGAAGGCGGCAAGATAAAGCAGTGCGTCGGTCAGCGGATCGGCGCCGGCATCTGCGTCTGCATTGACCGGTTGGCTCATTGCTTGATGCATCGCAAGTTGCGGATCGTTCGGCAGCGCGGCGGCCGTGCCGGCGCGGCGCTGCAGCCAACCCTTGAGCGGATTGGCGTGCCGGCGAAAAAACGCAAAATCCCATCGGTAACCCATGGGAACGATATTCCTGTTCGCCGGGCCTATCGGCTCGGTTTGACGGTCTTCGGGTGCTTGCCGGCAGGAAATCTACCCCCAATGGGCGGGTAAATTCACGCCTCTAAAACAGTATTCAAATTTTAGGCTTAACGCCGAAATAGCCCATTTCAATGGGCTATTTCTTTGCTCCGTCGGTCGCAAAAGCGCTCGAGAACAGCCGCGCTGTCGTGCCGTCATTGGGTCCCGCACCGGGCGACCCCGCAGGCGTATAGCCCCACGACATCGACGGCGTCCAGCCGGTGAACGCAGGCGCCGCAGGATTGGCCGGATTGATCGGTTCCGGGCCGGGCTCGGCGACATTAAACCGCACCGGCGGCAGTTTGACCGCGAACAGCGTCGCCGGGCGAATGTCGATCGGTTCCGCTTCGATCGGCCGATCCATCTTCAGATAGGCGAGCAGGTGGCCCATCGCCGCGAGCAGCTGGTAGTCGGCGAACACCGCGACGCCGCGCAACGAGATCAGCGAGACTTCGGCGTTGAAGAACTGGTTCTGCGCGTTGAGGAGGTCGATCAGCGTGCGCTGGCCGAGATCGTATTCTTTTGAATAGACCTCGACGACGCGGCGGGCAGAGTCGATCTGGCTCAGCAGCGCCCGCGCGCGATCGTTGGTGATCGTACGCGCCGACCACGCCTTGTCGATCGACTCGACGGCATCGCGCTGTAGCCGCGCGTGGCGCGCCGACTGTTCGGCCCAGCGCTCGGCGGCTTCCTGGCGCGCCCAGCTATCCTGACCCGAACGCCAGATGTCCCAGCTCGCGACGAGCTTGAAGCTTTCGTCGTGGCGATCGCCGATGAACGTATTGGCATCGCGCCCGGTCGAAACGCTGCCTTCGAAGGCAACGGTCGGGGCGAAGGCGCCCGCGGTCGCCTTGAAGCCGTACTTGGCGGCGTCGGTGTCGGCCTGGGCGGCGCGGATTGTCGGATTGTATTGCACGGCGATGGCGAGCGCCTGATCGCGCGTGCCCGGCAGCTGCGGCAGCCGGCCGGGGAAGCGCAGGTTAACGGGCTCGAGCCCGACGACCTTGCGATAGGTCGCGCGCGACTGATCGAGGTTCAGCCGGAAATCGACGAGCAACTGCTGGGCGTTCTCGACGCGCTCGCGAATCTGCTGCAGGTCGCCTTCGCCGGAACGGCCGCCGCGATAGCGCGCGTCGATGTTCTTGAAGATCTTGTTGTGGACGTCGACGTTGCGCTCGGCGATCGAGACGAGCTGGCGATAACGCACGACGTTGATATAGGCCTCGGCGGCGTCGAGCGCGACGAGTTCGGTGCGCTCGAAAACGCGGGCGGACGCGGCATCGACCCGCGCGGCCTGCCGCCAGATCTGGTTCACGGTCGCGAAGCCATCGAACAGAAGCTGGCGTACGACGATCGAGGCTTCCTTGCCGTGCAGCCACTGATTATTGCCGAGCGGCGCCGGCGTGATGTTCTGGTTGTAACGCTCGGGGCCGGCTCTGGCCTCGAGACGAACTTGCGGGAGGCCGGTCGCCTGGGTCTGGCGCATCTCGGCTTCGGTCGCGCGGCGGTTGGCGGTCGCTTCGCCAATGCTTGGGTAATTATGGATTGCCTGCTGGATCGCGTCGGTGATCGAGAAAGATTCACCGGCCTTAATGGCCGTAATTGTGCATGCAATAACTGCCAGAGCTATCCCAGCCCTGAGGGATGCGCGTAACGGCATTCCCAGTCCCCTGTAAACTCTTTTAACTAGCCCCCTGGACACTTTCACAGTGCCCCTTATGGAACTGAACCTTATCAACTTAAGCGGGAAGCGCAACCGGAATCCGGGTAGGGCACAGAAATAATACCCTTAAGTATCATGTAGTTAACATGACTCGGAATGGGTGTAGCGGCCGGGAGACAGGACAATCTGACGCACTGGTTCCCGTGCCAGAGATTGAACCGGATGGCGCAAATCCTGCAATTTTTCTGTCCGTAATTTGGTTGGCGGCATTTTCGGTTGTACCGAATGACAACCCTTGAACTGTAGAGATACGTCGCTTGCCCGACTCACCAATTGCATGAAGCAGCAACCCAAAAATCCCCCGGCACAGCGCCGGCGCCGCGAACCCCGCTTTTCCACCTGGCTCGGCCGCGAGATCGCCGCCCTCAACCCCGGCTATTTCGCGCTGGTGATGGCGACCGGCATCATCTCGAACGCGATGTTTTTCACCGGCCATCACGGCATCTCGAACATGCTGTTCGCGCTGAACGCCGTGTTTCTCGTCTGGCTGATCGCCGCGACGCTCGCTCGCGCGCTCAAATATCGTGCGGCGCTCTGGCGCGATCTCGTCAATCCGCGCCGGGTGTTTGCGTTCTTCACCATCGTCGCGGCGCTCGATGTGTTCGGCGGCGGGCTTTGCCTGCGCGGGCGCGGCGACATCGCCGTCTTCATCTGGCTCACGGCTTTCGCGCTGTGGTTCGTGCTGCTCTATTTCAGTTTCGGGGTGCTCGCGGTCCGCAACAAGGAAGACGAGGCCAACGTCATTCACGGCGGCTGGCTGATTGCGATCGTCGGCACCGAGTCGCTCGTCATCCTCGGCTCGCAAATTTCGCCGTGGCTCGGCGGCCACGCGGCGGCGATGTCGGTGCTCACGCATATGCTGTGGGGCGTCGGCCTCGGGCTCTACGGCATCTTCATCACGCTGTTCGCGCACCGCATGTTTTTCTTCCGGGTCGAGCCGTCCGATCTTTCGCCGCTCCTGTGGGTGGTGATGGGCGCGGGCGCCATCGCCACCAATGCCGGCTCGGTGCTGATCCTCACCAAAACCACGCTGCCGTTTCTGCAATCGGTGCGGCCGTTCATCGACGGCACGACGCTATTGATGTGGGCGTGGAGCGCATGGCTCATTCCGCTGCTCGTAATGCTCGATATCTGGAAGCACGCCGTTCGAGGCATGCCGTTCGCCTATACGCCGATGCTGTGGAGCTTCGTCTTTCCGCTCGGCATGTTCGCGCTCGCAAGCGGCCGGCTCTCGCTCGCATCCGACTTCACGCCGCTTGGCGCCGTCGCCTACACGATGGTGTGGATCGCGCTTCTCGCATGGCTTGTGGCGGCGATCGGGCTTGCCGGGACGTTGTGGCGCGACGCTGCAGCGGCGCGCTCTAGCGCGCGAAGCGCGAACTGATTCGCGCCCGATTCGACTTTTTGATAAGAGCCCGCCGCGAGTTCGTCACATTGCAAACTGAAATGTAAATCTTGCACGCAGCGCAATGATCTTCCGTTTGCGCCGTGCTCACGCAAGATATGTTCGCAAAACCTTGCGCTGACTCATTTTCGTAAAGTTAGGCCCGATCCTGGCCCATTTCTGACATTTTGGTTCCGGGTTCCATGTAAACCTTTTTTCCTATTCCCGGCCACTTTGACGCCACGACCTTGCCCCGTTGGGCCCGCACCAACTTGCGCGTTCAACGATCTAAGGAGATGAGATGAAAGTTGTGGTGGTGGGAACTCTTCTGGCCGCGGTCGCGATTGCGGGTCCGGCGGAAGCCAAAACCAAACGTCGCCACGTTGCGCACAAGCAACCGGCTGCGACACAACCGTTCGCCAATCCGTTCGGTTTCAATCCGTTTCTCAACGCAGCGGCCTATTCGCCCGCCGCTGCTGGCGCCCAAACGAGAGTGCGGCATCGCCGCGTTTCGCAGCGAGCCGCTGCGACCGAAGCGGCCGCCAATCCGTTCAACCTCGGCGCTTTCGCCGGCGCCAGCGGTCACTCGCTGATCTCGACGGCGCGTGCCTATAGCGGCCGCAATCCGACCAGCCGGGCGCGCCAGTGGTGCGGCGAGTTCATGGGGCTTGTCGTTCGCCAGAACGGCGGCAAAGTGCCGGAGGGCTACGCCAAGGCGAGTTCCTGGGCGAAGCTGCCGCGCACAACTGAGCGCGTCGGCGCCGTTGCCGTCATGCCGCATCACGTCGGCATCGTCACCGGCCAGTGCGAAGGCGGCGGTGTGCAGATTATCTCGGGCAATTTCGGCCGCGCCAAAGTTGGCGAAGGCTGCATCCCGCGTTCGCGCATCATCGCGTTCGTTCAGCCGTAAATTTGCAGCCGTAAACTTTCGCGAGCTGTGACATTCAAAAAGCCGCCGGTTCGTCCGGCGGCTTTTATTTTTTTCGCGGTGGCGGTGTTCGAGGGGCTGGCGACCTCGGCAGGATTCGAACCTGCAACCCCCAGATTCGAAATCTGGTGCTCTATCCAGTTGAGCTACGAAGCCTGAGCCCTGCCGCCGGAATTTAACCGGATCGGCCGGGTAAATCTATCTGCGTGGTTCAGGATCACGCTCAACGAAAATTTTAAAGCGCGCTGCTGATTTCCTTCGCCTTCTTGCGCAACAGCGGCAGGAAGCGTTCTACAATTTCATCCCTCGATCCGCGTTCGACCGGCGTGGTCACGTTCAGCGCCGCGACGATCCGGCGTTGCGCGTTCTCGATCGGCACCGTGATCGCCTGGACGCCGAGGCAGGACTGCTCGCTTTGGAATGCGTAGCCGTGCGTACGGCATTCCCTGATCAGCGCGCGGATCTTGCCGGGGTCGGTTTCCGTTTTCGGCGTGAGCGGCACGAGCCTCTTGCGGGCAAGGTAGTGGTCGATGGTGTCGTCGGATTCATACGACAGCAACATCCGTCCGGTCGCGGTGCAGTAAGCGGGCAGGCGGATGCCCGGCGGCGTATCGGGCTTGATGACACGTTCGACCAGCACGCGCACCAGCATCACGACATCGTCGCCGTCGAGGATCGCGGTGCCGCAAGAGGCGTTGAGCGTTTCCGAAACTTCCTCGAGCCGCGACTTCGAGGCGCGCGCCAGCGGGATCTTGCTCAAATAGGAATAGCCGAGTGAGAGCACCTTCGGCGTCAGCGCAAAAATACGGCCGTCGTTTTCGACATAGCCGAGCGTTTCGAGCGTGATTAGCGAGCGCCGCACCGTCGCGCGCGCAAGCCCGACGCGCCGGGAAATTTCGGCGAGCGTGGCGGGCTGGCCGTCTTCGCCAAGTGCGCGAATGACCGCTAGGCCACGCGCCAGGGCGGTGACGAAATCGGGCTGCTCCGCAAGAGAAGCAGAAGAACACGGCGTGATCTGATCCATAGCCGAACCAATCTGGTTGTCGTAGCCGTTGGGCGTGTAGACTGTATCATATTACAGCGTGAAACCGCTGCGCGGAAATAGTTTCCGACACAATCTTCGCTTTCATGCGAGGAAAAAAGATGGCGTAAAGACAAAAAAACCCCAACGCCGGAAAGCTGAAATGCCGGAAGCCTTTATCTGCGATTTCATCCGTACCCCGATCGGCCGTTATGGCGGTGCACTGGCGAAAGTCCGCGCCGACGACCTCGCGGCGGTCCCGTTACGAGCCCTTATGGCCCGCAATGGCGCGGCCGACTGGACGAAGCTCGACGACGTTTATCTCGGCTGCGCCAACCAGGCCGGCGAGGACAACCGCAACGTCGCGCGCATGAGCCTCTTGCTCGCCGGGCTGCCGGTGAACGTGCCGGGCGTGACGCTCAATCGCCTATGCGCTTCGGGGCTCGAGGCGGTGGGCGCCGCCGCGCGCGCGGTGAAGGCGGGCGAAATGGATTTCGTCGTCGCGGGCGGCGTCGAGTCGATGTCGCGCGCGCCGTTCGTGATGGGCAAGGCGGCGGAAGCCTTCGCGCGTAACGCCGAAGTTTACGACACCACGATCGGCTGGCGTTTCGTCAATCCGGTGTTGAAGCAGCAATACGGCGTCGACTCGATGCCCGAGACCGGCGAGAACGTCGCGGCGGAATTTCAGGTCTCGCGCGAGGATCAGGACAAGTTCGCGCTGCGCTCGCAGCAGCGCGCGGCGGCGGCGCAACACAGCGGCTACTTCGACGCCGAAATCGTGCCGGTGCAAATTCCCGGCAAGAACGTGACGCTGGTGACGCGCGACGAACATCCGCGCGATACGACGCTGGAGGCGCTCGCAAAACTGAAGACGCCGTTCCGCAATCCCGGCACGGTGACGGCAGGCAACGCCTCCGGCGTCAACGACGGCGCCTGTGCGCTGGTCATCGCATCGGAAGCGGCAGCGAAACTGCATGGCCTGACGCCGCGCGCGCGTATCCTCGGCATGAGTGCAGCGGGCGTGCCGCCGCGCATCATGGGCATCGGTCCGGTTCCCGCGACCGAAAAGCTCGTTGCGAAACTGAAGCGCAAGGTTTCGGATTTCGATGTGATTGAGCTCAACGAAGCCTTCGCGAGCCAGGCGATTGCCGTGTTGCGCCAGTTGGGCATTGCCGAAGACGCTGCCCATGTGAATCCGCATGGCGGCGCGATTGCGCTCGGTCATCCGCTCGGCATGTCGGGCGCGCGCATCGCCGGAACCGCGATGCATGCACTCGAAGAAAAGAACGGCAAGCTCGCGCTCGCGACGCTTTGCGTCGGCGTCGGGCAGGGCGTCGCGCTGGCGATGGAGAGAGTTTAGGGCATGATCCCGAAAAGCAGGAACCGGCTTTCGGAAAAGATCATGCCGAAATAAAAAGTCTAACCCCGTCCGCGTGCCGAGCGCACCGGTTTAACTTTCAACTCGATCCAGTTGCGAAGTTCCTGAATGCGCAGCTCGCGCTGCGTGATCGCGCTGTCGAGGCCGTGGCGCCAGCCGAGCCGCCGGTTAGCCGGATCTTCCGCGAGCGTATCGACGTCGTTGATAAAGAGCGTCGCGTCCTCGTTGCTGGCGAAAAAACCTTCCGTCACCAGCGCGCCGTTCAGCCGCTTGAGAATCGAGGAAATGTCCCTGAACTCGTATTCGGGGTGATACTGCACGCCCCAGGCGACGCCGCCTTCGTATTCGATTTCGGCGGCCTGCACGCCCGAGTGATCGTTCATCGCCAGCACTTTACCCTTGAGCGGGAGCGCCGCGACCTCGTCGAGATGCACGGTCAGTGCCTCAAACACGGCCGGCTTGTCCTCGAATAGCGGGTGGTTGAGGCCCGCCTCGGTGAGGCGGATGCGGCGGCCGAAGCCGATTTCGCGGCCGCGCGGGTTCTTGTGCACCGTTCCGCCCGCCGCGACCGTCGCGACTTGTAAGCCCCAGCAACTGCCGAAGATCGGCGTCTTGGCGCGATAGGCGCTGCGCGCGAGTTCAATCTGCGGCTCGATGGCGTTTCCGCCGTCATAAACATGCAGCGCGGAACCGGTAATCGCGACGCCGTCGTAACTTTCGAGCCCCGCGTCGGGCAGATTGGCACCGGGATCAGCGGGAAAGCAGATGTCGATGGCGGCTTCCGGCCACAGCTCGCGCAGGAGCTTCGCGTAACCCTCGCTCGCCGGTTTGCCGCCGGCGGCGATCTGGCGTGCGCGTCCTTCGGGGGTGTTTCCTTCAGCAACGAGGAGGCGTGGCGTATTCATGCAGCAAGTGTAGACCCAACTGGTGAACAAAAATTATCCGTACGCTTTACCTAGGTTCCGCTTTGCGGCGAAACCGGGGAAATCGCCGGCGCAATTTGCTCACGCTCGCGTGAGAGCCATTGGCATTGCCGCGCGGTGGGTTAGCATACCGAACGAAAGTCGCGGGATGACGCAGCGGAAGGAAGCATGACCGGGGAACAAGCGGGGCACGCTGAATACGATCTTGCGATTGTCGGCGGCGGCATCAACGGCTGCGGCATCGCGCGCGATGCAGCCGGGCGCGGCTTGAAGGTTCTGCTGGTCGAGCAGGGCGATCTTGCGAGCGCGACGTCTTCGGCTTCGACCAAGCTCATTCACGGCGGTCTGCGCTACCTCGAGCATTACGAATTTTCGCTCGTGCGGAAATCGCTTGCCGAGCGCGAGCGGCTGATGAAGCTCGCGCCGCATCTCGTGCGGCCGATGCGCTTCGTGCTGCCGTGCGTGAAAGGCGACCGGCCCGCGTGGATGCTGCGCGCGGGTTTTTGGTTCTACGATCATCTTGCGCGCTCATCGCTGCCGAAGACGCGCGTTCTGGATCTTGCCGATGACCCGGCAGGCGTGCCGTTGAAATCCGGCTTTCATCTTGGTTTTGAATATTCCGATTGCACCACGGATGACGCACGGCTCGTCATCGCCAATGCCATCGGCGCGCGCGAAAAAGGCGCTAACATCCGCACCCATACAAGGCTCACCGCCGCGCGGCGCGAAGGCGATCACTGGCGGCTCATTCTGCAATCCGGCGGCGTGCGGCAGACGGCGAGCGCGCGCGTGCTCGTCAATGCCGCGGGGCCGTGGGCGGCGCGGCTCAACGAAATCATGCTGCATCTTCCGGCCGATCACGCGATCCGGCTCGTGAAGGGCAGCCATATCGTCGTGCCGCGCCTGCATGCGCACGAGCGCGCCTATTTCTTCCAGAACGACGACGGCCGCCTCGTCTTCGCCATTCCCTATCAGGACAGCTTCACGCTGATCGGCACCACCGAGGTCGATGTCGGCGACGAGCCGGAAATGCCGTTCGCGAGCGCCGAGGAGATCATGTATCTCTGCGCCGTCGCCTCGCGCTATTTCCGCACGCCGGTCGAGCCTTCAAAAGTCGTGTGGCACTTTGCCGGCATCCGCCCGCTGGTCGATGACGGCGCGGGCAATGCTTCCGATGTCACGCGCGATTTCACCATCGCGCTCGACGGCAAATCCGGCGAGCCGCCGCTTCTCACCGTGCTCGGCGGCAAGCTCACCACCTATCGCAGGCTCGCTGAAGCGGCGCTCGAAAAACTCGGCAAGTATTTCGCGATGCAGCCGGCATGGACGGCGAACGAGCCGCTGCCCGGCGGCGATCTCGGCGAGCGCGGCGTCGCCGGCTTGATCGCCGATATCCGCGAGCGCCACACTTATATTGACGAGCCGCTGGCGCGCCGGCTCGCTTTTTCGTACGGGACGCGTGCCTGGAAGATGATCAGCGAGACGAAAAGCGAAGCCGATCTCGGCCCGCGCCTCGCAGGGAATCTCCATCGGATCGAGCTGGACTATCTGAGGAGCGAGGAATGGGCGAAGACGGCGGACGACATCCTGTGGCGGCGGACGAAGCTCGGACTCGTCACGACGCCCGCCGAACTCGCCGCGCTGAAAAAGGCGTTAGAGTCGCCGATTGCGCTCGCGAGCTGAACGCCGCATGAGCCATATCCCTAACCGCATCCTCGCCATCGATCAGGGCACGACGTCGAGCCGCGCCATCGTCTTCGACGAGCGGCTTGCGCCGCTCGCCACCGGCCAGCAGGAATTCGCGCAGCATTACCCCGAGCCCGGCTGGGTCGAACACGACGCCGAAGAAATCTGGACGAGCACGGTTGCGACGGTGCGCGAGGCGATCGTGCAGGCGAAACTCGCAGCGAAAGAAATCGCCGCTATCGGCATCACCAATCAGCGCGAGACGACCGTCATCTGGGATCGCGCGACGGGGAAGCCCATTCATCGTGCCATCGTCTGGCAGGATCGCCGCACCGCGGATATTTGCGCAAAACTGCGCGGCGAGGGCGCCGAGGAAAAAGTCACCGCCCGCACCGGGCTGCTGCTCGATCCTTATTTCTCCGCGACCAAAATCGCCTGGATTCTGGACAAGGTGGAAGGCGCGCGCGCCGCTGCCGAAGCGGGCAAGCTCGCCTTCGGCACCATCGACAGTTTTCTTCTTTATCGTCTCACCGGCGGCAAGGTGCACGCGACCGATGCGACGAACGCTTCGCGCACGCTGCTGCTCGATCTCGACACTGCGCAATGGGACGACGAGATGTGCCGGTTGTTGCGCGTGCCGAAGGCGCTCCTCCCCGAAGTGCGCGACAACGCCGCCGATTTCGGCGCGACCGATGCCGCGCTGTTCGGTGCCGCGATCCCGATCCGCGCCATGATCGGCGATCAGCAGGCGGCGACTGTCGGCCAGGCTTGCGTCGTGCCGGGCATGATGAAATCGACTTACGGCACCGGCTGTTTCGCGCTCCTGCATACCGGCGACAAGCCGGTGCGCTCCAAGCATCGCTTGCTCTCCACGATCGCCTATCAGCTCGGCGGCAAGCGTGCCTACGCGCTCGAAGGTTCGATCTTTGTCGCGGGCGCCGCCGTGCAATGGCTGCGCGACGCGATGGGCATGATCCGCTCTTCCAAAGAAACCGATGCGCTCGCCGCCAAAGCCAACCCCAAGGAAGAAGTGATCCTCGTTCCCGCCTTCACGGGCTTGGGTGCGCCGTGGTGGGACGCCGAGGCGCGCGGCGCGATCTTCGGCCTCACGCGCGAGAGCGGCGCGGCGGAGCTTGCGCGCGCCGTGCTCGACAGCGTCGCCTATCAGACGGCTGACCTCTTGGACGCCATGCATGCCGATTGCCCCGGCATGAAGGAAAGTACTGTGCTGCGCGTCGATGGCGGCATGGTCGCGAGCGATCTCACCATGCAGGGCCTTGCCGATATTCTCGGCGCGCCGGTCGACCGGCCGCGCGCCACCGAAATGACCGCGCGGGGCGCGGCCTATCTCGCGGGGCGCGCCGCCGGCATCTGCCCCGATCTCGACGGGCTCGAAAAATTGTGGGCGCTGGATCGGCGTTTCACGCCACAAATCGGCGCCGATCTGCGGGCAAGCAAACTTGCGCGCTGGCGCGATGCGGTGGCGCGGACGCGAACGCGTTGATGTGATATGGCGGGGACGGGAGGCTGGATGAGCTACACGCAGGATATTTCGCGCGCCTTGAAGAGCGGCCATCGCGGCGGCGTCTTCGATCAGGCTTTCCATGAGGTGCTGGCGCGCACCGAACCTGCGCTCGAAAAGCTCCGCGCGCTTTATGCGAGCCGCACGCTGCCCCTGCTGCGGCTGCCGGAACGCACCAGCGATTATCCCGAACTCAAGAAGGCGGCGGCAAAGCTCAAGAAAGCGAGCGACGTCGTGTTCCTCGGCACCGGCGGCTCGAGCCTCGGCGGTCAGGCGCTTTGCCAGCTTGCCGATTACGCCGTGCCGGGTCTCGGCGTCTTGCGCGGCAAGCCGCGCCTGCATTTCTTCGACAATCTCGATCCGAAAACTTTTGAAGCCGCGCTGAAGAAACTGCCGCTCAAGACGACGCAATTCGTCGCCATCTCGAAATCCGGCGGCACCGGCGAAACGCTGATGCAGACGATCGCCGCGATCGCCGCGCTGAAAAAGGCCGGGCGTGGCAAGCGCATCAAGGATCACATTCTCGGTTTGTCGGAGCCCGTGCAGCCCGGCAAGAAAAACGGTCTGCGCACACTACTGGAAGATTTCGGCTGCGAACTCCTGGAGCACGACACCGGCGTCGGCGGCCGCTTCTCGGCGCTCACCAATGTCGGCCTGTTACCCGCCGCCGTACTCGGCTTGGATGTGAAAAAAATTCGCCAAGGCGCGGGCGAGGCGCTCGCACCGCTTCTGACGCAGCGCTCGGCGAAGGAAATTCCGTTCGCGCTCGGTGCCGCGCTTTCCGTCGCTGCGAGCGCCGAAGGCAAAACCATTCAGGTGCTGCAAGCCTATGCCGATCGCTTCGAGCGTTTTACGCGCTGGTGGGTGCAGCTCTGGGCCGAAAGCCTCGGCAAGAACGGCAAGGGCACGACGCCGGTCGCAGCGTTAGGCCCGGTCGATCAGCACAGCCAGTTGCAGCTCTGGCTCGCGGGCCCGCGCGATAAACTGTTCAGTATTCTCACGCTTGATGCCGCCAACACCGGCCCGCGCATCGACAAGAAACTCGCGGCGGTTGCAGGCGAAAAAGATTTCGGCGGCAAAAAAATCGGCGATCTCGTCGCGGCGCAGGGCCGCGCCACCGCCGACACGCTGGCGAAGAACGGCTGCCCGGTGCGCACCTTTCATGTCGCGAAGTGTGATGAGCGCGCGCTCGGCGGCCTGATGATGCACTTTATGCTCGAGACGATCGTCGCCGCGCATCTTCTCGGCGTCGATCCGTTCGACCAGCCGGCGGTCGAAGAGGGCAAGGTGCTGGCGAAGCGGTATCTAGCGGAAGCGAAAGCATGATCCCGAAAAGTGGGAACCGGTTTTCGGATAAGATCATGCTCAATAAGGCTGTGAAGAGCGGGGATCGTTTTCGCTGCCCCCAGCTAAGCCGTTAATTTCGCTGGATTTTAGGGCAAGACTCGCACAGGTTTTCCACATGCCCGTTCGCCAGCTTTCCGAAGCCGTCATCAACCGTATCGCTGCCGGCGAAGTCGTCGAGCGGCCGGCCTCGGTCGTCAAGGAGCTGGTTGAGAATGCGCTCGATGCCGGCGCGCGCAGGATTGAAGTCGTGCTTTCGGGTGGCGGCCAGCGGCTCATTCGCATCACCGACGATGGCGGCGGCATGCCGCCCGAAGATTTGCAGCTCGCCGTCGATCGCCACGCGACCTCGAAACTGCCGGACGACGATCTGCATTCGGTTTCGACGCTCGGCTTTCGCGGCGAGGCGCTTCCCTCCATCGGCGCCGTCGCGAAACTCTCGATCGTCACGCGCACGGCGAGCGCCGAAAGCGCGAGCGAGATCGTCGTCGATGGCGGACGTAAGGGCGCGGTGAAACCCGCGGCGCTGACCAGCGGCACGCGCATCGAGGTGCGCGATCTATTTTATGCGACGCCGGCGCGGTTGAAATTCATGAAGTCCGAGCGCGCCGAGACGGCGGCCGCCGTCGAAGCGGTGAAGCGTCTTGCGCTCGCGCGGCCTGATGTGGCGTTCATCATCGCCGCCGAGGATCGCGCCGCGATCACTTACGCGGCGCAAAAGAACGACGCTGAGGGCAGGCTGCTCCGCATGGCCGATGTGCTCGGCGCCGATTTGAAAGAAAACGCCGTCTCCGTCGAAGGCGAGCGCGAAGGCGCGAAGATCGAAGGCATCGCGGGCTTGCCGACCTTTTCGCGCGCCAATTCTTTGTCGCAGTATCTTTTCGTCAACGGCCGTCCGGTGCGCGACAAGGTTCTGCTCGGCGCGGTACGCGGTGCTTACGCCGATTTGCTGCACGGCGACCGTCATCCGGTCGTTGCGCTGTTTCTTTCGCTCGATCCGCGTGAAGTAGATGTGAACGTGCATCCGGCGAAAACCGAAGTGCGCTTTCGCGACTCCGGCCTCATCCGCGCGCTGATCGTCAGGAGTTTACAGGATGCGCTCGGCACCGGCTCGCGCCGCTCGTCCACCACGGGCGCGGCGCGGCTCGTGTCGTTCGCGCGGCCCGCGCGCCATGCGCGGCCTTCGTTCGCGTCGTGGCGCGGCAGCGCCGCACCCGTACAACACGGCTTCGCCGAAGCAGCACAAGAAGCCTTCGCGAGCTTCACACCTTCAGCCGATGCCCGCACTTCGGTTGCGCCTGCTACACCGGATTTGCTCGACAAGCCCCTTGGCGCTGCGCGCGCGCAAGTGCATGAGACTTATATCGTGGCGCAGACGCGCGACGGCCTCGTCATCGTCGATCAGCACGCCGCCCATGAGCGGCTCGTCTACGAAAAATTGAAAGCGGCGATGGAGCGCGACGGCGTCGCGCGCCAGATTTTGCTCGTCCCCGCCGTTGTCGAGGTCGGTCCCGACAATGCCGCGGCGCTGGCCGAGCGCGCCGAAGACCTCGCCAAAATGGGCCTTGTGATCGAAGCGTTCGGCGCCGGCGCGGTGCTCGTTCGCGAACAGCCTTCGCTGCTCGGCGACACCGACATCGAGTCGCTCATTCGCGACCTTGCCGAGCACATGGCCGAATGGGATGCGGCGCTGCCGCTCGAGCGGCGGCTCCTTGCCGTCGCATCCTCGATGTCGTGTCACGGTTCGGTGCGGGCAGGGCGGCTTCTGAAGCCCGACGAGATGAATGCGCTCCTGCGCGAGATGGAAGCGACCGATTACGCCGGCCAGTGCAACCACGGCCGCCCGACTTATATTGAGTTGAAGCTTACTGACATCGAGAAGCTATTCGGCCGCCGCTAGCCGCAAAATCACGATTTCGCTGTCGCCATACTGGCGGCGCTCCATCTCCTCAAAACCTTGCGGCGCCTGGAACGCGGCCTTCACCGCTTCCTCGACGACAATGAGCGCCCCTGCCGCAAACCAGCCGCCGGCCCGCGCGCTGGCGATCGATTTTTCCGCAAGCCCCTTGCCGTAAGGCGGATCGCAGAATGCGAGATCGAACGGCGCGAGCGCGCCGATCTCGCCCATCTTCGACGCATCGCGCCGGAAGATTTTGGTGACGCCGGTGAGCGACAGCGCCTCGACATTGGCGCGGATCAAGCCGCGCGCTTCTGCGCCGTCATCGACGAACAGTGCGAACTTCGCGCCGCGCGACAGCGCCTCGCACCCGAGCGCGCCGGTGCCCGCAAAGAGATCGAGTACCCGCGCATCGGTGATCGGATCGCCATAGGCATGGGCGAGAATGTTGAAGACGGATTCGCGCAGCTTGTCCGACGTCGGCCGGATCGCCTGTGACGACGGACTTTTCAGCGTCCGCCCGCGCAATTGCCCGCCGACGACCCGCATCAGTCGCGCCGCCCGCGCGCATAGAATTTCTTGCGCGCCGTTTCCTTGCGGTCGCGCTGGCGGCGATGCTCCGGCTTGTGCTTTTCGTTATTACGCTTCTCGTCCTTATGCTTCGCGCTTTTATACTTCTCGCTCTTATGCTTGTCGCCTTTATACCTGTCGTCCTTAGCTGCAAACTTTCCGGGCCGGCCTTTCGAAAATGCTTTCTTCCCCTCGAACGATTTGCGCGCCGGGCGTTCGGGCATCTGTTCAGGCTCGCGCTCGCGAACCGGCGCGTCGAAATCCGCACCCGATTGCCGGATGATTTTCTCGCCAAGCTGCTCCGTGAGCACGCGGCCTTTGATCTCCTCGACGGCGCCGGGTTTCAATTCGCCGAGCTGAAACGGGCCGTACGAGACGCGGATCAGGCGGTTCACGGTGAGGCCGAGCGCGCGCAGCACGTTTCTGATTTCGCGGTTCTTGCCCTCGCGCAGCGTCATCGTCATCCACGCATTCGCGCCCTGCGAGCGGTCGAGCATCGCCTTGATCGGCCCGTATTCGACGCCGTCGACGCGGATGCCCTTGTCGAGCCGGTCGAGCGCGTCCTGCGTGATGCGGCCGTTGGCGCGCACGCGATAGCGCCGCTGCCAGCCGGTCTCCGGCAATTCCAGAATGCGCTTCAGGCCGCCATCGTTGGTGAGGAGGAGCAGCCCTTCGCTGTTGAGATCGAGCCGCCCGACCGAGACGACGCGGGGGAGATGCGACGGTAGCGCCGCGAATACCGTGGCGCGGTCGCGCTCGTCGCGGTTCGTGGTCACGAGGCCCTTGGGCTTATGATAAAGAAAGAGCCGCGTGCGCTCGCGCACCGGCAGCGGCTTGCCGTCCACCACGATCTTGTCGTGCGGGGACACGGTGAAAGCGGGGGAGGCGAGCGTCTCGCCGTTGACGGCGACGCGGCCCGCGAGAATCCACGTTTCCGCTTCGCGCCGCGAGCAAAGCCCGGCGCGCGCCATCACTTTCGCGATGCGCTCTTTATCGTCGTTCTGGCCGGGCTTGCGGTTCATGCTCTGTCCGTGCGAAGCGAAAACCCCTAGCACGAAGGGAACGGGAAGCGAATGCGCGAGCCGGGCTATATGGACGAGGCGCTCGAGATCGCCGTCGCCGCGATGCGCGCCGGCGAGGTGCCGGTCGGCGCCGTCGTCGTGCGCAATGGCGAAATCGTCGCGCGCGCCGACAACCGCACGCTGCGCGACCGCGACCCGACGGCGCATGCCGAGGTCATCGCGTTGCGCGAGGCGGCGAGGAAGCTCAATACCGAGCGGCTCACCGATTGCGATCTCTATGTCACGTTAGAGCCCTGCACGATGTGCGCGGCGGCGATTTCGTTCGCGCGCATCCGCCGCCTTTATTATGGCGCGGCCGATCCGAAGGGCGGCGCGGTCGAGTCCGGCGTGCGCTTCTTCGCATCGCCGACCTGCCATCACCGGCCGGAAGTTTACGGCGGTATTCAGGGAAGCCGTGCCGCGGAGCTGTTGCGCGCTTTCTTCGCCGCCCGGCGCTGAGTGTCGCACTTTGTGCGTTGCAGATTGTCAGCCTGCATGAGCGCGCCTACAACCGTTCTCTCGTCGCCCGCTTAAGGGGAATTGCATGAAGAAATTCGTGATCGCCCTGATGCTTTTGTGGCCTCTCATAACCGTTCAACAAACGCTCGCAGCCGAGAAGATCGGCGCTGTCACCGGCGCCGGCATCACCTGCACCGGTAAATTGCCGGACAAGATCAGCGCGCGTTTCATGCGCCAGGCCAAACGCGCCTGCGAGAAACGCGGCACCTGCACGATCCGCGCGACCTACATCAGCGGCGCGCGCAAGCTCGCGCGTTACGGCTGCACGAATTTTTATGTCGTCGCCAAATGCGGTGCGGTGAATAGAGAGTTCCGCTCGAAAGCGATCAGGGGCAAGCTGCGCATCGCCTGCTGAGCGGCGTCCCCGAAAGGCACCAGGGCGCGGCCCGGCGCCTCAATGCGGCTTGATTTGCCGTTATGCTTTGGCTGCCAGCATGGAGGGTGAGTGATGCCAAAACCGATCGAACACGACAAGGTTCAGGATCTCATCCGTCAGGTCCGCGCGCAGTCCGATGCGCTCGCCGACAGGGGCGTCGATCCCATCGCGCTCGAGGCGCATATCGAGAAGCTCGAGACCGAAATACAAAAAACCGAGCCGGATCACGGCACGGTGTCGGACACGCTTGCCGCCCTCGAGACCACGCTCGGCGAGGCGGAAGAAGACCTGATGTCGAAAGGCGTGCTGCAGCTCCTCAACCAGATTCTCGGGACGGGCGTGCCCAACCCGTAAAGCCGATCGCTGCTGCCGGTCGCGCGTTTTCTCTCGAGAGAGAATACTTGACATTTTCCATAATAGGATTATATTCTATGCCGTCCTCTCCCGCGAGGGGTGCGTCTGCAGGCGTGCTTGCGTATGGGGGAGGAGCGGTGGCCGTGAAGGGTTCGCAAACCCGACATGGCGGCCCAAGCTGCGTGTTCCCGGCGAAGATGGCTCTTCGCCACGGGCGCCGGTGACTTCAATCGAGGGCTCATCCGGGTCGTCGGTTGTCGTTGAGCGCCGTAAGCGGTGGTTAGCAAAGTCACACCACCGGGGGCCGCGCAGAGCAAGCCTAGAAACATCGCGCGCGGGATGCCGGTTACGAGCCGGCGACTGCGGTGAGTACATATTTCGGTGTGTTCTTTATTTTTCACACCGAGCCGTGGAGACCGGCAAGTCTCCGGCGTCCCGCGCCGCCCTCGCTTTCATGGGTGGAGTGCTGACGATGATCCGGCAGGAAAAATCCTCGCGCGGTAACGCGGGCGGCTGCCCGCAATCTACAATTCCCGAAACATCACCAGCGCATCGAC
>DATMGD010000079.1:0-37797 GCA_035555855.1 Xanthobacteraceae bacterium
CTTGCGGATGAACGCATCGGTGCGCGACAGGCTTTGCCGATAATTACGCGCGAAGGTACGCTTCTCCAGCGGACCGACGGTCGGCTCCTGGGCGTACTCCAGGTTCGTGAGGATGAGGCAGTGGTCGCGGTCCATCGGGTAGAGCGTCTGCGACCCCCGCAGCGCGATGCCGGGATCGAGCGGGTACGCGCATGCGGCATCGACGGGCGGAACGGCGTGGTTATAAATTGTGACCGGGTGGTCGCTCGTGATGAATTTCACCTCGGACTCTTCTGCGGAGACAATCTCTCGCACGCCTCCGGCCCAAATCGTACAATGCAACATGCGGATGCCCTGCATCTCATGCATGAGCTCGTTCTGCGTCAGCGCGGGGTATTGCGCCCTGAGCCAATCCAGACCTTTTGGCGTGCGGATTTTTTGGATATCGAGGAAATCGAAAAAATCTTGGAAATGGTCGTGCCACTCGCTCATGTCCGTGCCTATGAAGGCGCGGACTGCTTGCGAGCCCCTAGTATCGACATCACCGAACAAGCGCCGCTCGATCTCGTCGTTTATCGATGTCCCGAAGAACGTTGAATACAAATCCGTCTGAAAGAACGCCCTTGATGTGGGCGTGTCATTCCAAGCACCGTTTTTGGTGATCACTCGGCCATCGGGGAGGCTTATCTGCCCCGGGGTCATGTCGACATAAGCAATCGACTTCCGCCCGGGCTCGAAGAAGCCCTCCTGATACCATTGCGGGACGTAGTGGTTATCTCTCGTGACCGACATCGCAGCGATTCGCTTTACATTGCGGCATCAACACACTAGCCCCAGCAATCTAAAGGCAATAGCCGGGCTATGCACTCGGCTAAGTCGCGCGCCAATTGAATAACGCAGCCCCAACGGAAAACGGCGGGCCTTTCGACCCGCCGTTTTATCTCTTGGCGCTGGGTCCCCGCTTTTTGCGCAAGATGCGCTTCGCGCTTATGCGCGGGGATGACCGGTGGTGTCTCTCGCGGCCCCGGTTCTGCGCAGCGGCGTGTCACGCCGCAGCGCGCCCGGGACAAGTGCGTCAGTTGTCGAGGAAGCTCCGCAGCTTCCTTGACCGGCTCGGGTGCTTGAGCTTGCGCAGCGCCTTGGCCTCGATCTGACGAATACGTTCGCGCGTCACCGAGAACTGCTGGCCGACTTCTTCCAGCGTGTGATCAGTGTTCATGCCGATGCCGAAGCGCATGCGTAGGACGCGCTCCTCGCGCGGCGTGAGCGAAGCGAGCACGCGCGTCGTCGTCTCGCGAAGGTTCGACTGGATCGCGGCCTCGATCGGGAGCACCGCGTTCTTGTCCTCGATGAAATCGCCAAGGTGCGAGTCTTCCTCGTCGCCAATCGGAGTCTCCAGAGAAATGGGCTCTTTGGCGATCTTGAGAACCTTGCGCACTTTCTCAAGCGGCATGCCGAGCTTTTCGGCAAGCTCTTCCGGCGTCGGCTCGCGGCCGATCTCGTGCAGCATCTGGCGCGAGGTGCGGACGATCTTGTTGATCGTCTCGATCATGTGCACCGGAATGCGGATGGTGCGGGCCTGATCGGCAATCGAGCGCGTAATCGCCTGCCGGATCCACCACGTCGCGTAGGTCGAGAACTTGTAGCCGCGGCGATATTCGAACTTATCGACCGCTTTCATCAGGCCGATATTGCCTTCCTGAATGAGGTCGAGGAACTGCAAGCCGCGATTGGTGTATTTCTTGGCGATCGAGATAACGAGACGAAGGTTCGCCTCGACCATTTCCTTCTTCGCCTGCCGCGCCTCGCGCTCGCCCTTCTGCACGAAGTGCACGATGCGGCGGAATTCCTGAATCTCGAGGCCGGTTTCTGTCGCGAGGTTATGGATCTCCGAGCGGATCTCCTTGATGCGATCCTTCTCGTGGGCGACATAGCCCTTCCAGCCCTTCGCGCCGAGCTTGCCGACACGCAGCAGCCACTTCGGATCGAGCTCTGAGCCCTGATAATTCTTCAGGAAGTCTTCGCGCTCGACGCCGTGGCTTTCGGCAAGCCGCATCAGGCGACCTTCGTAGCCGATCAGGCGGCGGTTGATGTCGTAGAGCATCTCGACCAGCGCATCGATGCGGCTCTGGTTGAGCGAGAGCGACTTCACGAGCGCGATCAGTTCTTCGCGCAGCTTCTTCGAGCGGCGCTCCTGCGAGGGCGACAGCGAGTCGTTCTTGAGCTTGAACTCGACGTTCTGATCTTGAAGCTTGCGAAGCCGCTTGTAGGCATCGGCGACGCCGTCGAAGGTCTCGACGACCTTCGGCTTCAGCTCCGCTTCCATGGACGCGAGCGACATGGCGTTTTCCATGTCTTCTTCGTCTTCGTCGGGCTCGCCTTCCGGCTGGCCCGAAAGACCGGGACGTTCCGGCGGCGCCGAAGGTGCGCGCTCAGCAGGCTCCGGAGGCGCCATCATGCCGTCATCGGCGGCCGCCAGTTCCTGCTCGGTCTCGGGCGCGGCCGGCGCTTGCTTCGCTTCCGGTCCGGCGAAGGTCGCTTCGAGATCGATGATGTCGCGCAGCAAAACTTTTCCGGCGGCGAGTTCGTCGCGCCAGATGATGATGGCCTGGAAGGTCAGCGGGCTTTCGCACAGGCCCGCGATCATCGCTTCGCGGCCGGCCTCGATGCGCTTGGCGATGGCGATTTCGCCTTCGCGCGACAGAAGCTCGACTGAACCCATTTCCCGGAGATACATGCGTACCGGATCGTCGGTGCGCTCGCCGGGGACGGACTTCTTCGTCGTCGCGAGCGACTTCGAACCGCCGCTCTCGACGAGATCGGTGCCGGTATCGTCATCATCATCGTCATCATCGTCTTCTTCGGCTTCTTCCGCCTCGACGACATTGATGCCCATCTCGTTCAGCATCGCGAGCACGTCCTCGATCTTCTCGGACGTGACTTCTTCCGACGGCATCACTTCATTGAGCTGGTCGTAGGTGACGTAGCCGCGCTTCTTGGCGCCGCGGATCATTTTCTTGACGGCGGCATCCGAAAGATCGAGGAGCGGCCCGGCTTCGGCATCGCTCTCGGATGAAGCGGCGGCGGTCTCTTCCTTCTGCTGCTTGGCGAGCGCGGCCTGATCCTTCGGCGAAGCGGATGCACCGGTGCCGGCGCCGACGGCTTCGGCCGCGCGACGGATGGCATCGACGCTGATCTGCATGCGCGGCGCTTCTTCAGCCGGCGCGGGTTTTGCTGCCGCGGCCTTGGCGGCCTTCGGATCGGGCTTCTGCGTGGGAGCGATCGGCGCGTTCTTGCCGTGATCTTTGTTTTTTCCTTTGGCGTCGGTCTTCACGGTTTCTGCCTTGGCGGATGTCTTGGTTTGGGTCTTGGTTTCCGCCTTGGCTTCAACCTTGCTTTCCGGCTTGCCGGACTTCTTCTCGGGCGCGGGCTTGCCGCCGACGAGCGCCCGGAAAATCTTCGAGACGACACCGCCCTTTTCAGCAGCCTTGTCGGCCTTTTTCGCGGCGGGTGCCGAACGGCTATCTTTCTTGGCAGCTACCTTCGTGGCGGAGGTGGCTTTCGCGCTCGCGGGCTTCTTTGCCGAACCCGGCTTTGTCTTTGCTTTGGAACTCACCGAAAAATCCTGTCTCTCATCTGCTGCCAGAGGGAATGCTTCGAGGGGAACGCGGGGAGCAAAAGCCCCTCTACCCTATGCGAGAAGAATCACACCCCTGGCCTATACCGATTCGCCGTTAACCAGCCCCTACATCCCCGCCGTTCGCGCCCCTCACATCGTGCGGATCGCGCGGCCGGATAGCTCGCCGAACCCCTCGATGAGGGCCTCTGTTCCCTCAAGCATGGCCAGACGCTTTTTCACGTCCTGTACCCATGCAAAATTGGTGTCGTTTAGGTCGTTGCCGAGCGCCGCCTCGGCTTCGCGCAACTCCTTAGATAGCGCACGCATTTTCTGATGCAAGGTCACGATCTGTCGCCACCAGGCGGCGACGTCCTCGGGTGCCGTTTCGCTACCAATTTCCCAGTCGCCTTTGTGGGAAATGGCACGTTCCATGCGTGTCATGAGTTCTTCAGCCCCGGCATCGCGAAGCCTTGTTTTTAAAGCCTCGGCATCGCCTGCATGGCCCGAAGCGGCAGCCGCCAAAACCGCTTTTCGCATGGATTCCGCATCGTGATGGACAAAATCCAGTTCGACGAATTCCTCAGCGTGTTCCGACAGCAGCCAAGGGTGGTTCATCACCGCAAGCAAGATTAGTGCCTCGCGCGCCGGAACCGCCGAGCGGTTGCCGCGCACGATCGAGCTTGCCGCGAGCTGGGTGCTCCGTGGCATCAGTGCCATTTTCGGGCTCGGCAGGCGGCCGCCACCGCCGCGGCCGGAAAAATTGCCGCCACTACCGCCCCGGAAATTACGCGCCGGAGAATACTGCTGCTCAAACCGGGCGCGCGGCACGAACCGTGTTTCGACGGGCGCCAAAAGTTTCGCGAGCCGCGCCTTGAGGTCGTCGCGGTAATAGCGCCGCACCGTTTCGTCCCCGATCATCCGCACGACTTCGCCAAGCCGCGCTTCGAGGGCCGCGCGGCGCTCGGGTGTATCGAGACGCGCGGCTTCGGTTTCGCGCAGCCACAGCATTTCCGAGAGCGGCTTCGCGGCGTCGAGCACTTCGCGCATGGCTTCGGTGCCGCCCGCACGAATGAGATCGTCGGGATCCTGCCCTTCGGGAAGAAGCGCGAACAGCAGGCTCTGCCCCGGCTTCAACAGCGGCAACGCGAGTTCAGCCGCGCGATAGGCTGCGCGCTGTCCGGCCTTGTCGCCGTCGAAACACAAAATCGGCTCCGACTGCATCCGCCAGAGCAATGCAAGTTGATCCTCGGTGAGCGCAGTGCCGAGCGGCGCGACCGCGCCCGCGAAGCCCGCCGACACCATCGCGATGACATCGACATAACCCTCGACGACGATGAGCTGTGCGTTCTTCTGCGTCGCCGCGCGCGCATTGGCGCCGTTATAAAGCAGCGAGCCCTTGTGAAAGAGCGGCGTCTCAGGAGAGTTGAGATATTTCGCCTGCACCTCGGAAGATAGCGCGCGGCCGCCGAAGCCGACGACGCGGCCCTTGAAGTCATTGATCGGAAACATCACCCGCTCGCGGAAGCGATCGTAGGGCACAGGAATGTCGTCGCCCGCGATGATGAGCCCGGCCTCGATCATGTCCTCGTTGGGGACGCCCTTGCCGCCGAGATATTCCTTGAGCGCAAAACGCTCGGCCGCCGCATAGCCGATACGAAAGCGCGCCTGCGTCTCCGGCGTCAGTTCGCGATCGGCAAGATAGCCGCGCGCCCGCGCTCCGGTGCGCGCCTGCAAATTCTCTTCAAAAAATTTCGCGGCAAGCTCCATGACATCGTAGAGCGTCTTCTTCTTTTGCTCGCGCCGTTCTTCGTCCGGTCCGGCGACGGGAATGGCAACGCCCGCCATGCTCGCTAACCGCTCCACGGCTTCCCGAAACGACACGCCCTCGGTCAGCATCAGGAAATCGAAGATCGAGCCGTTCTTGCCCGATGAAAAATCGAACCACATGCCCTTCTGGTCGTTCACGAAGAACGACGGCGTCTTTTCCGGGTTGAACGGCGACAGCCCGCGCCATTCGCGTCCCGCTTTCTTGAGCGGGACACGCTTGCGCACGACGTCCGACACCGGCAGCCGGGCGCGGATCTCATCGAGAAAGGACTGCGAAAAGCGCATGCGATGATTTAGGCGGCGGATCGCTCCGCCGCCACCTCAATTTCCCGGACACTTCTTACATTATCGAATGGGGCAGCAAGCAACCGAAAGCCCGCCTCTGCGGAACCGGGCGCCGGTGCCCGCTGTCACCGTAATTCACAGGGTATTTTAGCCCAGTTTCTCGATGTATTCGACCATTCGCTTGCGCATACCCGCATCCGGCAGCCGCCCGCGCCCGGCGCCGAGATTGTCCAGCATGTGCTCTTTTTTGGTGGTGCCGGGGATCACCGCCGTCACCGCCTCGTGCGAGATAAGGAATTTGAGGAAAAACTGGCCCCAGCTTTTGGCGTCGAATTCCGCCGCCCAGTCAGGCAGCGGCTTGCCGCGCACCAGCTTGAACAGGCTCGCACGCCCGAACGGCAGATTGCACAGCACCGCCGCGCCCGCATCCTTCGCTGCCGGCAGCACGCGCGCTTCGCATTCGCGGTCGTTGATCGAATAATTGACCTGCACGAAGTCGGGCTTCTCGCGCGCGGCACAAGCCGCGACCGCATCGTGATCGTTGTCGAACGACGTCGTGATGCCGATGTAGCGGCAGAGCCCTTGCGCCTTCCATTCGCGATAGAGCGCGAGACTCTGGTTCGGATCGCGCACGTTGTGGAGTTGCAGAAGGTCGACCTTCGGCGTCCTGAGCAATTTTAAGGATCGCTGGAATTCGTCGACGCTCGAAGCCTTGTCGAGGACGCGCACTTTCGTCGCGATAAAAAGTTTATCGCGCAGCTTGGCTTCCGCTGCGAGATCGCCGACGACGCCTTCCGCCCTGCCGTAGCTCGACGCCGTATCGACGAGCGAGCCGCCGCCCGCGACCAATGTCTCGAGGACCTCGCGGCGCTGCGTGCGCTCAGCCGCATCCTCGCCGATATTGAAGACGATCGCCGTGCCAAGACCGACGACCGGCAGCATCTCGCCGCCATGCGGGATTTTCTTTTTCAGGATCGCCGTGTCTTGCGCCCAGGCAGGCAGTGCGGATGAAATCGCCAGCGCGCCGGCGCCTGCGATCACATCTCGTCTCGAAGGATGGTGGCGAAAAGGATGGTAGCGAAGCTTGGGCATCGGAACCTCCCGTTATGAGCGCGACTTCATTGCAGATTGAGTTGCCACGACACGCCAAAGCGATCGTTGACCCAGCCGAATTTGCGGCTGAACCCGTAATCGCCGAGCGGCATGAGAGCGCTGCCACCCTCGACGAGCGCAGCGAACAGCCGGTCGAGTTCGGCTTCGCTTTCGCACTCGACGAACAGCGATTGCGACGGCGTGAACTCGAAAGCGTGTTTCACCGGGCTGTCGAAAACGCGGATTTCCTGACCGGCGACGGAGAACACCGCCGTCTTGACCGTGCCCTCGGCACCGGCCTCGCCTTTTGCGAACGGAACGAGTTCGAGCACTTTCCCGCCGGGAAACAGCGAAACGTAAAAACGCATCGCCGCCTCGGCATCCTTGTTCTGAAACATCAGGAACGGCCGAACGGAATGCGCCATGAAAGTCTCCTAACCCGCGAGCAGGCCCTTCACCGCGCCGCTCGCCTTGCCGAAATCCATCTTGCCGGCATAAGCCGCCTTTAATGCGGCCATCACCTTGCCCATGTCCTTGACGCCGGAAGCGCCTTCCTTGGCGATGATGTCGGCGATCGCCGCCTTCATCTCGGCATCCGACATCTGCGCCGGGAGAAACGCCTTGATGACCTCGATCTCGTCCTTCTCTTGCTTGGCAAGCTCGGCCCGGCCGCCTTTTTCGTAGAGTTCGACCGAGTCCTGCCGCTGCTTGATGAGCTTCTGCATGATGCCGAGAATTGCGTCGTCGTCGAGCGGGCCCTTGCCGGTGCGCGCCTCGATATCGGCATTCTTGATGGCGGCGCTCACCATGCGGAGCGTCGAAAGCTTGAGCTTGTCGCCCGATTTCATGGATTCTTTGATGGCGTCGTTGAGTTTATCGCGCAGCACTGTGGACCTCGCCTAATGTCGCTTTGACGCGCCGAAACGCTGGCGCTATGTAAGCCGCTCATGAACATGAAACAAGCTGAGCCCGGCTGGTCGGAACCCGTCCCGACCGCGCTGTTGGTGCTGGCTGACGGCACCGTTCTCGAAGGATTCGGCCTCGGCGCCGTGGGCCAGGCGGTTGGAGAAGTCTGCTTCAACACCGCCATGACGGGCTACGAAGAAATCCTGACCGACCCCTCCTATGCCGGCCAGATCGTCACTTTCACTTTCCCCCATATCGGCAACGTCGGCACCAACGACGAGGATATCGAGACGGTCAACATGGCCGCCGCCCACGGCGCGCGCGGCGTGGTGTTGCATTCAGCGATCACCGATCCCTCGAACTATCGCGCGAGCCGCCATCTCGACGCATGGCTGAAAGCCCGCAACATCATCGGCCTCGGCGGCATCGACACCCGCGCGCTCACCGCGCTGATCCGCGAGAAAGGCATGCCGAATGCCGTCATCGCGCACGCGCCCGACGGCAAGTTCGATCTTGCGGCACTCAAGAAGGAAGCCGCCGCGTGGCCCGGCCTCGTCGGCATGGACCTTGTGCCAATGGTGACGACCGCCCAGCGTTACGACTGGGACGAGACGACCTGGGAATGGGGCAAGGGCTACGGCCGCGAGGAAAATCCGAAATACAATGTCGTCGCCATCGACTACGGCGTGAAGCGCAACATCCTGCGGCTCTTGGCGAGCAACGGCTGCAAGGTGACGGTGGTGCCGGCAACGACTTCCGCCGAAGACATCCTCGCCATGAAGCCGGACGGCGTCTTCCTCTCCAACGGCCCCGGCGATCCCGCCGAGACCGGCAAATATGCCGTGCCGGTGATTAAGAAGATCATCGCGTCGGGCACGCCGACTTTCGGCATTTGTCTCGGCCATCAAATGCTTGGCCTCGCCGTCGGCGCGAAGACGATGAAGATGCATCAGGGTCATCACGGCGCGAACCATCCGGTGAAAGATCTGACGACCGGCAAGGTCGAAATCACTTCGATGAATCACGGTTTCGCCGTCGACAGCAAAACACTGCCGAAAGACGCCGAGCAAACGCATGTCTCGCTGTTCGACGGCTCGAATGCCGGCATCCAGCTGAACGGCAAGCCGGTGTTCTCGGTGCAGTATCACCCGGAAGCGTCACCCGGCCCGCACGACTCGCGTTATCTTTTCGAGCGATTTACCGGCTTGATGGAAAAGCGCGCGCGATAATCCGCGCGCAATCATCAAAGTCCGAAAAACCGGAACGCGCGCTTCTTGGTGCGGAAATCGCGCTGGCGGATGTCTTCCGACGGCAGCGTGTGATAGCCGAGCTTCTCGGCATCCTTGGCGAGCCGCCCTTCCATCACCTCGTTCACACTGACGATGCGGTCGTGGCACGCCGCCCAGTATTCGATCTGCGAGTTGACGGCGTAACCCGCCGGCACTGCCCCGACATTCAGCATGTGCGCGTAGAATTTCTTGCCGTCATAGAAGATGACGGCGGGTTTCTGTGTCGAGCAGAAGGCATAGCTCACCCGCACGAGGCCGAAGCTGTCGGGCGACGGCACGGCTTGCGGATCGGTACCCTTGGCGACCGGCACGACGACCGAGCGCGACTTCACCTCGACCATCTGGCCCCGCGTCCTTTTGGCGATCTGCCGCTTGGTGACGATCTTGGTGAAGGTGCATTCGTCCTTCTGGCAACGCTCGCGCAGCAGCATCTCCGGCTGCGCCGCGAGAAGCGGCCCGGAAAAGAACGGCCCCGACAGGGCTGAAATCACGAAGGCGCTCGCCAGCTGTTTCTTCATTGCAGGTCCCTTGCGACAGCCATTATAGCACGAAGCCCGCACGCCGCACGGCGTGGCAAATGCCGTCACCGCATGGCAATCTCGCGGCGCGCAAAGGAGAAAGCTCTTGGCAAAAGAGACCGACAACTGGGTCAGCTTCTGGGACACCGATCACCCGATCTACGTCAATGCACGCCATTTCGACGTCCATTACCGCGCGATTGCCGACGATATCGTGGCGCTGATCCCATCTCCAACGGCTCATGTTCTTGATCATGGCTGCGGCGAGGCACTCCACGCCGACGAAATCGCCGCGCGTTGCGGAGAGCTCCTGCTGTGTGAAGCCGCGCCCACGGTGCGGACGCGCGTCGCCGAGCGATTCAAGAGCGAGCCAAAGATACACGCGCTCTCGCCGGAGAAGGTCGACAAGCTGCCGGACGCTTCGCTCGATCTCATCGTCGCCAATTCGCTCTTGCAGTATCTCAAGCGCCACGAACTCGAGACGATGCTCGCCAACTGGAAGCGCATCTTGAAACCGGGCGGCAAACTTGTCGTCGCCGATATTCTTCCGCATCAACAGAGCATGGCGAAGGATGCGCTGTCGCTTTTGTCCTTCGCCGCGCGGAATGGTTTTTTAATTGCGGCGGTGTTCGGACTCGTGCGCACGCTGTTTTCCGACTACGGCAAGATCCGCGCGAAGCTCGGCGTCTCGCAATATTCCGAAGAAGAGATGCTTTCGATTCTGCGCGGCGCCGGTTTCAACGCCAAACGGCTCGCAAAAAATTTCGGTCATAATCAGCAACGCATGGCCTTTGAGGCTGCAAAGCCATAACGCCAAGCAAAGCGTGCAGTTTCATGGCTCGCGCTGGTATACGCCGATTATTTAGGCAAAAGACTTAGTGCATCGCGAAGAGTTTCTTCTTCCTCGCCAGTCGAATCTGGTCTAGGAAACTCACTTAGCCGCAAAACGTGCGTCGGACTGTAACTCGTCACCATCGAGGACGCGCGCTCGCGCGCCCTTTTTTTATGTGCAGCAATCTTTGCGAGTCAGATGCCAAAACGCACAGACATCAAAACCATCATGATCATCGGCGCCGGACCTATCGTTATCGGTCAGGCTTGCGAATTCGATTATTCCGGTACCCAGGCCTGCAAGACACTGCGTGAAGAAGGCTACCGCATCGTCCTGGTAAACTCGAACCCGGCGACGATCATGACCGACCCGGAACTTGCCGACGCCACCTATATCGAGCCGATCACGCCTGAAATCGTCGCCAAGATCATCGAAAAGGAACGCAATGTTCTGCCCGGCGGCTTTGCGCTTTTGCCGACGATGGGCGGCCAAACCGCGCTCAACACCGCGCTTTCCCTGCGCAAAATGGGCGTGCTCGAGAAATTCAATGTCGAGATGATCGGCGCCACCGCCGACGCCATCGACAAGGCCGAGGATCGCGAACGCTTCCGCGAGGCGATGACCAAACTCGGCCTCGATACGCCGCGCTCGCACCAGATCAAGACGCTGACGCAGGCGCTCGAAGTGCTCGACGACATCGGCCTGCCCGCCATCATCCGCCCGAGCTTCACCATGGGCGGCACCGGCGGCGGCATCGCCTACAACAAGGCGGAGTTCATCGACATCGTCGAGCGCGGCATCGACGCCTCTCCCACCAGTGAAGTGCTGATCGAAGAGTCAGTGCTCGGCTGGAAGGAATACGAGATGGAAGTCGTCCGCGACAAGAAGGACAACTGCATCATCGTCTGCTCGATCGAAAACGTCGATCCGATGGGCGTGCATACCGGCGACTCGATCACCGTCGCACCCGCGCTGACGCTCACCGACAAGGAATATCAGGTGATGCGCGAAGCTTCGATTGCGGTGTTGCGCGAAATCGGCGTCGAAACCGGCGGCTCGAATGTGCAGTTCGCGGTCAATCCGAAAACCGGGCGCTTGATTGTCATCGAAATGAACCCGCGCGTCTCGCGCTCGTCGGCGCTGGCGTCGAAAGCGACCGGCTTTCCGATTGCGAAGGTCGCGGCAAGGCTGGCCGTCGGCTACACCATGGACGAGATCGCCAACGACATCACCGGCGGCGCAACGCCGGCCTCGTTCGAGCCGACGATCGATTACGTCGTCACGAAAATTCCGCGCTTCGCTTTCGAGAAATTCCCCGGCGCCAATTCCGTGCTGACGACCTCGATGAAGTCGGTCGGCGAAGCCATGGCCATCGGCCGCACTTTCCGCGAGAGCCTGCAAAAAGCGTTGCGCTCGCTCGAGACCGGCCTCTCCGGCCTCGACGAAGTGAAAATCGAAGGCCTCGGCCAGGACGACGACAAGAACGCGATCCGCGCCGCGCTCGGCACGCCCAAGCCCGACCGCCTCTTGAAAGTCGCGCAGGCGATGCGGCTCGGTTTTTCAAACGCCGATATTTTCGATGCCTGCCAGATCGACCCGTGGTTCCTCGCCGAGATCCGCGCGCTGATCGACACCGAAGCGGAGATCAAGGCGAAGAACCTGCCGCAAACCGCAGGCGCGTTCCGCCGCCTTAAGGCTCAGGGCTTTTCTGACGCGCGGCTCGCCGCGCTCACCGGCATGAGCGAAGCGGAGGTGACGAAGCGCCGCCACGCCCTCGATGTGCGGCCGGTTTATAAGCGCATCGATACCTGCGCCGCCGAATTCGCTTCCCCCACCGCCTATATGTATTCGACCTACGAGCCCGCTTTCGCCGGCAGCTTCGCCGACGAGGCGCGGCCGTCGGATCGCAACAAGATCGCGATCCTCGGCGGCGGCCCCAACCGCATCGGCCAGGGCATCGAGTTCGACTACTGCTGCTGCCACGCGGCGTTCGCGCTCAGGGATGCGGGTTACGAGACCATCATGGTCAACTGCAACCCGGAGACCGTCTCGACAGACTACGACACTTCGGATCGTCTTTACTTCGAGCCGCTCACCGCCGAAGACGTGCTCGAAATTCTCGCGCGCGAACAGACGAACGGCACGCTGCACGGCGTCATCGTCCAGTTCGGCGGCCAGACGCCGCTCAAGCTCGCCGACCAGATTGAAAAGGCCAAAGTGCCGATCCTCGGCACCTCGCCCGACATGATCGACCTTGCTGAGGATCGCGACCGCTTCAAGCAGCTTTTGGAAAAACTCAAGCTGCGCCAGCCCGAGAACGGCATCGCCAGAAGTGCGGAAGAAGCGCGCCGCGTCGTTGCCGAGATCGGTTACCCCGTCGTCATCCGCCCGTCCTATGTGCTCGGCGGCCGCGCCATGGAGATCGTTCACGACTCCGCCTCGCTCGAGCGCTACATGAAGGAAGCCGTCGTCGTCTCCGGCAAGAGCCCGGTGCTGATCGACCGCTATCTTTCCGACGCGATCGAAGTCGATGTCGATGCGCTTTGCGACGGCAAGGACGTCTTCATCTGCGGCATCATGGAGCACATCGAGGAAGCCGGCATTCATTCAGGCGATAGCGCCTGCTCGCTGCCGCCGCACTCACTCTCGGATGAGACGATCCAATCGCTCGAAGAGCAGACGCGCGCGATGGCGCTTGCGCTGCATGTCGGCGGTCTGATGAACGTACAATACGCCATCAAGGACGGCGCGATCTATGTGCTTGAAGTGAACCCGCGCGCTTCGCGCACCGTGCCGTTTGTCGCGAAAACAATCGGCGTGCCTGTCGCAAAAATCGCCGCGCGTGTCATGGCCGGCGAAAAGCTTGCAGGCTTTCACTTGAAGCCAAAGAAGCTCGATCACATCGCGGTCAAGGAAGCCGTTTTCCCCTTCACCCGCTTCGGCGAGAACGTCGATACGGTGCTTGGCCCGGAAATGAAATCGACCGGCGAAGTCATGGGCCTCGATTTCGACTATGCGATCGCCTTCGCCAAGAGCCAGCTCGGCGGGGGCATCGGTGTGCCGCGCAAGGGCACCGTCTTCATTTCGCTGCGGGAAAACGACCGCCGCCCGGTCATCGTCGAATCCGTCCGGCTCTTGGCCGATCTCGGCTTCCGGCTGATCGCTACCACCGGCACCCAGCGGTTCCTCTCGGAGGCCGGACTCCAGGTCGAGAGGATCAACAAGGTCTTCGAAGGCCGCCCCCATATCGTGGACGCCATCAAGAACGGTCAGGTGCAACTGGTGTTCAATACCACCGAGGGGGCGCAAGCCCTTCAAGACTCACGATCTTTACGGCGCGCCGCCCTCTTGCATAAAGTCCCGTATTACACCACCCTATCAGGAGCCGTCGCAGCGGCGCAGGGGATCAAAGCCTATCTGGGCGGCGATCTCGAGGTTCATGCGCTGCAAAGCTATTTCGACGGACGGGCCTGACGAACGGCCCTTCCGGGCAGCCTGTGGCGGCATTGTTCGTAACCAAGCGCGGCGATCGCAGCGAGCCGGGAAACCGGGCGCGCGGTCAGCCGATTTTTGTGAGTCGACCACGGTTTCGGAGAGAACCATGGAAAAGATACCGATGACGGCGACGGGTTTATCGTCGCTAGAGACCGAGTTGCGGCACCGCCAGGCGGTCGAACGGCCGCGCATCGTTCAGCAAATTACCGAGGCGCGCAGCCACGGCGACCTTTCAGAAAACGCCGAGTATCACGCGGCGAAGGAACAGCAGTCGCTGAACGAAGGCCGCATCGCCGAACTCGAGGACAAGATTTCACGCGCCGAAGTGATCGACGTCTCGAAACTTTCTGGCGACACGATCACCTTTGGCGCGACGGTGACGCTCGTCGACGAGGACACCGACGAGAAAAAGGTCTGGCAGATCGTCGGCGACACCGAAGCCGACGCCAAAGCCGGCCGCATCTCGATTTCGTCGCCGCTCGCGCGCGCGCTGATCGGCAAGAAGAAAGGCAACTCGGTCGAGGTCAACACGCCGAAAGGCGCGAAGGCTTATGAAGTGACCAAGGTCGAGTGGCGCTGAACGCTACTCGCATCTTTCCGGAATAAAAAATGCCCGGCTTCGGCCGGGCATTTTGTTTTCGCGCATCAGCCGAACGTCCATTTTTTATTTTCGATCGCTTCACCGATCATCCCGAGCGTGATCGGCGGATAGCGCTCGAGAACTTTCTTCGCCCAGTTCGAGCGCGGCAGAATGGAAATGACGAGCGCGTCCATCCCTAGCGGCGACGGAAAGTATCTGCCGACGGAAGCTTCGGAAAAATCGACGTGGAAGACGTCCTGCAATACCTGCAACTGCTCTTCCAGAGCATGGCCGACAATTCCGATATCCTGCACGAGCCGCGTTTGCGGATGATAGCGTTCGATCAGCTCTCGCGGATATCCGCAGGCTTCGAGCCACTTGATGACATCCGGCTCGAGATGAACTTCCGGCTGCTGCCCCATGCCCAACGCAATCGTCTTTTACTTGTCTTCCAGCGGCACGCTCGCTTCGTCCTTCGAGCGCCGGAGCGTCAGCGCTGTCTTGACGTTGCGCACATTCGGCGCCGCGGTCAGTTCCGCCACGAAGGCCTGAAAGGTGTTGAGATCCGGCGCCACGCATTTCAGGATGAAATCCACTTCGCCCGAGAGCATCCAGCACTCGCGCACCAGCGGCCAGCCGCGCACATGCTCCTCGAATGCCGCAAGATCCGCTTCCGCCTGGCTGACGAGATGCACCATGGCGAACACCATGATGTCGTAGCCGAGGCGCTTTTCGTCCAGCAGCGCCCGGTAGCCGCGGATGATCCCGGCCTCCTCCAGCGCCCGCATGCGGCGCAGGCAGGGCGGCGCCGAAATGCCGACCCGGCGGGACAATTCCACATTGGTGATACGGCCGTTCTTCTGCAGCTCGGCGAGAATTTTCCAGTCGATCGCATCGAGTTGCGCGTGCATTCAATCGTCCCCCGCCCGGCTCTGAACCGGCATCCGTTTCGCTCGAAAACGCTCTAACCGGGCTCTCGGACGTGTAGAGGCCGCGGCGGGCACACGCAAGCGGCCCCCGCCGGCCTGCTAGGGCGTTGGTTCACCAGTCATTTCCTGCGATTGCCTGTGGAAACAAGACTGTGTGTGGCGGGTAGGCTAATAAGACGCCATATAACTGCGCTCTGACGATTCCAGAGCGTGCACTGCAAGGGGCGATTTTTCCATGGCTGCAACTGAACATGTTCGTGTGGCGATCATCGGCTCCGGCCCGGCCGGCTATACCGCCGCGATCTATGCCGCGCGGGCGATGCTTCAGCCGGTGCTGATTCAGGGCGGCCAGCCCGGCGGCCAGCTCACCATCACCACCGATGTCGAGAATTACCCCGGCTTCGCCAAGGTCATCCAGGGCCCGTGGCTGATGGAAGAAATGCGGGCGCAGGCCGAGCACATGGGCACGCGCGTCGTCACGGATACCGTGACCAGCCTCGATACGTCATCCCGCCCCTTCAAATTGACCCTGGAAGGCGGCGACGTTTTCCATGCCGACGCCGTCATCCTCGCGACCGGCGCCCAGGCACGCTGGCTCAACATTCCGTCCGAGCAGAAATTCCGCGGCTTCGGCGTTTCGGCCTGCGCTACTTGCGACGGCTTCTTCTTCCGCAACAAGGAAGTGCTGGTCGTCGGCGGCGGCAACACCGCCGTCGAGGAAGCGCTGTTCCTCACCAACTTTGCCTCGAAGGTCACGCTCGTCCACCGGCGCGACTCGTTCCGCGCCGAGCGCATCCTTCAGGATCGCTTGTTCAAGCACCCCAAGGTCGAAGTGATCTGGGACAGCGTGCTCGATGACGTCGTCGGCCTTGCCGATCCGCTCAAGGTCACGCATGCCAAATTGAAAAACGTGAAGACCGGAGAAGTCACCGAGCGCAAGGTTGACGGCATCTTCATCGCCATCGGCCACAAGCCTTCGACCGAACTCGTCGAGGGCAAGCTCAAGATGAAGCCCTCCGGCTATGTCTGGACCGCGCCGGATTCGACCGCCACCTCCGTGCCGGGCATCTTTGCCGCCGGCGACATCGCCGACGACATCTTTCGTCAGGCGGTGACGGCGGCGGGCCTGGGCTGCATGGCCGCCCTCGAGACCGAACGCTTCCTCGCACATCAGGAAGGACATCGTGCAGCCGCCGAATAAGATGGATTGGGAAAAGCTGAAGATCTTCCACGTCGTGGCCGAGGCGGGGAGCTTCACCCATGCCGGCGAGACGCTGGGCCTGTCGCAATCCGCCGTGAGCCGCCAGATTTCGGCGCTCGAGCAAGAATTGAAGGCGACGCTCTTCCATCGCCACGCCCGCGGTCTGATGCTGACCGAACAGGGCGAGACGCTCTATCGCACGGCGCACGAAGTGTTCGTGAAGCTCGAGGCCGCCGTCTCGCAGCTCTCCGACAGCCGCGAGAAGCCTTATGGCGAACTCAAGGTGACGACGGCCGTCGGCCTCGGCAGCTTCTGGCTGACGCCGAAAATCGGCGAATTCCTCGAGCTTTATCCCGAAATCTGGATTCGCCTCGTCTTTTCCGACGAGGAGCTTGATCTCTCGATGCGCGAAGCCGATGTCGCGATCCGCCTCCGGCAGCCGGTGCAGTCCGACCTCGTGCAGAGGAAGCTCTTCACCGTGCACTTCCATGCCTACGCCTCGCCCGATTACCTGAAGAAGAACGGCACGCCGAGTTCGCCCGAAGCGCTCGACGGCCACCGCCTGCTCGCGCTCGGCGGCAATGTGCCGTCCTACTATCAGGGGCTGAACTGGCTGCTCGAAGCCGGCCGCAGCGGCGGCGAACCACGGGCGCTCGCGCTCACCGTCAACAACGCCATGGGTCTGCGCGCCGCCGTCGAAAACGGTGCCGGCATCGCGACGCTGCCGGATTACATTGCCGAAGGCGCCAATCTCGTGCGGTTGTTCGAGGATCGCGAAGCGCCCTCGCTCGATGCCTACTTCGTCTATCCCGAAGAGTTGCGCTCGGTGACGCGGTTGCAGGTGTTTCGCGACTTCCTGATTTCCAAGGCGCAGCGCTGGAATTACTGATCACGCTTCATTGCAGTTTGTAGCGTTGCGGCGCCCGCATGTCGGCCATGCGGCCACCCGCATTGTCCGCCTCAGCACGCGGACGCATTATCTTTTCAAGAAGCGTCCATGTCCTCCCCTCCGGCAAGGACGTTCTTTGGACACCCGGCCACGCAAGTGACGGGAACCCGTCGGTCTCCACCCCCATCCCCGGAGACCGGCGGGTTTTTTTATGGTCTCAAGCCGCGGCCTTGCGCGCCGCCACGACCTGCTCGGCATTCTTGCCGGTCAGCTCCTGCAAATGATCGAATTTGAATGAAAGGCCGCCGACCCCCGCCGTTGCCGACCGGACTTCGATAATCAGATCGCCGATCGCTGCTTCAGGCAGAAGCGCCTTCACCACATCCCAGCCGTCCCAGCCCTCGCGGGCATCGAAGCCGAGAATCTGGCCGTGGCGCTGGGCGAGGATCGCATTGATCTTTGCCGTCGCCTCCGACGGACAGGCGATCTCGACCGCGAAGATCGGCTGGAGCAGCACCGGCTGACATTGCGGCAGTGCCTCGCTCATCGCGAGACGGCCGGCAAGCTGAAACGCCATGTCGGACGAATCGACCTCGTGATACGAGCCGTCGGTGAGCGTCACCGCGATATCGACGACCGGAAAGCCGAGCGGGCCCGTTTTCAGGTAGCTTTTCACGCCCTCCTCGACCGAGGAGAAATACTGCTTCGGCACCGTGCCGCCTTTCACCGTCTCGGAGAACTGGAAGCCTTCGCCGCGCGGCAGCGGCTTGATATCGAGCAGCACATCGCCGAACTGGCCGTGCCCGCCCGACTGCTTCTTGTGGCGGCCGCGCTGGGTGATCGGCTTTCTGATCGTCTCGCGATAGCCGACAGCCGGCGGATAGGTTCGCGTCGCGATACCGAAACGATCGTTCAGCCGTTCCATGGCGACCCTGAGGTGCATCTCGCCCTGCCCCCACAACACGATCTCGCCCGTCTCGACGTTGTGCTGGACGACGAGCGAAGGGTCTTCATCGACGAGCTTGGCGAGCGCAAGCCCGAGCTTGACGTCGTCCTTGCGATCGCGCGCGGCGATCGCGAGCGCCATCACCGGCGGCAATGGGCTGAGCGGCGCGAGCTGCTTTGCCGCCTGCTTGCCGGTGGTGATCGTTTCCGATGTCTTGACCGGATCGAGTTTACCGAAGGCCGCCGTCTCGCCGGCCTTGGCCGCGCCGCGCTTTTCGCTCGCCGCACCGAATTGCCTGAACACGCCGGCAACGCGCGCGCTTTCGCCCGCGGCGCTCAACACGCTCATGCCCTCGCCGATCTCGCCGCTCAACACGCGCGCCACCGACAGCTTGCCGCCGTGCGGCGTGTGCCAGGTCTTGACGACCTGCGCGAGCGCATCGCCGCTCTTGATGCCGAGCCGCGCTACGGTCTGCGCCGCGCCCGGCGCTTCGTGGCGGAGTGCTTTCAGCAGCCGCAGCACGCCATTGGTATGCAGCGCCGAACCGATCATCACCGGGCAGATTGCGCCTTCACGCAATTCCTTGGTGAGATCGTCGAACACCTTGTCGCGCGGCGGCTCGATGTCTTCGAGCAGTTGCTCCATCAGCGCGTCGTCGTGATCGGCGAGCTTTTCCAGCATCGAGAAGCGCGCGTCTTTCTTGCGGCCCTGATTGTCGTTGTCGAACTCGATCACTTCGCTCGCCGCGTGCTCGCGGTAGAGGAAGGCGCGCTCGAGCGCGAGATCGACAAAGCCCATGACGATGCCGTTCTTCCAGATCGGGATTTGCCGCAGCACCAGCGGCACGCGCGATGCGGGCTGCAACAGCGATAGCGTCTCGCGCACGCGCTTGTCGGCCTTGTCGATCTTGTTGATGAACAGGAAGCGCGGGATGTTGCGCTCTTCGAGTTCGCGCAAAACGAGCTGGAGTTGCGGCAGCTTGCGCTCGTCCGCCTCGCAGACGATGACCGCCGCATCGCAAGGCGGCAACGCCGCCCGCATTTCATGCATGAATTCGACCGAACCGGGGCAATCCAGAAACGTGTAGCTGTCGCCCATGAAATCGGTGGATGCCACCGAAAGCTCGACGCTCATCTGGTGCGCGCGCGATTCCGCGCTCGCATCGCCGACCGTGTTCCCCGCCGCGACGCTGCCCGGGCGCTGGATCGCGCCGGTGCGCGCCAGGATCGCTTCAAGCAACGAAGTTTTGCCGGATTGAAAAGGGCCCACGAGCGCAATGCAGCGTGGACCCCGAGAACTTATGTCGCTGGTGCCGGGATTTAGTTTGTCCGCCATCGAGGCCTCCTCTGTCGGTTCAAGAGGAGCCCTGGCGCCCTTGCGAATGCCAGGGCTTTGTAACGGGTCGCGGAACTTTGAAGCGCGAAAAATCTCGCGATCCGGGTTGCTATCGTTTCAGGGCTTGGCCCCGAGCGCAAGCACGCAAAAGTATGTGTGCGGCGAAAATAAAAACGGCCCGGAACTTCCGGGCCGTTTGGGTCAGCATCGCTGATCTTTTTATCAGCGGAGCGAATTACAAAAACGCTGAATGCGATTGCACGCTTCCTCGAGATCCTTCGTCGCTGTCGCGTAGGAAATACGGAACGCCGGCGCGGTGCCGAAGGCGCTGCCATGCACCACCGCGACGCCTTCCGCCGACAGGAGTTCCTTCACGAAATCCTCGTCGGTCTCGATCTTCTTGCCGGACGGCGATGTCTTGCCGATCGTGCCCTTGCACGACGGATAGACATAGAACGCGCCTTCCGGTTTCGGGCACGACAACCCGTTCGTCTGGTTCAGCATCGAGACGACGAGATCGCGCCGTTCCTTGAACACCTTGTTGTTGCGGGCAATGAAATCCTGCGGCCCGGTCAGCGCCTCGACGCCGGCCCACTGCGTGATCGAAGTCGGGTTCGAGGTCGACTGCGACTGCAAGGTGCCCATCGCCTTGATGAGCTTCTCCGGGCCCGCGCCGTAACCGAGACGCCAGCCGGTCATGCAATAGGCTTTCGACAGGCCGTTCATCGTCAGCGTGCGGTCGTAAAGGTTCGGCTCGACCTGCGCCGGCGTCGTGAACTGGAAGTCGTCATAGACGAGATGTTCGTACATGTCGTCCGAGAGGGTCCAGACATGCGGATGCTTCACCAGCACGTCGGTGAGCGCCTTCAGCTCGGCACGCGAATAGGCCGCGCCCGACGGGTTCGACGGCGAGTTGAAGATCAGCCACTTGGTTTTCGGCGTGATCGCGCGCTCGAGATCCTCGGCCTTCATCTTGAAGCCGTTCTCGAGCGTCGTCTGCACCGGCACCGGGGTCGCGCCGGCGAGCAGCACGATGTCCGGGTAGCTAACCCAATACGGCGCCGGGATGATGACTTCATCGCCGGGGTTCAGCGTGACCATCAGCGCGTTGTAGAGCACCTGCTTGCCGCCGGTGCCGACCGAAACCTGCGACGTCTTGTAGTCGAGACCGTTCTCGCGCTTGAACTTGCCGACGATCGCCTGCTTCAACTCGGTAATGCCGTCGACGATGGTGTACTTCGACTCGCCGCGGCGGATCGCGGCGATGGCCGCTTCCTTGATGTTATCGGGCGTATCGAAATCGGGTTCTCCGGCGGAAAGACCGATGATGTCTTTCCCCTGCGCTTTCAATTCCTTCGCGAGTCCGGTGATGGCGATGGTGGGCGAAGGCTTGATGCGGCCGATCGAGTCGGCGAGAAAACCCATTGTCTTGCTCCTGCTGGAAGATGTTGAGGCGGCGGGAAAATAGTCGCTGCGCCGCGGCAGGGCAACCCGAATCCGCCGCAAAATGCGGAATTCCCGCGCCAAATCGCTTCAATGTGGCGTGAGTGTCACGCGCCTTCTTCGCGAGCGCGCACGACGATCAGCGCGAAGATCGCCGCCAGCGCCAGAAAGCCGAGCGGCAGATAGGCGAACTTGCCGACGCTGCGGGCGATGACCGGCACGAACCAGGCGAGCGCGATCAGCGTCCTGTCCCAGGGCCGGAAACCGTGCGCAAACCCGTGAGAAACCAGAAAAGCGAGCGCCATGCCGAAGACGACGAAATCGTAGTCGAGCGTATAGGGCGAAACGAGCAGGCTGCCGGTGAGAAGCGCCGCGGCTTTCAGCGCAAACGAAGCCGGGCCACGCCAGAGCCACACCACCGCCGCGACGACGGCGAGTGCGACCACGGCTTGCGCGGCATAGGCGAGCGCGACCGGCCCATGCCACAGCCGCACCCAGGAAAATGCGCTCTGGAATTTCTCAAAGCCGGTATCGCCCTGTTCGAAGACAATGGTGCGCGTTGCGTGCAGCGAATTGAAAAACGCCTGCCAGACCGGCCAGCCCCAGATGAACGCGCTGAGCGCGAGCACGGCGAGCACCGTAACCGCCGCCGCAAGAAAAGCGCGCCAGTAACCGCCGGCGGCAAGCACGAGCGGCAGCAGCACACCGAACTGCGGCTTGTAGATGATGAGCCCGAACAAAATGCCCGCGGCGATTTCGTTCCTGCGCAACATCAAAAGGCCGCCCGCCATCAGCGCGGCGGTCAGAAAACCGGTCTGGCCGTGGCCGAGACAAACCAGCACTGCCGGAAAGCCGAGACCGAACAGCAATGCATCATTACGCGGAAGAATTTTGCGATAGACCGCGAGCGCCGCAAGAAGGCTCGCCCCCTGCCAGACGAAAAACGCCGTGAGATAAGGCAGCATCGCCAGCGGCACGACGATGAACAGGAAAACCGGCGGGTAGCTCCACGGCGAGAGCTTGTCCGTGCCGAACAGCTGGCGCTGGACGGCGGCCATCGCGTCCCACTCATAGGCTTGCGGCGCGCGGCCCTCGCGCGCCATGTGGCCCGCGCTCCAGAAGCTCGAAAAGTCGGTGCCGAGCGGGCGACCCGCATAGTCGAGCAGCCCGTGCGAATTGAAAAACAAAAACGCGAGCGACAGAAGAGTACCGGCGCACATCATCAACGCGGCAAAGCGCGCGATTGATGGCGAAAGCCACGCGCCGCTCGCAAGGCGCTCTCTCAGCGATTCAGTTGGCACGATTTTGCGTGGCGCGCGGCGCAAGGCGAATCCATGTCACCTTGCCGGGCGTGAACAATTCGCGGCCGGACTTCGACCACAACGGCGGCGCGTGATCGCCGACGATCAGGATTTCGGTCGGCGGGATCGAGGCCGTGAGTTTGGCGAGCCCTTCCATGAGGTCGATCCACATCTCGGTCATGTAGCAGACTTCGGTGTTGCCGATCTTGCCGCCGCCATGCTCACAGCCGAGCCGCGGCTTACCCTCATGCGGCGCGACCGGCACATGCGTCGAGAACGTCATCCAGTAGAAGAAGGTCGGCTGCTTCGCTTCGCGCAGTTCCTTGCCGATCAGCGGAATGAGATCCATATCGCACGGCCCGCGGAACGGCCCGCCGCACTGATGGCTCGCGACATGCGTGAGGTCCTGGCCGAAAATGCGCTTCTCAAAGCCGAGCTTCGGATACCAGTCGGCGCGGTCGAAAAACGCACTTGTAAAATTGTGCAGCGAGATCGTGCGATAGCCCTGCTCGTCCATCAGCTTCGGCAGGCAAACGATATTGTTGTCCTGCGCGACTTCGACATAAGACTTGCGCGTATTGCACAGCTCGCGCATTTCCGCCGCCGTCGTCGAACCGTAATAGGTCGAGTTGCCGATACTGACATTGTAGCGCTTCAGAAGATCGGCATCGCGGAACGATTGCAGCAGGATTGCTTGCTTCGCCGGATCCTGGAATTGCCCCATCGCCTCGACGACGACGAGCAGCACGCTCTTCGGCTTGCCGGTGAGCACCGTCTGCCGGAAACCCGAATCCTCACCCGCCGATTCCATCGGCTTGCCTTTGGAAAACAGCGTGCCGAATTGATAATAGGGCGACGTGTTCGCGGCGAGATCGGCGCCCGCGACGGCAAGCGCGAGCACGAACAGCACGATCGGGTTGCCGCGCTTCAGCGTATCGCGCTTCATCACCAGCGCGGCGAGATTGGCTGCGATCAGCGCCACGAGGCCCGCGATCAGCGCCATATAGAGTGGCGACTTCAGGAAATTCAGCTCGCCGCTCAGGTGCAGCGCGAGCCCGATCTCCGAGGGCGCGAGGCCAAACAGCAGCGCAATCGTCGAGATGGCGTCATAAACGACGGCGGCAAGATAAAGAACGATGACCACCGGCGCGCTGGCGAAACGCGCGATCATCGCCACCGTCGCGTAACACAGGATCGGCGCCGTGCGCGGCGGCGAGCCGAAGCCCGCGAGCAGCGCGCCGATCGACAACGCGTTCGGCAGCAATACCCCAGCGATGCAGAGGAAGACGGTCGGGTTGGACAGCCAGGCGAAACGGGCCGGCGAGCCTTGGGCGATTACAGCCTGTCGCACAAAAATCTCCGGATGGCCGGATCGATGATGCCGTGAGCGCCTCAGGTCACCGCAAATCCCCTAACAAAGCCTGAACGGCTGCGGGGCCGCGGATCTTGCCACGATTGCGCAAAGCGGGGCCGGTCTCATTCCGCGCAAATCAATAAGCGCCCGAGCCGCGCGCATTTCCTGCAACCCTGCCATCCGCGGAGCTTTCCGGCTTTGCCCCCTCGACCTGCGTGATAAGCTTTCTCGCAAAGCTCCGCCAAAACAGGAGCACAAGGAGGACGCCTTGAAGCTCAGCGCTCAACAAATTCAGGGTTTCGACGAACTCGGCTACCAGTTCTTTCCGAATTGCTTCAGCGAAGAAGAAGTCGCGGTCATGCGTTCGGAAGCGGAGAACATCTACCGCACCGACCGCAAGGAAGTCTGGCGCGAAAAGACCGGCGCGCCGCGCACCGCCTTCGCCGCGCACACCTTCAACGAAGCCTTCCGCCTGCTCGCGCATCACCCGCGTCTCGTGGAGCCGCTGCAGCAGATCTTCGGCGAGCCGGTCTACGTCCACCAGTTCAAGGTCAACGCCAAGGCGGCTTTCGTGGGCGATGTCTGGCAATGGCATCAGGATTACGGCACCTGGGCGCGCGACGACGGCATGCCTGAACCGCGCGCGATGAACATCGCTGTCTTCCTCGATGAAGTGTATCCGACGAACGGCGCGCTGATGCTGATCCCGAAAAGCCACAAGCACGGCACGCTGCAAGCGGGTCACGACAAGTCGACGACCTCCTATCCGCTCTGGACGCTCGATCAGGAAACGGTGACGCGTCTCTGCCGCGAGGCGGAAACCGAAGACGCGCCCGGCATCGTCGCGCCCACCGGCAAGGCCGGCTCGGTGCTGATGTTCCACGGCAACCTTGTGCATGCTTCGCCGCCGAACATCACGCCCTACCCGCGCAAGATCGTTTATCTGACACTCTGCGCCGTCTCGAACCACATCACCAAATTCACGCGCGATGAATGGATCGCCCATCGCGACTTCACGCCGATCCAGCCGGTTGCGGACGATGCGCTGCTCGCTTACGCGAAGGCGCATCGAGTCGCGGCGGAATAATCGAAAGCAAAACGCCGGAGCCGCGAACAAGGCGCAATATGTACACGCTCTATTCGATGCAAAGTTCCGGCAACAGCTACAAGGTGCGCATGCTGCTCGCGCGCCTTGGGCTGGCCTATCGTCTGGTCGAGACCGATCTCTTCAGGGGCGAAACGAAAACGCCCGAGTTTCTCGCCAAGAATCCCGAGGGCCGCATTCCTGTGCTCGAGCTGCCGGATAGCGGCTTCCTCGCCGAGTCGAACGCGATCCTCGTCTATCTTGCCGACGGCACGCCGTATTATCCCGACAACAAACTCGCCCGCGCCGAAGTGCTGCGCTGGATGTTCTTCGAACAGCACAGCCACGAGCCGGCAATCGCCGCGGCGCGTTATTGGCTGCACCTCGTCAAAGGCGGCCGCGAATTGCGCACCCACGAAATCGACCAGTGGATGGAGCGCGGCTACGAGGCGCTCGCGCTCATGGAGCGGCACCTGACGGGCCGCCGCTATTTCGCGGGCGAACGCACGACCGTCGCTGATCTCGCGCTCTACGCCCACACCCATGTCGCGCAGGAAGGCGAATTTGACCTCGGCGGCTTCCCGAATGTGGTGGATTGGCTGGCCCGCGTCGCGTCCGAGCCCGGGCATCTCAGGATGAACGAACGGCCGAAGGACGCTGTGATCGCCTGATTTTCCGGCCGAAGCGCCGATCAGCGCATTCTGCCCATATCTAAATACCGATTTTCTTAACCCTGCCGCTACTTTTGGCGAATTGCCGCTTTTTTGCCATAGGCTTACCGCACTGCATCATCACATAAGTCATCTGCGTGACCCTCCACAGGGTTTACGCACGAGCTGATGCAACTGGCTGGAGCTACGATGCCGTTCACCGCCCCGACCCCGCACGAAAAACAGATCATTCAGTCTGCCCAGTTGCATCGTCAGATCGGCTCCGCCTGCACGCAGATTTTCATCTCGCTGGTGCTGATCGCCTCGATCTGCGCGCTCGCGCTGACCATCGGCACCGTCAAGGCCTCGGCGGCCGTGCAGAACCTTGTCATGGTCGATGAAGGCATGGGCTTCGGCGCCATCTTCGCGCTCATCGGCATCGCCGTGCTGCTCATGCTGCTGATGCCGTTCGCCTGCAGCGGGCTGACGCCGAACCACGTTCGCCGCCGCCGTCCGCGCCACTAGAGCGTTTTCGAGCGAAGTGGGTACCGGTTCGCGTGAAGAGAACGCGACAGATCAAATATCCAGAGCCCCGGCTTTGACTTCATTTTGATCGTACGGGACTGACACGGGCCGCAATCCGCGGCTAGGCTATGTGCATGTTCAAGCACAGCCTCGCAGCCGCCGCCCTTTTCCTGTCGCTCGCCGCTCCTGCGCTCGCGCAGGATGTCATCAAAAGCCAGAAGGAAAGTTTCCGCGTCGAGACGATCGCAAGCGGCCTCGAAAACCCGTGGGCGCTGGCCTTCCTGCCGGACGGCCGCATGCTCGTCACCGAGCGCCCCGGCCGGCTGCGTATCGTCAGCAAGGACGGCAAGCTCTCCGATCCGGTGGCGAACCTGCCGAAGGTCGCCGCCGTCGGCCAGGGTGGTCTCCTCGACATCGTGCTGGCGCCGGATTTTTCGCAAAGCCACCGGCTCTATTTCACCTTCGCCGAACCGCGCGGCGCGAACGGCGCGGTAAACCCGAATAGTACGAGCGCGGCAAGCGCGCGCTTTGTCGAAGACAAAGGCACGGCGAAACTCGAAGATGTGAAAGTGATCTTCCGTCAGGAGCCGGCTGCCGGCGGCGGCTTCCATTTCGGCTCGCGCATCGCGATCGCGCGCGACGGCACGCTGTTCATCACGACCGGCGAGCGCAACCTGAAAACGCCGTCGCAGGATCTGAAGCAGGATCTCGGCAAGGTCATCCACATCAATGCCGACGGCACGATCCCGAAGGACAATCCTTTCGTCGGCCGCAAGGATGCCCGGCCGGAGATCTGGTCCTACGGCCACCGCAACATTCAAGGCGCGGCCATTCATCCTTCCACCGGCAAGCTCTGGATCAACGAGCATGGCCCAAAAGGCGGCGACGAGATCAACATCCCGCTCGCCGGCAAGAACTACGGCTGGCCGGTGATCGGTTTCGGCGTCGATTACTCCGGCGCCGTCATTCACGAGAGCACTGAGAAGCCCGGCATGGAGCAGCCGATCCATCACTGGACGCCGTCGATCGCGCCGTCCGGCATGGCGTTCTACACCGCCGATGCTTTCCCGAACTGGCGCGGCAACCTGTTCAGCGGTGCGCTCGCGCTGACGCACCTCAATCGCATCGAACTCGACGGCGAGAAGGTCGTGAAGGAGGAGCGCCTGCTGGGCGACCTTGGCCTGCGCATCCGCGACGTCCGCCAAGGGCCGGACGGCTACCTGTACCTTCTCAGCGACGCCAGGAACGGCAAACTCCTTCGGCTGGTGCCGGCGAAGTGAAGCCAAGGTGAAGCCGGGCGCTTGACTCCTTCGCTATCATGTAACATGAATAGTTACATGAAACGCGACAGCAGACTGTCAGGCGTACTCCACATCCTGCTGCACATGGCCGAGCAGCGTGGACCGGTGACTTCGGAAGTTCTGGCAAAGGCAATGGACACCAATCCCGTCGTGATCCGCCGGATCATGGCGGGCTTACGCGACGCGGGCTACGTCCGCTCCGAAAAAGGTCATGGCGGCGGCTGGGAGCTGGCCTGCGATCTCGCGAAGATAACGCTGCGTGACATCTACAACGCGCTCGGCTCGCCATCGCTGCTTGCGATGGGCAACCGGACGGAGACGCCCGGCTGTCTTGTCGAGCAGGCCGTCAATGCCGCTCTCTCCGATGCCTTCCATGATGCCGAAGCGCTCCTGCTGTCACGCTTCGGCAAAGTGACGCTCGCCATGCTGAGCGCCGATTTTCACAAGCGCTTCGCCACTCGACGTGGATCCTACAATGTGGAGAAAGCACATGCATCGTGACGTGACCGCCGCAGCAATGCGCACGCCGCTTCAGCCGTTTTCCGATCCGAAGGCCGTTGCCCGTTATGCCGAGGGTCCGCCGCGCTTCGTACCCGGCTTTGCCGACCTGCATGACATGGCCGCCATCCTGCTCGCGGAGCACGCACCGCAGAACGCGCGCGTACTGGTTCTCGGCGCGGGCGGCGGACTGGAACTGAAAGCCTTCGCGGAAAAGCAGCCGGGCTGGACGTTCGACGGCGTCGATCCTTCCGCCGAGATGCTGAAGCTTGCCGGACGGACGCTCGGCCCGCTTGCCGCGCGCGTGCAGCTGCATCATGGCTACATTGACGATGCGCCGCCGGGGCCGTTCGATGCGGCGACATGCCTGCTGACGCTGCACTTCTTAGCGCCGCAGGAGCGACAGCGAACGCTGGCGGCAATCCGGGCCCGTTTGAAACCGAGCGCACCTTTCGTCGCGGTCCATTCCAGCTTTCCCCAAGACCGGCGCGAGCATTGGCTCTCGCGCTACATAGCCTTCTCGGTCGCTCGCGGCACCGATCCCGGCCAGGTCGCGAACGCCCGCAAGTCGATCGATACCAATTTGCAGTTGCTGAATCCCGAACAGGACGAAGCCATCCTGCGCGAGGCCGGCTTCTCGGACGTCAACTTGTTCTATGCCGCCTTCACCTGGCGCGGCTGGGTGGCTTACGCCTGACGCTTCGGGGCTATCACCACTTCTGGAAAATGAAGAACGCACCCGCCGCGATCAGCGCGAAGCCGACGGCATAATTCCAGCGGAACGTCTCGCCGAGATAAAACACCGAGAAGCCCGCGAACACGGTGAGCGTGATGATCTCCTGTATCGTCTTGAGTTCGGCCGTCGAATAGACCGCCGAGCCGTAGCGATTGGCGGGCACCGCCAGGCAATACTCCATGAAGGCGATCCCCCAGCTCACCAGAATGGCGAGCATCAGCGGCGACGATTTGTATTTGAGGTGGCCGTACCAGGCGAAGGTCATGAAGATGTTGGAGGCGAACAACAACAGGATGGGCAGCACCGTCGCGGGGATAAGCGTGGACATGACAGCCTATGGGAATGGTTGCGAAAGAGGCGGGTATATCGCCGACAAGCGCGCCCCGCCGCAATGGTTCAGGCGGCCGCTTTCCTGCAAGCGATTCCTTTGCAAGGCCCGATCAGCTACCAGAGACAACGCCTGATTCGCATACGGGGTATTCGATGCGGCCGATCGTCCCACTGGCTCTTGCCTTTCTCACACTCACGGCAGTGCCCGCCGCCGCGCTGAAGAAAACGCCCTATACCGAAGTGAAAGTGACGGCGCCCGCGCCTTTCCCGGCAGATGCCGCCCTCAATGCGATGCGCAAACAGCTCGCCGGCATCGTTGCCCGCAAGGATGCCAAGGCGCTGTTCGCGCTGGTCAGCCCAGACTTCGTCTGGACCGCCGATGGCGAGCCCGCTGAGCGCAGCAACCCCGACGGCGACCCGTTGCAGAATTTCAAGATCGCCTTCGGCTTCGCCATCGGCGGCAAGGACGACAAGATCGGCAACGACGAAGCCTTCTGGGTCCTGCTCGAACAGGCGGTCAGCGATCCCGCGCTTACCCCGCACGGCGGTAATCCCGCCATCGCCTGCGGCCCGGTGACAGCCGAGGCCGACGAAGACGCCCGCGACGCCGCGACCGAAGAGATCGCCGGCGAAGATGAAGGCGTCGAGTGGGCCTACACGCTGAAAGAAATCGCACTGACCGAAAAACCGGCGGGCGGCCGCACGGTGGCGAAGGCCGCGAATATCGCGCTGCCGGTCGTCGGCCGCTACCCCGCCGCGAAGGAAGGCGAGGACATCGCCCCGAGCTTCTACGAACTCCTCTTGCCCTCCGGTAAAACCGGCTGGATCGACGTCGATGGCGTCGAAGCACTTGCCGCCGACCGGCTTTGCTACGGCAAGGACAAGACCGGCGCCTGGAAGATCACCGGCTACGAGCAGAACAACTGACGCCGCAGCTCCGGCCGCTGTGGACAAGCCGATTCGGCAGCCGCCCCCAGACATGCGAAATTGTGCTTTAGGCGCAGCTGCGGTGCGATTCGCTCACCGAACCGCCGTCCGTGCCAGCAGATGGCAACCCAAGGGGGCATTTATGGCCAAGGCAGCAAAGCGTAAAAGCAGTAGCGGCAGCCGCAAGTCGGCTGTTCTGATTCATACCAACGCACCGCATTCGACCACGCTGATCATTTCGGTGATCGTCTTCGTGCTCGGCATACTCGGTGCGATCGTCATGATCCCGGTGCTCTCGGCATTGAGCTTCTGGCTCGCGCTCGTCGGCTACCTGATCCTGCTCGCGGGCTGCCTGATGAAGGGCATGTAACCGCAAACGGACCGCAAGCACGGCCGCACGAAATACGTCTGCAAAAACCCCTCGCCTCGCGAGGGGTTTTTTGTTGGCATGACGTGTAAAGACGCGCGGTTTTTGCCGCTTCCATCCGGCGGCGAAATGCCCATATTGGACCCATGCCGAAAAAGCAGCCGAAGCCTTATCGCACCGCGCGTGGCGTCAATCAGGGAATGGCCGAGCGTCCGCAGCGGCTCTATGAGCCGACGCCTGCGGTCGAGACCGACCCGGAACTCGCCAAGACGCTCGGCTTCAAGGTCGAACCGGCCGAGGATTTTGTGCCGTCGATGGGCTCGACGGCCTCCGCCGACGCGCTCAAGGAACTGCTCGAAAGCGGCCGGCCCGAATTCAGGAACCTGACCTTCGTGCCGCATCGCCCGGAGCGGCCGGAGAAATCCGAAGGCGGCAAGAAGTTCAAGCTCGTCTCGCCCTATTCGCCCAAAGGCGACCAGCCGCAGGCCATCGAGGAACTGGTAAAGGGGGCAAACTCCGGCGAGCAGACGCAGGTGCTGCTCGGCGTCACGGGTTCGGGCAAGACCTATACGATGGCGCAGGTGATCGAGCGCACCCAGCGCCCGGCGCTCATCCTTGCGCCGAACAAGACGCTCGCCGCCCAGCTTTACGGCGAGTTCAAGAGCTTCTTTCCCGACAACGCCGTCGAGTATTTCGTCTCGTACTACGACTACTATCAGCCGGAAGCCTACGTCCCGCGCACCGACACCTACATCGAGAAAGATTCGGCGATCAACGAGCAGATCGACCGCATGCGCCACGCCGCAACGCGCGCGCTCCTGGAGCGCGACGACGTCATCATCGTCGCGTCGGTTTCCTGCATCTACGGCATCGGCTCGGTCGAGACATATTCGGCGATGACCTTCGAGATCGCCAAGGGCGGCCGCATGAGCCAGCGTTCCTTGATCGCCGATCTCGTCGCTTTGCAATACACCCGCACCGACATGGATTTTCACCGCGGCACATTTCGCGTGCGCGGCGACGTCATCGAAATCTTTCCGGCGCACTACGAGGATCGCGCCTGGCGCGTTTCGCTGTTCGGCGACGAGATCGAGGCGATCCACGAATTCGATCCGCTCACCGGCGAGAAGTTCGACGATCTCGAGTCGGTGAAGATCTACGCCAACTCGCACTACGTCACGCCGAAGCCGACGCTGCATCAGGCGATCAACGGCATCAAACAGGAGCTGAAGCTCCGCCTCGATCAGCTCAACCGCGCCAATCGCCTCCTGGAAGCCCAGCGCCTCGAACAGCGCACGATGTTCGATCTCGAAATGCTGGCGGCCTCCGGCGTTTGCGCCGGCATCGAAAACTATTCGCGCTATCTCACCGGCAGGAAGCCCGGCGAGCCGCCGCCGACACTGTTCGAATATCTCCCGGATAACGCCATCATCTTTCTGGATGAAAGCCATGTCACCGTGCCGCAGATCGGCGCGATGTATAAAGGCGACTTCCGCCGTAAGGCGACGCTCGCCGAATACGGCTTCCGCCTGCCCTCGTGCCTCGACAACCGGCCGCTCCGCTTCGAGGAATGGGACGCCATGCGCCCGCAAACCGTGGCCGTTTCCGCGACGCCTGCCGGCTGGGAAATGAACCAGACGCAAGGCGTCTTTACCGAGCAGGTCATTCGCCCGACCGGCCTAACCGATCCCGAGATCGTCATTCGCCCGGCGCGCACGCAGGTCGACGACCTGATCGGCGAAGTGAAAGCCGTCGCGCAGCAGGGCTATCGCGCGCTGGTGACGACGCTGACCAAGCGCATGGCCGAGGACCTCACCGAATACCTGCACGAACAGGGCGTGCGCGTGCGCTACATGCACTCCGACATCGACACGATTGAACGTATCGAAATCATTCGCGATTTGCGGCTCGGCGCCTTCGATTGCCTCGTCGGCATCAACCTCCTGCGCGAAGGTTTGGACATTCCCGAATGCGCCCTCGTCGGCATTCTCGATGCGGATAAAGAGGGTTTTCTGCGCTCGGAAACCTCGCTCATCCAGACCATCGGCCGCGCCGCCCGTAACGTCGATGGCCGCGTCATTCTCTATGCCGACAAGATGACCGGCTCGATCGAGCGCGCGATGGCCGAGACCAACCGCCGCAAGGAAAAGCAGATCGCCTACAACGAGGCCAACGGCATCACGCCCGAAAGCGTCAAGCGCGAGATCGCCGACATTACCAATTCGATGTACGAGCGCGACCGCGTCAACGTCGAGACCGGCTTTGGCGAAGCGGTCGCGACCTATGGCCATAATTTCCAGGCGGTCATCACCGATCTCGAGGAGCGCATGAAGGAAGCCGCCGGCAACCTCGAATTCGAGGAAGCCGCGCGTCTGCGCGACGAGGTCAAGCGCCTGCGCGACATCGAAATGGCGGTGATCGACGATCCGACGGCAAAGGTGCCCGCGATCCGCGCCAGCGTGCCGACGCGCCTCGGCGCGGGCTCGGCGAGCCAGCCGCATTCCACCGGCGGCAAGGCAGGCTCGCGCGGCGGCAAGCCCGGCTCGCGCAGTTTTAAAACGAACAGGCGCTGAAGCACCTGCTGCTTGGGCTTCAGCCGCCGCGTCGGTTCGACGTATTCTGGATGATGTTCGCGACGTCGCCCTGCTCGCGGATGTTGTGCGACACCGGATCGGGCTCGATGAAAGCGGGAGCCGGCACGGGTGATGTTCGTGTCGCCGGAGCCTGCATTTCCTCTTTTCGATCATCCGCCGCCTGTTTCATCCGCAGCGCACGGCGCATTCCTTCCGCCGTCGTGCGTTTGCGGCGCACGGCTTTCTTCTTACGGCTCGCGGTTTTGCGCTTCGCCTTGCTCTTCGCTGTTTTATTTCTCGCCTTGACCCGTTTTTTGCTTCGCTTTGCTTTTGTCTTTTTCAGCCGCCCCGCGGGACGCTTCCTCGCTTTTGCCATCGCTGTCCTCTTTTCAGAGCGTTTTCGAGCGAAGCGGGTACCGGTTCGCGTGAAGAAAACGCTACAGATTTTAAGTGGGTTTATGCTGCTTGCCGCTTTTGTCCTTCGCGAGCTTGGCGCGCAGGATGCGGATGCGCATTTCCGCGCCTTCCGCCGAAAGATGCGGATGATAGGCCTCCGGCTCGCGGCCGTTTCGCGCCAAATCCTTCAGGGTGCGCGATTGTTCTTCGCTCATCGAAGCCGGCAAATCGCGGCGTTGCCTGCCTGCCGTGCCCGCCATACACTCCTCCTGCGACATCTCGGAGACAACGCTTGCCAGATCGCTCCGTTCCACCCGCCCTGTTGCTGCGCGCCCTGTTTTGCGCCGGGCTCGCATGGGTGCCGCTCGGCTGCATGCAGACCACGAACAGCGCCGCCACCGCGGCGGCCACCGACGCCAGCGCGCCGAAATCCGAGGAAGACCTCAAGACGCAGTGCTGGATGAAGCAGGAAGGCAGCAAGAACGTGAACAACATCGACGCCAAGATCGCGGCGGTCGATAAATGCATCGCCGACGGCAAGAAGAACCTGCCGCCCGCCGGCTGAGTGCGCCGAAACGCCGCAATTTCGGCCTGTTATTCGTACAATCTTTCGCTTTCGGCGGATTCGCTTCGCACGCCCGATGTGCTAGCAACCGCCCGTTCAAAACAGCTTTTCTGGAGCGACAAGCGATGTCGATGCGTTCTGCCATTGCGGGAACGATCATGGCCGTGAGCCTGTCCGTCTGGCTTGCCGGCTGTGTCACCGAAGGCAGCGACGGCCCGGTCGTGCGCGCCACCGGCGATCAGCGCCAGGCCGCGATCGACAGCTTGACCGGCGACGCGCCGCCTTCTTCCATCGAGATGGCGCGCGGCCAGTGCTGGATGGAGCAGGAAAAGAAGAGGAACGTGAACGATCTCGACGCCAAGATCGCGGCGGTCGACGCCTGCGTCGAGGCCAAGCGCAAGAAATATCCCAACCTGCCGCCCGCCGGCTGAGCGCGGCCCGCGCTTTAACTTCTTGAACTCCCTGCCGCCGCATGCGTTGATCGCGCATGCCCCGTGTCGTCGGCATCGACCACCTCGTGCTGCGCGTCAGCGACCTCAAGCGCTCGCGCGCCTTCTACGCCTACGTCCTGGAATTTCTCGGCTTCAAGCTGCTCGACGAATACGAGGACATGGTCGGCTGGACCAACGGCAAGACGCGGCTATGGATCAACCGCGCCGACGCCGAGGGAAAAAGGCATCCCTACCGCTTCGGCAATATCGGTTTTCACCATTACGCCTTCGAGCTTGAAAGCCGCGCCGATGTCGATGCGCTCGAACGGCACCTCAAGAAAAAGAACATCACCATCGTCGACCCGGCCGCCGAATATTACGACGGCTACTACGCTGTGTTCTTTCTCGACCCCGACGGCATGAAGCTCGAGGGTATGAAATACGGCGATGTCAAAACGCGCGCGGCGAAAGGCCGCAAGTCTCCCCGTAACAAGTCTCCCCGTAAAAAGCCTGCCCGCAAAGGCTGATCAGCTGAACGCGATCACCAGAATGAACAGCAGGCTCAAGGTGAAACCAAGCAGCGCCGCATAGTCCTGCATGTAGATTCGCATGGCTAAGCTCCTGGTTCGTCTCTGCCGACATGGTTAAGCCGGTTCCCTCGTTTTGGTTCCCTGTCATTTCGGCCTCATCGACATCGTTTTTACCCCGCGCTAACCTTGCCCCGCGGCACGACGGCGCACGGAATCGGGCCAGAAATTCCGGCGCAGGAGCAGGGTGTGGAAAGTGCATAGCGGTTTTCCGCCCGCACCCCGCTCCAGGACAGGGACAGGGAGTACCGCCGTGAAAAAATCCGCGAACAAGTTCGCCTTCGTGGCGCTGGCCGTGCTCGGCACCGGCGCGCTCGTTTTGGCCTCGACCCCGCTCGACGCCAAAGGCGGCGGTGGCGGCGGTCATGGTGGCGGCGCTTCGATGCGCGGCATGGCCCGCGCTTCGTTCCGGCCCGCCCCGCGCCCGAACATCGGCCCGCTTTCGCAGCGCGGCTACCCGATCGCGCGCAACATCGGCCCGCTCTCCGGCCGCTATCTTGCGGGCCGTCACGGCGGCCACCATCCCGGTCATGGCCACCGCTGGGGCAACCGTTCCCATTACGGCTACGGCTATCTCGCCTACGGCGCTTACGGCTACGGCGATTACGGCTTCAGCGACTACGGCTATAGCGATTATGGCTACAGCGACTACGGCCTGCCCGCCGAGATCGCCGCCGACATTCCGCGCCCGGCGCCGCACAAGGTCGAGCCGGTGATCCGCACCGTCGAGAACAGCAAGAGCGTCTGCGCCTCCGAGAACGTCAAGGTACCGGGCTCGAGCGGCGGCGAAGCGACGGTGACGATCCTGCGCTGCTGACCGTCCGGCGAATAGCTAGCGAAGATACTGACTGACGCGGCCGTAGAACTCGTCGGCGGCCGCCGCCGTCTGCTCGACGACGGTTTTGAACGAGGCGACATCGACGCCCGGCGGAATATCGGCGCGCGCGAAAAGATCGCCGTCGCCGTCAAAACCGAATTTGACGTAATCGAAATCGGCATTGGCCTTCAGGATCGCCGCCGTAAGGCTCGCGCGGTTGCGCGGCAGCTGATCGCGCGGCACCGGATTGACGCGCGCGGTGATGACGCCGTCTTTATCCTTCTCGGCCGCCGCTACCACGAGCTTGAATTTCGGCAGCCGCTTGCCGGTGAAATCGAGCGTCCAGATACCGTCTTTCACTTTCGCCGCAGACTTGTAGTCGCTCGCCTTCAACAGCGTCTCCAGCTTTGCCGCCGCGTTGGAATCCGCATGCGACCGACCGGACGCAAAACCCAGCGCCATAACCATCACGGCGAGAAGCGAGCGGCGATTCATGCGAGCCTCCTGTTTCGTGTCTCGTTTCGTGTCTTGCGGCGAGCATACACAAAAAAACGCCCCCTCCCTTGCGGGAGAGGGCGTTGACGTAACCGAGGCGAAATTACTTCGCCATCATGTTCTTGAGCACGCCGACGATGACCATCAGGACCGCGCCGCCGATGCCGCCGCCGGCGACTTGGCCGATGATCGCGCCGATATCCATGCTGCTCGCCTGCTGCGCGAGCGCCGGCACCAGCGCCGAGAGAATCTGGCCGCCGATACCGCCGCCGACGATGCCCGCGATCGAATTACCGAGGGTTCCGAGGTTGTAATCCTTCATTGCCGCGCCGGCGACATTGCCGCCGACGGCACCCGAGATCAGTTGGATAATCAGAGCGATCATCGCACCCGACATGAAGTCTCTCCTTGTCCTCGTGGAATTGCCATCATCGCCGCGCCGAGGGGCCACCGCGGCAATGCCGAATCGATTCTAGCGGTTTCAGAGCACCGGCAAAACCGCGCGCAATAGGCCGTGATCCGGTCACAACCGGACGATTACCAAGCTGCACCGTGGCTGATTAGGCCGCGCGCATGAAGGAGGCGTGAAGGAGAAATGACGCCGGTTCAGCGCGCCGCGAGGTTGCGATGGCCGACGAGATAGGCGCCGCCGAGCGTGAGCAGCACGCCGATCGTGCTGTAGACCAGCGTGCTCGCCAGATAATACGGGAAATACTGGACGACGCGGCGCGCGAATTCGGCAGCGCCCATCGAAGTCGAGAAGCCGCCGCCGAAATAATAGCCGATGTTCGAGAGCACGAAGAAGACGGCGGTTCCGGCGACGCAGGCGAGCGCCAGTTTGCCGAAGCCGGCGACACCCGGCGTGAAGTCGTTGCGCAGCACGCGCGCCGCATACCACAGCGCCGCATAGGCCGGGATCATCATGATGTAGCCGAAGGTAACGCAAACCGGATCGACGCCGACGACGCTGATCGCGGCAAAGTCGAGCCCGCAGGCCTGGGCCAAGAACGCGACAAGCCACAGCGGATTGGAAATCAGGAGGCCGGCAAGAAAGAAGATCGCCGTCGATGCGTCCGGCACGACCCGGCTCAGGCCAAAATGCTCGATCCGCGTAACCGCCATCGCGACGGTGAGCAGAACAATAACCAGGCGTTCCTTGCGGGCATCGAGAGCGAACATTGAGACCTCCGGCAAATCGCCTGAGCAGCAAATCGCTCAAGCGGAATGCCCGGAAACTAGTGACCCGCGCGGCGCGAGGCAACCGGAAAGAAAAAGAATAAGGCACGAAAGACACATAAGGCACGAAAGACACGGGGCCGCAGGAACCGGCAAAAGACCGCCCTCTCGTACTTGACCCCCGCGCCCGCCCGCCGCATCGTCCGCCCAACACGGGGATTCCATCGCATGAACAAGAGTAACCGGATCGCGAGCCTGGCACTCTGTGCGCTACTTGGCGCGTTGATGGCGACGGCGGCAAGCCTGCCCGCCCGATCGGCAACATGGTTTGAAATGAATTTCGGGCTGATCGGCCCGCGCTATCACGGCATGCTGCCGGCCTGCGACAATCCGTTCGTCCTCGCCAAGATCGACTTCCGCTTCTGGGCCAAGGAAATCCGCTTCTGGGATCCGCGGCTGCGCATCTCCCGCTTCGGCGAAACGCGCGAAGTCGCCTACCGGCCGTGGGGCAACGACGCC
>DATMGD010000080.1:0-53423 GCA_035555855.1 Xanthobacteraceae bacterium
GCCGTGATCGACGGAAAGTTCACCGCATTCGAGATCGCACCGCGCAGCAGATAATCCGACATCTGCTCGGCAACCTGTAGCGCGACGTTCTCCTGCGCTTCGCTTGTCGCCGCACCGAGATGCGGCGTGCAGACAACGTTGGGGTGGCCGAACAGCGGGTTCTCGCTCGCCGGTTCCGTCGAGAACACATCGAAAGCCGCGCCCGCGACATGACCTGAATCGAGCGCCGCCCGCAGCGCCGCCTCATCGACCAGACCGCCGCGCGCGCAATTGATGATACGCACGCCCTTCTTGGTCTTGTTGAGTGCATTGGCGTCAAGAATATTCTTCGTCTTCTCGGTGAGCGGCGTGTGGAAGGAAATGAGATCCGCACGCTTCAGAAGATCGTCGAACTCGACCTTCTCGACCCCGAGATCGAGCGCCCGCTCCGGCGACAGGAAGGGATCGTAAGCGATCACCTTCATCTTGAGGCCCTGCGCGCGGTCGGCGACGATCGCGCCGATATTGCCGCAGCCGACGATACCGAGCGTCTTGCCGGTGATTTCGACGCCCATGAAGCGGTTCTTTTCCCACTTGCCTGCCTGCGTCGAAGCATCGGCCTGCGGGATCTGGCGTGCGAGCGCGAGCATCAAGGTGATCGCGTGTTCGGCGGTCGTGATCGAATTGCCGAACGGCGTGTTCATCACGATGATGCCCTTGGCCGTCGCCGCCGGAATATCGACATTGTCGACGCCGATGCCGGCGCGGCCGATCACTTTCAGCTTGCTCGCGTTGGCGAGAATCTTCGGCGTCACTTTCGTCGCCGATCGGATCGCGAGCCCGTCATACTCGCCGATGATGGCGGCGAGCTTGTCCTTGTCCTTGCCGAGGTTCGGCTGGAAATCGACCTCTATGCCGCGGTCCTTGAAAATCTGCACGGCCGCGGGCGAGAGCGCGTCGGAAATCAGAACTTTCGGTGCCATGGTCAAGCCGCCTTCGAAAGCGCGGCTTTTGACTCGGCGAAGGCCCACTCCAGCCACGGCAGGAGCGCCTCGATGTCGGCGGTTTCGACCGTCGCCCCGCCCCAGATGCGGATATGCGGCGGCGCGTCGCGATGACCGGCGACGTCATAAGCGGCGTCTTCCTTTTCCAGCATCGCCGCCATGCCGCGGATGAAATTGAACTTGGCATCCGGCGAAAGCGATGCGACCGCTGGGTCGACAACCGCGATGCAGATCGAGGTGTTCGACAACGTCGCCTTGTCGCGCGCGAGAAATTCCGCCCACGGCGTTTTCGCGACCCACTTTTCTACCGCCGCAAGATTGGCGTTGGCGCGCTCCATCAGCGCCTTACGGCCGCCGATCGACTTCGCCCACTCCAATGCGTCGATATAATCCTCGACGCACAGCATCGACGGCGTGTTGATCGTCTCGCCCTCGAAGATGCCTTCGTTGAGCTTGCCGCCCTTGGTCATGCGGAACAATTTCGGCAGCGGCCAGGCCGGCGTGTAGCTCTCCAACCGTTCGACCGCGCGCGGCGACAAAATCAGCATGCCGTGCGCTGCTTCGCTGCCAAGCGCCTTCTGCCAGGAGAAGGTCACGACATCGAGCTTGTCGAAAGCGAGCGGCTGCACGAAAGCGGCCGAGGTGGCGTCGCAAATCGTCAGGCCCTCGCGATCTGCCTTGATCCAGTCGCCGTTCGGAACACGCACGCCCGAGGTCGTGCCGTTCCAGGTGAAGACGACATCGTGCGAGAAATCGACCTGCGCGAGATCCGGCAATTCGCCGTAAGGCGCCTTGATGACGCGCGCATCTTTCAATTTGAGCTGCTTGATGACGTCGGTGACCCAACCCTCGCCGAAACTCTCCCAGGCCAGCATATCGACCGGCCGCGCGCCGAGCATCGACCACAGCGCCATTTCGACCGCGCCCGTATCGGACGCCGGCACGATGCCGATCCGGTAATCGGCGGGCACGCCGAGCACTTCGCGCGTAAGTTCGATCGCGCGCTTCAGCTTCGCCTTGCCCGGCTTCGAGCGATGCGAGCGTCCCAGCAGAGCGTTTTGGAGGTTTTCGAGTTTCCAGCCGGGGTGCTTCGCACAGGGGCCAGAGGAGAAATGCGGCATTTGCGGCCGCGCATTGGGCCGAGCGTTCGTCGTCATGATCTATCCTTCCAGATAGCTGCCTCTCGGTGGGGAGAGGTGTCCCACGGATGGGAATGACGGAAGACGAGACGCGCGTCAAGTACGGCGAAAGTCGCGACGTTCCCGCACAAACAAAACGGCGCGGGGAACACCCGCGCCGCTGCAATTGAATTTGTCAGCCGCTCAGTATTTGCGGACGAGCGGCTCCTCGTAAGGACCATAGCCGCCGGTCGCGAACGCCCAACGCATGCCGATCTTGATGTCGTTGGAATAGACGTTCTTGAACTGGATCGGGTTGTAGGTCGGGTTCGAGCCGTCGGGGAACGTCAGGTCGTTGGTCGAACCATTGCCGAGATTGACGTAGCGATACGCAAGCTCGACCGTGAAGTTCGGCGTGACGTGATAGGCAAGACCCGCATGCAGCGCCCAGGCAAAATTCCAGTTGGAATGATTGCCGGAAATGCCGATTGCCGGGGCACCGATATTGGTATCGGTGAAATTGCCGATCGTCAGCTGCGTGACACCGATACCGGCACCGACAAACGGCGTGATGTTGTACCAGGTGCCGAGGTCGGCATAGACGTTCCACAGGAACAGCCACTCGGACTTGTCACCGCGGTACTGATTGGTCTGCGGGCCGACCGCGACGTAATCGAGGCCGTTGAAATTAGCCTTCGAGCGATATTCACCCGTGACGTCGGTGCGCAGCCAGCTGTTGAACTGATAGCCGACGCCGACGCCGAACAGGCCGGCGCTGTCGAAACTCTTCTGCAATACGGAAACGTCAGGCGTGAACGCCGGACTGTCGAGCCGTTTCACGCTCTGGTTTGTGAAACCGATATCGCCGCGCAGATACCAACCGCCGTATTCGACCGGCGCCGGCAAAGGCGGCAGCGGCATATCCGCCGCCATCAAGGCTGTCGGCGAAATCGCGAGCAAAACCGCGCCGGCGATCGCCAAATTCCGAAGGTACGCCATAAAAAAATCCTTCCCATCTTCGCGCGAGCCGCGAGACGCGACGCGCAGGTGACCGATGGGAAGAAACTCGCATTGAAAACTTAAGGTGCGCTTAAGGTTAACCGTTAACCACAACCGCTCGTGAGGATAATATGCCGCAGGGTCGCACGGCGCATCGATGCAAAGGAATGAATCCCCACGCGCTTTAACCGCGCGTTTACGCTGATGAAGACGGCGTTAAGAGAGGTTTAACGGCGGGTAAACGTCACGCCGCGACGGTCGCGATCACCGCGACGACATCGTCGACAAGGTTCTCGATCAGCACCGCGTCGTCGCCTTCGGCCATGACGCGGATCACCGGTTCGGTGCCCGACGGCCGGATGACGAGACGGCCGTGGCCGTTGATCTTCTGCTCGGCGAGCGTGATGGCGCTCTTCACCTTCGCATCGTCAAGCGGCTTGCCGGCACGATAGCGCACGTTCTTCAGCACCTGCGGCAACGCCTCGAAACGATGGCAGACTTCCGAGACCGGCTTGCCCATCTTCTGCACGACGGCGAGCACTTGCAGCGCCGCGACGCAGCCGTCGCCGGTGTTGGCGTAATCGGAAAGAATGATGTGGCCTGACTGCTCGCCGCCGACATTGAAGCCGCGTTCCTGCATCGCCTCGAGCACGTAACGATCGCCCACCGGGCTGCGCACGAGTTCAATGCCTTTGGCCGCGAGATGCCGCTCCAAACCGAGATTCGACATCACCGTGCCGACGATGCCGGGCTTGGCCAGCCGTCCGTCTTCTTGGAAAGCCTCAGCAATCAAAGCGAGCAACTGGTCGCCATCGACGAGATGACCCTTCTCGTCGGCGATCACCACGCGGTCGGCGTCGCCATCGAGCGCAATGCCGATATCGGCGCGCATCTCGCGCACCTTGGCGCACAGCGCCTCCGGCGAGGTTGAGCCGCAATCTTGATTGATGTTGCGGCCATCGGGGGTCACACCGATCGGGAAGACTTCGGCGCCAAGCTCCCACAGAATCTGCGGGGCGACGCGATAGGCCGCGCCGTTGGCACAGTCGATGACGACGCGCATGCCGTCGAGCGAAAGATTGCGCGTCAGCGTGCGCTTGGCGAATTCGACGTAGCGGTCGTGCGCGCCGTCGATGCGTTTCGCGCGCCCGAGATCGTCGGGCGAAGCCAGCCGCTTGGTCTGATCGGCGTCGATCAGCTTCTCGATCTCGCGCTCGATCTCGTCGGAGAGCTTGAAGCCGTCGGGCCCGAACAGCTTGATGCCGTTGTCGTCGTGCGGATTATGCGAAGCCGAGATCATAACGCCGAGGTCGCAGCGCATCGAGCGCGTCAACATCGCGATGGCCGGCGTCGGCAGCGGGCCGGTCAGGAGCACATCCATGCCGACCGCGGTGAAACCCGCGACCAGCGCGTTCTCGATCATGTAGCCCGAGAGCCGCGTATCCTTGCCGATGATGACCTGATGGCGATGCTCGCCGCGCGCGAACACGAGGCCCGCAGCCATGCCGACGCGGAGCGCAAGCTCGGCCGTAATCTTGCCGTTCGCCCGGCCGCGAATGCCGTCGGTGCCAAAATGCTTACGCGCCATCTCGTGTTACGCCCTTACCGCCGATGATTTACAGGGGTGAAGCGATAGATACTATGCCCCCTCGCCTCGTCAAAGCTGCACAACTTCAAGAAGTGTGTTCGATCGTTACCGCCAGATAATAGCCGAAAAACGTTAATTTGGCGGGCGGCTGAAAGTTTGTGGGGAATACTCGGATCGGAGGGGTTTTAATGCCGGCCGTCACGCGCATGCTCTCGTGTCTTGTCCCGTCTCTTACCTTGCTCCTGCTCGCTACGCCGCTTGCCGCTCAGGGCAAGCCCAGGAGTTCCCCGCTCCCGCAGCATTTTCCGGTCGGCAAGGAAGCCTGCTTCGGCCGCGTTTACGATCAGCAGCATCTTGCCGCCCACAGCAAGCAGCGCGTCACCGCGATGCACATCTTCAAGGATCTTTCCGCCGATCCGATGAAGGAAGACCCGACGGAAACCGCGCAGGAAATTCTCGAGCGCGACGGCGATGGCGGCAATTTTGGCGTCGCGGCCTATGTCTATTTTCGCGACAAGCCCGGCAAGCTCTTTCATCACTGGCTGAGTTGCAACAATTTCCAGAGCGATCGCGTCGCCTGCTCGATCGACTGCGACGGCGGCTCGTTCAACCTCAAAGAGAACGGATCATCGCTGCTTCTTCAGAACAACGGCTTTGTCGTCATCGGCGGCTGCGGCGAAAGTGAAGAGGAAGCCGAGCAGCGCGATTTCGTATCCCCTGGCGCGGACGACCGCGTCTTCCGGCTCGACCCGGAGCCGCTCAAGGTCTGCACGACGCTGCGCGATTCGCTGAAGCCGGCTTACGCCGCGCTCGGCGCGCCGTTACGCGAGCGCTTCAAGGCCGACGATCTTTGCCTATCGCGTAGCTACGATGCTGCGCATATGGCGGCGCATCCGAAGCAGACCGTCAAACGCATAGCCGTCTTGAAAACCAGGGAGTCGAAGCTGAGCGACGATTACCCCGCCTACAAGCTTTCGTTTCAGATCGAATTGCGCGACGGCAAGCGCATCGAGAAGAAAACCGACTGTTCGCCCGACAATTACGCCTATACCTGCACGCACGATCCGCAACTCGACACCCAGCGCGATTTTTATCTCACGCGCGCCGGCGACAACGAAGTCATGCTGCGAGACAAGCGCGGCGTGCTCGCGAAACTGTTCGATGCGAAACTCGGGGACGACGACCGGCTGTTCAAGCTGCGCGCTTCGCCCGCTGCCGACTGCCGGTTCTAGAAATGAAAACGCCCGCCGGAGTGGCGGGCGCTTTCATTGATTGCAACTGGATCAGGCGATACCTGGCTCAAGACCGCCGGTTCCGGTCTGCGGCCGCGGCTTGCCCGAAGGCGGCACCGCGGAAGCCCGAGGCACTGCCGGTTCGCCCGCATCCCGCACCGGCGGCTTGCCGTTGAGAAGATCGCGGATTTCGTCGCCGGTCAGCGTCTCGTATTCCATCAAGCCCTTGGCGAGGATTTCAAGCTGATCGCGATAGTCGGTCAGCACCTTGCGCGCGAACTGATAGCCCTCCTCGACGAAGCGCCTGATCTCGAGATCGATCTTCTTGATCGTCTCTTCCGAGATGTTCTGCGTGCGCGACACCTGATGGCCGAGGAAAACCTCTTCCTGGTTTTCGCCGTAGGCCACCGTGCCGAGCTCGGGCGAGAGGCCCCAGCGCGTCACCATCATGCGGGCGAGCTTCGTCGCCTGTTCGATGTCGGACGAAGCGCCCGAAGTCACCTTGTCGGTGCCGAACACGAGTTCCTCGGCGACGCGGCCGCCCATCATGATCGCGAGGCGCGACGTCATCTGCTCGTAGCTCATCGAGAGCTTGTCGCGCTCGGGAAGCTGCATGACCATGCCGAGCGCACGGCCGCGCGGAATGATCGTGGCCTTGTGCACCGGATCGGTTGCTTTGACGTGCAGCGCGACGATGGCGTGACCGCCTTCGTGATACGCCGTGAGCAACTTTTCTTCTTCGGTCATGACGAGCGATTTGCGCTCGGCGCCCATCATCACCTTGTCCTTGGCATCCTCGAACTCGTGCTGCGTGACCATGCGCTTGTTGCGGCGCGCGGCCATCAGCGCGGCTTCGTTGACGAGGTTCGCAAGATCCGCACCCGAGAAGCCCGGCGTACCGCGCGCGACTGTCTTCAGATTCACATCAGGCGCGATCGGCACTTTGCGGACGTGCACCTGCAAAATCTTCTCGCGGCCCACGACATCCGGGTTCGGGACCACGACCTGACGGTCGAAGCGACCCGGGCGCAAGAGCGCCGGGTCGAGCACGTCGGGGCGGTTGGTCGCCGCGATCAGGATGATGCCTTCATTGGCCTCGAAGCCGTCCATCTCGACGAGCAACTGGTTGAGCGTCTGCTCGCGCTCGTCGTTGCCGCCGCCGAGACCGGCGCCGCGATGACGGCCGACTGCGTCGATTTCGTCGATGAAGATGATGCACGGCGCATTCTTTTTCGCCTGCTCGAACATGTCGCGCACGCGCGATGCGCCGACGCCGACGAACATCTCGACGAAGTCGGAACCCGAGATCGTGAAGAACGGCACATTGGCTTCGCCCGCGACGGCGCGCGCGATCAACGTCTTGCCGGTGCCCGGAGGGCCGACGAGCAACACGCCGCGCGGAATGCGGCCGCCGAGGCGCTGGAATTTTTGCGGATCGCGCAGGAATTCGACGATCTCTTCAAGATCGCTCTTGGCTTCCTCGACACCCGCGACGTCGTCGAACGTCACGCGGCCATGCGCTTCGGTGAGCATCTTGGCGCGCGATTTGCCGAAGCCCATTGCCTTGCCGGCGCCGCCCTGCATCTGGCGCGACAGGAAAACCCAGACGCCGATCAGCGCGATGAACGGCAGCCACGAAACGAGCAGCGAGACGTACCAGGGCAGGTTGTCGCCCTGCGGCCGCGCCGAAATCGAAACGCCCTTGCCGTAGAGACGCTGCACCAGCGTGGGATCGTTCGGCGCGTAAGTCTGGAACGACTTGCCGTCGGTCATCGTGCCGCTGATGTCGTTGCCCTGGATCACGACGTCGCGCACCTTGCCCTGATCGACTTCGGCGAGGAGCTGCGAGAACGAAATGTCGTGCGAGGACGAGCGCTGACCGGGCGACTGGAACAGCGAGAATAAGGCGAGCAGCAGGAGAACGATTATCACCCAGAGGGCGAAATTGCGTAAATTGGCGTTCATTTCCTACCTTTCGTGCGCTCGCCTTGCCCTCAAACCAGGACCAAACGGCCACATCTTACCCATGGGTAGTTAAAATAAGCTCCGTCCCCCCTTGAAACAAGGGAAGTGGGCGCGGGCGTGACGCTTTTCGCGTTTTCCGCGGTTAACGGCGATTCCCTTGAGTCTTCCGGGCACTACGGCGAACCGGCGCCGGTTCGACCGTCAGCCGATCATCCGAAAGGTCGAGAAGCGCACCCGCAAGGGTTCGCCGCAGGCGCTTTCTGCCGCGCCAGGCATCTTTGAGCCCGGCAAACAATGCTTCCAGCTTGCCGAGTTCCGCCGGCCCTTCATGGCCGAGCCGGTTGATGGCCCGCCGCACCACCCGCAAACCGATTTCCTCCGGCAGCCGAAACACCAGCCGCGCATTCAGCCACTCCTGCTTCGCGCCGGAGACAAGGCTCGCGCGCACCTGCGCTTCGTTCACCACCGCCTCGATCGCGGTGTCGACACGGTAAAGGCGGCGGGCGAGCTGCGCGAGTTTCGCGGCGTCAATGCCCTCCTTGGCCAGAAGCGGCGCGAGGACCCGGAGCCGCGAGCGCAGGTAGCGCGGATCGGCATTCGTCGGATCGGTCGCGTAAGCGATCTTCTCCTTGTGCAGAAACGCCATGAGCTGCGCTTTCGAGACATCGAGCAGCGGCCGCAAGATCTGCATGCCGTCGCGTGTCCGCTGCGTGCGAATGCCCGCAAGCCCCGTGATACCCGAGCCGCGCCCGATCCGGTGCAGCACCGTCTCGGCCTGATCGTCCTGCGTATGGGCGGTCACGATCGCGGTGCATTTCGTTTCGCGCGCGAGCGCAAGCAGCAATGCGTAACGCGCGATGCGCGCCGCTTCCTGCAATCCGCTTTTCGGTTTCTTGCCGCGCCAGTCGAGAATGCGATGCGGCACTTTCAGCTTGCGCGCGAGCTTCGCGACGTTCAACGCTTCCGCCTTCGCTTCCTTGCGCAAACGGTGATCGACGGTGGCGGCGATCAGCTTCGGCTTGTTTTTCTGCGCGTCGCGCCAGCGTGCGGCGAGCACCAGAAGCGCCGTCGAATCCGGGCCGCCGGAAATCGCAAGCAGAATGGATTTGTGTCCGATGAAATCCCGAAACAGAACGTCACGCTCGCGGCCGCCGAGCGATCCGCCGCCTTCCGGTTTGCGCATGGTCTTTCCGGAAACCCGGTATCCGCTTTTCCGGACCATGCGCTAGCAGCGCGTACGCTTTTGTTCCGCGCTAACCTGATTCTTCACCGAAGGCGTCGCCTTCGGATACTTCTTCAGGACGGCATCGAGCGAAGCGCAAGCCGCTTCCTGCTGGCCGGTTGCGGCCAGCGACTGGCCGAGCCGCAACAAAGCTTCGGGTGCTTTCGCGCTCTTCGGATACTTGTTGTAGACGTCGAGGAAGGTCTGCGCGGCGTCGTTGAACTGCTGGCGCTGATAGAGACTTTCGCCGAGCCAGTAATGCGCATCCGGCACCAGCCGGTCATCCGGATGGCTCTGCAAAAACACGCGGAATGCCTGATCGGCCAGCGCGTAATCGCGCCGCAGGATGTAGCCGTAAGCAAGATCGTATTCGTCCTTCGGGCTCGATGACGGCGGCAGCACCGCCATCTGCTCCTGTTGCGGAGTTGGTGCCGGCGCAGTTTGCGGACGGCCGGCAATCGCGCCCATATCCAGCGGCGCGCCTAGCTGACGCGGCGCACCCGGCGCGTTGGGATGAGTGTTCGGATCGAAGGCGTCGTTGCGTCCGGCGCGGGCCGGCGCCGGTGCGGGGCCGCCATATTGCGGTTGGGGCTGTGGCTGGCCGCCATAAGGCTGCTGGCCGTAACCGGCCTGCTCCGCCGGAACGTCATCATATTGCGGCCGGCCATAAGGCGGCTGCGCGGGCGGCGGGCCGCCGTAACGCTGATCGCCATAAGGCGCACCCTGCGGCGCACCTGCGAGCGGCGGATTGGTCATCGAGCCCTGCGTCATGCCGGGGCTGGCCATCGGGCCGCCTGCGGGCGCGGGGTATGGTCCGCCCTGCGCACGCGGTGCGGAAGGAGCGCCCTGCGGCGCGCCGCCGCCGCGTGCGCTCAGCTGCTGTTGCAGCAAATTGTTCTGATGCTGGAGCTCTTCGTTCTGTCCGGTGAGATCGCGGATCTGCGCTTCGAGCTTCTGGATGCGCACCGTGAGGTCGCTCGCCTCGTCGGTGTTGCGCTGCTGGCCGAACCAATTTTGCGCGTTCGCGCCGCTTGCGGCAAACGCGAGCGCACAAGCGAACGTCAGGGAACACGCGAAGGAACGAACGATCGCGAATTTCATCGTGTTGAATACCAATGGGCGGCAGCCTTGCACGCCCGGAGCGCCGACGTTGGAACCCCTACCATACCGGGGCGAGTACGTCCAAAATACGGCCCCGCCCCGAATTTTCCGCTCAGGCGCCGCCGGCGCTCAGCACCGTCACCGCGCGACGGTTTTGTGACCAGCACGAGATGTCGTTACAGACCGCGACCGGGCGCTCCTTGCCGTAGGAGATCGTCCGCATGCGCTGGCCCGAGACGCCGCGCGAGATCAGATAATCGCGCGTCGCCTGGGCGCGGCGGGCGCCGAGCGCAATGTTGTATTCGCGGGTGCCGCGCTCGTCGGCGTGGCCTTCGATGGTGAAGGCATAATGATTGTACTGGTTGAGCCAGGTCGCCTGTTTGTCGAGCGTGGCGCGCGCCTGCGAATTCAGCTCCGACGAATCGCTGTCGAAGAACACGCGGTCGCCGACATTGACGACGAAGTCCTGCGCGCTGCCCGGCGTCGAAGCGGAGGCGTTCATCGCAGCGTTCGGATCGTTCGGGTTGTTGGCACAGGCGGCGACGAGCATCGCCGCGGCCAGCGCCGCGAAACGCATTCCCCGAAACAGCCGAATGAAATTGACCATGGCCGGTCGCTCCCTCTCACATATTCACAAAATTCGAGGCGATCTAACCGCGGCAAGGTTAATTGAATGCTTCATTTACCTTGATGGAACCTTGGCGGAATGCAGAAAACTTTAGCTTTCTGCGCCATCACCCCGAAAAGCGGAAAGCATGGTTAAAAATGGATGAACAATCTTTCCATAGGCAAAACGGCCATATCAAGGCCGCTCGTCTCACGACAAAAGCGGTGACCAGGCCGGGTCCGACGCATAGCCGGGCGTCGGCACTTTCTGCTCGTTATAGCCGGTGAGGTCGATCGTATAGAGCTGCGGGCCGGCGCTGCCGCCCGGATCGCGGAAGAACATCAGAACGCGGCCGTTCGGTGCCCACGTCGGACCTTCGTTGTGATAGCCCTCGGTCAGGATGCGTTCGCCCGAGCCGTCGATCTTCATCACACCGATCGCGAAGCTGCCCGAGGTCTGCTTGGTGAAGGCGATGACGTCGCCGCGCGGCGACCATACCGGCGTCGAATAGCTGCCCTGGCCGAACGACAGGCGCCTCTGTCCGGAGCCGTCGGCATTCATCATGAAAATCTGCTGGCTTTTGCCGCGATCGGATTCGAACACGATCGCGCGGCCGTCGGGCGAATACGACGGCGAAGTATCGATCGCCGCCGTGTCGGTGAGCCGCGTCGTGCGCCGCGAGCGCAGATCCATCGAATAGATATTGGAGTTCGCCTGGTTCTGCAGACTGAAGATGATGCGCTGGCCTTCGGGCGAGAAACGCGGCGCGAAGCTCATGCCGGGGAAATCGCCGATGACTTCGCGCTGGCCGGTCTCGACATTCATCAGGTGCACCTGCGGCTTGCCCTGATCGTAGGACATGTAGGTGATTTCCTGGCTCGACGGATTGAATCGCGGCGTCAGCACGAGGGTATCGCCGCGCGTCAGGTAACGCAGATTAGCGCCGTCCTGATCCATGATCGCGAGCCGCTTGGTGCGCCGCTCCTTGGCGCCGCTCTCCGAGACGAACACGATCTTGGTGTCGAAGTAGCCCTTGTCGCCGGTGATGCGCTGATAGATCGCGTCCGAAATGATGTGGCCGATGCGGCGGATCTGATCGGGCTGCGTGAAATATTGCTGGCCGTGAAGTTGCGTGCCGGCGAAAACGTCCCACAGCCGGAACTCCGTGCGGAAGCGGCCGTCGCCCTCGCGCGACACGCGGCCGACGACCAGCGCCTGCGCATTGATCGCGCGCCAGTCGGGAAAGCGCGGCGCGGCATCGAAGGTCTGGATGCGCTCGATATAGGAAGCGGGGTCGATCGGCAGGAAAAGACCCGAGCGCCGCAGGTTGTTGGTGATGACGGAAGTGAGCAGCCGTCCGACATCGGAGCCGCCGCCCTGCCCGCCGAGAAACTCGGGGATCGCGATCGGAATCGGCTGCGGCGTACCTTGCGTGACGTCGAGGCGGAGCACGGCGCGCGCGGCGCGCGGCAGCAGGAGCGAGCCCGCGGCTGCGCCACCCGCGGCGGCGAGCAGGCTACGGCGCGACAACGAATTCATAAAAGGAGAGCCGGCAATCGTCTTCATGATATCGAATCTTCCTTATCAACCGCCGAGCATTTCGCTCGGGTCAAAATTGATTTCCATGTCCCGCCACTGATCGTAGTGGTCGGGATTGAGCATCGTGAACGGCTGGCAGCTCAGGATCGCGCGCTTGGCGCTCTCCGCCATCGCCGGCCCAAGCGCCGACGGCGTACCCGCCACCAGTTCAGGCGGGGCCGCGACCGAGCCGTCGCGCCGGAACAGGACACGCAATACGACCTTGAGCTTGCCGGCATCGGCCACGCCTGCCGGCGGATTCCAGCACTGCGCAAGACGGCGGCGCAGTGCGTCGATCTCGGTTTGCGAGAGCATCGCCGACTGCCCATTGACGTAACCCGCCGCCGGATTGTTCGTCGGGTTCTGCAAACTCGTCATCTGCTGGCGCTGCGGCGCGCGGCGATCGAGGAGCGCCGCGATCTTGTTCGGATCGAAGTCGCGCTGCTTGGTCGGCGCCGCTTTCATTTTGTTGGGCGCAGTCTTGGCGTGCTCTTTCGGCGGCTCCGGCTTTTTCGGCGGCTCGGGCTTCTTCTTCGCCTCTTCCTTTTTCGGTTCAGGCTTCGGCTCGGGTTTCGGCTCCGGCTTGTGCTCGGGCTTTGCCGTTTCCTTCGCCTCCTCGGACGGCGGCGGGGGCGCGGCGGCCTGCTTGATCTCTTGCTTCGCGATCTTCTCGACGAGTTCTTTCAGTTCTTTCGGGTCCGCCTGTTTTTCGACGAGCGGCTTTGCGTCCTGCTTCGGCGGCGCTTTCGCACCCGCGCGGTTCTGCGTGATGTCGGAAATCGGCACGAGATCGACCGCCATCGATTCAATCGGCTTCGACTCGAGCGTCTTCGGCGCAAACCAGAACAGCCCCCAGCCGAGAATGACGACGTGAGCGACAGAGGAGACTGCGAGGCCCGGGCGGACTTCCATCACATCCTACTGTTCGGTTTCCGTGATCAGCGCGACCTTGCGATAGCCCGCCTGCGACAGGCGGCCCATCACCTTCATCACCGTGCCGTAATCGACCTTCTTGTCGCCGCGCACGAAGATGCGCTCTTCCTGGCCGCCGCCGCGCTGCTTGGTGATCGCTTCCAGCTTCGGCAGCAACTCGTCCATCTTGATCTCGCTGTCGCTGCTCATCAGGAAGACCTGGCCCTTTTCGTTGACCGAGATCGTCAGCGGTTCCTTGTCCTGATCGAGCGCCTTGGCCTGCGTCTGCGGCAGGTCAAGCGGCACGCCGGCGGTCAAGAGCGGCGCCGCCACCATGAAGATAATGAGAAGCACGAGCATCACGTCGACCATCGGGGTGACGTTGATCTCGCTCATGACATGGGTGCCGCGCCGCCGGCTTCGCCGGCTCTGCCATGCACCCTTACCTGCTGCGTTCGCGGCCATGCTGCCCTCAGGAGCGCTCGTCGACCTGACGCGACAGGATCGCCGAGAACTCGTCGGCAAAACCTTCAAGGCGCTGGGCGATCCGGCTCACTTCGCTCGAAAACTTGTTATAGAAAATCGTCGCCGGTATGGCGGCGACAAGGCCCAAAGCGGTGGCAAACAAGGCCTCCGCGATGCCCGGCGCGACGACCGCAAGGCTCGTATTCTTCGAGGCAGCGATCGACTGGAAGCTCGTCATGATGCCCCAGACGGTGCCGAACAGGCCGACGAACGGGCCGGCCGAACCGACGGTTGCCAGCACCAGAAGCCGCCGTTCCAGCCGCTCGACCTCGCGCGAGATCGTCACATCCATCACCTTCTCGACGCGCTCGGTGAGACCGGTGAGCGTTTTTGCGCCGCTCTCGTAGGTGCGCTTCCATTCGCGCATCGCTGCGACGAACAGCGCCGCGATCGAATGATTGGGCCGCGTCGAAAGCTGCTGATAGAGCTCCTCGAGGTTCTGGCCCGACCAGAACACTTCTTCGAAGCGGTCGATGGCGCGGCGTGTCCGCGTATAAAGAATGGTCTTGTCGACGACGATCGCCCAGACCCAGACCGAGGCGACCATCAGCCCGATCATGACGATCTTCACGACGATGTGCGCCTGAATGAACAGCGCCCACAGCGAAACCGTGGCAACGGGCGCGACTGGCGCGAGATCAGAAGGATTCATTTCAATTGTCCCCGGCAGTCCGGCCCGGTGCCCGGCGTGCCCTCTTGGCTTGCGGAAAGATGGATTCGGCGATCATTGCGCACCGGCAATTCACTTGGGATGACCTGGCAATATGGCTGGGCCGGCGCCTTCCCCATCGGCTGGTTCAATACGGCACGGATTCTGTCCAAACTTAGGCATATCCGGCCTGACAGGCGGCTATAGAGAGCGCCTGTCATGGTTAATGTCCAGTTAGCAATGAGCTAATACGGATAGTGCTCGGCGTCGGCGCCCATGGCCTTCCGGAGGGGTTCCGGGATCCGGCGCGGCCGTCCCTCGGAAACAAAGGCCACCCGCACCTCGGCCTCGACCAGTACGTCCTCGTCCCGGAACACTTTCTGGTGGATCGAAATCGAGGCCCCCGACACCTCTTTGGAGAGGCTCCGGATTTCCAGGAGGTCGTCCATATAGGCTGGCCGCAGGAAATCGATCTTCATCGAGCGGACGACGAAGGCGAAGCTCGGCGCTTCCTTTTCGGTGGCCTCGAACAGCGCCCGGTGGTCAGCGCCGACAAGCCGCAGGTAATTGGTCCGGCCGCGTTCCATGAAGCGCAGATAATTGGCGTGATAGACGATGCCGCTGAAATCGGTGTCTTCGTAATAGACTCGCACCATCATCGTGTGGCCGCCCTCGATGAGGCGGCCGGCGAGTTCGGTCGAAGTATCCTGGCCGGGCTTGGCTTTCTTCACGCGTCGTCACCTTGGTCGAACAGCGGGATTTGTGACGCATCGCGCGCGGGTTCGGCAAGGCCAAGATGCTTGAAGGCATGCGAGGTGAGCATTCGCCCGCGCGGCGTGCGCTGGACGAAACCTTTCTGGATCAAATAGGGCTCGATGATGTCCTCGATGGCGTCACGCGGTTCCGAGAGCGCCGCCGAGATCGTCTCGACGCCGACCGGCCCGCCGCCATAGTGTTTCGCGATCAGCATGAGGTAGCGGCGATCCATCGCGTCTAAGCCCGCGGCATCGACTTCGAGCGCGCCGAGCGCGCGGTCTGCGGTCGCGCGGTCAACCGTTTCCTTGCCCTCGACCATCGCGAAATCGCGCACGCGCTTCAAGAGACGCCCGGCGATGCGCGGCGTACCGCGCGCACGCTTGGCGATTTCCTGCGCGCCGTCAGCATTGATCGAAAGATTCAAAAGACGCGCGCTGCGCTTCACGATCGTTTCCAGCTCATGCACTTCATAGAAGCCGAGCCGCACCGGAATGCCGAAGCGGTCGCGCAGCGGCGTTGTGAGGAGGCCCGAGCGCGTCGTCGCGCCGACGAGCGTAAAGCGCGAGAGGTCGATCTTCACCGAGCGCGCCGCAGGCCCCTCGCCGATGATGAGGTCGAGCTGGTAATCCTCCATCGCGGGATAGAGCACTTCCTCGATCGCCGGATTGAGCCGGTGGATTTCGTCGATGAACAGAACGTCGCGATCCTCGAGATTGGTGAGAAGCGCCGCGAGATCGCCCGCTTTCGCGATCACCGGGCCTGACGTTGCGCGAAAATTGACGCCAAGCTCACGCGCGACAATCTGTGCCAGCGTCGTCTTGCCGAGACCCGGCGGGCCCACCAGAAGCACATGATCGAGCGCTTCCTTGCGGGCGCGCGCCGCTTCAATGAACACCTTGAGATTGGCGCAGGCCTTCTCCTGGCCGATGAATTCGGAAAGCTGCTGCGGCCGCAACGAGCCCTCGGCAAGGTCTTCCTCGCGGCGCTCCGGGGTCACGACATCGCGACTCATCGCGCGAGTTCCTTGAGGCCGTGGCGGATGAGTTCTTCCGTCTTCGCTTTATCGCCCGCCGCGCGCACGGCGGCGGCAATCGCGGCGCTTGCCTGAATCTCGCCGTAGCCGAGATTGATGAGCGCGGAGACGGCTTCGCTCACCGGCGTCGAACTCCGCCGCTCGGAAAGATCGTCCTGCAATTTCACCACCGCCGGATCGACACTCGCAAAGGCCGGCGCCTTGTCTTTGAGTTCCAACACGAGGCGCTGCGCGAGCTTCGGCCCGACGCCGGGCGTGCGCGAGATCGCCGCCTTGTCGCCGAGCGCAATCGCATTGGCGAGATCGGAAACTTTCAGCGTGCCGAGAATCGCGAGCGCGACGCGCGCACCGACGCCCTGCACGCCGGTCAGGATACGGAACCACTCGCGTTCCAAATCGCTCGCAAAACCGTAAAGCCGGATCTGGTCTTCGCGCACCCAGGTCTCGATGGCGATTGTCGCTGCCTCGCCGGAGGGCGGCAGCGATTGCAGCGTGCGCGCCGAGCAGTGCACGAGATACCCGACACCATGAACGTCGATCACCACCGTATCGTCGCCATATGTGTCGATGACGCCGCGCAGCTTGCCGATCATGCGCCCGCTCCCGCTACGACCCGCAACGTCACGCTGGTCCGGTGATGCGCATGCGTGATCGCGAGCGCCAGCGCGTCGCAAGCATCATCGGTTTCCGGCTCCGCTTTCGGCAGCAAAATGCCGATCATCTTGCGCACCTGAAGTTTCTCCGCGCGTCCCGCGCCGACGACCGATTTCTTCACGAGGTTCGGCGCGTATTCCGCGACCACAAGCCCCGCCTGCGCGGGCGCGAGCAGCACGATTCCGCGCGCCTGCCCGAGTTTCAAGGCCGAACGCGGATCCGCATTCACGAAAGTTTCCTCGACCGCTGCCTCTTTCGGAACATAGGAAGCGATCACCGTAGCGAGCCCTTCGTGCAGGGCCGCGAGCCGCACCGCCAGCGTGTCGCGCTCGTTCGTCTCAACCGTGCCGCAGGCCACATAAGTGAGCCGGTTGCCTGCGCAATCGACGACACCCCAGCCAGTACGGCGAAGACCGGGGTCGAGACCGATGATGCGAATAGAGTGCCCACCCATGGAATAGACCGGCTCTTGCTGTGTCGCGCGGCGAATCGCCTCTACAACTACGCGCGCATTTAGGCTCCGAATCGCCCACGATGATAGACCTCCCCGACAGCTCTACCTTCACTGCCCTGCTGGACGAGCCGCGCTTCTGGCTTGCCGCGCTGGTCGCGGGTATCGCCGGCGCCGCGCGCGGTTTTTCGGGCTTCGGCTCTTCGATGATCTACATCCCTTTGATCAGCATGCTGTACGGGCCCAAGACGGCTACGGCGAGCGTCATCCTGATCGACGTCGTCACCGGGGTGCCCTACGGCATCAAGGCTTTTCCGCAATCGGAGTGGCGCAGCGTCGGGCCGTTGACGGCGGCCGCGCTGCTGACGCTGCCCTTTGGCACTTATCTTCTGCTTGTTCTCGATCCAATTTGGGTCCGCTGGTACATCGGCTGCCTGATTCTGGTGACAGTGCCCATTCTGGCCAGCGGCTGGCGCTATCACGGCAAACCGAAACTGCCGATCACGCTCGGCGTCGGCGTCATTTCAGGCGTCGCAAGCGGCGTGGCGCAAATCGCCGGGCCGCCGGTCGCGCTCTATTGGCTCGGCGGCGCCCTGTCCGCGGCCGTCGCGCGCGCAAACATGTTTGTGCTTTTCGCCATTCTCGGGATCGCAGCCTGCTTCAACTATTTCGTCGAAGGGCTCTACACGAAAGAAGTGCTGGCTCTCGTGGTGCTGCTCGGCATCCCGTTCACGATCTGCTTTCTGCCCGGCGCTCTCTCGTTTCATCGCGCGTCGGAAGAAACCTATCGGCGCATTTGTTATGCCGTGATCGTTTTCGCCGGCATCGTCAGCCTGCCGCTGTTCGATCGGTTCTTTCGCTAAGCGCCAGAACGCCGCTTGCCAGCACGACACCGATGCTGGCGAAAATCACGCCCGTGATCGCCCAGCCATCCGGCCATTCGCCGAGCACCGGAATGGCCATCAAGGTCGCCACCACCGGCACCAGCGCCGTGAAGGCCGCCGAGCGCGACGCACCGAGCCGCCGCACGCCCTCGCTGAACGTCACCAATCCGATCAGGTTCGAAAGCACGCCCTGCAACACCGCCTGAAAGGCGATTTCACCGGCATGGCCGTTCCGCACGTATTCGATCGTCGGCATCAAGCCGAACGGCAGGATGAACAAAAGCGACCAGAACGCCACCAGCCCCGTCGCCTCGAACGGCGTCAAGCCGCTTTGGCGAAAGCCGATCGTGTAACCCGCGTAGTTCAGCGCGACGACCAGAAACAAAATATGCCCGAAATTGACGTCGGCATTGCTGCTGAACAGACCGTTCTGCGCGATCGCCAGCACGCCCGCGACGGTGCTGATTAGGCCCACCGTCCGCAGCCAGCCGAAACTCTCCTTGAACAAGAGCGCCGACAGGATCGCGACGAAGATCGGCATTGAGCCCATTACCACCGCCGAGAAATCGGCGGCGCTCGCGTAGCGCAATCCCGTCGCCGCGATGAAGATATGCGGCAAGCCCGCGCCAAGCACGCAGAAGAACAGCGCAAGCGGATGGCCGCGTCCGAAAATACCGGCGCGCCAGATCAGCGGCGCGAGCACCAGGGCTGGCACCAGCATGCGCAAAAATGCGATCACCGAAATCGGCAAGGCGTGCTGCACACCCTGGCGGGTATAGACGATCCACGCGCTCCACAAGAGAACGGTGGCAACAAGCGCGAGATAGCCGATCAGCGCGGACCGTTTTTCCGGGCTCACGCGGATTACGCGCTCAGCTTCTGCATCAGCGCGTCGGAAATCTCGAAATTGGCGTAGACGTTCTGAACGTCGTCGTTGTCCTCGAGCGCTTCGATCAGCTTCAGAATCTTTTCGCCGGTTTCGTCGTCGACCGCCGTCTGGTTCTGCGGCCGCCACACGAGCGACGATTTCTTCGGCTCGCCGAACTGTCCTTCGAGCTTCTTGGCGACCTCGTGCAGCGTCTCCTTACTGGCGATGATCTCGTGGCCGCCTGCCGATGATGCGACGTCATCGGCCCCGGCATCGATCGCCGCTTCCAGCATGGCATCGGCCGAAGCCTTGTCGGCGTCGTATTGCACGATGCCGACCTGGTTGAACATGAACGACACCGCGCCGGTCTCGGCGAGGCTGCCGCCGTTCTTGGTGAAGGCCGCGCGGATTTCGCCGGCGGTACGGTTACGGTTGTCGGTCAGCGCCTCGACGATCAGCGCGACGCCGCCCGGCGCGTAGCCCTCGTAACGGATCTGCTCGAAGTTCTCGCCCTCGCCGCCTTGCGACTTCTTGATCGCGCGCTCGATATTGTCCTTCGGCATGTTCTCGGCGCGCGCCGCGAGCACTGCAGCGCGCAGCCGCGGGTTCATCGCCGGGTCGGGCATGCCGAGCTTGGCCGCTACCGTGATTTCGCGCGCGAGCTTGCCGAACAGCTTCGAGCGGGCCGCGTCGGCGCGGCCCTTCTTGTGCATGATGTTTTTAAATTGCGAATGGCCGGCCATAGGGTCTCCGGAAGCGGCGCAGGTGGCGTAAGTTTAGGCGCGAGCTTATAGGTTACGGAGCGCGCCTACGGCAACCCGCTATGGCAATCCTTCGGGTAGCCTGAAGCCGGCATATTCCCGCTCGAGCATGGCTTTCAGCGCTTTCGGCTCGGGCCGCGCGCCCGGTGCAGGCATCGGGTGGCGATCGGCTTCGACGAAATCGGGCGGCGTCCCCGGCAGGCTGTAGAGCCGGAAACCAGTGCGGTTCGCGGCAAAATCCGCCACCACTTCACCCTCGCCTCTCATCAAACCCGCAGGCGCAAGATAGAAGCTGTCCTCGCGATAGCTGCCGAGCACCGAATGGGCCAGCGAGCCCTTCGCGACCTCGCGCCGCTCGCTCACGATGCGATCGAGCGGAAATTCGCGGTTCCACTTGTTGCGGATATAGACGCGCTTGAGCGGCAGCTCCTGCTCGTCCTGCACCACCACACTCACCAGCACGATGACGTGCTTGGCGAGCTTACGGTACTCGTCCTCGTCCTGCGGCCAGGCAAAATCGAATTGCGCGGCGCGCGGCGCTCCCGAGGGACTGATCTTTCGGGTGCGCTCGGCAGTTTGCTCGAGCCGCTTGGTCATGTCATCGGGTGTGACCGCGCCGGTTGCATCCGGAGTTTTCGTGAGCGTCTGCGTATGCGCGGCAGCCGCGAAGCAAACAACAGCCAGCAGAGAAGCAAAGAAGCGCATCGCAAATCTCCTCATTGAGAAGCTGCTCAACTCCAGAACGAAGGCTTCGCCTCTTCCAGCACGCCGCCGAGCCGCACCGGCGCGATGCGCTTCGCGAGACCGTCATCGCCGATCTCGACCGCAACGCCCGAAAGCGTGCCTGCGCCGGCCGCGGGCTCGAAACGTCCCGACGGAATCTTCGACAGGAAACGGCGGATCGGCTCGTCCTTGTTCATGCCGAGCACGCTGTCGTAATCGCCGCACATGCCGATGTCGGAGACATAGGCCGTGCCGCCGGAAAGCACGCGGTGATCCGAGGTCGGCGCATGCGTGTGCGTGCCGACGACAAGCGAGAAGCGCCCGTCGAAATAATGCCCGAAGGCCTGCTTCTCGCTGGTCGCCTCGCCGTGGAAATCGCAAAGCGCAACGTCGCAACCTTCGCCGAGCGGGCAAGCAGCGATCTCGCGCTCCACCGCGCGGAACGGATCGTCGAGCTGATCCATGAAGACCCGGCCCATCGCATTGATGATGAGAACGCGCTTGCCGTTCTTGGCATCGAGAAGCGCCGCGCCGCGTCCCGGCGCCTTGCCGGGATAATTCAGCGGGCGAATGAGTTTCGGCGCGCGTTCGATGAACACCAGCGCCTCGCGCTGATCCCATGAATGATTGCCGAGCGTGATTGCGTCGGCGCCGGCATCGACGAGTTCTTCGTAGATCGTCTCGGTAATGCCGAAACCGCCGGCGGCGTTCTCGCCGTTGATCGCGACGAAATCCAGTTTCCATTTCTCGATCAGTTTCGGCAGGCGCTTCGTAACCACTTCGCGGCCGGGCCGCCCGACGATGTCGCCGAGAAAGAGAACGCGCATCAAACGCGCTCCGGCTGGCCGACGCGCAGGCCCTTTTCAGTCATCAGGAAATCGAGCTTCTCGTCATGCGGTTCGGTCGGGCACTCCGCGACTTCCTGCGCCTCGCAACCGAAACCGACAGTGACGACCTTTTTCTTGGCGCGCAGGCCCGCGATCGTCCGGTCGTAATAGCCAGCCCCGTAGCCGACGCGATAGCCGCGCTTGTCGAAAGCCGCGAACGGCACGATCAGAATATCGGGCGCGACCTCTTCTGCATCCGGCGCAGGCTCGCGAATGCCCCACTGGCCCGGCACCAGCGGATCGCCGAATTTCCAAGCCCGCATCGAGAGCGGATGGCCGCGGCCGACGATGCGCGGGAGCGCGACCCGTGCGCCGTTTTTTTCAAGCGCGCGTAAAAGCGGCAGCGGGCTGATCTCGGTCTTCATCGGAAAAAAACCGGCGACGATTGCTCCCGCCGGTACGGCGACGGGAAACGGCAAGGCTGCGATCGTCTCCGCGGCTTGCTGGCGATAGTCAGGCGCGAGCGCATCGCGCCGCGCGAGGGCTTCGGTGCGAAGCGCGGTCTTCAGTTCGGCAATGTTGGTTGTCACGTTCATCTCGCAAAAAAATTCCAGTGCGAAGCCACGATAGGCCGTTGGAAGCAACGATCCCGGGAAACCTACGAAGTAGGTGGGCGCCGTGATGACCGAGTCCACGGACAAGATCAGGGACAGCTCCCGTTGAGATCGATAAGGCCCCAGGAATTTAGTGTTCCTGACGAGCCGCGCAGCTCCGCACGGATAATCTAGAGCATGATCCCGAAAAGTGGAAACCGGCTTTCAGAGAAGGTCCGCTCGAACAAAGAGCCGGTCTTCGATCGCATGTCGATTTGAGACGCCGCCTATTTCGCCGCGCCGCCATTCAGCGCCTGCGCGATCCGTTCGATGCGCTCGGCGGCTTTTTCGAGCCCGCGCGCGCTCTCGCGCTCGATGGTATCGACGCGCTCGACGGAAGCAAGACGCGCTTCCTTGAGGCCTTCGATCTCCTGTTCGAGCCCGCGAACGCGCCGCCGTGCTTCCGAGAGATCATCGAAGATCGTGATCGCCGCCATCACGGTGAGCCGCGTGTCGCCGACCTCGCCGAACGCCTCGCGCAGATGCGCGAGCTTCTGGTCGAGTTCGCGCGCGAGTTTCATCAGGTGCTCTTCCTGGCCGTCGTCGCAGGCCATCCGGTAAGTGCGGCCGCCGATGGTGACGTTGACCTGCGCCATGCTCAGCGCTCCTGCGCAGCAAGCACGCTGCGGATCGTCTCGGTGGCGTGCTCGAGGCGGCGCGAAACTTCGCGGTTCGCCGTCTCCAGATCCTCGGAGCGCGCCTTGAGCCGCTGCAAATCGGTCGAAAGTCGGGTGCGATCCTGACCGAAGGCCTGCAACTGGCTTTGCAATTGCTCGCGCTCGTGGCTGTCGCCTGCCGCTTTGCCGACAGCCGCTTCCAGCGCATCGAGCGCAGCTTCCAGCCGATGTAGAGCCTCTTCCATCGCGCTCACGTCGATTCACTCCCCTCCGCCGGTAGTAAAGGTCCGCTCACATCCTGCGTCAACGGACGGAGCGAAGTTATGACCAGGCATGAGAAATCGTCATTCGAGCTTTGCGCCCCACAAACCCTCGGAAACATTGACTCCAGTGCCTTGCGTGTTATCCATCCGCGGCCTCGATCTGCAAAAGACCGAGATGAGCCACGTGGATTTCTAATCGGCCCGCCGCGCCGATCCACTTGAGGCCCGAAGAGAGATCAGCCGGTGACAGATCGCGCCCAGCACGACCGCATGGCAAACGCCATCCGCGCCCTTGCGATGGATGCCGTTGAGGCCGCCAAATCCGGCCATCCCGGCCTGCCGATGGGCGCCGCCGATATCGCGACGGTACTGTTCTCGAAATTCCTGAAATTCGACCCGGCCGACCCGGCCTGGCCCGACCGCGACCGCTTCGTGCTCTCCGCCGGTCATGGCTCGATGCTGCTTTATGCACTCCTTTATCTCACCGGCTATCCGGAAATGACGATCGAGGAGATCAAGCGTTTCCGTCAGCTCGATTCCAAGACGCCGGGCCATCCCGAGAACTTCATGACCAAGGGCGTCGAGACGACGACCGGCCCGCTCGGTCAGGGCATCGGCAACGCCGTGGGTATGGCACTCGCCGAGCGCATCATGAACGCCGAATTCGGCGACGCCGCCGTCGATCACTTTACCTATGCGCTGTGCTCCGACGGCGACCTGATGGAAGGCATCAGCCAGGAAGCGATTTCGTTCGCCGGCCACATGAAGCTTTCGAAGCTCATCATGCTGTTCGACGACAATCACATCACCATCGACGGCGCGCTCTCGCTCTCCGACTCGACCGACCAGGTCGCGCGCTTTCAGGCGTCAGGCTGGAACGCCGTTCGCATCGACGGCCACGATCCGCAAGCAATCGCGAAAGCCATCGAAGCCGCGCAGAAATCCGACAAGCCGACCTTGATCGCCTGCCGCACGACGATCGGCTTCGGCTCGCCGAACAAGGCCGGCAAGTCCGACGCGCACGGCTCGCCGCTCGGCGCCGACGAGATCAAGGCTACGCGCGAGAAGCTCGGCTGGAACCATCCGCCGTTTGAAATTCCCGCCGACATTCTCAGCGACTGGCGCAAAGCCGGCAGCCGCTCCGCTGATACTCATAAAAAGTGGAAAGAGCGCCTCGCTGCCCTTCCCGCCGACAAGCGCGCCGAATTCGAGCGCCGCATCGCCGGCAAGCTCGCGCCGTCGTTCGCGAATGCCGTGCGCACGCTGAAGGAAAACGCCGCCAAGGCGCCGAAGGAAATCGCGACCCGCAAGGCGTCGGAAGAAGTCCTCGGCACGCTCGTGCAGGCCGCGCCCGAAATGGTCGGCGGATCGGCTGACCTTACCGGCTCGAACAACACCAAGACGAAATCGATGCCGGTCGTCGCGCCCGGCAACTACAAAGGCCAGTTCCTGCACTGGGGCATTCGCGAGCACGGCATGGCCTCCGCCATGAACGGCATGGCGCTGCATGGCGGCGTGATCCCGTTCTCCGGCACGTTCCTCGTGTTCTCCGATTACTGCCGCCCGTCCATTCGCCTCGCGGCGCTGATGGGCACGCGCGCCATTCATGTCATGACGCACGACTCGATCGGTCTTGGCGAAGACGGTCCGACGCACCAGCCGGTCGAGCATCTCGCCGCGCTGCGCGCGATCCCGAACACCAATGTCTTCCGCCCGGCCGATCTCACCGAGACCGCCGAGTGCTGGCAGCTTGCGGTCGAGAACGCCGAGGGTCCGAGCGTCTTGGCGCTCACCCGCCAAAACCTTCCGGCGCTGCGCACTTCGTTCGAAGAGAAGAACCTTTCCGCACGCGGCGCCTATGAAATCGCGCCTGCCAAGGGAAAGGCCGATGTCGCGCTGTTCGCATCGGGCTCCGAAGTCTCGCTCTGCATCGAAGCCAAGGCCGCGCTCGAAAAGCAGGGCATTTCGGCCCGCGTCGTCTCGGTGCCGTGCCTCGATCTTTTCTTCGAGCAAGACGCCAACTACCGCGCCTCCGTCATTGGGGATGCGCCAGTGAAGCTCGCTTGCGAGGCCGCGATCCGCATGGGCTGGGACGAAGTCATCGGCTCGGATGGCCTGTTCGTCGGCATGACCGGCTTCGGTGCCAGCGCCCCCTACAAGGATCTTTATCGCCACTTCGGCATCACCGCGGACGCAATCGTCGCGGCTGCCACCACCGCTTTGAAAAACGAGCGCGGAGCGCCGCGCAAGGAGAGAGCATGACTGTACGGGTTGCCATCAACGGTTTCGGACGTATCGGCCGCAACATTCTGCGCGCCATTATCGAGTCCGGCCGCAAGGATATTGAAGTAGTCGCGATCAACGACCTCGCACCGATCGAAACCAATGCGCATCTCTTGCGCTTCGACTCCGTACACGGCCGCTTCCCGCACGAAGTGAAAGTCTCCGGCGACACGATGGATGTCGGCCGCGGCCCCATCAAGGTGACGGCGATCAAGAACCCGGCGGAGCTTCCGCACAAGGAGCTTAAGGTCGATATCGCGATGGAATGCACCGGCATCTTCACGTCGAAGGAAAAAGCCTCGGCGCATCTCACCGCCGGCGCCAAGCGCGTCCTCGTCTCGGCACCCGCCGACGGCGCCGACATCACCGTCGTCTATGGCGTCAACCACGACAAGATCAGCAAGGACCACAAGGTCGTCTCGAACGCCTCGTGCACCACGAACTGCCTCGCACCGGTCGTCAAAGTCCTCAACGACTCGATCGGCATCGAGAAAGGTTTCATGACCACGGTGCACGCCTACACCAACGATCAGCCTTCGCTCGATCAGGTCCACAAGGATCTCTACCGCGCCCGCGCCGCAGCGCTCTCGATGATCCCGACCTCGACCGGCGCCGCCAAGGCCGTCGGCCTCGTGTTGCCGGAACTCGCCGGCAAGCTCGATGGCGTCTCGATCCGCGTCCCGACGCCGAACGTTTCGGTCGTTGACCTGAAGTTCGTCGCCAAGCGCAAGACCGACAAGGACGAAGTCAACGCCGCCATCAAGCGCGCGGCCGAGCAGCAGCTGAAGGGCGTCCTCGGCTTCACCACGCAGCCGAACGTCTCGATCGACTTCAATCACGATCCGCACTCGTCGGTCTTCCACATGGATCAGACCAAGGTGATGGACGGCAACCTCGTCCGCATCCTGACCTGGTACGACAACGAGTGGGGTTTTTCGAACCGCATGGCGGACACGGCCGTCGTGATGGGCAAGCTCGACTGATCCGACGCGCCCGATGACCGCTTTCCGCACGCTCGATCAGGCAGACGTCAAAGGCAAACGCGTTCTCATTCGGGTCGACCTGAACGTCCCGATGGAAGGCGGACGCATCACCGACAACACACGCATCCGCGCGGCGATCCCGACGATCGCCGCGGTCACCGAAAAGGGCGGCAAGGCGATTTTGCTATCGCACTTCGGCCGCCCCAAGGGCCGCGACGAGTCGCAATCGCTGGCGCCTGTCGTTCCCGTCCTCACGGGCCTCCTCGGCAAGCCGGTCGCCTTCGCCAAGGATTGCATCGGTCCCGACGCCGAAGCTGCCGTTGCCGCGATGAAACCCGGCGAAGTGCTGCTCCTCGAAAACACCCGCTTCCATAAGGGCGAAGAGAAGAACGACCCCGAAATGGTCGCGGCGCTCGCGAAGCTCGGCGACGTTTATGTCAACGACGCCTTCTCCGCCGCGCACCGTGCCCATGCCACGACCGAAGGCATCGCGCACAAGCTCCCGGCCTATGCCGGCCGCGCCATGCAGGCCGAACTCGACGCCCTCAGCCGCGCGCTCAGCTCGCCGGTGAAGCCGCTTGCGGCTGTCGTCGGCGGCGCCAAAATTTCCTCGAAGCTGACGCTGCTCTCCAATTTGCTCGCCAAGGTCGATCTCCTCGTCATCGGCGGTGCGATGGCCAATACGTTCCTTGCCGCGCAAGGCAAGAACATCGGCAAGTCGCTGAGCGAGCCGGATCTCGTGGACACTGCGAAGAAAATTCTCGCCGAAGCCAAGGCCAAGAATTGCGACATCGTGCTGCCGGTCGATGCCGCCGTCGCCAAGAAGCTCGCGCCGAATACCCCGACCCGTTCGGTGATGATCGACGCCGTCGGCCCCGACGAGATGATCCTCGATATCGGCCTGCAATCGGTGGCGCTGATAGCGGCTCGCCTTTCGACGAGCCGCACCATCGTCTGGAACGGCCCGATGGGCGCCTTCGAGGTTTCGCCGTTCGATGCCGGCACCGTGACGCTCGCCCGCGAGGTCGCCAAGCTCACCGGCCAGGGGCTGCTCAGTTCCTTCGCCGGCGGCGGCGATACGCTCGCCGCGCTCCAGCATGCCGGCGTCATCGACCAGTTCAGCTATGTTTCGACCGCGGGCGGCGCCTTCCTGGAATGGCTCGAAGGCAAGCCCTTGCCTGGCGTCGAGGCTTTGCGGATAAAATAGCCAAAATTCCGAACTACACGTCTTAAAGCGTTTTGGGAGAGCCTGATGAACCTCGCCGAACTGAACAAGATTGCCGTAGCCATGGTCCAGCCGGGCAAAGGCATTCTCGCCGCCGACGAATCCTCCGGCACGATCAAGAAGCGTTTCGACGCGATCAACGTCGAGTCGACCGAGGACAACCGCCGCGACTATCGCGAGCTGTTGTTCCGTTCAATGGACGCCATGAAGAACCACATCTCCGGCGTCATCCTCTATGACGAAACAATCTGGCAGAAAGCCAAGGACGGCACGCCGCTCGTCGAGATCATCAAGCAGGCCGGCTCCATTCCGGGCATCAAGGTCGACGAAGGCACCAAGCCCCTGCCCGGCTGCCCCGGCGAACTCATCACCATCGGCCTCGACAAGCTCGCAGACCGCCTGACGAAATATTATGAGCAGGGCGCGCGTTTTGCGAAGTGGCGCGCGGTGATCGACATCGGCAACGGCATTCCGAGCCACGCCTCGATCCACGCCAACGCTCACGCGCTCGCGCGCTACGCCGCGCTCTGTCAGGCCGCCCAGATCGTGCCGATCGTCGAGCCCGAAGTGCTGATGGACGGCGATCACGACATCGACCGCTGCTACGCCGTCACCGAATGGGTGCTGAAGGAAACCTTCCTCGAGCTTTACTACAACAAGGTTCCGCTCGAAGGCATCGTGCTGAAGCCGAACATGGCGATCAGCGGCAAGAAGTGCGCAAAGCGCGCCTCGGTGCAGGAAGTCGCCGAGAAGACCGTCCGCATGCTGAAGAACTGCGTCCCGGCAGCGGTACCCGGCATCGCCTTCCTCTCCGGCGGCCAGTCCGACGAGGAAGCGACCGCGCATCTTGACGCCATGAACAAGATCGGCGGCCTGCCGTGGAAGCTCACCTTCTCCTATGGCCGTGCGTTGCAGGCGGCGCCCCAGAAGGCGTGGTCGGGCAAGACCGAGAACGTCAAGGCCGCTCAGGGTGCCTTCTCGCACCGCGCGCGCATGAACGGGCTCGCCAGCGAAGGCCGCTGGTCGTCTGATCTCGAGAAAAAAGCCGCCTGATTCAACACCGTTCGAGATTGAGGGCCCGCCCACAAAGCGGGCCCTTTTTTATTCCATCTTTTGCTGCACCCTGCCGCGAACGACCCGCGATCTGCTAGATGATCCGCTCATGAATCGCCCAGAGAACCGCCGCGACAACAACCTGCCTGAAGCCGCCCCGCGCCTCGTCCTGTTCGCGCCGCCGCTCGACGCCGAGCGCGCCGCCTCTCTGATCAGCGCCGCCTGCGAGAGCGCCGACATCGCCTCGATCATCCTGCGCACCGGCGGCAAGAGCGATGCCGAGATCGTCGCGACTGTGCGGCGGATGCTGCCGGTTGCCGTCGAAAAATCGGCGGCTCTCTTGATCGAGGATCGCGACGATCTTGCCGAGGACAACAAGCCCGACGGCGTGCACTTCTCGAATTTTCCGGCGCAGGCTTCGCAGATCTCGCCGCTCAAGCCGCATTTCATCGCCGGCGCCGCGGGGCTCGCCTCGCGCCACGACGCGATGAGCGCGGGCGAGTCCGGCGCCGACTACGTCATGTTCGGCGAACCCGCGAGCGGCAGCCGCCCGCCGTTCGAAACGATTCTCGAGCGCGTTGCCTGGTGGGCGGAAATCTTCAACATCCCTTGCGTCGCCTTCGCCGCTTCGCTCGATGAAATGCCCGCGCTCGTCAAAGCCGGCGCCGATTTCATCGCGCTCGACGACGCCGCGTGGAGCACCGAACAGCCGCTCGCGACACTCAAACAGGCGATGGCGCATCTGAAAGCCGAGCACGCCGGATGAAAACGCGGCTGAAGATTTTTATGCTTGCCGTCTTCGCGCTCGCGCCGGCTGCGAGTGTGAGCGCGCCCAAACAGGACACGCAAAAGCAAAAATCGCCGCCGCCTGCCGCCCAACCGGAAACACCGCCGCCCGCGCCGCAGCCTGAACCCGTCGTCGATCTTGCCTTCGGCGCCTATCAGCGCGGCGATTATCTTGCCGCCTTCAACGAAGCCAAGCGCCGCGCCGAGTCCGGACAGGACGCGAAAGCGATGACGCTTCTCGGCGAGCTCTATGCCGGCGGGTTCGGCACGCCGAAGGACGACGACAAGGCTTTCGAGTGGTACCGCAAGGCCGCCGAGCGCGGCGACCGCGAAGCCATGGCGGCGCTCGGCCTATTTTACCTGCAAGGCCGCGCCACCGCGCCGAACCGATTAGAGGCAGGCAAGATGTTCACCGCCGCCGCCGAGAAAGGCAGCGCCATCGCCGCCTATAACCTCGCGCTTCTGTATCTCGAAGGTCAGGTCTATACGCAGGATTTCGCCGCCGCGGCGAAATGGTTCCGCGCCGCCGCCGAGCAGGACGTCCCCGATGCGCAGCAGGCGCTCGCGACGCTCTATCGCGAAGGCCAAGGCGTCGAAAAAAATCCGGCTGAAGCTGCGCGCTGGCTCGCACGCGCCGCGATGCTCCGCCACCCGCCGTCGATGACCGAATACGCCTTTGCCGTCTATAACGGCGTCGGTGTGCCGAAGGATGAGACCGCGGGCGGCCGCTGGTTCCACCTTGCCGCGCTTTACGGCAACCCGATCGCCCAGAACCGCCTCGCCTACCTGCTCCTCAACGGTCTTGGCGGCTTTACCCGCGATCCGATCGAGGCGATGGCCTGGCACCTCTATGCGCATTCGCGCGGCGCTTCGAACCCGGCGCTTGACGAGATGTTCTCCAAATTGCCCGACAACGAGCGCGAAGCCGCCGCCAAGATCGTTCAGGCGTGGGAAACCGGCACCAAGCTGCCCCGCTCTTGACGGCAGGCATGCCGGGCTGGCACCTGACGCGCCAGACAGAATATTTTTCCGGCACCTCGAAGGTTAACTTATGAAAATCAACGGTAACGAAATTCGGCCCGGCATGATGATCGAATACGAAGGCGGGCTGTGGGTCGCGGTGAAGGCGGTTGCCGTGAAACCGGGCAAGGGTCCGGCCTATAACCAGGTCGAGCTCAAGAACATCATCGACGGCCGCAAGCTCAACAACCGCTTCGGCTCCGACGAGCGCGTCGAGCAGGCCCGTGTCGAGATCAAGGATTACCAGTACCTCTACAAGCAGGACGAGAACCTCGTCTTCATGGACGCCGACACCTACGAGCAGCTCGAACTCAACACCGAGTTCGTCGGCGACCGCGCCGCCTTCCTGCAAGACGGCATGACCGTCGCGCTCGAGATGTACGACGACAAGCCGATCGGCATTCGCCTGCCCGCGCAGGTGACGCTCCAGATCGTCGAGGCCGACGCCGTCGTGAAGGGCCAGACCGCCGCCTCGTCCTACAAGCCCGCGAAGCTCGAGAACGGCTTGCGCGTCCTGGTGCCGCCGTTCATCGGGGTCGGCGAGAAGATCATCGTCGACACCACCGAAACCACTTACGTCCGCCGCGCCGATTAAATGTTACGTTCGCCGATCATCACCGTGATGATCGCCGCCGCCCGCAAGGCGGCGCGATCCTTGGTGCGCGATTTTGGCGAGGTCGAGAACCTGCAAGTCTCGCTCAAGGGACCCTCGGACTTCGTCTCCTCCGCCGACCGCCACGCCGAGGACATTCTCTACAAGGAACTCAATAAGGCGCGGCCGACCTTCGGCTTCGTCATGGAAGAGCGCGGCAAGGTCACCGGCAGCGACCCGTCGCAAACATGGGTCGTCGATCCGCTTGATGGCACGACCAACTTCCTGCACGGCATTCCGCAATTCGCGATCTCGATTGCCGCGATGAAGGACGACACCGTCGTCGCCGGCCTCGTTTTCAATCCGGTGGCGGACGAGTTGTTCGTCGCCGAGCGCGGCCGCGGCGGCTTCGTGAACGAGCGCCGCCTGCGCGTTGCCGGGCGTCGCGATCTTTCCACGAGCGTCGTCTGCTGCGGCATTCCGCACGCCGGGCGTGGCGATGCAGCGAAATTCCGGAACGAGCTTGCCGCCGTGCAGCCGCGCGTCGCCGGCGTGCGCCGCACCGGCTCGGCTGCGCTCGATCTCGCCTGGGTTGCCGCCGGGCGTTTCGACGCCTTCTGGGAACGCGCGCTTTCGCCGTGGGATCTTGCCGCCGGCATGTTGATCGTTCGCGAAGCAGGCGGCCTCGTCACCGATCTCGATGGCGGTATGGATGTCCTCACCAAGGGCTCGGTGCTCGCGGGCAACGAATACATCCACGCGTCACTTCTCTCGGCTATCAAGAGCGCGTAACAGCGCCCGAACGCCCGCCCTGATTTCGCCGCGCCTTCCCGGCACTCAATTCGGTGCTAAGCTTCGGCGCGGAACTTTGAGGGATGCGCATGGCCCGAAAAATCGATACGCCCGTCAAGATTTCATCGCCCCGGATTTTTCTTATCCGGATGCTGGTGTTTCTCACCTTGGTCGCCCTGATTGCGGTCGTGTTGTACCGCCACCTGTGGACCTCGTTCCTGCACAATCCGGGCCTCAACGGCATCATCCTCGCCGCGCTCCTGATCGGCATCCTGATGGCGATTCGCCAGGTGCTGCGGCTTTTTCCCGAAGTGCGCTGGGTCAACAATTTCCGCGTCGCCGATCCGGGCCTTGCTGTCGCCCGCCCGCCCGTACTGCTCGCACCGATGGCGTCGATGCTGCGCGAGCGCACCGGACGCATGGCGATCTCGTCGGCGACGATGCGCAGCATTCTTGATTCGATCGGCACGCGGCTCGACGAGTCGCGCGACATCGCGCGCTACCTCACCGGACTGCTCGTCTTCCTCGGCCTGCTCGGCACCTTCTGGGGCCTTTTGGAAACCGTCGGTTCGATCGGCAAGGTCATCCAGTCGCTCGAGGTTTCGAGCGAAGCCAGCGCAACGTTCGAGAACCTCAAGAACGGCCTCGCCGCACCATTGGGCGGCATGGGCATTGCGTTTTCGTCCTCGCTGTTCGGTCTTGCCGGTTCGCTCATCCTCGGCTTCCTCGACCTGCAGGCCGGCCAGGCGCAGAACCGCTTCTATACCGATCTTGAAGACTGGCTTTCCACTACCGTGCGCGATCTCGGCGTCGAGAGCGTCGACGGCAAGGTTGCCGCCGGGCCTTCGGCGCAGATGTTTGCCGAGTTCACCTTCGCCGTCGAACGGCTGGAGCAGGCAATCGACCGCAACGGCGCGGGCAAGGCGACCGCGCAACTCATCGAGCACCTGAAAACGCTCGTCCAGCACATGCGCCAGGAGCAGCAGATGGTGCGTGAGTGGCTCGAAGATCAGGGCGAGCAGCAGTCCGAAATCCGCAAACTGCTCGAGCGGCTGTCGCGTACGCCCGCGCCCGAAAAGAGGCGCTGATGGCACTCGGCCGCCGCGGGCGCGACCGCGCCATCAATTACTGGCCGGGATTCGTCGATGCCCTGTCGACGCTGCTGCTCGTCTTTACGTTTCTGGTGACGGTCTTCGTCGTCGCGCAGTTCTTCCTGACGCAGGAAATCACCGGCAAGGAAACCGCGCTCACGCGCATTCAGACGCAGCTGAAGCAGCTCTCGGAACTCCTGTCGCTCGAACGATCCAACTCGTCTTCGCTCGAGGATCAGCTTGCCGCACTCCGCGCCACGCTGAAATCGACCGAGACCGAACGCGACAAATTGCGCGGCGAAGGCGGTGGCGCCGACGTCAAGGCGCTGACCACCGATCTCGACAACCAGAAGGATTTGAACACCCGCGCCGCCTCGCAGATCGAGATTCTCAACTTGCAGATCTCGGCGCTGCGGCGCCAGCTTGCTGCGCTTGAAGAGGCGCTCAACGCTTCCGAGAGCCGCAACAAGGACAGCCAGGTCAAGATCACCGATCTCAGCCAGCGCCTCAACGTGGCGCTCGCCCAGCGCGTGCAGGAACTCGCGCGCTATCGCTCCGAATTCTTCGGCCGCCTGCGCGAAGTGCTCGGCAGCCGGCCCGATATCCGCATTGTCGGCGACCGCTTCGTCTTTCAGTCGGAAGTGCTGTTCGATGCCGGCTCCGCGCAGCTGAAGCCCGAAGGCTTCCCTGAGCTGGACAAGCTGGCCACGACGCTCACCGAGATCGCGAAGAAAATCCCCGCCGACATTCCGTGGATGCTGCGCGTCGACGGCCACACCGATATTCGCCCGATCGCGACCGCGCAGTTCCCCTCGAACTGGGAGCTATCGTCGGCGCGCGCCACATCCGTCGTGCAATACCTGATCTCCAAGGGCTTTTCGCCCGAGCATCTCGCCGCGGCAGGCTTCGGCGAATTCCAGCCGATCGACCCGGCGCGAAACGAAGACGCCTATCGCCGCAATCGCCGCATCGAGTTCAAGCTGACGGAACGCTGATGAGCGCCGTATCGCTCCGCGCTTATCGCGCGGCCGATCTTGAGCCGTCGCTGGAGCTGTGGCGCCGCGCCTGGGACCTCGCGATGCCGGAAATCGATTTCGGCGCGCGATTGAGCTGGTGGCGCGAGCGCTGGAGCAACGAACTCGTGCCGAACAACGAGATCATCGTCGCCGAGGCGAACGGCAAGGAAATCGGTTTTGTCGTCATCAGCAAGACGTCGGGCTATCTCGACCAGATCGTCGTCGATCCGGCGTTCTGGGGCAGCGACACGGCGAAACAACTGCTCGATGAAGCAAAGCGGATTTGCCCGGCCGGCATCGCACTCGACGTCAATCAGAACAATCCGCGCGCGCTGCGCTTTTACCAGCGCGAAGGATTCGACATTTCCGGCGAAGGTATCAATCCGCGCTCCGGCAAGCCGATCTATCGCTGCGAGTGGAAGCCCTGATTATTTAGCGGTGCCGAACTGCAATTCGGCGAGCCGCGCGTAGAGCCCGCCCTTGGCGACGAGGCTCGCATGAGTTCCCTCTTCGACGAGCCTGCCGTGATCGAGCACAAGGATGCGCCCGGCGCTTTGCACCGTCGCGAGGCGATGCGCGATCACCAGCGACGTCCGGCCCTGCATCGAATGCTCCAGCGCCTCCTGCACGAGATGCTCGCTCTCGGCGTCGAGCGCCGATGTCGCTTCATCGAGCAGCAATAGCGGCGCATCGCGCAGGATCGCCCGCGCAATCGCGATACGCTGGCGCTGGCCGCCCGAAAGCGTGACGCCGCGCTCGCCGATCTCCGAATCGTAACCCTTGCCCATGCCGCGCACGAATTCATCGACGAGCGCGAGCGCACCGGCTTTCTCGATCTCGGCATCGCTCGCTTCGGGTTTTCCGAGCCGGATATTTTCGCGCACGCTTGCGGCAAAAATGATCGGCTCCTGCGGGACGAGCGCAATGCGCTTTCTGATGTCGGCGGGATCGGCCTCGCGCAAATTGACGCCATCGAGTGAAACAACGCCCGCCGTCGGATCGTAATAGCGCAGCAGCAGGTGAAACAACGTGCTCTTGCCCGCGCCCGACGGGCCGACGACGGCGACGCGCTCGCCCGGCTTCACGCTGAGTGAAATATTCTCCAGCACCCGCGCCTCGCTCCGCGTCGGATAGGCGAAGGAAACATCCTTGAACTCGACCGCACCGCGCGCAGGCGACGGCAACGGCTTGGGATGTTCCGGCGCGCGAATTTCCGGCTGCACGGCGAGCAGTTCAGCGATACGCCCCGCCGCGCCCGCTGCTGCGTTCACCTCATTCCAGACTTGCGAAAGCTCGCCCAAAGCCGACGCCGCGAGCACGGCATAGAGCACGAACTGACTGAGCGCACCTGCGGTGATGCGGCCCGCCAGCACATCCTGCGCGCCGGCCCACAACACGGCGACAACGCTCGCGAACACGAGAAAGATGATCGCGAAGGTCAGCCATGCCCGCGCCGCGGTCGAGGAGCGCGCCGCTTCATAGGAGCGCTCGACATCTTTGCTGAAGCGCCCTCTCGCCTCACCTTCGCCGGTGAAGGCCTGCAACGTGCGCGAGGCGCCGATGGCTTCCGTCGCATAGGCCGAAGCATCGGCAAGCGTGTCTTGGGCGGCACGCGAGCGGCGCGAGACGAGTCGGCCGAATGCAACGAGCGGCAAGATGATGAATGGAATCGCCGCGAGCACGAGGCCGGAGAGCCACGGGCTCGACACCACCATCATCGCCGCGGCGCCGATGAACAGGAACAAATTACGAAGCGCGATCGACGCCGAAGCGCCCGCCGCCGATTTCAGTTGCGTCGTGTCGGCGGTCAGCCGCGAGACGATCTCGCCGACGCGCTCCTTGTCGTAAAACGAAGCCGACAGCGAAATGACATGCGCGAAGAGGCCGCTCCTGATATCGGCGACCACCCGCTCGCCGAGCGTCATGACGAGGTAAAAGCGAAGGGCGCTGGCAAATGCCAGAAGCGCCGCGAGGAAAAACAGCGCGATAAAATACTGATTGATGTGCGCGGCGCTTTCGGGCGCAAAGCCAAAATCGATCATCCGCCGCACGGCGAGCGGCACCGCGAGCGTCGCCGCCGAAGCCAGCAAAAGCGCCCCGAAGGCCGCCAGAATGCGTCCGCGGTAGCGGGCAAGGTACGGAGCGAGCGTTAAAAGCGGCCGCAACCTGATTTTTCGCTTATTTCCGGGCTTTTCGGCGGCTTCCGTGGCTTGAGGAATGACGCGCTCTCCTGTATGAAACCGCCAAATCTGACATTCGAGGATTTAGCTATGAAGGACGGGATTCACCCCGACTATCATCCGATCAAGATTACGATGACGGATGGAACGGAATACACGACGCGCTCGACCTGGGGCAAGGCGGGCGACACCATGCTGCTCGAAGTTGACGCGAAGTCGCATCCCGCCTGGACCGGCGGCCATGCGCAGCTCCTCGACCGCGGCGGCCGTCTGTCGCGCTTCTCCAGCAAGTTCGGCGGGCTGATCAAGGACGAAGGCATCAAGGTCGCCAAGGGCGCGCCGCAGGCGCCGTCCGGCAAGCCGAAGGCGCCGAAGCCCGAGAAGCCGAAAAAGGAAAAGCAGGCGAAAGCCGAAGGCGGCGAAGCCAAGGCCGAGAAGACCGAAGCCAAAGCTGAGGCAAAAGCGGAAGAGCAGAAGTAATTTCCGCCCCTCAAAAATACGAAAACCCCGCACCAACATGCGGGGTTTTTTGTTGCCTGCATCCCGGCGAGCCTTCATCGTATGCAGCCTTAAGCCTCCAGAGTGCGCCCATGCCGATCCGCCGTACTACGCTTTGCATCGCCGCTCTCATGATGAGTGCGCTCCCTGCCCTCGCCACGGGCGGCTTCGGCTGTGAGGCCGCCGACAAGAATGTGAAACTCGAAGCCAATGCCGGCATGCAGCGCGGCGGCGCCGGCGCACTGCTGAACTTCAAGGCCGAGATTGAGAGTCTCCTGAAAAATACGCCGGAAGATTTCCGCAAGCTCTCGCTCGACCGCGAAGCGATCAGCCAACACTGGATCGACGGCCGCGATTTCAAACTTCGTCTCTATACCGAACGCACCCAGGGATTGTTCGGCGCGCTGGAGCTGGTGATCGAAGCCGTTCAGCGCAGCAAGGATAAAGACGAAGGCACCTATAAGGGCCGCTACACGCTCACGATCGAAAATATGGAGACGGAGCAGTCTTCGGAAGCGAAGACGCTCAAGGCCAGCGGCAACATCGTCTGCTTCGTGGAGTAGATCAGCTTCCCGCTTGCCGCTGGCGCTGGCGGGCCGGCGTCTTCTTGGTCTGCTGGAACGCGACATCGAATACTTTTTCGACGACGAGTTCCTGGAGTCGCGGGTTCTTGTCGATATTGGTGTGCGTGACGGTGTGGTCGCCGGTGAGATCGACATTCACCAGTTCGCCGGTGAAACCGTAGCCCGGCTGCGCGACTTTGCCGAAACCGTTGTCCTGAAAATAATTGATGAAACGCTGCACATTGCTCGGCACGCGCAGCGGCTGCGTGATGTCGAAGGTGACGATCAGGTCGATCGGAACATTGGCCTGCCGCACGGCGCTCGCAACCTGAATGGTCGAGTCGGAGCCGAGCGAGTGGCCGATCAGAATGATCTGGCCGGTTTCGCCGGCGCGATTTTTGGCAAGGATGTCGCTCGCGATCGAGCCCCACTGATCCCAGGCGTAGATGCGCGGATCGTAGCCCTGATCGCGCAGGCGCTTGGCGAGCGAGTCGATGCCGAGGGAGAAGACGCCGAGCAGCCCGCGCATCATGTAGATGCGCACCTGCGGCGCGGCGTTGGGACCGTTTTGCGCCACGGCGCGGCTGCCGCTGCCCGAAAGCGGCAATAACAGCGCACAAGCCACGAAGCCGAGAAGCGTGAAACGCGCCAGCCTTGCAAATTGCATGTCGATTCAACCCCCAAGCCTGTGCGCAATCTGGCCGATAAGCAGGTTTCGCACAATGGCTGCCCGCCCGACAGGCGTGGGAACCCGTGAGGCGCAAGCGGCGTTAGTCCACCAAACCCGGCAACTCAGCCGCATCATTCAGGGAGCGCCCCTATGACACGCTCAACGGCTCGTCCGTTCGTGCCGCACAACGATCAGGAACTGCCCTATTCGCGCGACCCGATCATCTTCTGGACCGCTTTTGTCGCGGTCTTCGGCATTCTGGTCGTCGCGCTTGGCCTCATTCTCGGCCAGGCCATCGCCGCCCGCCGCGCCGCCATGCTGTCGTTCGTCGCCGAGACTTATCAGGTTGCAAGCGACAACACCGGCACCGCCTCGGCTTCGGTTTTGCAGCGGCCGGTACGCATCATCCTCGCCCGCTGAACATCCATATAAAAAAAGCCCCGCTGCATGAGCGGGGCTTTCTTCTTGCGTGCAGTGTTTTAGTAGACGCCGTAGTAGTCGGTGGTGCAGGTATCGACATAACGATAGCCGTAGCGCGTCCAGACATACTGGTAGCATCCGTCATAGGCCGCGTAGCCGTCGTAGTAGAAACCCGAATCCCACCAGAAGCCGCCGTGATTGCGATGGTGGCGATGATGCCCGTGATGACGGCGATCGTTCGACGCGACGCGACGGTTCGCGACGCGGTTGTTGTTGACCGTGCGATTGTTGACGTAGCGGTTGCTGCGTACAACGCGATCGTTCGTAGCCGCGAAGTTCCGGTTCATCCGCGGCTGATGGGCATGGCGGCTGAAGTTGCGGTTGCCCTGAAAGCTGCGGTTTCCCTGAAAGCTGCGATTGCCTTGAAAGCTATGGTTCGAGAAGCTTCGCGATGCGCCGGCATTGCCGGAGAAGCTCCGGCCACCGCCGCCGCCAGACGAACGGCCGCCACCGCCACCCCCGCCGCTGGCATGAGCGCCACCACCGCCGCCACCGCCACCGTGATGTTGCGCCATCGCGGCCTGCGGCGCGGCGAAAGCAAGCGCGGCAGCCGCCGCCATACCAAACAGAAGTTTTCTCATGACTATGACTCCTCCGTCCTCTCGCGATTGGCGAGGGCGTTCCTCAGAGACATAAGTATCGCCGGGCGATTTTGATCGGGATGCGCGGCAAGATTCGCCGCTCCTCGCGCAATCGTGTTGGCGGATGAACGGCTGTTCAACATGGAGTCCGCATTACGGCGGCGGAACTTAACCAGCGCTTGCGATCTCAGGTGTTTTCGAGAATACGCGAAGCGGCCCCCGCGTTATCGATATGCCCGGCCGGCACGAGCCCCCGCACCGAATTACCAAGATAGATTTTATCGGCACTCGCAAGATCGCGCGGCGTGAGAACGGCCTCGTGCGCCTTGCCCTCGGCAATCAGCTGCTCACGCAGCGTGCCGGGAAGCAGCCCGCAGGAGAGCGCGGGCGTCAGCAGCGTGCCGTCCCGCTCGATGAAGATGTTGGTGAAGCTGCCTTCGGTCAGTTCGCCCCGCTCATTGCGGAAAATCACCTCGTCGGCGCCGAAGAACTTCGCCGCTTCTTCGCGGGGCATGTCGTAGATCGCGCGCCGCGTCGTCTTGTAGCGCAGCAAAGGATCGCCGGAGTCCATCCGGTCGTCCGCCAGCATAAAGCGCAAGGGCTTCACCGCCGGCAGCGGCACGGCGGCGGCGATCGCCCGGCCTTCGGGCGTAAGTACGAGCCGCACGCGCAAGGCTCCGGGTTTATCCTTGACCGCCTGGTTGAGCGCCGCCATCGCCTCTTCGCGGATATAACGATAGCCGAAATGCGCCGCCGAGCGCGAAAGCCGCGCGAGATGCCGTTCCAGCAGCCAGAAGCCGCGCTCGTCATGGAGCATCGTTTCGATCAGCCCCGGCGGCTCGGTAGCGCGGCGGAAGAAATCGAGTTTCAGGAGACACTCGTTGAATTCGGATTCTTCCTTCGAGTCCGCGACGATGCCACCGCCGATGCCGACCTCGCCGCGGCCTTCGGCGTCGATCACGGCGGTGCGGATCGCGACGTTGAAGGCAAAATTGCCGTTCGGCGCGAGATAACCGATCGACCCCGTATAAAGCCCGCGCGGGCCGCGCTCGACCTCGTGGATGATCTGCATTGCACGAATCTTCGGCGCGCCGGTCACCGAGCCGCACGGAAACAGCGCCCGCAGAATGTCGCCGAATTGCAGTCCCGGCTTGAGATCCGCCGCGACGGTGGAGGTCATCTGATGCAGGCTGCGATAGGTCTCGACCGAGAACAGGCTCTCGACCTTGACGCTGCCCATCTTCGCAATGCGCCCGACATCGTTGCGCAGGAGGTCGACGATCATCAGGTTTTCGGCGCGCGATTTCTCGTCGGCGACAAGCGCGCGCTTGATCTCTTCGTCTTCGGCGGGCGTCGTTCCGCGCGGCGCCGTGCCCTTCATCGGCCGTGTGACAATGCGGCCGCCGCGATTTTCGATAAAAAGTTCAGGCGAAAGCGACAGCACATGATGCTCGCCGCTTGCGATGAACGCGCCATGCGCCACCGGCTGGTTGCGGCAAAGATCGCGATAGAGCGCGAGCGGATCGCCCTGTACACGGAAGCGCGAACGCATCGTGAGATTGATCTGATAGACGTCGCCCGCGAAGATGTAGTCCATCACCTTGCGGAAGGCTTCGCCGTATTCGTCGCGCGCCATCGAAAAGCGCATGTCGCCGACTTGCACCAGCTCGCGCGAGGCGCGCTCCTTCAGCCAGCGCCAGGCCGCGATACGGTCCATCTCGGCCGGCGCGTCATAGACGCCGAGCCAGAACAGCGGAAACGCCGTCTCCTCCGGCAGGAGCGGCGCGAGCCGTTCCTCGAAGGCAAGCCCAAGCTCGTAAGAAAGATAGCCGGCCAGATGCTTGCCCGCGCGCGATTGCGCTTCGGCTTCGCGCAGGAGTTCCGCGACTTCGCCGCGCTTGCGCGTCGTCAGCACGTGCGAGGGTTTCTCGAACAAAAGGCTGCGGCCCGCGTCGGGCGCGTTGTCGTGCAGGAGCACGGTTCCGTAAAGCTCGGAAAGCTGGCCGGAATTCTGGTCGGGCGCATTCATCGGGCGCCTTCATAGCCCTATCCGTGCGTCCGCGCAGCAGTTATTGCCGCCGCGCGGGAGGTCCGCTTTTCGGATATCGGCTCAGCGCTGGCGGCCGAACGCCGCCTTCAGAAGGCCGAGCTGTGTTTCGACCGGGTTCGACGACGGCGCGGCTTCCGGCTCGGCCGGCGTGCCATAGACCAGCGCATCGAGGCGCAGCACATGATCGTGCAGGCGGCGCGAGTCGCCGATCAGGGCGACGAGTTTCGCCGGCAGCGAATTGACGACATCCGGCTCGAGATTGGGGAACGGCGAGAGCTTCACCTTCATCTTCTCGGTGCGCGCTTGATCGAAGGTCAGCTCGCCCTCGTTGACCGCGCGTTGCAGGAGAAGCCACGACGCAAGCTGCATCAGCCGCGTCGTGAGGCGCATGGATTCGGTCGCGTAGTTGAGTGCGGCCGGGCGATCGAGATCTTTCGCTTCAACGCGGCCGGGCCCGTCGAGATAGGCGGCGGTCGCTTCGACGAGCGCCATGCCCTCGCGGAACAGTGCGGTGAATGTATTCCCTGTGGCCAAACGCTTTGCCAGCACGACCGGATCGGTCGAATTCGATGTGGCACCCGGCATTAACGCTACTCCCGTCCCGTTTCATTGATGCGCCATGCGCCGCCTGCTTGTCAAAAGATTCACGAACGGCGCGCGAGAGACTCTGTGCAAAACGCGCGCCGCAAATTTCGTCCCGGTGCGAGACAAATGTGTGCGCGCGTTAACCGACTAACTCGTTCGCTTTGCGCATAAAAAAAGAGCCACCAGAGGTGGCTCTAAAGTGATTTCACAGGGAGGCGTCAAAAGAGTGGACAGGAGCCACTCGCGTCCAAATGTTGGACACCGCCATAATGGTCGGGAAACCTTAATTGATGGTTAATTTAATAAAATTTGAATGATTGCCGCGCAGCTGCGCCATTCTAGCGTTTGAAGAAACTGTCGGCTGCGCTTTTCGAGGATTCCTTGGCTTTCACCGCCTTCTCGATGCGCGCGATCTCCTCGGTAAGCGCGACAATTCGCTCTTTCAGCTCGAAAACCGAGAGCTGCGACAGATCCTGCCCGATTTCGTGAACGACCTTTTTTCGCGGTTCCGCCGGCTCTTCCATGGCGTCTCGCTCCTGCTTTTGCGGCCCCCGGCAAGGTTAACGCGACCGGCCCGCCGTTGTCAGCGCGGCGCGACAATCGTAGGACAGAGCCTTCCTTGCAAGACCCGGAGAACAAAATGTCGCTGCCCGCCCGCATGACCGTTGTCGCCATCACCAAGCCCGGCGGGCCAGACGTGCTGGTGCCGGAAGAGCGCGCGCTTCCCGTTCCCGGCCCGACGGAATTGCTGATCAAGGTCGCGGCCGCCGGCGTCAATCGCCCCGATGTCATGCAGCGCGAAGGCAAGTATCCGGTGCCGCCGGGCGCCTCCGATCTTCCGGGCCTCGAGGTCGCGGGCGAAGTGGTTGCCGCGGGCAAGGATGCCAAGCGATTCAAGGTCGGAGATAAAGTGCTCTCGCTCGTCGCGGGCGGCGGCTACGCCGAATACTGCATCGCCGATGACGCGATCGCGCTTCCCATTCCCTCGGGCTTCTCGATGGTGGAAGCCGCCGCCGTCCCCGAAACCTTCATGACGGTTTGGCACAACGTCTTTCAACGCGGCGCACTGAAAGCCGGCGAGACGCTGCTCATCCACGGCGGCTCATCCGGCATCGGCACCACCGCAATCATGCTCGCGAAAAATCTCGGCGCGAGCGTCATCGTCACTGCCGGTGACGACGCGAAATGCGAAGCCTGCAAGAAATTGGGTGCGGACTTCGCGATCAACTACAAGACGCAGGACTTCGTCGAGGAAGTGAAGAAGGCGACCGGCGGCAAAGGCGCCGATCTCATCCTCGATATGGTCGGCGGCGAATACACCGGCCGCAACTATGACGCCGCCGCCGTCGAAGGCCGCATCGTCCAGATCGCCACCCAGCAGGGTTACAAGGTGCAGATCAATCTTCTGAAGATCATGCAAAAGCGCCTCACCCACACCGGCTCGACGCTGCGGCCGCGCTCGAACGCCGACAAGTCGATGATCGCCCGCGACCTCGAAGCCAGGGCCTGGCCGCTTCTCGCCGCCGGCAAAGTGAAGCCGGTGATCGATTCCACTTATCCGCTGAAGGAAGCCTCGAAAGCCCATGCCCGCATGGATACGAGCGCCCATATCGGCAAGATCGTGCTGACGGTGGGGTGAAACCTTGCCTTCTCGCTGCCTTAACCCGAAGCTACGTTCCGCCGCCCTCGGAGACGATCCCTTCCGGGCGGTGTGTGGGGATTGATTTTGCGTAACCGCCTGATCGCGTTTTGCCTGCTTGTGTCCGCGCTTTTCAGCGCGGGCAATGCGCATGCGCTCGAAGCGGTTTCGATCCGCAAGGGTACCGCCGCGGTCGATCTTCTCCCGGCGACCGAGCGCTACACCACCGACGGCGACCGCGTGCAGCTTGCGACCGCCGCCGGCTCCGACGGCATCGTCCGCCGCATCGAGGTGATCGCGAGCGTCATCAAGGGCACTTCCGACTGGGCGGTGTTCGCGCTTGCCAACAACACCGACGAGCAGGTCGACCGCCTGATCGTCGCGCCGCATTACACGATGGCGGGCTCCGGCATCTTCTGGCCCGATCTTGGCTCGAAACGCATCGTCAGCGTCACGCCGAGCCAGGGCTTCCGCCCGGAAAAACAAATCTCGAACGACGCCGACATCTACCTCATCACCATCGACCCCGGCACGACCGTGACACTCGTCGTCGAGCTTGCGTCGAACAACCTGCCGCAGCTCTATCTGTGGGAACCCGAAGCCTACAAAGGCAAGATCAACTCCTTCACGCTCTATAACGGCATCGTCATCGGCGTTTCGGGTTTGCTCGCGCTGTTCCTGACGATCCTGTTCGTCGTCAAGGGCTCGATCATGTTTCCCGCCGCCGCGGCGCTGGCCTGGGCCGTGCTCGGTTATATCGGCATCGACTTCGGCTTCTGGAATAAAGTGTTCGCGCTTTCTCCCGGCGCCGAACAGTTCTGGCGCGCGGCCGGTGAAGCGATCCTTGCCGCGACGCTGATCGTCTTCCTCTTTGCCTATCTCAATCTCGGCCGCTGGAACGTGCGCTACTCGCATCTTGCGGCAGGCTGGCTCGCCTTCCTTGCATTGCTCGTCGCCGTCGCTTTCGTCGATCCGGCGATCGCCGCCGGCATCGCGCGCTTGTCGCTCTTGGCCGTCGCCATCGTCGGCTTCGGCCTCGTCGTTTATCTTGCGACCCACAATTACGACCGCGCGGTGCTGCTGATCCCGACCTGGTTCCTGCTCACCGTCTGGGTGCTCGCCGCGGGCTTTGCCGTCGCCGGCGTTCTCACCAACGATCTGATTGCGCCGGCGCTCTTGGGCGGCCTCGAGCTGATCGTCATGCTCATCGGCTTCACCGTCATGCAACATGCGTTTGCCGGCGTCGGCGCCGAAGGCATCGTCAGCGATGTCGAGCGCCGCGCCCTCGCGCTCACGGGCGCTGGCGACATCGTCTGGGACTGGGATGTCGATCGCGATCTCATCTACACCAGCGCCGAAGCCGAGCAGCATCTCGGCCTCAAGCGCGGCACGCTCGAAACTTCCGCCGCCGACTGGCTGGAGTTCCTTCATCCCGGCGACCGCGACCGTTTCCGCATGGCGCTCGACTCGATGCTGGAGCAGCGCCGCGGCCGCATCGCGCAAGAATTCCGCCTGCGCTCCGAGAGCGGCACTTATCTCTGGTTCATGCTGCGCGCCCGGCCCGTCGTCGGCTCGGACGGCGAGGTGCTGCGCGTCGTCGGCACGCTTGCCGATACGACCGAAAACAAAATCGCGCAGGATCGCCTGCTGCACGACGCGGTGCACGACAACCTCACGAGTCTCCCCAATCGCGAGCTGTTCCTTGATCGTCTCGAATCCGCGCTCAAGATGGCGGCGACCGGCGGCGATGCCGTGCGCCCGACCGTCATCATCATCGATCTCGACCGCTTCAAGCAGGTCAACGCCAGCGCCGGCATGGCGGTCGGCGATTCGATCCTGCTCACCATCACGCGCCGCCTGTCGCGGCTCCTGAAACCGCAGGACACCCTCGCCCGCATTGCCGGCGATCAGTTCGGCATGATCCTCTTGTCCGAGCGCGATCCTGCCCGCATCACGGCCTTCGCCGATACCATCCGCCGCAGCCTGCGCGCGCCGATCGGCTTTGGCGCGCGCCAGATCTTCCTCACCGCTTCGATCGGCCTCGTGCTCACCGACGGCACGATGCAGCAACACGAAGATGTGCTGAAGAACGCCGAGCTTGCGATGTATCACGCCAAGCAGCAGGGCGCCGACCGCATCGAAGTCTTCCGCCCGGCGATGCGCACGCAGAAGATCGACGCGCTCACGATGGAATCCGATTTGCGCCGTGCGCTCGAGCGCGACGAAATCGCCGTCCTCTACCAGCCGATCATCCGGCTCGAAAATCGCTCGGTCGCGGGCTTCGAGGCGCTCTTGCGCTGGAACCACCCGCGCCTCGGCCGCATCGGCCCCGCGGAGTTCATCCCGATTGCCGAAGAGACGGGCCTGATCGTTGATCTCGGGCACTTTGTGCTCGAACGCGCCGCGCATCAGCTTGCGCTATGGCAGCGCGCAATGTCGGCGCAATCGCCCGTCTTCATGAGCGTCAATGTCTCCTCGCGTCAGCTGCTGCGCCATGACCTCATTCAGGACATCAAGGGTGTCCTGTCGCGCAACGTGCTCGCGCCCGGCACGTTCAAGCTGGAGATCACCGAGTCGCTCGTCATGGAAAATCCCGAGCTGGCGGCGCAGATGCTGGCGCGCATCCGCGAGCTGGGCGCGGGTCTTTCGCTCGACGATTTCGGCACCGGCTATTCGTCGCTCGCCTACTTGCAGCGCTTCCCGTTCGATACGATCAAGATCGACCAGCAATTCGTGCGCGGCTCCTCGCGCGGCGGCGCGCGGCCGGTCATCCTGCGCTCGATCATCGCGCTTGCGCACGACCTCAACATGGAAGTCGTCGCCGAAGGCGCCGAAACCGACTCCGACGCCGTCGAGCTGTACCAGCTCGGCTGTCATTTCGCGCAAGGCTACATTTTCGGCGAACCGATGACCGCCGAGCAGGCGCGAGCGCTCGTGGCGCCGATGCAACCGATGGAACGGCGCGCGGCGGCGCGCGCGAGCTGATCGCCGGCATGAAGCCGCAGTGGCGCCCGGCAACGAAACCCGACCTCGACGCCGTCCAGCGCATTGCCGATCTTGTCCACCCTGATCTTCCCGAACGGCCGGAAATTTTCGCCGAGAAGCTCGCGCTGTTCGCCGAGGGCTGCCTCGTTCTCGCTCGCGAGACGGAAGTCGTCGGCTACGCTTTTGCGCATCCGTGGCACCTGAAACAGGTTCCGCCGCTCGATACGCTTCTTCACGCGCTGCCGCCCGCGCCCGAATGCCTGTTCGTGCATGACGTCGCCGTTCTGCCCGAAGCGCGCGGGCATGGCGCGGCGGCGATGCTCGTCGCGATCCTCACGCGCGTCGCGAAGAAGAATGATCTTCCGCGTCTCGCACTGGTTTCGGTTTATGGTTCGGATGTTCTGTGGTCCGCACAGGGATTCAAGCCCGCAGCGGACAAGGCGCTGCGCGCTGCGCTCGCGCCCTATGGCGAGAGCGCCAAATACATGATGCGGAAATTATAACTATGAAGTCAGGCGTGGCCGGCGTCGGTTGAAAGCTGCGCCGGGTCGATGCCGATCTTGCGCAGCGCCGTTGCGTATTTCGCTTCGGGCGTGCTGCCGAAAATCAACTGGTCGTCGGCCGCGCAGTTGAGCCAGCCGTTCGCCTGAATTTCGCTTTCCAGCTGGCCCGGCGCCCAGCCCGCATAGCCGAGCGCAAGGATCGCGCTCGTCGGGCCCTCGCCGCGCGCCAGCGCTTTCAGGATGTCGAGCGTCGCCGTGAGGCAAATGTCCTGATCGATCGAAAGCGTCGAATCCTTGATGAAGAAATCCGCCGAATGCAGCACGAAGCCGCGCTGCGTTTCGACCGGACCGCCTTTCAGCACCGGGATCGCCGAAATGCGGATCGGCTCGCCGGTCTCTTTCGGGATGACGTCGAGCTGCTCGAGGAGATCGTGGAATTTGACGTTCGGCGCCGGCTTGTTGATGACGATGCCCATCGCGCCTTCCGGCGAATGCGCGCACATATAAATCACCGTGCGCGCAAAACGGTCATCCTGGATGGTCGGCATGGCGACAAGGATTTGGCCGTCGAGGTAACCGGGCGTCTTCGTCTGCCCGCTTTCGATTGAGGTAGGGCCAATCTTCATGATGAAAGACTATCCCTGATTTGTGGCATTGCAACCTCCGCCCTGCCTGCCTTAATTCACGCGAAAGTGGCTAGGCGCTAAACCTCGCGCGCGCTAGGAAATGCCGATGATCTCTTCGTGTTTTCGAAACGTCACCGCCGCGTTTGTGTTCCTGCTCGCGCTCTCGCCGTCGCGCGCCGCGTTCGCGCTCGAATCGGAATGGTTCGATGCCGGTCACGCGCAGGTGCGGCTGATCGCCGATGCCGGCGGCGACGGCCCGCGCGCTGGTATCGAAGTCCGGCTCGAGAAAGGCTGGAAAACTTACTGGCGCTATCCGGGTGACGCCGGTGTGCCGCCGCGTTTCGACTGGTCGGGCTCCGAAAATCTGCAATCCGCAAAAGTCGAATGGCCCGCGCCCGTGATGTTCGTCGACGAAAGCGGGTCGAAGTCGATCGGCTATCACGACCGCGTCGTTTTTCCGGTGGCGATCGCGCCCGCCGATGTCGGCCAGCCGATCAAGCTGCATCTCAAGCTCGATTTCGCCGTCTGCGAAAAACTCTGCGTTCCTGCGCGAGCCGAAACGACGCTCGTCATCCCGGTCGAGAGCGGCGATCTTTCCGAGGCGCTCGAACAGGCAATAACCGCCGTGCCGCTGCGCGCGACCCTCGGCGAGAATGCCGACAAGCCGAACGCCCTCGCCGTCATGAATATCCGCGTCGAGCACGGCGACAAGCCGCGCGCCACCATCACGATCAAGGCCCCCGCCGGCAGCAACCCGCAGCTCTTTGCCGAAGGCCCGAGCGACCAGTGGGCGCTGCCGCTGCCCGAGAAGCTCGGCGAGGAAGACGGGCTTACGCGTTTTTCGCTTGCCTTCGACGGCGCACCGCCGGGCGCCAAGCCTATCCCGCCGAAGCTGATCCTGACGCTTGCCATCGAGAGCGGCGCGCGTGAAGTTGAAATTCCGCTCGAATGAGCACAAACCCTTCGCTGACTTCTTTTCAATCCCTGCAATGGAGCATGCAATGACAATTAAACCGGGCGACAAACTGCCGGACGCGACCTTTCGCGTGATGGCCGAGGGCGGCGGCAAGGAAATGTCCACCGCTGATATCTTCAACGGCAAAAAGGTCGTGCTGATCGGCATGCCCGGCGCCTTCACGCCGACCTGCCATCGCAATCACCTGCCCGGCTATATCGAGGAAGCCGAGAAATTCCGCAGCAAGGGCATCGATACCATCGCCGTCACCACCACGAACGATCATTTCGTCATGGGCGCCTGGTCGGCAGCGACCGGCGGTGACGGCAAGGTCGTGTTCCTCGCCGACGGCAACGGCGATTTCGCCAAGGCCATCGGCATGGCGTTCGATGCTTCCGGCCGCGGCCTCGGTGCCGTGCGCTCCAAGCGTTACTCGATGTATGTCGAAAACGGCACCGTAAAGGTGCTGAACATCGAGGAAAATCCGGGTCAGGCCGAAACCACCAAGGCTGCGAACCTGCTCGCCGCGCTTTGATTTGCCTTTAATGTGCTTTTGCCGCCCGGTGCGAAATCGCATCGGGCGGTTTCATTTTACGCGATGATATCGGGGAACAATTTATCCTCGGATTCCACGATCCGGTCGCGGATCTGCAATTTCCGCTTTTTCAGGCGCTGGACCTGCAACCGGTCGTAACCGCTCTGCGCCATCAGCGCGTCGATGGCCGCATCGAGATCGCGGTGTTCCTGCCGCAACCGCTCGAGTTCCACGCGCAGTTCGCGTTCTTCCTGGCTGATCATCGATGGCCAATCACCGCCCATGCAAAGAGCTTAGCGTTCCGCCGCTCTCCGCAAAACTGGAAAAATTGATGTTTCTTTCATTCATGCAAACTCGACACCCGCGAAGTTTCGTGACAGGATTTTGCATCGAGCCGAACCTGAAACGGAGGGACTTTCCCAATGTCCAGTCAGGCTGACCTGACCGATCTCAAACAACAGCACCTGGCGCTTGAACGGGAGATCGCGGATGCCGCGTCTCACCTGGGCGCCGACGATCTCAAGCTCGCAGAACTCAAGCGACGCAAATTGCACCTCAAGGACGAAATCGCACGGCTCTCGCAAGAGACCGTGCATTAGTTTTTTCCGTCCGCCCCTGCTCCTGCACTTACAGGCCGCCGGCCTGTTCGGCTGCCTCTTGCTGCATGCCATTGCCTTGCGCGGAAACGGCGCAATGCCGCCCTTAACCTCGATTGTTAGCCCTAACGTTTAACGCTGATTTTTCATTGTCCGCCGACCTGCCAAATTTTCCAATAATCTGAGCGAACTCGTTGGGTTGGAGTTGACGATGTTGCGCCTCGCCAGATCCGCGGCTCTTAAAGCCGCGTAGCTGACCCGAGCGCACTGCTCTCCCGGAACACCGGGAAGCATTTGTGCAAAACCGCACAGCCGCCGATTCGGCCCGCCTCACCGAGCCCAAGTAACCAACCGGGATCGCCGTCTTCGGCATCCCGATCGAGTCAGTGAGGATAAATCGATGAAAGCATTGAAGATGGCGTTGGCTGCTTCGCTCATGGCCGGCACGCTCGCGGTCAGCACCGCTCCGGCGGGCGCCGCAGTTTGCGTTCGTTGCGGGCCCGTGGTGGGCAGCAGCATCAGCTCCAGCACCGTGTGGTGGATCATGGCCTGCCCGGCCGGCATCGTCACCGCCGCGATGGCGAAGAACTGGCGCCGCCACAAGGAACTCACCGCGCCGGAAGCCTGGACCTGCGGCCTGCAGTACTGGTGGAACGAAGCGACCGGCCGATACGGCCGCTAATCCGCGAACGCCTGCGACAAAAGCCCGCGCCGCACAACCGGTGCGGGCTTTTTCGTGCAACGGCGCGGTCCTTAACCTCAACGGTTATCCTTACCCTTTAGCTACGAAAATATTCCTCACAACCTTTGAGACAAATTTTCGATAAATTATCGCTGCTCGTTTTGTTGTGTTTGGCGATGTTGCGCACTGGTGAACTCGCCGCAGTAAAAAATTAGCAGCGTTTTCTCTCGTACGCACGGCCGTCTATTCGGTCTCTCGCATGATCCGTGCGAGCCGCGATCCATTCCTCTTTGGCGAGCAGTTGCAACCGGAGTCCGGCACCTCGCGTGCCGGCCTACCAAACGAGGAGGAATACCATGAAGTTCAAAAAACTGACGGCTGCGGTGCTCGCCGCCGCCACGTTGCTCTCCGTTCCGGCAACCGGCCATGCTGCCTATTACTGCCCGCCGAAGGTCGTCGCCGGCGGTGGCGGTTCGAGCGCCGCACCGTGGCTCATCATCGGCTGCGCCGGCGGCGTCGTCCTCGCGGCTCTCGCCGCGAATTACCGCGATCGCCGCGAGCTGACCGCTCAAGAAGCTTGGAGCTGCGGCACGCTCTTTCTGTTCTCGCGGCCGCGCAACCACCGCCCGTAAGCGGCAACCCCTGCAAACAATACAGCCCGCGCTGCACCAGCGGCGCGGGCTTTTCGTTTCTGTGAGTCCGCCGTTGCGGGACACGGCCGTCTCCTCTAGCCTTTTTGGCGGGCATGGCTCGCCGCTCCGGCGCAAGCCAGAATCCGCTGGGGGAAATATGAAAACGAAATGGCTTGCGATTCCGGTCGCGTTCGCGATCGCCTTCACGCCGATTGCGGCATCCGCGCAGGTTTGCGGCGTCGGCATCATCGTCGCCGCCTTGATCGCGAATGCGCAACAGCAACGCGAACTGACCGCAACGGAAGCCGCGACCTGCGGTCTGATGCTCAATCAGGATCCGGCGGCGAAGAAACAGAAAAAATCAACGCACAAACGCGCCAAGCATCGCAAGCACGCGCAACAAAAACACTAGGCGCCTGACAACCGAAAGCCGGAAGCCCGTGCCAGCCGCACGGGCTTTTGCTTTTTTTGCCGCGTGATAGCGATCACGCTTTTCGCCGATTGTTATCGACGGCAAGCCATGCCGTGACCGGTTAAACGTTCAAAATCGCCGGGCGATCAACGGCTTGATGATAGTGTGGCATTTTCGCCTGCTCCACCACGATAAAGCGGATGACGCGCCTTCCCGAATTGCTCCCGCCCGGGCCGAACGCTAGCCTCTTTTGCAGGTGTGGTGATCTCTACCGGGGCCTGATCTCGCTTTTCACAACGAACGATCGAAGGGGCTAGCAAGATGAAAAAGATCGCGACGATTTTTCTGGCAGGAGCATTTGCACTCAGTTCTGTCCCAAGCTTCGGCCAAGCGCCGAGAATCCCGGCCAACGGCGGCATTCACACCGGCACCGCATGGTGGATCATGGCCTGCCCGGGCGGCGTGGTGACCGCCGCGATGGTCAAGAACTGGAAACGCCACAAGGAGCTGACCACCCAGGAAGCCTGGACTTGCGGCCTGCTCTATTGGTGGAACGAGGCGACCGGCCAATACGGCCGCTACTGATCCGCTCTCTACGGCAAATCAAAACCCGCGCCGCAAACCTGGTCTGGTGGCGCGGGTAACGAGATAAGCGAGTGGGTCAAGAAATCCGAACCATCCGCATATATGAACTCCACAGCCCCATTGAAAAAATCGCCAGTTGTGTGATCATTTCACACTGAAAAATCTGCCAATCGATTGGTTCTCTTCAGATACCCCTGCAATTTCACGGCATCACAGGTCGGCAAGGAGCTACTGAATATGAAAAGAATCACTACGATTTTGCTTATCGTGGCATTTTCCATGAGCCCGTTCACGGCTTCGGCGATCACCGTACCACCACCTCCTCCCGGCTCCAGTAGCATTCACACCGGCACCGCATGGTGGATCATGGTCTGTCCCGGCGGAGTAGTGACGGCCGCGATGGCCAAGAACTGGAGACGCCACAAGGAACTGACACGACAGGAAGCCTGGACTTGCGGGCTACTCTACTGGTGGAACGAGGCGACCGGCCAATACGGCCGCTGAGCATTACGCGCTCCTCAAAAAAACCCGCGCCTCGGCACGGGTTTTTTTCATCCCGTTCATCGGGCAGCACGACCCTGCTCACGTTCCCTCTGCCAAACAAGCTGTGTGATTTAAGCTTTTCCTCATGAAGTCGGATAACAGGCTCCTCACGCTAGATGTCGCGCGCGGCTTTGCCGCAATTTGCGTCGTTCTTCACCACTGGCCGGTGTTCTTCTATGTCACGGAGTATGGCGCGCCTCGGGAAAGCTTTCCGCTGCTCCGCCTTCTCGCGCCGATCTATGACAAAGGCTGGCTCGGTGCCGATTTCTTTTTCGTTCTGTCGGGAGCGATTTTCTTTATCAAATACGCAAGGACGATCGCCGACGGCGACGTGTCGGCGCGGCAATTTTTTATTCTGCGGTTTTCCCGCCTCGCACCGCTACACTACGCAACGCTGATTTTGACGATCGTGCTGCAGGTCTTTTTATTCCTGCTGTTCGACCGCTTTGTGCTCTACCGCGAAAACCTCGATCAGTGGCATTTTCTCGCAAACCTCCTGTTCATTCAGAACTGGGGCTTTATCCCTTCCCTGAGCGTAGTGCCGTTCAATCCCCCGTCGTGGTCCATATCGATCGAAGCGCTGCTCTACATCGCCTTCTTTGTTCTGCTTCGTTATGTGCCAGTAAACATCTTCTACCTCCTTGCAATCGCGGTGGCAGGCCTTGGGCTTGTTCATGCCGACATCAACATGCCGCTCGGCCGCGGGCTTTGGTGCTTTTTCATCGGCGGCGCCCTCACCTGGTTCTATACGCAACGCCGCCGGATCGAGCGATCGAAGCCGGAGCTTTACGGCACAGCAGCGCTGCTGCTCGCGCTCATCGTTTTCATGCCCCGCTCCGAGAGCAGCGCGCCGACAGGGCCGCTGACAACAAATATTGAGACGGCAAGCTATGCTCTCTACACCGGCTTCTTTGCAGTGCTGGTTTGCTGCCTCGCCTTCCTGGACGGCGTCTTGCATCGCGTGATGAAGCCGCTCTCGTTCTTGGGCGACATTAGCTATTCGACGTATCTGCTGCATTATCCGCTGCAGCTTGCGTTTATCGCCGCTGTCACGCTTTTCGGCGGCAGCTATGAGCCAGCGCTATTCCGCTCGTCCTGGATGATGCTGCTGTTCCTCGGCACTCTAATCGCGGTATCGCTTCTCAGTTTTCGCGGTTTCGAGGTGCCGTTCAAAAAAGTGCTTCGCCAGTCGTTTCTGCGCAAGAAGCCTGTGGCAGAATCCGTCGCCCTGTCCTGAAGCAATTCGCCGCTTGCTTCAGATATCCCGCGTCATCTCGCGTAGCTTGAATTTCTGGATCTTGCCGGTCGAGGTC